>JAXDNY010000267.1:0-58788 GCA_034669145.1 Hyphomicrobiales bacterium
AGCGACCGGATTTGGCTCGTCACCTTCATGGAGTATGATCTGGGCTACTTCGATGACGAGACATGCAGACTCGAACCGATCGGCAATCCCTTCGGTCCAAAAGTGTTACCCATGTCTCCGGTATGAAACGTAACCCATGTGTCCGGAACGGACCCAGGTGGAGATGGCGACCCCGGCTGGATTCGAACCAGCGACCCTTAGCTTAGAAGGCTAATGCTCTATCCAGCTGAGCTACGGGGTCATGCGCCCGCCCACCTAGCACAGATTAATTGACGTTTCACTCAGCCGCGCTGCAGACCGCCAATTGGCAGTCCTGGCTGATTGGGGGAACCCGAATGCTCTTGCGCTTCGCTCCAGTAGCCGCGGTACAGTGCGCAAGCCGCTCAATTTGTGGAGTAACGGCGATGTCCGACTGCCTGCATTGCGATATTGGCGAGCTGATAGCAGAGCACATCAAAAAAAGGCAGCAGCCGGTCGACATGGCTGAGTTGGCTTCCATGATTGCGCAGGCCTTGGCCGAATTTATTCTCTCGGCGCCCCAGCACGAGCAGGCGATCCTGATCGCTGAGTGCCTGACAACGATCGGCTTGACGTTCCTCGATAAGCCCGACGACGCCGAACGTCCGCACAAGCCGCATTAGTGCCCGTCAGCGCCGCTACGATTTCAGTGAGTCCAGGCGCCGCGCCGGTTGAACGCGAAGTTGTCCGCATACGACATCGTTCTGTGCCCTACGGGCTTGGGTTCGGCGACCTGATAGGGAATGCCGTGGCGCTCGCAATAGGCCACCGCCTCTTCCTTGGTCTCGAAGCGCAGCTTCACCTGGCTGCGCATGTCGCCCGAGGAGGTCCAGCCCATCAGCGGCTCGACCGCGCGCGGCTGCTCGGGCTCGTAGTCGAGCACCCACTCCTTGGTCTTGGCGGTGCCGGACTGCATCGCGGTCTTCGCCGGCTTGTAGATGCGTGCTGCCATGGTTGCTCAAAACCCTGATTTGACTGACGCCGCGCTGGTCGGGGCAGCAGGATTCGAACCTGCGACCTGAAGTACCCAAAACTTCCGCGCTACCAGGCTGCGCTATGCCCCGGTTTGCGCGACCATCAATCCACGGGATCGATACACGCTTCGCCAAGGGCCAGCAAGCCGCGCCCGTACAGAGTGAAACAGAAGGATTGCCAGACGGTTAGTGCGCCGGCGGGCCGTCGGGGCGGACTTCCGCCGCCATCATGCCCTTCGGGCCGGGACCAAAGCGAACCAGCACGGTCTGCCCCGGGCGCAGCTCGGTCAGGCCGTAACGGCGCAACGTCTCCATGTGCACGAAGATGTCCGGCGTGCCGTCGCCGCGCGTCAGGAAGCCGAAGCCGCGCAGCCGGTTGAACCATTTCACCTGCGCGCGTTCGAGCCCTGAGGTCGGCGTCACCTGAACATGGGTGCGCGCCGGCGGCAGTTCGGTCGGCTGGATCGCGGTCGACTCGTCCATCGAGAGGATGCGGAAGGCCTGCAGGCCCTTCGGCCGCTGCAACACCTCGCACACGACGCGCGCGCCCTCATAGGCGGTCTGATAGCCGTCGCGGCGCAAGCACGTGACGTGCAGCAGCACGTCCGGCAAACCGTTGTCGGGAATGATAAAGCCGTAGCCCTTCGACACGTCGAACCATTTGATCGCGCCGCTAAGCTCGATCACGCTCGCCGTCTCGTCGGCGAGATCGCCGACGAACTCGGGAAGGGTATAGCCAGTCCCCGGTAACTTTGGCCCCAAATCGTCCGACGACATGACGCCGTACGCCGCCGCTGAGTTCGGCGCCTCTTTCGGGCGCTTACAATTTAAGAATCACTGCTTCATCGAACATAACATCGCGGCAGCACGCGCAAAGGGCTAATTGCGAGAATGCCACGCGCCTGTGGCTAACTGTGCACAGTATGGTGGAAAGTCCCGTGGCGCTTGAGGATTCTCAACTCACCGCGCAATGAAAGGTTCGAGCACCGAACCGATATCCTGACGCGCAACGAGGTCGGCGAAGTCGTCGAACTCGGTCGGATCGCGGTTGACGATCACCAGACGCGCGCAGTTGCGCTTGGCCATCAGGGGAAAGCCGGCCGCCGGCCAGACCACCAGCGAGGAGCCGATGGCGATGAACAGGTCGGCCGAGCGGGTCAGCTCCTCGGCCCGCCGCATCGCCTCCTCGGGCATCGACTGGCCGAACGAAACGGTCGCGGTCTTGATATGCCCATCGCACGCCGGGCAGGACGGCGCGCGGCCGCCTCCCGCATCGAACCGCTGCTTCACCCAGGCCAACTCGTAGCGCGTGGCGCAGTCGAGGCAAGTCGCGTAGGTCGTGTTGCCGTGCAGCTCGACAACGTGTTCGGGAGAAATGCCAGAGGCTTGGTGCAGGTTGTCAATGTTTTGAGTCACCACGCCGGGCGACTTGCCCGCGCGGTAGAGCGAGGCCAGCGCCTGATGCCCGCGACCGGGCTTAGCGCCGCCAAACTCACTTTCCATGGC
The DNA here is from genome assembly GCA_034669145.1 of Hyphomicrobiales bacterium. Classification (GTDB taxonomy): domain Bacteria; phylum Pseudomonadota; class Alphaproteobacteria; order Rhizobiales; family Xanthobacteraceae; genus PALSA-894. The sequence continues at coordinate 2,499 of JAXDNY010000267.1, forward strand.
GAAGCGCCGCCGCCAGGATTCATCGCGCGCCTCCTGGCTGGCGAGAAAATCGGAAAAGTCGATCGGGCGCATCTTGGTCCAGATGCCGCCGGGGGAACGGAAATCCGGGATGCCGCATTCGGTCGAGATGCCGGCGCCGGTGAACGGCACGATGACGTCGGCGTCATCGACAAGCTCGCGCAGGCGGGCAATGGCGGTCTTCACATCGGGCGCGATCATGTATTCTGGTCCGGACGGTCCACCCGCTTGAGGCGGCCTTACGAAAACGGGGTCAACCATGAAGTATCTGCACACCATGCTGCGCGTGCGCAATCTCGACGACGCGCTCCATTTTTATGTGGACCTGCTGGGCCTGAAAGAGGCGCGCCGGCGGGTGGACGACAAGAACAGGTACACGCTGGTGTTCCTCTATGCGCCGGAGGACGAGGCGCTGGTCGAGGAGAGCAAGAAGAAGACCGGCCGCGACCAGCCGATGGTCGAGCTTACCTACAACTGGAACACCGAGGACTATGGTGAGGCGCGCTATTTCGGCCACCTCGCCTACGAGGTCGACGACATCTACGCGACCTGCGAGAAGCTGATGAAGGGCGGCGTCACCATCAACCGGCCGCCGCGCGACGGCAACATGGCGTTCGTGCGCTCGCCCGACAAGCATTCGATCGAGATCTTGCAGAAGGGGCAGCCGCTGCCGCCGAAGGAGCCGTGGGCCTCGATGCCGAACACCGGGCATTGGTGAGCTTGTCCCGCATCGTCCCTGCGAGACTGCGGAGTGTGTTGCCATCCTTCGAGACGCGTCGCTTCGCGACGCTCCTCTGGATGAGGACTGAATTTGCTGCACCAAACACCGACCTCATCCTGAGGGCCCGGCGAAGCCGGGCGTCTCGAAGGATGGCCCAAAGCGCCGCTCCTCACCATGAGAACCAACAAGGCGGGCCCGCCCGCCGAAGCTTCAGCGAAGGCGGGTTGCCCCTGCCCACCAACCCCTTTATATCGGCGGCTCGCGGCTCGGTCCGCGTCCGCGCCCTTCGTCTAGCGGTCCAGGACACCGCCCTTTCACGGCGGTAACACGGGTTCGAGTCCCGTAGGGCGCGCCAGCAAAATCAATGGCTTATCACCGAGAGCCCCGTCTGAGTCCAAAATGAGTCCAATATCGCTCAGCATCGTTAGGTCGATTCTAAAAATCGCAGGGAAGTAAAATAAATGGGGCGGCCCAGGATTCCGGGTCGCCAACGATTTTCTGCGAATGAGGACCCAAGCGGTGCGCCGCCCCATCGTTTCTTGGGAAATTAGGCCCCCTACCCCGCAACGCGACATAGCCTACCCCACAGCGGCTGTTGTCCCCCGCCGGTTGCCGGGAATTGCTTGGGGCGGCCCTGGGGCTGGGCTGGAGTGGTGGCCTTACGAAGCTAGGAGAGCGGGCTATTGACCGCACAAGAGGGGTCCGACTTTGCGGCCCTGCCAAGCGAGCTCGAGCTATAACATTCGACGTGACTGAATACGACCGACGATACTCTATCCCTCAATTTTCACTCGCGAGTGAGCTAGCATGCCACAGACCCTGACAAACCATCGTCGACTGATGGTCCGGTCACGCGATCAATCAAAAACCATCACGGCGGCGGCCGCAGTCAGAGCGATCTTGGGCGTTGTTCTCGCTTATGACCCGGCGGTAACAGCGTGGTGCAAGAACTTTGGGGTCCTATGCACCTATGATGTCGAACTCCCGTACACCTCGTGAAAGTTAGCGACGGAAATCCCTGCAAGCTCGCCGGCTCGCTCGCATCACTGAGCATGACGTCCAGCGGTTCGATCAGCCCCTGCGGTGGGAACTGCCAAGCGGCTGCTGCGGCGCCGCCCCCCGCGATCGCCTCTCGCCGGTGCGCGGTCGCAACCGCGAAACCATCACGCTGCAAATCAGGCTTCCGGGGGCGAAGTCATTCGCGCGTCACTTGAAAAGCCCCCTACCATACCGTAATTTCGAACGTTATGCAGACAAACCCGGTTCGGCGCGTCGAATGGACGGTTCGCCCGATCGAAGGCCAGAAGATCGTCAGACGGTGCCCGGGTTGCGAGACCAAGCGCAGTTTCGTTTCGAGCGGCGCGTTCCGGGTCAATGCTCACAAGAAATTGATTGACGTTTGGCACATCTACAAGTGCGAGCGCTGCGATTATACTTGGAACGTCGATGTGATCGCGCGCACGAACCGTCGGCAGATCGATCCGGATCTGTACGATCTCTTTCTCCAGAACGACGAGGGCGAGGCTCGCCGGCGGACATTCGACTACAAGCTGCTTGCGCACAACCGGGCTGAACTCGGCGACCCGCCGGACTTTGTGGTGGAGGGCGCCGAACTGGACGAATTGGACGAGACGGGACGCGCGCACATTCATCTGACATTCGAGTTCTTGCTGCCAATCCGCCTTGCAAGCATGTTCGCCAAGAAGCTCGGCCTGTCGCGCAAGCGGTTGAATGATCTGATCGCGGCCGGACACCTGATCGGCGTGTCGAGCGACGACCTGCCGAAACGCATCAAGGGCCCAATCGATTTCGAGATCGACATAGCCCAGGTGCGAGCGACGCTTGCGGAGCATCGCAGGGTGCAGAAGGCCGAAGCGGAGGCGTTCGAACGTCGGCAGGCCGGCCAGGAAATCGATACGCAATAGGCAAGGCAGCTTTCGGGATAGCTCGAATGGCCGGACCGGCCGCGGGCCGCAACCTCTTCTGAGTGATCGACGCCGCGCGGCCCCGGTCACTGCGCCGCAGCTGCGAACCGCGTCAGGGACTCGAAGTCGCGCAGACTTGCCAACCGGTAGATGCCGTCGCCGTCGATCGAGACGAGGCCGCTCCGCAGGACTTCCTCATCGACGAACAATTGCGTCGGCTTGCCGCCGCGGCTGCGCTTGTAGTTGATGAATTCGATCGCTGCCGCCACGGTCCGATGCACCCGCTCCGCATCGACGCCGGTCGTGGTGGGTTGATTTGCCCCGATCGACTCGCACAGCCGGTAGACGCCATGATTGTCGCCGAGCCGGTATCTCTGGGTCGCGCGCAGGCGGGGCAAGAAATATCCTGCCGTGATCGGCGCCGAGCCGGAAGGTCGAACGCAAGCATAGGCATTGTCGCCCGGCCGATCTGCCGCGATACTGTTTCGTCTGTTGAAGGTGCTTGCGATGGACTCCACTCGTTATCTTCCTTCGCAGCGATAGTAGGAGCGCGCGGCTTGGTGGAAGCGCGAGCGTCAACCAGTGACAGTTCCAGTTGATTGTTTCTCTCTTCATAGTTTCTCTCTTCATAGTTTCTCTTTTCATAGTTTCTCTTCTTGGAGGTGACTTGGGCGTCACCAAGGGGGCGAGTCTGTCGGTCACCAGGCCGGGTGACCTTGATGTCACCATCCGGTGATTTGCAGGTCGCTAGGGTGCTAGTGACTTTCTCGTCATCAGGGTTCGCACCTTCGACCGACTTTGCCGCGGCTCGATCCAGTTGAAGGTGAAATCGTTCGACACATGCCCCTAGCTGATTGAGTTTTTCTCTTGATAGTGATGGAGCCGTCCTTCTCAAGTTGCTGCGCTGCCCGGATCACGGTTTGTCGGTCGTAGCCGAGCGCGTGGGCGATTTCGCTGTATGCTGGATCACATCGGCCAGTTTTTCCGTTTGCGTGGTCGAGCAGACGTAGACCGACGCCGAGCTCGGCGCGCACCCGGTACTCGGTGAGCAGGGCCTGGGCCATTAGGCACTTATCGAGCGGTCCGAAGTTTCTCGTCTTGCCGGTCACGCCCGCTCTCCGGTGGAAGCACTCGCGACGTCGATGTGCGTGCGCGCGTGATGAAAACGCACACGCCGTTGTGGAATTTTTGCGATTGATGCTGAAAAGGGGCGTCGATCAGACTTCCAATCGGATCAACACCTGAGGCGGTCCGCATCGTCAGCGCGGGCCGTTTCGTTTTTTACTTCCATTGCTCACGCGGCCGCCTCAGATTCGCGTGCGCGATGCCATGCTTCACGTGCGGCAGGGGAGATGGTCTTGCGCCTTCCGTTTTCCATCATTAGCGGCGCCCTCCCCTGCTTTTTGAGCTTGTAGAAAAACGAGCGGGAAAGGTTCTCGGCTGCGCAGAACTGCGCGATCGACAGCGACGGCAGGACCGCCGCAAGTGGTGCATTTGTGTTCACGCGGAACTCCATGACTAGTCAGAGACTCGGGCAATGACTGATTCCTGCCGAAGTCAACAGGAGATGACTGCAGCTTGCAATTCTGTGACCCAAGATAAGGAAAAGCTGTCGGGGCTGCCGCTACGCCAGCGCGGTAACGTTGTTCGGGTGTATGTCGAACCGGGGGGCCCCCGCACGGATCGCGTCGGCAATGTACGACGGCGCGAGGTGGCCATAGTGCTTTTCGACCATTCGCGTATCAGTGTGTCCCATGTTTTTTGCCACGATCATCAGTGGCACGCCTCGCATCACGGAGTGTGATGCCCAAGTGTGTCGAAGCGTGTTCATTCCAACGCCGGGCGTTATCCGAGCTCGCTCGCAAGCGAGTTCCAAAGGACGGACCTGATCATTCTTCGACCATTCCTGCGTCGTTCGTGTGCGGCCGTCCCCGCCTGAAAGGCCAGTCGGCCCGGGCATTACCAACGCGTCGTGCGGCCGTCCGGCCGTCAGAGCGCGGAAGAATTGAACACCCTCTTCGCTAAGCACGATGCCATAGTACCGGTACGACCCATCGCCCTTGCGCGTTTTTGTACCGATCATGCCGGCATCGGGGTCGAAATCCGACACCCGCAGCTGTGCAAGTTGCCCGTACCGAGCACCCGTTACTAGGGCGGCTTGGACTAGCGATCGTAACGTGGGGTCGGACGCATTGATCAGTCGCTTCGATTCCTCAATGCTGAGGTACCTCTGTCGCGCCCTGTCGACGCCTCGGAAGGGCTTCACGGCGCGCCAAGCCTTGTCAGACAGTATTCCTTCGTCTTCCCGGTAGGCGAGATTCAGCGCAGCGCGAAGCACGGTCCATGTGCGGTTCGCGGACGCCTGCCGCGCGCGGCGGTCGTCCTCACCCGTGACCTCGCGATACTTCTGTTTCTCGCCCGGTCGAGTACGGACGCGCGGCGCGGACCGCGCTAGATCGTCACGCCACTTTCGCAGTTCCTTGGTCGTGAGGGCCGGAATCTCGATTGCACCAAGCTTGGGACGAATGAAGACCTCTGCCCGGTTTCGTGCATCAGCGATTGCTGACGCAGAGCGACCATCACCCTCAAGAAACCGGAGATACTCATCCAATACATCCGCGACGGTCGGTATGACGCCAGCGGCGCTTGGGCGAGTGGCTTTGATCGCTTCCTGGGCCTGTCCGAATGTGAGAACGCGATCACCATCCGCGTCGGAGAAATCATCGGCGAACACGAGCCGTCCGTCTGGCGTTTTCAGATTCTCGACCCTGTACTTCCCGTGCCCCCCATACCGCCGCGCAATCCATGTGCCGGGGCCGCTGGTGAGCTTTCGGTATCCGAGATGCAGTCCTGGCTCTATGAGCCGGAAATACGGCTTCACCGCATTCTTGAGCCGCGCGCGTGCCGTGCGCGTTTCAAGATTCGAGTCTCTGACCTTGCGTGGCATCGGCGCGAGTCCAATAGGAGTCCAATATACGGGGGGGGGAACTGCGGTGGACGACAGTGCACAGAGGTGCACATTACGTCGATGTTTCTTGAGTTACTAGTATCTTGTGCGGACGCCAATGTCCACTCTAACCTCTCTTTCACGGCGGTAACACGGGTTCGAGTCCCGTAAGGCGCGCCAGCAACCCCGTCAGCCCGCCCTCACCCACGCGCTGCTGTTCATCAGCCGCTCGCGGCTCACCGGCCGCAGCAGGCGCACCACCTTCGGCCGGCCATCCGCCGCATGCGCGACATAGTCCGCATCGAGCAGGCGGAAGGTCTGCTCTTTCCATTGCTGTGCGAGGCGCGCGGCTTGCGCCTCTTCGACACCGAACGTCAGCTTGACCGCTTCGAGCATGAAGGCGTCCGCCAGCGTTTCGCGATCCATCCCCTTCATGACGGCCTGCCGGGCGGCGGTGCGCGCGTGCACCAGGCAGCGCTCTTCGTCGTCGGCCAGATCGATTGCAAGATTTTCCGCGGCCGTCATTTCCGTGCCTCGCGAATCAAAATGAGGAGCGCACGGCAACTATGCGGCGCGATCGGCGCCGCGCCAAGGTTGTCTTATTTCTTCTGCTTGCCCTCGGCCTTGTCCTGCTTGTCCTGCGCGCGGTCCTTGGCGTCGACCTGCCCCTCGACGTCCGCGCTGAGCCGTTGATAGAGCCCGAGGCCGAGGATGATCACGATTCCCATCAACAGGATGGCGGCCGGGTAGAGGATCATCGCGATGTCCTGGCCGCTCTGGCGGAACACCAGCACGAGCCCTTCGATGAACACCGCAATCGCGATGGTCGAGACAAACTTGGTCAGGCTGCGGCGCGCCTCGGAGGCAAGGCGCATCTCGCGCCCGCGGATGACTTCCTCCTCGACAAAATACTTGGCGACGTCGAACACCGCCATCGCGATCACGACGTAGCCGATCGATTCCAGGAGGCCGGGGCCGGCTTCCGCCCACGGCGAGCGCAGCGCGAGCAAGATCAGCCCGGCGCTGTATACGCTGAGCGCAAGCGCGATCAGCATCAGGACCACGCTGGCGATCCCGAACACGCCGCGCGACACGTATTCCATGATGCCGCTCATGGAGCGTTCCGGCATTGCCATGCCGCAATAACGGGAGTGGAACCCGAAAGTTCCCTTAAATGGAACTCAGGTCCCGACGCGCAGCGGCGCCGTAAGCTTGCGCAACGTGGCAATGATCGACAGCGCGACGATTTTCCCGGTCTTCGGGTTCTCCGAAGGCACGTTTTCGATCGAGAGCGTGAATGATGCTGAGTCCGCGTCGACCTCGATGACGTGGCAATTGCGCGTCTTGGTCGGGTCCGCCCAGATGTCGATCATCGTGCGGTCCGGCCCGATGCCGGCAAGCGCGAGCGCCGCCACCACATTGACGTTGGCGGGAAATCCGGCGGCAGCATCGCGCGCGGTGCCGCTGAACACCAGCTTCGCCTCATTCAGGCCCTCGACCGAAATGTTGTTGTTCACGAGATGAGGCGCGCCCGCTAACCCGTTCGGCGGCTTGCGCGTCGTCATGCGCACCGAATGGATCGTGCCCTCGGCTGCCGCCGCGACCGCATCGAGCCCCAGGAGACCGCCGGTCGGCACGATGATGCGCCCGCCATGCACTTTCGCCAGCTCGAGCAGTTCGGGGCGCAGCAGCAGCGCACCGCAGGAGAGCACCATCACCTGTTTGCCGGCGGTCAGCATCGGGCGGCAGACTTGCTCGATGATCCTGGCCGGCGCGCACTCGACCGTGAGGTCGGCATGCTCGGGAAATTCCTCCAGCGCGACGATCGGCGCCTCGATGCCCTCCTCGTCGAGCCAGCCGCGCGCCGTTTCCTCGTCGCGGGCCGCGGCACAACTCAGCGTCAACCCCGGCACGCCGTCGGCGAGCCGCCGCGCCAGCGTCCGCCCGATGGTGCCGAGGCCGGCAATTCCGATCCGCAAGTCGCTCATGAAACGCCCTTCATTCCTGCATCGGCGTCATACGCTGCGACCATATCGCCTGCAATGCCGCTTGACCGCACGCGCAGGCCCGATAAGCAGGGGCAACTCTCAAAATTCTCCCGGAGGATGACGATGCCCAGGATGGTAACCCCCGCGTTCGCCGCATTGGTCTTTCTACTCGGCCCCGCGGCCGCGCAAGATTACCCCACCCGCCCAATCACCATGGTGATCCCGTTCGCGGCCGGCGGGCCGACCGACGTGCTCGGCCGCGTCGTCGCGGCGCGCATGAGCGAACTCCTCGGCCAGCAGATCGTCATCGAAAACGCCACCGGAGCCGGCGGCATGACCGGCGCGAACCGCGTGAAGATGGCGCCGCCGGACGGCTACATGATGCTGCTCGGCACCGTCGGCACGCAGGCGCAGGTGCAGAACCTCTCCAAGAAGCCGCTCTATGACGCCGGCAAGGACTTCCAGCCGGTCGCGCTGCTCGGCGAAGTGCCGCTGGTGTTGATCGTGCGCAAGGACCTGGCCGTCAACAACATCAAGGAATTCGTCGCGTACGCGAAGGCAAACCAGGACAAGATGTCGTTCGCCTCCTCCGGCGTCGGCGCGGCGGTGCATCTCGGCACCGTGCTGCTCAACTCGTCGATCGGCGTCAACATCACGCACGTGCCCTATCGCGGCAGCGCGCCCGCAATGCAGGATCTGCAGGGCGGCCGCGTCGACTACATGACCGAGATCGTTTCGACCGCGTTCCCGCAGATCCAGGGCGGCGCCGTGAAGGCGATCGCGGCGCTTGCGCCGCAGCGGATCAAGAACCTGCCGGACTTGCCGACCGCGCGCGAAGGCGGCGTCAACGTCGACGCCTATACGTGGAACGCGATCTTCCTGCCGAACGGCACGCCCGAACCGGTCGCCAAGAAGCTCAACGCGGCCGCGGTCGAGGCGATGAAGTCGCCGCAGGTTCGCGAGAAGCTCGAACCGCTCGGCGTGACGATCGTCACCGAGGACCGCATGACGCCGGCCTATCTCGGCCAGTTCGTGAAAGACGAGATCGAGAAATGGGGCAAGGCGATCAAGGAGAGCGGCGCGACGGTGGATTGACGCCCGGTCAGGATGCGGTGCGGAAAAACAGCGAGTCCGCGCTGCGATAGCCGCAACCGTCCAGGATGCTCTTGGTCGACGATACGAATCCCGTGAGATCGTCGGCGACACGGCGGCTGACTTCACTTTCGATGTCACCGGCCTGCTCGGTGCGCTGGTAGTTGGCGATCGCAACGTCGATCTCGCCTTCCGAGATGTCAGGCACCGATGCACGCAGACGCTGGCGCACCTCGCCGACCTTTTGCTGCAGTTGCTCCGCGATTAGCCGGCGATAGTTGCTGCTCAGTTCCTCACGCACTGCCGAATAGGATTTGTCGAGCAACTTTCCCGATACGAGCCACAACGCAAACTGGCTCGCCTTGTGGTAGTGGTAACTCTTCGCCATGCAGATCGCGAGCTGGCGGATTGGCTCGGTCTCTTCCGTGTAGGTTCCGCCGTCCACGACGGTGACTAGCGAGAGCTTGGAGTTCAGCGTCGGGGTCAGCGCAAACTGGTCGACGCAATAGGTTTCGACCGTGGTCTTCATCGTAGTCGTTGCGCCGGAAAACGAGACGACGGCCGGCCTTGCGGTCATCAACCGCTGACTGCCTCGATCCGCGTTTCGGATGAGCGTTCCCACCGGAATCGATACCGTAAGGCCACCGGAGGCACCGCTCGGGCGGGATATCGTGAACGTGGCATTGTTGGCGTCGCTCGCGCTGATCGTGAGATCGACCTGCTTCTGCCGTATCGCATCCCCAATGTCGGTTGGGCGCGAATAGTAACTGTAGGCGGCGTACGCCGCCGTGCCGAGAACCAGCCATACGAGAAAATTGCGCGCCCCCTCGCTCATGGGCCGGCTCCGGGAAACAATGCACGCGAGGCGGGGTGCGCGGCGTACAGCAACTGGCGCTTGTGATCGAGCACGAACAGCTTGTCGCCCCGGACGCGCAACGCTCCGCCACTATCGTTGATGATCGACAACGCGACACCGCGATGCCAGGCATAGACCCGCTTCTCCGTGGAAAAGAACAGAAGATCGTCGTCGCTCGCCGCGAGCGAAACGATGCGTCCCCAGCCGGCTTCGTTCGGCGCGCGGAACATCAGACGCGGCGCCGGCGTATCAAGGCGCGCGATATAGGAATCGGTTGCAAGATAGATTGCACTTCGCGTGTCGGTGACGGCCCGGATCGGGACGTCGGATTCCAGCAGGACCTGGAACCGCCCCTGCTCCAAGAACCGGTACAAACGATAGTTTCGGTCCTTGCCGCCGAAGAGATAGACCGCGCTGCCGTCGACCGACCGCGCGAGCCTTGCATCGTCGTACGGCAGCGGGACGCCCTGCACGACCTCACCGTCCGCGTTAAGCACGCCGAAGTAGCCGGCTGCCACCGCGAGCAACGTGTCGGAACTGTCGATCGCGATACTGTGTGGCATGGCCCCCTTGATCGCGAGGGGTGCGACGGGTTCGGTGGCGCCGGCCTGATAAAGCCGGTCAGCGAACCGCAGAATCACATGCGAGTTGGCCGTGACGTCGAAATCCTCGCCGAAGTTCCCCGCCTCATTGATATCGGCAGGCCCCAAAAGGTGATCGATCTCAAGGCCGCGAATGCGCGCGATCGCATAAGCCTCACGCTGCGTGACCGCGAAATATCCGACCGAGATGGCGACGTAGCCTGCGACCGCGAACAGCGCGAATAACAGAAAGCGGCGTACCGTCACGAGATCAAGTCCCCTATCGGCTGTGCAGCGTGCCGCCGCGATTACCGTCCCAATTTGAATTGCAGCCTGCCTTGTTACCGGCCCCCTGGCACATCAGCTCATGATGAAATTTCGAGGGACGCGGCGGCTCCGGCGGCGGAGCGCGCTGCGGCTCGGCTTGCTGCTGAGCGGGAGAACTATCGCGCGTCGGCCGGATGTAGGAATCCTCGTGATAGATCGTTCGCGCGACTGGATCCCGGGCGGACTCCAGCGGGATGGCGGCGACCGGCTGCGCCATCGGAAGCGCGGCGGCCGCGACCGGCAAGGCAAACGCAGCAGGCGCGAGATCTTCGATCCGGACGACCTGCAGGCGGACGCGTTGACGCACCACCAGCCGGGATGGATGATCGCGCAACACCTCGTCGGCGAGCCTGTTCAACGCATCGTCGGCCGCGCTGTGGATAGCTTGCTTGAACGCGTCCTTGACCAGCCGCGCCAGCACCGCCGAGGTAATTTTGTCGACATATTTCTTCGCTAGATCGGCGCGCTCTCCGAATTTGCGCCAGCCGAAATAGGTCAGCAGCGGCCGCAGTTCGCTGCGGTTTCCAAGCGCAAAACGGACCTCATTGCCGAACGGAAAGACGTGCTCATTGATGAAGCGCGACACGCGGTCGATCTTGAACAACTGCTTCACCCCGAAGCGGATCGCCTTGTCGATCGCGACCTGTTCCACCGCATAGTCGAAATTCTTCACGATCACGTTGCCAAGATACGACAGCGAGCCCTGAGTGCCGATGTCGCGCCCAAGCATGATGCGCGTGAGACGTTCCTTGGCGGCAATGGCCTGCGGGTCGGTGTTGAGGCTACGTCCCTCGATTTGCAGGCGCTTGAGCAGCGCCGCGTCGGAGCTGATCACAACGAGCTCGGCGCCGATCGTGCGGTCTTCGCGGTCCACCGCCGCGACGCCGAGAGCGCGGCCAAGATCTGCTACCTTGTAGGCGACGACCGCGGCGGCGCCCGCCGGCCCGGTCGCCTTGAGTCCTTCAAGCGTCATGCTTTCGAACGTTTCGAGGGCCTTGCCGCTCGCTGCCAGAGTCCGATTGTTCGCCGCGTCCAGAAGGAGCCGGCTCAGCGGAATCGGCTCGTCGGCTGTAGGGGTCGGGATCACACGGGGCGCGGTCTGGGCATGAAGCGCGCAGCTGCCCAAGCCGACAAAAAGCGCCACGCCGAACGCCCCGAGGGTCATTCGGCCCGCGATTGCGGCTTCACGCCTTGCAGCCACGCCGTCCGCCCCGCGCTAATTAATACGGTGCCACGTTCTGCATCTTTACGACGATCGGCACCTCGCGGATTGCCGAATACAAATGACGACGCGCGATTTCGTTTGCGCGTTGCCGGCGCTCGGCCGACCGGTCCCGCTGAGAGCTCGAGCTGCCGGAAGATGGCGTTCCCGGAGTGCTGCCGCCGGGGGTGGAGCCAACTCCCGAGCCGATACCGGAGCCAATTCCCGAACCGATTCCCGACCCAATCCCAGAACCGATTCCCGGCCCAATCCCAGAACCGATACCCGAGCCAATGCCGGAACCGATATGCGATCCGATTCCCGAGCCAACACCACTCGGAGCTCTGACTCCATGCTGTTGCGCGACGATCTCTTGTATCGGCACGACCGATAACATCGCGCACGCGATCAATCCTGCGAGCATTGCGGTTGGGCGCATTTGCAGAATATAGCACCGAAAGTTGCGTCAGGAAAGTGCATTCCGCGTGTTATTTAAGGCCGCTCGATAGGTTGGTCATCGCCCGGTATTTCTTCGAAAGCGCCTTGAGGACAACTCAATGATGGATGGCTTCACCCGCACCGAAATCAAAACCTCCGGCGCGCGCATCGTGACCGTGCACGGCGGCTCGGGGCCGCCGCTCCTGCTGCTGCACGGCAATCCGTTCACGCATCTGTCGTGGCACAAGTTCGCGCCGCGCCTCGCGCAAGAATTCACCGTGGTGGCGACGGACCTGCGCGGTTACGGCGATTCGGAAAAGCCGCCGAGCCAGCCGGACCACACGAACTATTCGTTCCGCGCGATGGCGCAGGACAATGTCGAGGTGATGGCCTCGCTTGGCTTCGACAAATTCTTCGTTGCGGGTCATGACCGCGGCGCGCGCGTCACGCACCGGATGTGCCTCGACCATCCCGAGACGGTGATCCGCGCCTCGATCCAGGACATCATCCCGCAGCATCACCTGTTCAACAACGTCACGCAGGCGTGGGCGACCGGCGCCTATCACTGGTTCTTCATGATCCAGAAGGCGCCGATGCCCGAACGGCTGATGAGCGCGGACCCGGACTTCTTTATCGAGAAGAAGCTCGCCAAGACCGCGCAAGGTCTCTCGTTTTTCGGCAAGGCGGCGCTGGAGGAATACAAGCGCTGCTTCCGCAACCCCGAGACCGTGCGCGGCATGTGCGAGGACTACCGCGCCTGCGCGACGGTCGATCTCGCGATCGACACCGAGGACTTCGCGGCAGGAAAGAAAGTGACATGCCCGGTGCAACTCCTGTGGGGTGCGACGGGCCAGGTCGGGCGTCAGAACGATCCACCGGCCATCTGGAAGAACTACGCGACCGACATCCGAGATGCGCAGGCGCTCCCCTGCGGCCATTATCTCTCCGAGGAAGCTCCGGAAGAGACCTACGCGGCGATGCGCGCGTTCTTTGCGGCGAAGAACTGATCCTGCGACACACTTTGTCTCTCTCGCCCTCTGGTTGACGGCGCGGAATCGCGCCGCCTATTCTGGACTCGCACGAAAGTGCATCATGCGATGCACGGGCGGGGAAGCACATGATGATGGGGCGACGGACGCGTCTTGCTGCCGCGATTGCGATGATTTCCGCAATGACGGCGAACATCGCTTACGCCTCGCCGACCTGCCCGGACGAACAGAGCACCAAGCAGGTGCCGCAGGATCTCAAGCTGTGCGAGGCGCTCGAACCGATCGTCCGCCGCCCGAGCGCGCTGCCGCTCAATGAGTACGAAGCCAGGTTCAACGAGTATGTCGGCGCCATGTGCCACCGCAACGAGGCCGGCGGCTGGAAGGTCGACAAGCGCATCCGCGACACCGGCCCTTGGATCGGCTCTTTCGCCAATGGCAAATGGACGGGCCAAGGTTTCGGCACGCACGCGCCGGTGCTGATCTGGTACTCGCCGCTGATGTACGAATGGCTCAAGGCGAACCGCCCGGAGGACGGGCCGGCGCCTGCCGTCGTCGCGCCCGTGCCGGACGGCGCGATGATGATCAAGGAGATGTATCCGTATCCGGCCGCGGCCTGCGCCGGCATCGACGTGCTTTACCTGCTGGCGACATCGCAATCCTCCGCCGTGATGGTGCGCGATTCCAAGGGCTCCCATGACGGCTGGTTCTGGGGCTGGTACGGCTGGGCCGGCTCGGGCTGGGCGGTCGACTGGCCCGCCAAGCAGACCAGCCCCTATCCGGCCATGGGCTTTGGCCAGTACTGCACCAATTGCCACGCGTCGGCGAAGGACAACTCGACCTTCGCGTCGCTCAAGAACATCAAGGGCGAGCCGGGCGAGCCGCTGGTGTTTCTGAGCCAGAATTTCTTTCTCGATCCGTCCTGGCAGAGCCTGCAGATGCGCATTCAAAGCGCTGCCGCGAAGGACGCGGCCAGCGGCGGCAACGACCCGCCCTACAATCAGGCCTTCCTCGACGCCTTTCGCGCATTCGACCCGCCGCCCGCGCGCACATATGCCCCCGACAAGACCGAGACGACGCCGTGGCTGATGAAACCGGAAACCTACGACAGCGTCTGGCCGAAGCCCGGCGAAACGACCGCCGCGAGCCAATTCGTCACCTCGGATCAATGCCTCGGCTGCCACAGCGCGGGCGGCACCGGCCTGCAATACGACATGACGCAGCCGGGGCCGGACGGAAAGCTGATCAACATTTCGCCGTACGGCACGTGGCGCGGCTCGCCGATGGGGCTCGCCGGGCGCGATCCGATCTTCTTCGCGCAGCTCGCGAGCGAGACAGACACCTTCCACAAAGAGAAAGAGTCCGTCCCGATCATCGAGAACACGTGCCTCGGCTGTCACGGCATCATGGGCCAGCGCCAGCATGCGATCGACAATGAATGCGCGCCGTTCTCGCGCACCATGGTCGACGCCATCCCGTCCAAGGCACCGATCGATCCGGTGAGCGCGCTGGCGAACTACGGCTCGCTGGCGCGCGACGGCATCTCGTGCGCCTCCTGCCATCACATGGTGCTCGGCAAGGAAGACACCGCGAAGTACCAGCACCAGCCGCAGAACAAATGCATTCCGGCGCAGCAGCAAACCATTAATCCTCATCTCACCGGCTTTGCCTCGACCTTCACGGGCAACTTCCTCGTCGGCGCCCCGGACGAGCTCTACGGTCCCTTCAAGGAGCCGAAGAAAAAACCGATGAAGCGCGCGCTCGGCATCGATCCCGCGCACAGCCAGACCATCACGACGCCGGAAATGTGCGGCTCCTGCCACACCGTGCACGTGCCCATTCTGAAAGACGGCAAGACGATCGGGCACGCCTACGAGCAGACCACCTATCCGGAATGGGCGTTCAGCGACTACCGCACCGGCGATTCAGTCGACGGCGTGCTGCCTTACGAGTCCGGCCCGCAGGCGCAGTCCTGTCAGGGCTGCCACATGCCGAACAAGGACGCCTACGGCAACCCGTATCGCAGCAAGATCGCGGCGATCCAGGAATACTCGAACTTCCCGCAGGCCGAACACACGCTGCCGCCGGAGGATATCAATCTTCAGGAGCGCTCGGGCTTCGGCAAGCACACGCTGGTCGGGCTCAACGTGTATCTGCTCAAGATGGCGTGGCAATTCCCGGACATTCTCGGCATCCGCAAGAGCGATCCGATGCTCACCTCAACCGGCATCGATTCGATCCCGACGGCCGAGAACGCGATGCTCGATCAGGCCGTGAACAAGACCGCGACCGTTACCGTTGCTGAGGTGCGCAACCAGAACGGGGCGCTCTCCGCGCGGGTGACCGTGATCAACAAGGTCGGCCACAAATTCCCCTCGGGTGTCGGCTTCCGCCGCGCCTTCATCGAGTTCAGCGTGCTGGACGTGAACAACAAGGTGCTGTGGGCGTCGGGGCGGACCAATGAGCTCGGTGTCCTCGTCGACGGCGAGAAGACCCCGAAACCGGTCAAGGGCGAGTTGTGGTGGAACGACACGTGTACGGCGCGCCCCGACGCAGACGCCGGTGTCCATCAGCCGCACTACCAGGAGATCAACCGGCAGGACCAGGTGCAGATCTATCAGGAACTGGTCGCCGCGCCGCCGCCGGACGCGACCGACAAGACCTGCGGTCCGAGCGCGAAGCTCAAAGGTCCGCTCACGACCAGCTTCCTGTCGATCTGCGGCAAGGTGAAGGATAACCGCCTGCTGCCGGCCGGCTTCCTCAATCTGGACCAGCGCATTGCCATTTCGAAAGCACTCGGCGCCGACGACCTGATGGCGCGGGAATCAGGACCCGAGGAAGTCGGCGACGATCCCGACTACGTCACCGGCGGGCGCGACTCGCTCGTGTACCGCATCCCGCTGTCGGACATCGCCGGCAGGCCGGCCGCCGTGCAGGCGACGCTGTATTACCAGCCGACGCCGCCGTTCTTCCTGCAGGACCGGTTCTGCACCTCGAAGAGCGAGGACACCAAGCGGCTCTATTATCTGGCAGGCAAGCTCGGGCTCTCGGGAACGCAGGCGGAGAACTGGAAACTCCGCGTCGTCACCAGCGGTCCGGTGAGTGTGCCTTAGGGATTAGCCCCCACCGCCGCCGGCGCATTGAGGAAATTGCGCACCGCGTACCACAGCAGATGCCGATTGTTGCTGTAGCCGATCGAGTGCGCGGTGTGCGGCAGGATCACGAACTGGCGGTCACCGTTCGCGAGCTGCGCGTAGAAATCGAGCAGATCCTCGTTGGTCGAGTTGCCGTCGTGCGCGCCGCGGATCATCAGCACCGGCGATTGCACCTTCGCGGGATCGACCAGCGGCAGGTTGACCGCCATGTCGAGATAGGTCCCGGTCGGCACCTGATCGCCGAATTTCAGTTCGTCGGCCGCGATCGCGTCGGCGACCGCCATGTCGTAGGCCGAGGCGTGGCCATCGCGGGTGAAGATCGAGCGGATCATCGCAAGATCGCGCTTGCGTCGCGGATTGTTGCGGTAGCGGTCCGCGACCGCATTGCGCCGCGCGATTTCGGGCGAGCCGGTGCCCTTGTAGGTGAACGCCGAGAGGATGAGCCGGTCGACACGCTCGGGCGCCGCCTGCGCATAAGCGCCGGCGCGGATCGCGCCCGACGAGGTCCCGTACATGTGCAGCTTCTGCTGCCCGGTCTCCTGCACGACGACCGGGATCGCGGCCTTCAGGTCCGCGACGCCGCTTGCGATGTCGGAATTGTTGCCGGAGGAGCCTGAGCGGCCGTAGCCGTCGTGATCCATCGTCCAGACGTCGAAGCCGTAGCCCGCGAGCACGTTCATGAACGAATACTCGCCCTTGCCGGGCACGCTCAGGTCATAGCTCGAGCGCGACGAGTTGGACGAGCCGTGCACCAGGAACACGACTGGCTGCGGCTCGCCCGCTTTCGGCGCTGCGCGCTTGCGATAGAGATAGAGCTTTGTTTCGCCCTTGCTCGTCCAATATTCGCTCGCCTGGATGTCCGGCTTCGCGGGCGACTGCGCGCTCGCCTCCCCGACAAGGCTGGCGGCAAGCCCCGCCCCTGCTCCCGCAATTACCGTGCGGCGCGCGATATGGTCCATGAATTCCTCCCGCATTGCTGATTGCCGCCACCATAGCAAATCCGAAGGGACGGCGGCACTATCCCCGCCACGATTCGCCTGTAGAGACGCCCGCATGGAATGCGACCGCCGATTTTGGCTCAAGACCGCGCTCGGCAGCGCGGCTTCGCTTGCGCTCGGCGCGCCGGCGTTTGGGCAGGTCGCCGCGCAGCCGTTTCCCCAATGGGTCGAGAGTTTCCGCCCGCGCGCGTTGGCCAAGGGTGTCTCGGGCGCGACCTATACGCGCGTGATGGGCGGCCTGAAGCCCGACACGACCGTCTTCACCGAAATCCGCAGCCAGCCCGAGTTCAACCAGCAGCTCTGGCAATACCTCAATCGCCGTGTGTCCGACTGGCGCATCCAGACTGGACAGGAGCGCGCCAAGACCTACGCGCCGCTGCTCGCGCGCATCGAGAAGGATTTCGGCGTCGAGCGCGCCGTCATCCTCGGCCTGTGGGGCATCGAGTCCACGTTCGGCGATCCGGTGGTGAAGCAGAACCACTCGCGCCCGGTGTTTCCGGCGCTTGCGGCGCTCGCCTGGGGCGAGCCGCGCCGCCGCGCCTACTGGGAAACCGAATTGATCAATGCGCTGCGCATCGTCGAAAAGGGCTGGGCTACGCCCAAGGAAATGATCGGTTCATGGGCCGGCGCCATGGGGCACACCCAATGGATGCCCGAGGTGTGGCTCAATGTCGGCCTCGACTACGACGGCGACGGCAAGGTCAATCCGCTCGACAAGCCCGACGACGCGCTTGGGTCAAGCGCGCGCTACCTGGTCAACCGCGGCAAATACCGGCGCGGCGAGCACTGGGGCTACGAGGTGCGCGCGGGAGGCCGCGGCTCGGACGAGATATCGCGCAGCTTCGAGGCATGGCAGGCGCTTGGAGTGTCACGCGCGGACGGACAGCCGTTTCCCAATCCGAAACTCACCGCCAAGCTCTGGGTGCCGGTCGCGGGCGGGCCGGCGTTCCTGCTCGGCCCGAATTTCTATGCGGTGAAGACCTACAACCCGTCGATGAACTACACGCTCGCGATCGTGCACCTCGGCGACCGTGTGCTCGGCGCCGGGCCCTTCGTGCAGCCGTTCCCGAACAGCGAGCGCGCGCCGACACTCGCCGAAGTGCAGGAGATGCAGACGCGCCTCACGGCGGCCGGCTACGACACCGGCGGCACGGACGGCCGCGTCGGCAACATGACGATGCTGGCCGCGCGCAACTTCCAGCAGAAGGTGGGGCTCGTTCCGGCGGACGGGTATCTCGGACTGAAGCTGCTGGCGAGGCTGCGCGGGGGATGAAGCAGTCTAGGCTATCTCGATCACTGTCTCGCCACGTTCCAGCGCCGCGATCACTTTCGGCCAGGCCGCAGCAAACCGTTCCAACAGGACTTGCTTGGTTGTGTTGCCGATCCGGACCCAGAGTACAGCCGGCCCGGAATCGGCTAACGCTCGGATGGTGACAAAGTCCTCGTCCTTCGTGACAAGGGTGCTCGAAGTCTGGACGGCGAATTTCCAGATTTCCCGATCCGAACTCTGCTCCAGTCCAACGTCGACTGCGTGCTCCGCCTCATGACCGAGCGACACGAGATGCCGCGCAAGCAACGGCGGCAACTGCGCATCGACAAGAAAGCGCATCTCACGTCGTGTGGATCAGCGGGTGATTGCTTTGACGCGCACCGAACTGAAGTGCTGCAGTGATGTCTTCGTCCTCAAGATACGGGTAGTCCCGGAGGATGTCCGCGCGCGTAGCGCCACCGGCCAGCATGTCCAGGATGTCGGCCACACTGATGCGCAGGCCGCGAATGCAGGGGCGGCCGCCATAGACGTCCGGATGAGATGTCACACGCTCCAATTCGTTCATGCCGTCACCACACTACACTCGATACACCCAAAATATAGCAATGACAGCTTTCTCCCAAGCGGAGATTGTCGAAGGCACATTGCGGAAGTGACGGGCGCCCGTTAGCGTTCCTAGTTCCTACCTCCTCTCCAGTCTCTCGAAACGCGGCGAGTGATCGATGCCCTACGACGTCACCATCATCACGGTGAAGCCGAACACGCACGCAAAGGCGCTTCCTGCGCTCGAACAATGGCTGAAGGCCAATCCGCGCAAGGGCGAGTTCATTGCCTGCCTCGCCTGCGAGATCGGCGACCTCAACCAGATCCTGCTGATGCATCATTATGCGAGCGAGGCCGATCTCGCCGCCGACCGCGACGCCGTGGCGAAGGACCCGAACCCCTATGGCTGCCTCGACCTGACGGTCGGCCGGTCCACCGACACGTTCGTGCAGTTTCCTTTCCTCCCCGCCATCAAGCCCGGCCAATACGGCCCGGTCTTCGAGGTGCGGACCTATCTGCTCAAGCCGACCGGCTTAGCCCCAACGATTGCGGCTTGGGAAAAGGCCGCCCCGGCGCGGCAAAAACTCTCCCCGATCCTCGCCGCGATGTATTCGGTCACCGGCGAGGTTACGCGTTTCATGCATATCTGGCCCTATCCGGACCTGATCACGCGCGCCAATACCCGCAAAACCGCGATCGATACCGGCGTCTGGCCGCCCCCGGGCGGCCCGGACCAGTTGCTCACGATGCACACCGACATCTATCTTCCGGCCGCATTCTCCCCTATTCGTTGAGGGCGAGGCGCGGCCGGCTCCGGCTCCCCCCGAAATTCAGAATAACTCACAGGTGAGGACCCCATGTCTTACACGCAACTCGGACTCTACATCGACGGCAAGTGGAACCACGGCAACGGCGGTGGCGGCGAAGACGTGATCAATCCGGCGACGCAGAAATCCCTCGGGCATCTGCCGCACGCGACCAAGAGCGATCTCGACGCGGCGCTCGCCTCCGCGGAAGCCGGGTTCAAGGTGTGGAAGGCGAAGTCCGCCTATGACCGCGGACGCATCATCAAGAAGGCCGCCGACCTGTTGCGCGAGCGCGCCGACACCATCGCCCGCTCGATGAGTCAGGAACAGGGCAAGGTCCTCGCCGAGGCCAAGGGCGAGGTCGTCACCTCCGCCGACATCGTCGAGTGGTTCGCCGAGGAAGGCCGTCGCGCCTATGGCCGTATCATTCCGAGCCGCAATCCGACGGTGCGCCAGATGGTCGTGACCGAGCCGGTCGGCGTGGTCGCGGCGTTCACGCCGTGGAATTTCCCGGTCCTCACCCCTGCCCGCAAGATCGCGGCCTCGCTGGCGGCCGGCTGCTCGATCATCATCAAGGCGTCGGAAGAGACGCCGGCCGGCTGCGTCGACCTGGTGAAGTGCTTCGAGGACGCAGGGCTCCCGCCGGGCGTGATCAACCTGGTGTTCGGCGTACCGGCGACGGTCTCCGAGCACCTGATCGCCTCCCCGATCGTGCGCAAGATCTCGTTCACCGGCTCGGTGCCGGTCGGCAAGCATCTCGCCCAGCTGGCCGCCAAGGGTATGAAGCGCGCCACCATGGAGCTCGGCGGCCATTCGCCGGTCGTGGTATTCGGCGACGCCGACCCGGAAAAGACCGCCGACACGATCTCGGCGTTCAAGTATCGCAACGCCGGCCAGGTGTGCATTTCGCCGACGCGCTTCTATGTGCAGGAGGCGATCTATGACCGCTTCCTCAAGCGCTTCACCGACAACGCGAAGGCGATCAAGCTCGGCGACGGGTTGGAGAAGGACACCACAATGGGGCCGCTCGCCAATGCGCGCCGCCTCGATGCGATGGATAGCTTCGTGGCGGATGCAAAAGCCCGTGGAGGCAAGGTGCAGACCGGCGGTTCGCGCTCCGGCAACCAGGGCTACTTCTTCGAGCCGACGGTGGTCACCGATGTGCCCGACGACTCCAAGATCATGACCGAGGAGCCGTTCGGGCCGGTGGCGCCGATCGTCACCTTCAAGACGTTCGACGAGGTGGTGGAGCGCGCGAACTCGCTCGAGTTCGGCCTTGCGGCCTACACGTTCACATCGTCGCCGAAGACCGCGACCGCGATCGGCGATGCGCTGCAGTCCGGCATGGTCGGCGTGAACTCGGTTGCGATCTCGACGCCCGAGACGCCGTTCGGCGGCATCAAGGACTCCGGCTACGGCCACGAAGGCGGGATCGAAGGCCTCGAGGTCTACATGAACAAGAAGTTCATCGCGCAGGCGTGAGCTCGGTATTCTTCGTAGGGTGGGCTCAGGCGCGCAGCGCCAAGCCCACCAACTTCCTCTTGGCAAAGACGGTGGGCACGCTTCGCTTTGCCCACCCTACGTTTCTGCGAATTGAATGACCCAGGTCATCGACCTCCTCGGCTACGAACGGATCGCGGAGTTGGCTTCCGCGATTCCGTTTTCGCCCAAGCGCGAGCGGTTCATCTTCGTTCGCCACGGCGAGACCGAGGGCAACCGCACCAAGCGCTATCAACTCCCGCACACGCCACTGAACGAGGCCGGCGAGGGACAGGCCGCGCTCGCCGCCAAGGCGTTGGCGAAAACGCGAATCGGCAAGCTCGTGGCAAGCCCGATGGCGCGCGCCTGGCGCACCGCCAATCTCGTTGCCGCCGAACACAACATGCACCCGGAAGTCGACGGCGCCTTGAGCGAGCGCTTCTACGTCAGCCTGTGGGACACGCCGATCGAGGGCGCGTTCAACTGGGACTGGGACCCCGACGGCTGCGAGCCGCTTGCGACCTTCGTGCATCGCGCCGCGCAGAGCGTCGTGCGCATTCTCGCCGACGATACGCCGGACGGCGAAACGGTGATCGTCGCGCATGGCGGCATTCTGCTGGTGGCTTGCGCGCTCACCAACGCGAGCCTCGAAAATTCACATCGTCGAAACGCCGTTCCGCTGCGGTTTGTGCGCGAAAACGGCGCGTGGACTGCCACGCCGGTGTGATACTGATCTGGCATGGCCGAGCCGTCCGACATCGAACGTCCCCTGCCCTCCGGCGCCAACGCGCCCGCGTTCGGCTCGGACGTGATCGCCGAAACGCTCCGCGCGCTCGACGTCCCCTACATCGCGCTCAATCCCGGCGCCTCGTATCGCGGCCTGCACGACTCGCTGGTGAACTATCTCGGCAACTCGGCGCCGCAGATGCTGCTCTGCCTGCACGAGGAGAGCGCGGTCGCGATCGCGCATGGCTATGCCAAGGTGACCGGCAAGGCGATGGCGGCGGCGGTGCATTCCAACGTCGGGCTGATGCACGCCACCATGGCGATCTTCAACGCATGGTGCGACCGCATGCCGGTGCTGGTGCTGGGCGCGACCGGTCCGGTCGATGCCGCCAAGCGCCGCCCCTGGATCGACTGGATCCACACCGCGCGCGACCAGGGCGCGCTGGTGCGCGCTTACGTCAAATGGGACGACCAGCCGGCTTCGCCGGCCGCCGCGCGCGAGGCGCTGATGCGCGCGATGTGGATCGCGCAGACCGTCCCGATGGGACCGGTCTACGTGAACTTCGATGCCGAGATGCAGGAGGCGGCGTTAGCCGAGCCGCTGCCGCCGATTGACGCCGCGCGCTTCATGCCGCCGGTCGCGAGCGCGCCTGACGCGGAAGCGGTCGCGAAGGCCGCTGCGCTGCTCAAAGCGGCGAAGAACGTCGTGATGCTCATCGGGCGCGTATCGCGCAGCGAAGAGGCGTGGGATGCGCGTGTCGAACTTGCCGAGGGCATCAACGCGAAAGTCATCACCGACCTGAAGGTCGGCGCGAGCTTCCCGACCGACCATCATCTGCACCTCGGGGCACCTTCCGTGCTCACGCCGGATGCCGAAGGACTCGCTGCGCTTGGCAAGGCAGACGTGATCCTCAGCCTCGACTGGGTCGATCTCGCCGGCACGCTGAAAGCCGCGAAGGCTCCGGCCGCGAGCGCCAAGGTGATCAGCGTCACGGCGGACCATCAAATCCACAACGGCTGGAGCATGGACCACCAAGGCTTCGCCCCGGTCGATGTGCTGCTTGCCTGTGATCCGGATGCGGCTGTGCCTTTGCTCGTCGATGCGATCGGCGATACAGGGCCTCTCGTCGTCACCCGGCTGGCACGCGAGGAGCGCGGCCTACCTGCCGGCCCCCTCACCGTCGAGCACCTCGCCCGCGCGTTACGCGATGCCGTTGGCGACAAGCCGGTCTCGCTCACCCATTTGCCGCTCTCGTGGCATGGCGCGTGGTGGCCGTTCCGGCACCCGCTCGATTTCCTGGGCTCGGACGGCGGCGGGGGACTTGGCGCCGGGCCCGGCGTGACGGTCGGGGCCGCGCTCGCGCTGAAAGGTTCCGGCCGCATCCCAATCGGCATCTGCGGCGACGGCGATTTCCTGATGGGCGCGACCGCGCTCTGGACAGCGGCGCATTACCGCATTCCGCTGCTCATCGTCGTGGCCAACAATCGCTCGTTCTACAATGACGAAGTGCACCAGGAGCGCGTCGCGCGCATGCGTAACAGGCCCGTCGAGAACAAATGGATCGGCCAGCGCATCAGCGATCCCGACATCGATCTCGCGCAGCTTACGCACGCGCAAGGCGCACGCGGCTTCGGCCCGGTCGAGGACGTGCGCCGGCTCGAACCGATGCTGGCCGAGGCGCTCGCGGTTGCCGAGGCGGGCGGCGTTGCGGTCGTCGACGTGCGCGTCGCGCCGGGCTATACGCCCGCCATGACCGCAGCGGTGTCGAATGCCGAGAGGAAGTCCTGATGGCGGCCGTGACTCGCCTTGAGGCCGCGCGGCCGCAGGCCGCCGAGCCGGTGCTCGTCGTCGACGACATCGTGAAGAGCTTCGAGACGCCCGACGGCATCATGACCGCCGTCGATCACATCTCGTTCACGGTCGCGCCCGGCGAGTTCCTCGCCGTGATCGGTCCCTCCGGCTGCGGCAAGTCGACGCTGTTCAATATCATCGGCGGGCTGCTCGACGGCTATGAGGGGCGCGTCGCGGTGACTGGCGAAACAGTCAAAGGCCCGCACGCATCCATCGGCATGGTGTTCCAGGAGGAATCCACCTTCCCGTGGCGCACCGTCACCGACAATGTCGCGTTCCCGCTCGAAATCGCAGGCCAGCCGAAGGCGCAGCGCATCGAGCGCGCCAGGCACTTCATCGATCTCGTCGGCCTCACCGGCTTCGAGAACCGCTATCCGGCCGAGCTGTCCGGCGGCATGCGCCAGCGCGTCGCGATCGCGCGCACGCTCGCCTCGGAACCGAAGATCCTGCTGATGGACGAGCCGTTCGGCGCGCTCGACGAGCAGACGCGGCTCTTACTCGGCGACAAGGTGCTGCAGATCCAGGATCAGCTCAAGCAAACCTGCCTGCTGATCACCCACAACATCACCGAAGCCGTCCAGCTTGCCGACCGCGTGCTGGTGATGACCTACCGGCCCGGCAAGGTGAAGCGCATGGTGCCGATCGAGCTGCCGCGCCCGCGCTCCTCCGAAATCGTGTCGAGCGATGCGTTCGGCCGCTACGTCGCGCAAATCTGGGGCGACCTGCGCGAGGAAGCGAGCCGCGGCATGCGCGATGACGAGGCACATCGCGGTGGCCGCGCGTGATTGCGCGCGCGCAGCGCAATTTTCTGCCGCTCGCGCTCGGGCTCGGCTCGCTGATCGCGTTCATTCTGCTGATCGAAGTTCTCATCCGCGTCGGGGTGGTCAACCGCTTCATCGTGCCGATGCCCTCGCAGATCGCGGGCGCGTTCGAGCGCGTGATCCTCGAGGAGGAGATCCCGCATCGCTTCCTCGTCACGGCGCGTGAGGCCTTTTGGGCGACCGTGCTGCTCGCCGTGTTCGGCGTCGGCATCGGCGTGCTGCTCTATCGCGTGAAGCTCCTGCGCGACGCGACCGAGACCTGGGTGGCCGCGATGGCGTCCGCGCCGACCGTGCTGATGTATCCGCTGTTCCTGGTCATCTTCGGCCGCAGCGAGAAGACCATCATCATGATGGGCTTCGTCGCAGGGCTTCCCGCCGTCATCCTCAAGACCATCGAGGGCCTCGCCGGCACGCGGCGCGTGCTGATCGATGTCGGGCGCAGCTTCAAGCTCACCGAAATGCAGCTGTTCTGGAAGATCTTCTTTCCGGCCGCGCTGCCGACCATGTTTGTGGGCTTGCGCCTCGGCATGATCTTCGCGCTGATCAATATCGTCGGCGTCGAATTCCTGATCAATTTCGGCGGGCTCGGGCAACTCATCAACGATCTTGCCGAGCGCTACGACCTGCCCGGCACCTACGCGGCGATCTGTTTCGTCATCTTGGTTAGCGTCTGCTTCTTCTTCGTCACCGATAGAGTAGAGAAATGGCTGAGACCGGCCGCTTGATCGCGCCCGCCGCGCAACCATCGCTGAGCCCGGTGACGCTCGTGCGCATCGCGATCGTCGCGGGCATCCTCGTCACGTGGGAAGCCGTCGCCGCATCGGGACTGCTGTTCCGCGATGTCGTTCCCTCGCTGCTGGTGATCGGCCGCGCGACCGCCGAGCTTCTCGCCGAGCAGTCCTACTACTGGCATCTCGGCGTGACCGCGGGCGAGATCGGCACGGGGCTGCTGATCGGCGGGCTGTCCGGGCTTGCGGTCGGCATCGCACTCGGCAGCAACAAACTCATGAGCCGCGCGTTCGAGGCCTATCTTTATTATCTCGGGCCGACCCCGAAGATCATCTTCTTCCCCATCATGATCATGTGGTTCGGCGTCGGGCCGGGCTCGAAAGTCGCGATGGGCACCATCTCGTGCTTCTTCCCCGTGGCGCTGAGCGCGGCGGCCGGAATGCGCGAGATCAATCCGGTGCTCATTCGCGTCGGCCGCAGCTTCCGCGCTTCGACCTGGCAGATGGTCACGAAAATCTACCTGCCGGCGATGCGCCTGCCCGTCATCAACGGGATACGCCTCGGCCTCGGCGTCGCGATCATCGGCACCTTGCTCGCGGAGACGAAGCTCTCCAACCGCGGCATCGGCTTTCTGATCATCAACGCCTATTCGACCTTCAACATGCCGCGCATGTATGCGCTGCTGATCGTGCTGTTCGTGCTGTCGATCGGCGTGAACGCGCTGGTCGGAAAGCTCGGGGACGTCGATTCCATCCGGCGCGCGTGAGGATGACATGAACTCAGCCGTACCCATCACGGCGCCGCTGACACTCCCCGACCATCGCGGCTGCTACTACGGTGGGGCGTGGCATGCGCCTTTGTCGGGCCGCGAGGCCGGCACGATCAATCCGGGAACCGGCGAGACGCTCGGCAAGGTCGCGGACGGCGGCGCGGCGGATGTGGACGCGGCGGTTGCGGCGGCGAAGAAAGCCTTCAAGGAGTGGCGCAACGTGTTGCCGCTCGAACGCGCCAAACTGCTCAAGCGCATCGCCGAGGTGTTGCGCGCGCACGCACAGGAACTCGCGATGATCGATGCCGCCGACTGCGGCAATCCGGTGCGCGAGATGGTCAGCGACGCGATGGTCGCGGCGGCGCAGACCGAATTCTTCGCCGGCCTCGTCACCGAAATGAAGGGCTCGTCGGTCCCGATGGGGCCGGGCGCGGTCAATTTCTCGGTGCGCGAGCCGCGCGGCGTCGTCGCGCGCATCATTCCGTTCAATCACCCGTTCATGTTCTGCATGGGCAAGTCCGCGGCGCCGCTCGCGGCCGGCAACACCGTGGTGGTGAAGCCGCCCGAACAATCGCCGCTCTCCTCGCTGCGGCTTGCCGAACTGATCGACGGCATCCTGCCGCCCGGCGTGTTCAACGTGGTCCCCGGCGGCAAGGAAGTCGGCGCGGCGCTTGCCGGCCACAAGGATGTCGCGATGGTGGCGCTGGTCGGCAGCGTGCCGACCGGCCGCGCCGTGATGCGCGCGGCGTCCGACACCGTGAAGCCGGTGATGCTCGAACTCGGCGGCAAGAACGCGCTGGTCGCTTATCCCGATGCCGATGCCGACGAGGTCACGGGCGCGGTCATCGCCGGCATGAATTTCACCTGGTGCGGACAGTCCTGCGGGTCGACCAGCCGCGCCTTCATCCACGAGAAGCTCTACGACGCGGTGCTCGCGCGCGTGAAGGAGAAGATCAAGGCGTTCAAGCCCGGCATCCCGACCGATCCGGCGACCACCATGGGCGCGATCGTCTCGAAGGTGCATTTCGACCGCGTGATGGACTACATCGCCTCCGCCAAGCAGGAAGGCGCGCGGCTCCTTTGCGGTGGCGGTCCGCCGTCCGATCCGAAGCTGGCGAAGGGTTTCTACGTCGAGCCGACCGTGTTCGCCGACGTCAACATGACCATGCGCATCGCGCGCGAGGAGATTTTTGGTCCCGTGCTTGGCGTGTTCAAATGGTCCGACGAGGCCAAGATGCTCGATGAGGTGAACATGGTCGAATACGGCCTCACCTGCTCGATCTGGACCAACGACATCTCGACCGCGCACCGCACAGCCGCTGCGGTCGAAGCGGGCTTCATCTGGATCAACGAGGTGGGAAAACATTTTCTCGGCGTGCCGTTCGGCGGTGTGAAGCAGTCCGGCATCGGGCGCGAGGAATGCTTCGACGAGATGCTGGCGTTTACGCAGGAGAAGAATATTCACGTGCGGATAAGGCCGGCGAAGTAGTCGTCATCCCGGGGCGCCGCGCAGCGGCGAGCCCGGGATCCATAACCACGGCTCTATCGATGACGCACGACCGGCGAACAATCGCTCGATTCGGGGTTATGGATTCCGGCCCTCGCTACGCTCGGCCGGAATGACCACCGCGTTAAACCTTATACGCCTCGAACGTCGTCGGGTGGAACAGCTCCTCGATCTTCACCAGCCGCGAGGAAAGCCCCTGCTTGTGATGCTGCGTGAGGAAATACTCCAGCGTCTTGCGGTTCGCCGGAATGCCGTAGGGCCAGAAGTCCGCGCCCATGAAATCGCGCGCCGCCTTCACCTGCTCCTCCATGAACGGCAGCGTCACCTTGCTGGCTGAGGTCTCCTCCAGCAGCGCAAGGCAGATCGATTTCGCGCGCGTGAAGGCCTTCAGCACGGTCGCGGGCAGCCACGGGTGCTGCTCCACCAGCGAGCGGCGCACGCCGATCATGTGCATGATGGGGAAGTTGCCGGTCTTGGCGAAATAATCCTTGGCGGCCGCCATCGGATCGGGAAACAGCCAGCCGATATTCGGCTTGCCCTGCTCGAAGCACGAGGGCGTGCGCGGGCCGATGAACGCGTCGATCTCGCCCGCTTCCAGCATGGCGTTGAGCGTCGCGCCTTCGGGCGCGGCTTCGAGCTTGATCTCTGGCGGCAGCGTGATCGCGATCTTCTCGACGCGGCCCGCCTGTTCCAGCCCGCCCCTGATCCAGTGAATGTCGGAAGGCTTCACCCCGTACTCGTCTTCCAGCAGCGCGCGCGCCCAGACATTCGCGGTGAGCTGATATTCCGAGACACCGACCTTGCGGCCCTTCAGGTCCTGCGGCTTCTTCACGCGATCGGTGCGCACGTAGATCGAGGTGTGGCGGAACGCGCGCGATACGAACGCCGGCACGCCCACATAGGCGAAATCGCCCTGCACGGTCTTCACGGTCG
This sequence comes from Hyphomicrobiales bacterium, assembly GCA_034669145.1. GTDB lineage: Bacteria > Pseudomonadota > Alphaproteobacteria > Rhizobiales > Xanthobacteraceae > PALSA-894. The sequence continues at coordinate 31,167 of JAXDNY010000267.1, forward strand.
AACTGGACAATGACAACTCGCAAATGTCGAACTCGGCATGGCGGAACGCGCGGAAGAAGATTTCCTCCGGCTCGAGCGCTAGAAACACCGGATCGACGCCGTCGATCGGCACCGTGCCGTCGGTGAGCGCTCGGGTGCGGTCATAGTCGCGCACCGCGATGGAGAGATTCAATCTGGCCATGAGTTCACTTCGGATGGTGGTTGCGGCCGGACTTTACGGGACGGCGCGGCGCATTCAAGCGCTCAATCCGCGCCGCGCGGCGGCTTCTTCTCGTCCGGCGTCACGTCGATGACGCGGGCGCGACCGGTAATTTTGACATCGGCCTTGCAGTTCGCCATGCAGGGCTTGGGATTCCAGAACGCCTTTTCGGTCGTCTCGCGATCGTCGTCGTAGAAGCCGCCGGCGTTCGGCATCCTCACCGTGGCGAATGTGTCTTTCGACAGCACGAACTTCTCGTCCACGATGTCGTTGAGGAACAGCATGTAGGCGACGACCGCATAAAGCTCGTCATTGGTGAGCGACTGCGCATCGCCGAACGGCATCGCGCGGCGGACATAGTCGATCACCGTCGAAAGGTGAGCGACGTACGAGCCGACCGTCTTCACCGGATCGTCGGACTTGAGCGAGCCCGCGCCGCCCGCGACCTGCGGCCAGCGGCCGGCGCTTTCGCCGAACTCGCCGTGGCAGGCCGCGCACTTGCCCACGTAGACCGCTTCGCCGTCCTTCACCGAACCTCTGCCCGGTGGCAGCCCCTGCCCGTCCGGCCGCACGTCGATATCCCAGCCGGCGATTTCGGCCGGCGTTGCGGCGTGGCCGATGTTGCGTTTGGGATCGGCGGCGTGAGCTGAGGAGGCGAATGCTATAAGCAGAAACGTCGCGAGCAGCGATCGCAGCCAAACCCACCGGCCCTCATCCTGAGGAGCGCCCGCAGGGCGCGTCTCGAAGGATGGCAGCAAGCTCGGTGTTTGTGGCCATCCTTCGAGACGGCCGCTTCGCGGCCTCCTCAGGATGAGGAATGTCTCAGGACACTTCGACATTCTCGACCTCGCCGTCCGGTTTCACCAACCAGGTCTGGATGCCATTGTTGTGGTAGATCGAGTTGACGCCGCGGATCTTGCGCAATTCGTTCTTGGTTGGCTGCACGTAGCCGGTCTCGTCGATCGCGCGCGATTGCAGCAGCAGTTCCTCACCGGTCCACTCGGTCTCGGCGTAGAAGCGTGACACCGCCTTGTCGAGCACCAGCCCGTCGATCTTGGCCTCACGCCAGTCCTTGCCGCCATCGAGCGAGACATCGACGCGCGCGATTCTGCCGCGGCCGGACCACGCGAGGCCGGAGACCACCGTGAAGCCCTTGTGGCGCAACGGCGCCTGCGGCGACGGCGACGTAATCACCGACTTCGCATCCATCACGAAGGTGAACTGGCGCGCTTTGCCGCTCTCCATCAGGTCGGTGTATTTTGAGGTTTCCTCGCGCGCGAACCACGGCTCGTCGCCGAGCTTCAGACGCCGCAGCCACTTGACCCAGACATTGCCCTCCCAGCCCGGCACCACGAGGCGCGCCGGATAACCCTGCTCGGGGCGCAGCATCTCGCCGTTCATCCGGTAGGCGACGAGGCAGTCGTCGAGCGCCTTGGCAAGCGGGATCGAGCGGTTCATCGCCGCCGAATCCGCGCCTTCGGCGAGCAGCCATTTCGCGCTCGGCTTCACGCCGGCCTCGGCGAGCAGCAGGCGCAGCGGCACGCCGGTGTATTCGACGCAATGCACCATGCCGTGGGTGTACTGGCAGCCGTTGAGCTGCGCGCCGCGCCACTCCATGCCGGAATTTGCCGCGCATTCGAGGAAGTGGATGCGGTTCATGCGCGGGAAACGCTTGAGGTCTGCGAGCGTGAAGATCAGCGGCTTGTCGACCAAGCCATGGACGACCAGCCGGTAATCCTCCGGGTCGATCTCCGCGATGCCGCCGTGGTGACGCTCGAAGCAGAGCCCGTTCGGCGTGATGATGCCGTCGAGCTCGTGCAGCGGCGTGAAGCTCACCGAGGACTCCCGGCTCGCGGTCAGCCACTGCACGTCGCGCCGGATGACATGCGCTTCGTGCTTCGAGGGCTTGCCATAGGGCCGCGTCGCGACGCCGTCGCCGAGCGCGCGGGTCCACTCGGGCACATTTGGGGGCAAGTTTTTCGAATTTGCGGCGAGCGCGGAGCCGCCGCTCAGCGCGGCGCCCGCGCCGGTCGCGGCCGTCAGGAAGCGGCGGCGGGTCGGTTTCCGATTCGCCTGCCGAGTCTCGTCGCTGTCGGGCATGGATACCTCCGCTACGGCGGCAATCTTCTTCCGACTCTAATTGATGAAGAACATTGTTTCACAAAAATGCGCAGAGGCAGATAAAATAATGCGCCTAGCTTGTGATATGAACCGGGACGACTGTCACATAGTGGCGCCATGAAAAATCGAGGCCCAGAGGACGACAATCAGCCAAACCATGTGGCCCGTTTTGAGCATTGGCTACGGACTGAGGGCACGAGACGCTACGACGCCTATCACGCTGACCCCTCGCGTCTCGTGTCAGCGCGCCAAGCGTGGAAGGAACTACAAAGTCATATGAAGGCGAGTGAGAGACGGCGTGGAAAACCTACGTGATGCAGCAACTCGCCTAGCCGCCCACCACTTTGACGCTCGTGTTCGCCTCCACCCCCACAGTCTTCTTGCGCGCCACGTATTTCTCCACCAGTTCCCACACCGGCGGGCCCTCGGTCCCTTCGTTCACGCTCGCCCAACCGGCGACGGTGTATTCGCGCGCGGCGTCGATCGGCGCGCCGGATTTCAGGTGCGTGAGCCCCGAGATGCGGCTTCCCATCGGTTTGCCAATGTCGATGGTGTAGCCGAGCCCGCCGCAGCGGACCATGTCGCCGCCCTGCTGATAGTACGGGTCGGGGTTGAACAGGTTGTCGGCCACGTCTTCGAGAATGTCCTTCAGCCGCGCGCCGGTCATCGTCTGACGATAGACCTGCGGATAGGTGATCGCGGTCGCGTTGTGGATGTCCTCGACGGTGATCGCCGCGCCCGGCAGCACGCTCGTGCCCCAGCGGAACCCGGGCGACAGTGCGATTTCGGCGTCGCGCTCCTCCATGATGGCCGCGCAGATCAGGTCGTCGAACGTGCCGGCGAAATTGCCGCGCCGGTAAAGCAGCGACTCGGTGCGTCCGACCTCACGCGCCAACTGCGAAGCGAACGGCGCGCGTGCTTTCGCGATCGCAGCCGCCATCTCAGGCTCAGGCGCGATCGCGTCGGCGAACAGCGGGATCAGCTTGTAGCGGAAATCCTTCACGACCCCACCCTGCACATCGAGATCGAGGCGCGAGAGGAATTTCCCATGGCTGCCGGAGGCGATCAGCAGCGTCTTGCCGACCTTCACGGCCTCGGGCAGCGCGTCGTGCGTATGGCCGGTGAGGATCACGTCGATACCGGGCACTCGCCCCGCCAGCTTGCGATCGACGTCGAAGCCGTTGTGCGAGAGCAGCACGACCAGTTGCGCGCCTTCGGCCTTCGCCTTCTCGACGTTGGCGCGCACGTCCTCCTCGCGGAGGCCGAACGACCAGGTCGGGATCATCCAGCGCGGATTGGCAACCGTCGTGTAGGGGAATGCCTGCCCCAGGACAGCGACTTTCACGCCGCCCTTCTCGAACAGCTTGTAGGGCGGAAACACCGGTTCCTGCCATTCGGCGTCGCGGACGTTCAGTGCGAGGAACGGGAAGCCGAGGCTGTCCGCCAATTCCTTCACCCGACCCGTGCCGTAGGTGAACTCCCAGTGCCCGGTCATCGCGTCGGGGGCCAACAGCTTGAAGCAATCCACCATGTCCTGGCCGCGGGTCGCGTTGGCGCCGAGCGAGCCCTGCCAGGTGTCGCCGCCGTCGAGCAGCAGCACGCGGTCATCGCCGCGCTGCGCCCGCACCGCTTTCACGACCGTCGCCAGCCGGTCGAGCCCGCCGATCCGGCCGTAGCTTTGCGCGAGTGCCGAAAAATCTTCTGGCGTCAGCGCATAGGCCGCGGCGGATTTTTCCGGAATGCCGAAGCGCGTCAGATAATCCTTGCCGGTGATGTGCGGCGGCAGCCCCTTCGCCTCGCCGGCGCCGACGTTGCTCGACGGCTCGCGGAAGTACACCGGCATCAGCTGCCCGTGTACGTCGGCGACATGCAGCAGCGTGACATTGCCGAGCGGCTCGAACGCGAGCAGCTCCGCCTGCGTCAGCCGCTGCTGCGCGAGCGCGCGCGGAGATACAGTCGGGAGTATCGCTGCCGTCGCAGCGGCGACCTGGAGAAATTCTCGGCGGGAAAGCATCGGCCACCTGTCATTCCGGCACACGCGCGCAGCGCGTGGGGCCGGAATCCATAACCACGAATCTCACCTTATCGCACCGGCTGTGGTTATGGATTCCGGGCTCGCCGCTTCGCGGCGCCCCGGAATGACCGGCTACGTGACGGTGATCGTCTCTTCGCCGACGATCGTTGAGCCGTCGTCGTCGGTCCAGGTCAGCACCACCGGGCCGGACTCGGTCGCCCTGAATTTGAACTGGATGTATGGGTTCGCCGACACCGCCGGTTCGAAGTTCGCCGCGAACACCTGCTTGCCCGCGACCGTGCAGGCGAACTTGTTCAGGATCTTGCGAGGGATCGTTGCGCCTTGCGCGTCCTTGCGCTGGCCCGTCTCCATGATGTGGGCGACCAGCGCCTTCACCTCGACGATGTCGCCCTTGCGGGCTTCCTTCTTGTCGAGCTTGATGCGCGGCTTTGCGGCGGTAGCCATGGTTCGTCTCCCAAATTTCCAATCAGCCGCCGCAGCCGCCGATGGTCACTTTCACCTGCTTGCTCGCCGTCACGAACGATCCGTCGTTCATCTTCGCGACCGCGATGATGTTCTGCGTCGCCGCAAGGCGGATGCGCGTGTTGGCTTCCGCAACGCCGCTGAGCGGAGAGAACTGGAACGTCACCATCCCGCCGTTCGGATTGCCGTCGCCGACCACGAGCACGTCCGTGACATGCGAGGCGTCGGTCATCGGACTTTCGACCGACACGGTCATCGGCACGGTGTTGCCGTTCTCGGCGATCTCGGGAAGGTCAAGCTTCACCTTGCCTTCGGTCGCCTGCTTGCCGCCGGTGAATGCCTTGATCAGGTCATGCGCATTATTCGCGTGGGCGGGCGCAACGCCGAGGGTCGCGATCGCCAGCGCACCTGCACTGCCGGCCAAAACTTGCCGCCGGCTCGGTCCATTCATGGGAATCTCCTGCCCCGAAACGCCGCGACAGAATGTCCTTGCCAGATAGAGACGTTATGCAGGACAAATCTGTTGCGACGGTGCCAAATCACACTGCCACATAGGCGTAATCTTCCGTTTGTCTAGACGCTGGCGGCCGACAATGCAACAAACGCGAAGCCGCAGGGGCGATGCGGCTGCGCTCGAATCAAGAACGGTCCGGGGAGACGCAGGTGAGATCTCCGATTTTGCTGGCGGCGTTCGCCATCGCCCTCTCGGGCGCTGCCTTCGCGCAGGACGCCGAGACCGAAAAGGCGATCGAGAAATATCGCACAATGCTGAAGGAGGACCCGTGGAGCAATCCGGGATTCCTCGACGTCGACCGCGGCGAAGCGCTGTGGACCACGCCTGCCGGACCGAAGAACGCGCCACTCGAGCAATGCGACCTCGGCAAGGGGCCGGGCAAGGTCGAGGGCGCGTTCGCCGAACTGCCACGCTATTTCGCCGACGCGGACCGCGTGATGGACGCCGAAACGCGCATCCTGTGGTGCATGGAGAAGCTCCAGGGCATCAGCGCGGCCGACTATGTGAAGCGCCCGCACCCCGCCGGCGGACAGCCGGTTAAGGACCTCGGCGCGATGGCGACCTATGTGGCGAGCAAATCCGCTGGCCAGAAATTCGCCGCGCCGCTGGCGCACCCGAAAGAGCGCGAGACCGCGGCGCTCGGCGAGACGCTGTTCTATCGCCGCTCCGGTCCGTTCGATTTCGCCTGCGCGACCTGCCACGCGAATTCCGGCTTGCGCATCCGGCTGCAAGGCCTGCCGTACCTCGCGGAGAAAAAGGAGGCGAGCAAGGTGATCGGCGAATGGCCGGCCTATCGCGTGTCGACGACCCATGTGATGACCATGCAGCACCGGATGTATGACTGTTACTGGCAGATGCGGATGCCCGAGCTTCAGCTCGGCTCCGAGGCGAGCGTCGCGCTGATCGCGTTCCTCACCCGGCAGGCGGATGGCGGCGAGATTGCCGCGCCCGGACTGAAACGATGAGGGAGGCGAGCATGCGAATCATCCCGGCGATTGTCGCCCTCGCCCTTTGCGCCGCTCCGGCCTTCTCGCAGCAACGTCCAGACCCGGCCATCGCCGATGCGGCCGTGAAGGCCGCGTTTCCGACCGCGCCGGCCGACTGGGCGCAGCGTCTGACCGGCGACGACACGATGGCGCTGTGCTCGGTTTTCCGGAACAGCCCGCCGAAGAACGTCGCGGATGAAATCCAGAAGCGCGAGCAGGCCAACATCGCCTACCCGCCCGACAACAATTTCGTCGGCGACTGGAAGAAGGGTGAGGCGCTGGCGCAATCCGGCTACGGCCTGCGCTTCACCGACTATCCTGCGCGGCAGGCCAACGGCGGCAACTGCTATGCGTGCCATCAGCTCACCAAGAGCGAGGTGAGCTACGGGACGCTCGGGCCGTCGCTCTCCGAATACGGCAAGCTTCGCGACTTCAAGCCGGAGGCCGTGAAGGCGGCCTACGAAAAGATCTACAACTCACATGCGGCGCTCCCCTGCTCCACGATGCCGCGCTTCGGCGCGAACAAGGTGCTCACCATCGAGCAGATCAAGGACGCGGTCGCGCTGCTGATGAGCCCGGAGAGCCCGGTGAACACGGGGCAATAACTCCGAACCTCATCCTGAGGAGGCCGCGCAGCGGCCGTCTCGAAGGATGGCCACAAGCTCGGAGTATGCCGCCATCCTTCGAGACGCGGCCTTCGGCCGCTCCTCAGGATGAGGACCGCGCTAACCCCTGACCGCCCTCAGATAATCCCGAAAACTCTTCGTTTCGTAGCCCTTCTCGCGAACGAAACGGAATAGCGCGAGGAAATCGTCCGGCCGCAAATAGCCCGGCGCACGCGCGACTTCGCGTTTCTCCGGCGGCTTGTCGGCAAGCCCTGCCGCAGTCTCCGGGAAAAACTGGAACGTCGGCGTGAAGCGCACGCCGTATTTTGCCGCCAGCGCCTTCTCGGAGATTTCGCTGCCGTCGAAGTCCGTCACCTTGCGCGAGCCGACGATATTGAACTGGAGAACTTCGAAATTGTCCTTGATGTAATTTTCGATGTCGGCCCGCGCGAAATTGACCAGATGCGTTTCCCGGCAATAGGGGCAGCCGCGCAATTCCCATGCGACGCAGAAGCGCTTGCCGAGATTGGTCGCGCCTTGCAGATCGTCGGCGAGTTCGAGGAAGCTTTCGAGAAACCAAGGCTGCCGGTAGAGCCCATCCTCGGTCAGCACGGGTTCGGCGCGCGCCCGCGGAACGATCAGGCTCGCGCCGAACGCCGCGCTTCCCGCAATCAGACTTCGTCGCGTCGGCTTCATGCTGCGTTAACGGCAAGTTTCGGCCGGTCGCCACCCTGGCGGCCGTTCCGCTATGGTGGCGAATATGGAGCCGCTCATCCCCCTGCTCAAGCGCGCCGCATGCATGGCTGCCTGCCTTGCCTGCCTCATGACGCCGGCTCGCGCCGACGATCTCGGCGATTTCAACCGCACGGTCGAGGCGGCCATGAGCCATCGCCGAGTCGCTGCGGGCTATCTGCGCACCGGAAACATCGACCTCGCGGCGCTGGAGATCGAGGGAATGCGCGAGGCGTGGAGCAAGGTCAGCACCCTGCCGCGGCCGGCCGCATTCCGGGATCAGCCGCGCTACACCGCGACGATGCTGGAAATCGCGGCCGGTCTCGTCGGCACCACGCTGGTGCTCAATCTCGGCCGGCCCGATGTCGCGCGCGAATCGCTCGAGACCATCCGTGCGTCGCTTTCGCGGCTGCGGCGCGAGAATGGCGTGACGGTGCTCGCCGACTGCGTCCTCGATGCCAACACGTCGATGGACGCGCTGTTCGCGCACGACGAAAGGCCCGACTGGGAGAGCGTCGCCGCCGGTGCGGAATCCTATCGCGCGACCTTGCAGCGCTGCGACGGCGCAGCGGCCCCGGAAATTCGCGGCCATGCCGGGTTCCGGCGTCTTATTGACGGAGCCATCGCCGGTCTCGATCAAATTCCGAAATCGGTTGAAGCGCGCGACCGCGACCTGCTGCACCGGCTGCTGATCGAGCTGCGCTCGTTCGATAACCTGCTGGCGTTCCGTTACGGCTAGGCCTATGTCAGTCGCATGCGGCTGATCTCCGCCCTGCTTTTCGTGTCGCTGCTCGCGCCCGCCGCCGATGCGGCCGAGCTTGTGGTGTTCGAGCAGAAGGGCTGCGTGTGGTGCCAGCGGTTCGACCGCGACATCGCGCCGGCCTACGACAAGACCACCGAAGGCAAGCGCGCGCCGCTGCGCCGCCAGGACATCAAGCAACCCATTCCGTCCGAGCTTGCCTTCATCAGGCGTGAGCGCTTCACGCCGGTGTTCGTGCTGATCGACGAGGACCGCGAGATCGGCCGCATCCGCGGCTATCCGGGCGATACGTTCTTCTGGGGCCTGCTTGCGAACCTGATCGAGCGGCTCGATCGCGGCGAAAGTGCGCCACCGCCGCCCGCCGACGCCACCCCACCGCGTGGCGTGACATTCGGCGAGTGACGGCCTGCATGGCTGCCTCACCGAAAGGTGCCTTGTCGCCACCGTGACGGGTGATCCATCATGGCGTTCAAGCGGCGGGAAAGCCGCAATGGAGGAACGCCATGAATCTTGCCCGCGCGCTCGGCGCCTCGATCATCGTTGCGGCGGCCGCCTGTCTCCCGGCTTCGGCGAATGCCGCCGACAAGTGGGCAACGAGCTGGGCCGCCTCGGTGCAAGGCCCCTATCCGGTCGGCAATCCGTCGGCGCAGCCGGTGCAGAAGTTCGCCTTCCCGGCCCCGGAAGCCGGGGCGCGCGACCAGACCTTCCGCCTCATCGTGCTCCCGGATATCTGGGGCAAGCAGACGCGGCTGCGCTTCTCCAATGCGCTCGGCACCAAACCGGTGACGTTCGACGGCGTCTATGTCGGGTTGCAGCTTGGCAGCGCCACGCTGGTTGCCGGCACCAACCGGCCGGTCATGTTTGGCGGCAAGCCGAGCGTCACGGTTGAGCCCGGGAAGGACGTGTGGAGCGATGCGGTCGCGCTCCCGTTCGTGAAGGACGCGAAGGTGCTCGCGGGGCGCAAGCTCGCGGTGAGTTTCCACGTCGCGGGCGAGACCGGCCCGATGACATGGCACGCCAAGGCGCTGCAGACCTCCTATGTCACGGCGCCCGGTGCCGGCGCGAAGGGCGAGGCCAGCGACGAGTCCGCATTCCCGTACTCCACCGCCTCATGGTTTTTCCTCGACGCCCTCGACATGATGGCCCCCGCCGACACCAAGGTGATCGTCGCGTTCGGCGATTCGATCACCGATGGGACCGCCTCCACGATGAACGGCGACGACCGCTGGCCGAACGTGCTCGCGCGCCGCCTTGCGGCCGCGGGACACCGCGCAACCGTGATCAATGCCGGCATCGGCGGCAATCAGGTCACCGGCCCAGCCGAATATTCGCCGCAGAAGCCGTTTGCGGGCGGGCCTTCATCGGCCAGCCGCATCGAGCGCGACCTCATCAGCCTGTCGGGCGTCTCCGCGATGATCTGGCTCGAAGGCATCAACGACTTCAGCAAGAACGGCAACGCGACGGCGGAAGCCGTGCAGGACCGGATGAAAGAGGTCGTGGCGCGCGTCCGGGCGAAAATTCCCGGCATCCGCATCTATGGCGCGACCGCCGTGACCGCGCTCAATTCGACCAGCGCGGCGCACGGCTTTGCGGAGCAGAACGACAAGCGCAAGGCGCTGAACGAATTCATCCGCACGTCCGGCACATTCGACGGCGTCGTCGATTTCGACAAGGCGACGCTCGATGCCGCGACCGGTGAGTTGAAGCCGGAGTTCGTGCCGGAGAGCACGACCGGCGGCCCGGGCGACAAGCTGCACCCCAATCGCGCGGGTTATCTCGCGATGGGCAACGCGATCGATCTCGACATGGTGATGGGCAAGAAAAAGAGCACGCAGGCGAGCGCGCAGACGAAGTAGCGAGCGTCACAGCGTTGATCGCGGAAGCGGGGGCGTGTAAACCATCGGCTCTTGGAGCCGAGCATGCTGAAGATCGAAAGCGAGCGTGAGGAAGACGGCCGCTGGATCGCCGAGGTGCCCTCGCTGCCGGGGGTTCTGGCCTATGGCGATAATGATGTGGATGCCCAGTCGAAAATACAGGCGCTTGCGTTGCGCGTCATCGCGGACCGGCTCGAGAACGGCGAAGCGCTCTGACAGCCCTCACCCTGAGGAGCCTGCGAAGCAGGCGTCTCGAAGGGCGAGGGCGTGCACTCGGGCCATCCTTCGAGACGCGTCGCTGCGCGACGCTCCTCAGGATGAGAACCTGGTCACCGCGCCCCCGGCTCGTTCTCCGCCAGATCCATGATCCGGAACTGCACGCGCTCCTCGCCGTTCCAGCGGTCGATCGAGAGCGTACCGGCGGCATGGACGGTGCGGCCCCGATTGGCGATCAGCGCCTGCCCGAGCGGCTTGCCGGCGGCGCGGAACGCAATCGCATTGAGCATCGCGCCGTCGCCCGCGCGCAGGCGCACGCGCACGTGGCTCTGGCCGACTTCCTCCACGTAGGCAAGCTGGTGGCCCGGCAGCGCAAACACCGGCTCGGCGTGTCCGGCGCCGAACGGCCCCGCGCGCGCGACATCGTTGAGCATATCGACGGAGGCACCGGCCGCCGAGATCGCGCCGTCGATCAGCAGCGCATCTTCCTGACGCGCCTTCTCGACCGCCTCATGCAGTGTCTCCTCCAGGTAGGCGCGAAAGACGCTGAGCTTGTCCGGCGCGATCGTCACGCCCGCCGCCATGGCGTGCCCGCCGCCCTTGATGAGCAGGCCCGTGGCGACGGCGTGGCGCACCGCGCTGCCCAGATCGACGCCGGTGATCGAGCGGCCGGAGCCGGTGCCGATGCCGCCCGGTTCGAGTGCGATGGCAAAGGCCGGCCGGCCGTAGCGCTCCTTCAGCCGCGCGGCGACGAGCCCGACGACGCCGGGATGCCAGCCCTGCCCGGCCGTCACCACCACGGCGCCCTTCTCCTCGATGCCGAGCGCAGCCATCGCCTCGGCTTCGGCCTGTGCGAGCGTCTGCTGCTCGATCACCTGGCGCTCGCGGTTGAGCCGGTCGAGTTCGGCGGCCATCGCGCCAGCCTGCGTGGTGTCGCCTTCCAGCAGCAGCCGCACGCCGAGGTCGGCACGCCCGATGCGGCCGCCCGCATTGATGCGGGGTCCGAGCAGGAAGCCGAGGTGCCAGCACTCGGGCGGCCCGGTCAGCCGGGCGGCATCCATCAGGGCGGTGAGGCCGACATGCTCGCGCCGCCGCATCGCGAGCAGGCCCTTTTGAACGAAGGCGCGATTGAGCCCCTTGAGCGGCACCACGTCGGCGACGGTGCCGAGCGCCACCAGATCGAGCGAGTCGAGCAGATCCGGCTCGGGACGAAGCACATGCCAGAAGCCGCGCTTGCGCAGTTCGCGGTTGACCGCGACCACGGTCATGAACACGAGGCCGCAGGCGGCGAGCTGGTTGAGCCCGGAGAGATCGTCCTGCCGGTTCGGGTTGACCAGAGCGTTGGCCGGAGGAAGCTCCTGATCGGTCTGATGATGGTCGATGATCACAACGTCGAGGCCGAGCTTGCGGGCTTCTACGAGCGGCGCGATGCTGGTGGTGCCGCAGTCGACGGTCACGAGCAGGGTTGAGCCTTTCCCGGCAAGTGCCTGCACCGCCTCGGTATTCGGTCCGTAGCCCTCGAAAATCCGGTCCGGGATGTGGATCAGCGGGTCGAGGCCGGCATAACGCAGGAACTTCGCCAGAACAGCCGCCGAGGTCGCGCCGTCGACGTCGTAGTCGCCGAAGATCGCGATCTGTTCGCGATGCTCGACCGCGTCGGCGATGCGCGCTGCCGCTTTCTCCATGTCGGTCAGCGTGTCCGGGTCCGGCATCAGCCGCTTCACGGTCGGATCGAGAAACGCCTCGACGTCCTCGACCTCGACATTGCGCCCGGCGAGGATGCGGGCGAGCAACTCGGACACGCCGTGTCGCTGCGTCATCGACAGCGCGCGCGCGGTCGCGCGATCGTCGAGCCGGTCGCGCCACGCGCGGCCGCAGACCGATCGCTGCACCTCGAAGAAGAGCCGGCCCGCTCCCGTCATGCCGCCTATGTAGGCAGCTTTAGCCGGTTCCGCGAAGGACGGATTTCAGCGGCTTCAAGTCCATCAGCTTTTCGCACTCCGCCATCGCGGTCGCGTAGCGCAGCTTGTCGTAGTCCGGCTTCGAATCGGCGCCGTGTTTTTCGAGGATCTCGACAAGCAGCCCCGAGGCATCAGCGCAAATCTTGCGGATCGGGTGCGTCGCGTTGCGGCAGCGCTTCAGGTCCTCTTCATCGGCCAGCGCTTTCGGCTCGCCGATCATAGTGGCGGTTTTCTTCGCCTCATCGCGGATGAATTCGAATGGGCGGCTGTCGAGCCCTTTCAGCCGATCGGACGCTTCATGCTCGTAGCGCTGCAAGGCCGCAACGTGATGCTTGATCGCGCGCTGTGCGTCCCGGCCGAACCAGCGGCAATCCGCGGCGCTCGCGTCCTGAATCAGGAAAAAGAGGCAAGCTGCTGACAAAAGGATAGATTTTCCTCTCAGAAGCCGCGTCATCCGAGCAGCTTGCGGTACTGGATGAAGCCCGAGCGGTCCGCGACCTTGTCGTAAAGCGCGCGCGCCGTGTGATTGCTTTCTTGGGTCAGCCAATAGACCCGGCTCGCGCCAGCCTCGCGCGCCTTCTCGTACACGGCATCGATCAGCGCCCGCCCGAGCCCGTGATTGCGGCCGCCTTGCGCGACAAACAGGTCCTGCAGATAGCAGTAGTTTCCCGCCGTCCAGGTCGAGCGGTGAAACAGGTAATGCACGATGCCTTCGAGCTTGCCGTCCACACAGGCCCCAAGCAGGTGCATCGGCTCGGCCGGGTCATGCAGCCGCTGCCATGTGAGGTCGTTTTGCTCAGGAGGGAGCGTCGCCTTGTAAAAGGTCAGATAGCCCTTCCACAGCGGCTCCCAGGCGGGGCGCTCGTCTTTTCCGACCGGCCGGATTTCGATGCGCGCGGTCACCGCCAGCCCTCAATCCAGATGAAATTTGTCGAGCTGCCGGTGTTCCGCCCTGATCCAGCGCACCGTGCCGGTGACCGAGCGCATCACCACAGTCTCGGTCTGGATCACATCGCCGCGGAATTTCACGCCGCGCAGCATCGAGCCGTCGGTGACGCCGGTCGCCGCGAACAGGCAGTCGCCGCGCACCATGTCCTCGATCTCGTATTTCTTCTTCGGGTCCTTGATGCCCATCTTGAGCGAGCGTTCGCGCTTTTCTTCCGTGTCGAGCACAAGGCGGCACTGCATCTGCCCGCCGATGCAACGGAGCGCCGAGGCCGCGAGCACGCCTTCCGGCGCTCCGCCGACGCCGATGTAGATGTCGATGCCGGTCTCGTCAGGATCGGTGGTGTGGATGACACCGGCGACATCGCCGTCGGTGATGAGCGCGACCGAGGCGCCGGTCTTGCGCACCGCGGCGATCAGGTCGGCATGGCGCGGCCGGTCCATGATCAGCGCGGTGATCTCGGCCGGGGTCACGCCCTTGGCCTTGGCCAGGTTGCGGATGTTCTGTTCGGCAGGCGCGTCGAGATCGACCACGCCCTTGGCGTAGCCCGGGCCGATCGCGATCTTCTCCATGTAGACGTCGGGCGCGTTGAGCAGCGTGCCGCCTTCCGCCATCGCCATGGTGGCGATCGCGCCCGGCATGTTCTTGGCGCACAGCGTGGTGCCTTCGAGGGGATCGACCGCGATGTCGACCTTCGGGCCGGTCTTGCGCCCGACCTCCTCGCCGATGAATAGCATCGGAGCCTCGTCTCGCTCGCCCTCACCGATCACGACGGTGCCGTGGATCGGCAGCTTGTTGAGTTCGCGCCGCATGGCGTCGACCGCGGCCTGATCGGCAGCCTTCTCGTTGCCGCGACCGCGTAAGCGCGCCGCCGACACCGCGGCCCGTTCGGTCACGCGCACGATCTCGAGCGAGAGGATGCGCTCGAGCATCTGGTGGGCTTGAACCGTGATTGTCGACATATCCTCTCCCCCCTCGGACGGCTACTCAGCCATCTCAATTCTTCTCGATCCGAATAACCTGCGGCGATCCCGATATCACCCTGTCGCGGCGCACCGCCGCAAGGGCCCTGCGCACGGCATCCTCAGTTGTCGCGTACGTAATCAGAATGACCGGCACGGGCGCCGCTTTGCCGGGATTGCTCCCGCCCTTTGTTCCCGCATGACGCTGCACGATGGATTCAAGCGAAATCCCCTGCTGGGCGAGCCGCCGCGCGATGGTCGCCGCAGACCCCGGCCTGTCGCGCGCGAGCAGGCGGATGTAGTAGCCGCCTTCGTGGCGTTGCATCGGCGCCTTGCGGCTCACCGTCAGCCGATCGGTGGCGCGGCCGAACGGCGGCGTGCGCACCCCGCGCGCAATGTCCCCAATGTCCGCCACCACCGCCGAGGCGGTCGCCATGCCGCCGGCGCCGGGGCCGACCAGCGTGATGGCCTGCACGGCGTGCGCGTCGACCGTCACCGCATTGGTCACGCCCATCACCTGCGCGATGGCGGTGTCCTTCGGAACCATCGTCGGATGCACGCGCTGCTCGATGCCCTTGCCGGTATCGACCGCGACACCGAGCAGCTTCACGCGGTAGCCAAGCTCATCCGCCCAGCTCAGGTCTTCGGGCGCGATCGAGGAAATGCCCTCCACATAGATGGCGGACGGATCGACCTTGATGCCGAACGCGAGGCTCGCGAGGATCGAGAGCTTCTGCGCGGTGTCATGGCCCTCGATGTCGAAGGCCGGGTCGGCTTCCGCGTACCCGAGCCGCTGTGCGTCTTTCAGGCAATCCGCAAACGACAGACCCTCCCGCTCCATGCGGGTCAGGATGTAATTGCAGGTCCCGTTCAGGATGCCGTAGATGCGCGCGAGCTTGTTGCCGACGAGGCCCTCGCGCAGCGTCTTGACGATCGGGATACCGCCGGCGACCGCCGCCTCGAAGTTCAGCGCCACATCATTGCGCTCGGCGAGCGCCGCGAGCTTCACCCCATGCGCGGCGAGCAGCGCCTTGTTGGCGGTCACCACCGATTTGCCGGCCGCGAGCGCAGTTTCGACAGCACGCTTGGCCGGATCGCCCGCGCCGCCGATCAATTCGACGAACACATCGATGCCGGGATCGCGCGCGAGCGCAATCGGGTCCTTCACCCAGCGGATTTTCTTGAGGTCGATGCCGCGGTTCTTGGCCCTGCTGCGCGCCGTGACCGCAACGATCTCGATTGGGCGCCCGCAGCGCAAGGTCAGCGCGGCGCGCTGCTCTCCGATCAGGCGCACGACCGACGCACCGACCGTGCCGAGACCGGCAAGCCCCACTTTCAGCGGCGTGGCCATGGATTCCCGAATGCGAGCGCCGCGGCTCAACGCCGCGTCGCGAGAGGAACGACGTTGTGGAGGTTCTTGATCCCGGTATCAAGGAACTTGCGGACATTGCGCGCGGCCTGGCGGATGCGCTGTTCGTTCTCGACCAGCGCGATGCGGATGAAACCCTCGCCATGCTCGCCGAAGGCGACGCCGGGCGACACTGCGACCTCGGCCTTCTCGACCAGCAGTTTTGAGAATTCCAGACTTCCCATCTCGCGGAACGGCTCGGGGACCGGGGCCCAGGCAAACATCGAGGCCGCAGGCGCCGGGATCGGCCAGCCGGCGCGGCCGAATGAGTCCACGAGCGCGTCGCGGCGCTTCTTGTAGGTCGCGCGCATCTCCGTGATGCAGTCCTCGGGCCCGTTGAGCGCGGCGGTCGCTGCCGCTTGAATGGGCGTGAACGCCCCATAGTCGAGATACGACTTCACGCGCGCGAGCGCCGCGATGATGCGGTCGTTGCCGACCGCGAATCCCATGCGCCAGCCGGGCATCGAGAAGGTCTTCGACATCGAGGTGAACTCGACCGTCACATCCATCGCGCCATTCACTTCGAGCACCGACGGCGGCGGGTTCTTGTCGTCGAAATAGACCTCCGCGTAGGCGAGATCGGAAAGGATGAACAGCCCGTGCTTCTTCGCGAACGCGACGAGGTCCCGGTAGAAGTCCAGCGTCGCGACATGCGCGGTCGGATTGGACGGGTAGCAGACCACGACCGCGAGGGGCTTGGGGATCGAGTGGATCACGGCGCGTTCGAGCGCGTGGAAATACTCTTCGTTGGCTTCCGCCGGCACCGAGCGGATGACGCCGCCCGCCATCAGGAAGCCGAAGGCGTGAATCGGGTAGCTCGGGTTCGGGCACAGCACGATATCGCCAGGCGCCGAGATCGCCTGCGCGACATTGGCGAAGCCTTCCTTGGAGCCGAGCGTCGCCACGACCTGCGTGTCGGGATTGAGCTTCACGCCGAAGCGGCGCCCGTAGTAGCTCGCCTGTGCCTTGCGCAGGCCCGGAATGCCGCGCGACGACGAATACCGATCCGTGCGCGGCTTGCCCACGACTTCCCGCAGCTTGTCGAGCACATGGGCCGGCGCCGGCAGGTCGGGATTTCCCATGCCGAGATCGATGATGTCCGCGCCCGCATTGCGCGCCGCGAGCTTCGCCTTGTTCACCTGCTCGAACACATAGGGCGGCAGACGGCGGATGCGGTGGAACTCTTCCATGATCTCCGGGCTCCTCGGCCCATTCGGTTGCGGCGCAGCGCGCGCCTTTTATCACGGGATTGGCGGGATGCGAGGGGTGAGCGCTCAGTTGACCATTTTCGGGGGTGCGACCGGCCCTTTTTGCTCAGGGACCACGGGATCGTTTTGCTTCTTCTTCTTCGCAGGTTCCGCCGCCTTCGCCGGGGCCTTCTTGGCGGGTGCCGCGGCTGTCTTCGCCGCCGACGGTGTGGGAGGTGGCGGGTTGGCCAGTTGTTTCTGCTGCTCGCGCAGCGTGGCGAGCTCGGATTCGAGCTTTTTCTGCTCCTCGTCGTTCAGCGGCTTCGCCTCGCGGGTCGGACGCACTTCATAGACATTGGGGAATGCCGGCCGCTCCGCCGGCCGTTCCGGCGCGCTGGCGGGCAGCCCGCCCGCTTTCTCCGGCAGGATATCGAACGTGGAGGAGCACGCCGAAAGCGCGAGCGCGACCGCCAGCGCCAACAGCGCCGAAGCCGAAGCCGAAGAGTGACGTCGCGCGTTTGAAACCATGAGCCGGTAAGTTCACACCGCAATGCACAACAAGAAGACTATGTGTCAGGATGGCTTCAAAGAGGTTTATGCCGCTAATATGACAAAACCAAGGACCAAAGTCCTCCAGAAGCGCGAGCGCCCGGGCAGGAAGCGTATGGCCGACCAGACCGTCACACGGGCCGCAACGCCTGTCGCACCGCCACCGGCGGGCGCGGTCGACATCGAGCGTTTCTCCAAGAACGTCGCGCGCATGGTCGAGGAAGGCGGCAAGGCGCTCTCCGCGTATCTCAAGCCGCGCGAGGACGGCACGGTCAAGGTCGAGCCCGCCGACGAGATCGCCGACGTGGTCAAGACGCTCGGGCACGTCGCCGAATACTGGCTCTCCGACCCGCAGCGCGCCGTCGAGGTGCAGGCAAACCTCGGCAAGGCTTATCTCGACCTGTGGGCCTCGGCGGTTCATCGCATGGCGGGCGAAGCGGCGGCGCCGGTCATCGCGCCCGATCCACGCGACAAGCGCTTCGCCGACCCGGAGTGGTCCTCGAACCAGTTCTACGACTTCATGAAGCAGGCGTATCTGCTCACCACGCAATGGGCCGACCAGCTCGTGCGGAACGCAGATCTCGATCAGCACACGCGTCAGAAAGCCGAGTTTTACGTCCGGCAGATCGGCAACGCGATCTCGCCATCGAACTTCGTGCTGACCAACCCGGAGCTGATGCGCGACACGCTGAGCGAGAACGCCGAAAACCTGGTGCGCGGCATGAGCATGCTGGCAGAGGATATCGAGGCCGGACAGGGAAGCCTGAAGATCCGCCAGTCGGATGCATCGAAGTTCGCGGTCGGCAAGAACCTCGCGCTCACGCCCGGCAAGGTGATCTACCAGAACGACCTGATGCAGCTGATCCAGTATTCGCCCGCGACCGAGAATGTGCTCAAGCGCCCGCTGCTGATCATTCCGCCCTGGATCAACAAGTTCTACATCCTCGATCTCAATCCGGAAAAATCCTTCATCAAGTGGTGCGTCGAACAGGGCCTCACCGTGTTCGTCATCTCCTGGGTCAATCCCGACGCGCGCCTCGCGGCGAAAAGCTTCGAGGACTACATGCGCGAGGGGCCGCTCGCCGCGCTCGACGTCATCAAGGAAGCAACCGGCGAGGAGGAGGTGAACGCGATCGGCTATTGCGTGGGCGGCACGCTGATGGCGGTCACGCTCGCCTGGATGGCGGCCAAGGGCGACAAACGCATCGCCAGCGCAACGTTCTTTGCAGCCCAGGTCGATTTCACCCATGCGGGCGATCTGATGGTGTTCGTCGACGAGGACCAGCTCAAGACGCTCGAGAAGAACATGGCCGAGCGCGGCTACCTCGAAGGCAAGAAGATGGCGAACGCCTTCAACATGCTGCGCTCGAACGACCTGATCTGGCCGTACGTGATCAGCAATTATCTGAAGGGCAAGCAGCCCTACCCGTTCGACCTGCTCTACTGGAATTCGGATTCGACGCGCATGCCGGCGGCGAACCACATGTTCTACCTGCGCAACTGCTATCTGGAAAACAAGCTCTCCAAGGGCCAGATGGTGATCGACAACGTGAAACTCGATCTCGGCGACGTCACCATCCCGGTCTACAATCTCGCCACCCGCGAAGATCACATCGCCCCCGCGAAGTCGGCGTTCCTCGGCTCGAAATTCTTCGGCGGGCCGGTGAAGTACGTGCTCGCGGGCTCCGGCCACATCGCGGGCGTCGTCAATCCACCGGGCAAGCCGAAATATCAGTACTGGACCGGCGACGCGCCGCTCGGCAGCCTCGACAAGTGGATGGAAAAAGCAGCCGAGCATCCGGGCTCATGGTGGCCCGACTGGGTCGACTGGATCAAACAGCAGGACGGCGCAACGGTCGCGGCGCGCGCGCCCGGCGGCGGCAAGTACCAGCCGATCGAGGACGCGCCGGGCAGTTATGTGAAGATGAAAGACTGACTGCGTTTTACCGATCGGGGGCAAGCCATGAAATCGATTGCGCGTATCCTCGCCGTTGCAGTTCTCGCCCTGTCGACACCCGCACCGGCCGAGGATGCCGTACCGCAGTTCCGGGTCGAGCCGTTTTGGCCAAAACCGCTGCCGAACAACTGGATTCTGGGGCAGGTCGCCGGCATCGCGACCGACAGATACGACCGCATCTGGGTGGTGCAGCGGCCGCTCTCGCTCACGCCACGCGAACGCGCCGCCGAGCAGAACCCGCCCGAAGCGAAATGCTGCGTGGCTCCGCCGCCGGTGCTGGTGTTCGACGCGTCGGGCAATCTGCTCCGCCACTGGGGCGGCCCGGGCCAAGGCTATCAATGGCCGGAAAACGAGCACGGGATTTTCATCGACGACAACGACTTCGTCTGGCTCGCCGGCAACGGCAAGAAGGACGGCCAACTCCTGAAATTCACGATGGACGGCAAGTTCGTGCTGCAGATCGGCCGGCAGGGCGACGGCAACGACAGCAACGCGACCGACCGGCTCGGCTCCCCCGCCGATGTGGCGGTGGACGTTGCGGCCAAGGAAGTGTTCGCGGCCGACGGCTACGCCAACCGCCGCGTGGTGGTGTTCGATTCAGAGACCGGCGCCTACAAGCGCCATTGGGGCGCGTACGGCGAGAAACCGAGCGACGAGAAGACGCCGAAATACGATCCGGCGAAGCCGCCGCAGCGGCAGTTCGGCAACCCGGTGCATTGCATCCGCATCGGCAAGGACGGGCTGGTTTACGCGTGCGACCGCACCAACAATCGCATGCAGGTGTTTCGCAAGGACGGCTCTTTCGTCTCCGAGCATGTGTTCGAGAAGGACACGCGCGGAAACGGCACGGTCTACGATCTCGTGTTCTCGCCCGACGCTGCGCAGAAATACATCTACATGATCGACGGCATGAACGGCGAAGTCCGCGTCGTCGATCGCACCTCGAAAGAGACGCTCACACGCTTCGGCCGGCCGGGACGGCAGGCCGGACAGTTCACGGCGCTGCACAACATCGCGGTCGACCGGCAAGGCAACGTCTACACCGCCGAGGTGCAGACCGGGCAGCGCGTGCAGAAGTTCCGACGGGTCGACGCTCAGGACTGAGGGGCGTTGATTTTTCAGCCGAAACTGCTAACATGACCATGGTCATGACCATGGTCATATGCAATGTCCAAAATCATCAAGGCCTCTGAATTCAAGGCCAAGTGCCTCGCCCTCATGGACGAGGTCGCGCGCACGGGCGAGAGCATCGTTGTGACGAAAAAGGGCGAGCCCTTGGTCGAACTGGTGCCGCACAAGAGGGCAAAGAAGGACGCGTTCGGCATCCTGAAGGGGGAGTTGGTGATCACCGGCGACATCATGTCGCCCATCGACGTCGAGTGGGACGCGATGAAGTGATCGTGCTCGACACCCACGCGGCAATCTGGTTCGTCACCGAGGACTCCAATCTCGGTCCGAGAGCGCGGGTGATGGCCCGCTCGGCGTTACGAGAAGGCACGTTGTTCGTCAGCGCCATATCCTTCTGGGAGATCGCGCTCCTTACCGCAAGAAGACGTCTTCGGCCCGCGCGTTCGCCCGCCGAGCAGCGCGTGACAGTTCTCGGCGCCGGTGTTCAGGAGATGCCGATCAGCGGCGAGATCGCAATCCTCGCCGTTGAGCTGAACAATCTTCCGGGCGACCCGGCGGATCGCTTTATCATGGCAACGGCCATCAAGCACGCCGCCACGCTCGTCACAGCCGATGAGGCTTTGTTGAACTGGCGCCACGCGGTGCGGCGCGCGGATGCTTCGAAGTAGGTATTGCGCTCCGCTCAACTCGCGAGCCTAAACGGCTCGGTCATGCCCGTGCGGATCGGCTCGGTCGTCTCGCTCACGACCTTTTGCGTCAGCGCGGAGAGTTCTTTCATCTGCGCCGCGGCAGTTTCGAACTGTTTGCGCTGATGGGTGACCGTGGTTTCCAAGAGCTCGGGGATCGATTTCGCCTCGAGCAGTTCGCGCGCCAGGTCGAACCCTGAGTTCGCGTTCGCGCGCGCGATTTCCATCAGCTTGACGCGGTACTCGGCCGAGCCGCGAGTGGCGCAGGAGAAAATTTCTTCGAACGCCTGGGTCGAGTGCTCCATAACGGCCGTCATCTTCTCGTGCGCATCCTTCGCGCGCGCGATCGATTTCTCGAACAGATCGATAAACGATGAGGGAAGTTCCGGCCGCAATGTCGCCGCGGCCATATATCTTCCGTCGCGCTCACTGCGCTACGGGCGGCCTTCTGTGCTCTCGCCTGCACGGTTTCGTTCATGCTCCACCTCTCCTGCTTCGGTTTCTTGGCTCTTAGGCCGCCTCGGCGATCGCCTCACGTTCCTCGACCCAGGCATCGCGCGCGAACCAGCGATGGTTCGCGTTGCACATCGGGCAGTAGGCATCGGAAAAGAATACCGGCGAGCAGGCGAACTTCAGACGATCCGCCTCGATCCCGGTGGAAATTGTGTGCCCAGTCGCCGGGCATTGGATGACGACGCTACCCATCAAGTCTCTCCCCTTGGATTCTGCTTGGTCGTTGGAGGTGCGGACAGTTTGGCTTGACGCCGGAGCTTGATGCGCTTCGGTTGTGAATCCTGTTTGGCGCTGATGTGAATCAGCGTTGACGATACCGTGTCCTTTTTCGGGCGAGCGGCTCGACCCCATTGGAAAGTCTGAGTGTTTGCGCCGGTTGCGTTTGAGTGAGATTGCCGGTCAAATGTTCCCTCGGGCCTGCGCGGGAGGGGTTGGCGCGCTCCACAATTCCCTCCAATAGCCTCGCCAGCGTTTACGGCCTGCTCTCGGACTGCGCCACCGAGCGCGTGCTCGGGCCCGATGTCGATATCGAGATCGACGCGTTTGACGAGTGCAACACCGTCACCGACGTCAAGGGTACAATCGCGCAGATCCGCGCGGCCGGCGCTGGTTTCGTCAAGGCGCGGCGTCTGCTCTTCTCCGCAGACCGGACAATTCGGCGGTGGCCCGGATGTCCTCTGTGCCATAACCGGATTAAGTCGTGTTCACTCTTCAATGACTAGCGGTGGCATGCGCTGCTTTACCGGAGACGACTTTATGATTGCCGTGTTGGTTTCTGCGCGCACGTGGAAACCATCGAGTATCGCGTCGAGTTCTTCGATTGTCATCAAGAGCAATCGCGCAATGAAGCAATCTTCTCCCGTAACCTTGTCACAAGCGACAAAGCGCGGCTCGTTCTGGATAAGCTTTTCAACTTGATGCAGCTGACCGGGGCGTGGCTTGATCCGGACGATAGCTTCCAAGGTGTAACCCAGCATCTTTGGTTCAACTTCGATTGTAAACCTACGGATCACACCACTTGCTTCGAGCTTGCGGACACGCTCCGTGATGCTGGGACCAGACATTTTGGTCGCCCGAGCGAGGTCGCTCATCGTGACGCGCGCATCGACCGACAGGGCATCGATGATCCGCGCATCGAGTGCGTCTAGGCGTGATTTGATTTTCTTAGGCAAAGCCATCTCCATACCTAATATTTATCTCAGTATTATCCTTTGGGCCTTCATCATAGCATGTAAACTGATTGAAGAGGCGTGTAGGTTGCTCGCTCGCTCACGCAAGGACGGAGCTGTTTTCAAGGTTTGCGCGACAGGAGGAATCGGTGCCTCAACCAACAATCGTCGGCGTGTATTCCGGCGGGGTACAAACGATCGTCGCACCGGATGGCCGTCCGATGACGACTGGGATCAGGAAACGTCCCGTGGCAATTGGATTATTGGAGTTGCGTGGCTTTAGTGATGATGCGAGCGCCGAGGTCGATCATCACACGGAAAACAAAGCCGTTCATCTGTTTTCGGATGAGAACTATCGACTTGTCGAAGTGCGCTTGGGACTCTCGCTGCCGAGACCCACATTTGGCGAAAATCTTACAACGACCGGCATGCTCGAAGACAATGTTTACGTCGGCGATCGTTTCCGGGTTGGCAAGGCGGTTATTTGTGTGACGCAACCGACCGAACGGTGCAAAGCGATAGGCCGGAATTTGGGGGTGCCAAAAATTCTGAAAATTCTGCACGAACTGGAAGTTTGCGGCTTCTACGCGCGCGTGGTCGAAACGGGGCGCGTGGTTGCCGGCGACATACCAGAGCTTTGCGACCGGCCTCAATCAACTTGGTCAGTCAAGCGGTTGCACCACCTTATGTTCCATCAGCTCGCTCAAGAGCCCCTTGTAAATGAGGTGTTGGCTATTTCGGAATTATCGATTGAATGGAAGCGCCGCGTCGGGGTCATGCGAGGGCGCCTTCAGCGCGGGGAGCCGCTAAGCAGCAACTTGGTTGGTCTCTGACAGTCTGCGATCCCGGCGACTTCTCTTTCGGGTCAAAAAGGCGACGTGGCGGCATTCACCGGCCACGTCTGCTTTTATCCCGAACGCGGACATTTCTGCGTCCCTGCGCAGCATGAGTACGCGCCCTACTCCAGTCCCAGCATCAGCCGCATGTTCTGCACCGCCGCGCCCGAGGCGCCTTTGCCGAGATTGTCGAGACGCGCGACGAGCAGCGCCTGCTGGTGCTTGTCGCTGGCGAAAACATAAAGCTCGAGCATGTTGGTCTCGTTGAGCGCCTCCGGCTCCAGCCGGCCGCTCTTGGTCGCGGCGTTTTCCAGCGGCATGACCGAGACGTACGCGCTGCCCGCATAGCGCTTCGTCAGCGCGGCGTGAAGATCGGTGCCGCTCGGCTTGCCGGGAAGCGTGTCGAGATGCAGCGGCACCGACACCAGCATCCCTTGCCGGTAGTCGCCGACCGACGGCACGAAGATCGGCCGGCGCGTGAGTTTCGCGTAGAGCTGCGTCTCGGGTAGATGCTTGTGCTCGAAGCTGAGGCCGTAAAGCTCGAACGAGGGGCCGTTGTCCCCTTCGAATTCGGCAATCATCGACTTGCCGCCACCCGAATAGCCGCTCACCGCGTTGATCGTCACCGGATAGTCGGCGGGCACGAAACCCGCATCGACCAGCGGCCGCAGCAGCGCCACCGCACCGGTCGGATAGCATCCGGGATTGGAAACCTTTCGCGCAGCCCGAACCTTGCCGGCCTGATTCGGCGTGAGCTCGGGAAAACCGTACACCCAGTCCGGCGCGACGCGATGCGCCGTGGACGCGTCGAGCACCTTGGGAGCGGCCGCACCCATGCTGTCGACGAGTGCCGCCGTCTCCTTCGCGGCCGCGTCGGGCAGGCAAAGAATGACGAGGTCCACCTCCTCCATCAGCGCGCGCTTGGCGGCGGGATCCTTGCGCAAGTCCTGCGCGATGCTTTTCACCGCAACATCGCTCTGCCGATCGAGGCGCTCGCGGATGCCGAGCCCTGTCGTTCCGGACTCGCCGTCAACGAAGACGACGGGTTTGCTGGTGAGAGACTTGGTGGACGCTTGGGCTTTCGGCTTGGTGTCGGCGAGAGTCATGGGCAGCATTCCTTCAGATCGATGATCGTTCTATTTCGCGGCGGCGAGCTCGGACATCGCCGATGTCTTCCCTGCGGCGGGAGCAATCGGCGATACGTCATATGTAAGGTGCGGCCGTAGCGCGACCATGCGCTGGGCGATCGCGTGGGCGGACGGGTCATCCTGCCGCCCAAGCGCCGCGGCGATCGCGACGTGGTCCTCGTCCGATTTGTGCTGGTTGAGCTTGAAGTTGCCTTCGATACCCTCCACCGTCATTTCCACCGCGACGATCGCCTTGAGCAGCATCTCGCGCCGCTTGTCGCCAACCTTGTCGAGTTTCCAAGGCGCTTTCGGCACGAGCCAACTCTCGAACTTGGCGCTCAGCCGCTCGGTGTGACCTTGTGTGTGGTCGCCCGGGATCACTCGCACGGGGCCGGAGAGATGCACGGCCTCATAGAGCCAGGTCGGCACCTGTTCGGCGCTCGCATACCAGTCGGGCGACACATAGGCATCGTGGCCCTGCACGGCGACGAGCCACGTCCCGCCCTTTGCGGCGATCGCGCCGAGCGGGTTGGCGCGCGCCACATGGAATTCGAGCTTCGGCACCTTGCCGTCCTGCTCGATCAGCCGGAATGGCAAATGCGCCGCAACCGGGCGGCCGGCATCGCATGCGATCACCAGACCGAAGCCGCGCGCGCCCGCGAACGCAAGGCTCGCGGCCGGGTGCACTTTGAAGGCTGGGTGGACGTACATCGCAAGGTCTCCGGTTCGAGGGACCACCGGAGACTGAGACTGCGCGGATTTTCAAGGGGGTGCCGCGGAGTTGTCTCCGGCGGCAGGGTTGAGGATCAGACGCGATCAACCGTTACCGCCATCAAGGGGCGGCGGCGGCGGTTCGAGATGGTCGCGATCTGCATCATGGGGGCGCGCTATACCTCCTGACGCAGGGGCGCGTCAAGTTCCGCACCTTTGTCGCGGTTCACGAATGCGTGGTTCAGGCCGGTTCGCCGGGAGCCTCGGCGACCGGCCGGCTGCCTGCCGCCATATCGTGGTCGGCGGCTTCGATCGTATGCTGGCGCAAGTATTCCGCCATCGCGGCGGCGGAGTGGAAATCCTGTCCGCGGTAGCGCCGCTCCAGGTCGGCGAATACCGCAACGATGCCTGCCTCATCGATGATGCCGTGCATGGACATTACCTTCATCAGCAGGATCACGGTGTCGGCCAAAGCGAGTTCGCCGCCCGTAAAGAGCGGTATCGGCGGTCCGTCCGTCATGCCTCGCCCCCGACCCCACCCGCGCAACTTGTCTGCAACCGATCGATACCTCCCTACCTCCCCGGCGGTCGCAATGGCCATACGTAAAATTGCTGACGACCCGCCCTAATTAGCTGGAACTGGACAAAAAAAAGGCCGCCCGTGCAGGCTGTGTGGAAACGAGAGGCTCCGGTGATCCGGGGTCTCTTTTTTGTTGGGCTCAGGCGAGCCTGGTCCTGAGGGCAGATGCACCGATCAGATTGACGGCTCGCAGGATGTTGTAGGCGAGGACGCTGAGGGCGGCTTCGGCTTTAACCTTGGCGAGCCCCCGGGTGAGGAATCTTCCGCCTGCGGTCATTCGCTTGGTGGTGCCGAACGGGTGCTCGGCGGCGCATCGCCGCTGGCGCATGAGGCCAGGATCGGCCGCGATGCGGGCATTCATCCGCTGAAGCGCATCGTCGTGGAAATGACGGGTCAAGACGCGCCGCTCGGCAGTCGTGCAGCGGGACTTGAGGGCGCATCCTGAACAGTCCTGCGCGACGTAGAGGACGCAATTGTCACGCCGCATGATCTGCTTGCGTATCAGCGTGCGGCCCGCCGGACAGCGATAGGTGTCGGCAGCACTGTCATAGTCGAACAGCGAGCGATCGAAGAGTGTCCCATCGCCCTTGTTGTTGATCGCACGGTTTGCCGGTACGCACGGCGTGATACCATCGTGCTCGCAGGCCGCCGCGTCCGTCCCGTTCGAGTAGCCCGCATCCGCCACAACCGTGAGCGTGTCAGCTTCCAGTGCCTGCTTCGTCGCCTTGGCCATCGGGTAGAGCAGCCGGTTGTCGGTCGGCTCGGTCGTGACCTCATGATGGATAATGAGCCCAATCTCGGCATCGACCGCCGTTTGCACATTGTAAGATGGAGGCTTGCGGCCGGTGCCCATGCCCATCGGCCGGGCGTCGGGTTCGCCCTCGACCAGGGTCGTGCGATGTTCCTCCTGAAGCCGTGTCGCAAGCGCGGCCAACTCGGCCCGGCGCGCTTTGAGGGCCGTCAGCGCCGCCCTCGTGCGCTCCATATCGCTGTCGTCAGGCTCACCGGCATCGCTGCTGTCCAAGTCGGCAAGATATTCGGCAATACGCCGATCGATGCCTGCAGCCTCCTCGGCGATCTCGGGTTCACCCACGATCCTCTTCGGGCTGGCGGCGGCACGGAACTTCGAGCCGTCGAGCGCCACCAGCCGGGCGGCGAATAATCCCTGCTCGCGGCAGAACAGCACGAACGCCCGGCATGTCCCCACGATCCCCGGCCCATTGTCGCGCCGGAAGTCAGCAATCGTCTTGAAGTCGGGAGCAAGCCGCCGCAGCAGCCACATCAGTTCGATATTGCGCCGACACTCGCGTTCCAGCCGACGGCTGGAACGGACCTCGTTCAGGTACCCATAGATGTACAGCTTCAGAAGGTCACCCGGATCGTAACCCGGCCGTCCTG
>JAXDNY010000268.1:0-86019 GCA_034669145.1 Hyphomicrobiales bacterium
AAACAGGAGAATTGCAAGGTCCGCGGCACTTCGGCCTGACGCGCATGCGGCCGCAGATGTGCGCCCACGAACAATACCGGGTGGTTCTGCAGGTTCTGTCCGACCCCCGGCAAATCGGCGCGAACCTCGATTCCGAGCGCGCGCAAACTCGCCGCAGGTCCGATGCCGGAGCGCATCAATACTGTGGGTGACTGAATGCCGCCGCCGCACAGGATGATTTCGCGTGCGCGGAATTCGCGTGGTGTGCCCGCAACCGTCGCCCTGACGCCAATAGCGCGTTTGCCCTCGAGAAGGACTTCGGAGACCATCGCTTGTGAGAGAATCGTCAGGTTCTCCCGCCGCCGTGTCGCCGCATCGAGATAACAGATTGCCGCCGAGGCGCGGCTCGCCGGCGAGTTGCTCATCGGCAGCGCGCAGTAACCGTCGCGATCGTCACCATTCATGTCCGCGACAAAGGGAATCTGGCGGTCTTCGGCGAATCGCCGGGCAGCGCGCGCGAGCGGCGTCCACTGCTCGTAAGGCGTGCGACGGATCGGTGTCGGTCCCTCGCGTCCGTGTCGCTCGTCGCCGAAGTCGAAATCGCTTTCGAGCTTGCGAAAGTAGGGCAGCACATCCTTCCAGGCCCAGCCGCGCGCGCCGAGCGCTTCCCATTCGTCGTAGTCGTCCGGAATGCCGCGTAGCGCGACCATACCCATCACGGACGAGCCGCCGCCAATGATATGACCCTGGTCGTATCCGGTAAGCGGGGAATTGTGCCGGTTGCGCCAGTGCGCCTTCAGCCCCGGCCACATGTAGGATTTGTTGTAGTATGAGGAGGGGTAGGTATCGAGAATGTCGGCTGGTTCGTGCCCGGGCGGCGCGTCTGCTCCCGCTTCCAGCAACAGAACCGAACTGGCCGATCGAGCGGAGAGCCGATTGGCCATCACGCAGCCGGCCGAGCCGCCGCCGACGACAATGTAGTCGTAGATCCGATCCGCAGACATTTGCACTCACCCGCTGCTGCTGGCACTTTGCTGGTAGCAGAAAAACGCCGGGGCGGGGACATGGAGCGCAGCGAGCATCGCATTCTGACGACGCATGCCGGCAGCCTGCCGCGGCCGGCGGCTCTCACGCGGCTGTACGCGCGGCGCGCCGCGGGCGAGGCCGTGGATTCAAAGGAGATCGAGGCACAGGCGCGCGACGCAACGCGCGCGATCGTCCGGAAACAGATCGAGACAGGCCTCGACGTGATCGACGATGGTGAACAGTCACGCGAATCGTTCGTGCTTTACATGCGCCATCGCCTGACCGGCCTTGGCGGCACGGGCGCGCGGCCGATGCATGCCGATCTCGACGCCTATCCCGAATACAAGAGCGCATTCCAGCAGCGGGTAACCTCACCCGACAAGGTTTCCAATCGCGCGAACCTGCCGAAAGCCGTTGGCGAGGTCGCGTACGCGAACCCTGCTCTCATCGAGGCCGAATGCGCTGATTTTCGTGCGGCCCTTGTGGGTCAAGATGGACGATACGCGGAAGCATTTCTGACGGCGCCTTCGCCGGGCATCATCGCGTCGATCGTTCAAAACGAGTATTACGACACGTTCGATCGCTACGTCGATGCGCTGGCCACTGCGTTGCAGGTGGAATACGAGGCGATTGTGCGCAATGGCTTTCTGCTTCAACTCGATTGCCCGGACCTTGCGCTCGAGCGCCATACGTCCTACCGCGACCGCCCCCTCGCCGACTTCATCGCCTTCGTGGAGCTCGTCGTCGCGGCGATCAACAAGGCCTTGAGCAATATTCCGCGCGAAAAGGTGCGGCTGCACGTGTGTTGGGGCAACTATGAAGGGCCCCACGATCACGACGTGGCACTACGCGACATCCTGCCGGCAATCCTTCAGGCAAAAGCAGGAGCGATCTTCCTGCCATTCGCCAATCCGCGCCATGCACATGAGTTCCGCGTGCTGGAATCCATCCCGCTCGCTGATGGCCAACTGCTGATCGCCGGCGTGATCGACACGTTGACGAATTTTGTCGAGCATCCGGAAGTCGTTGCTGACCGCATTGAACGGATTGCCGGTGCGATCGGCGATCCGAGCCGGCTGCTGGCGGGGACTGATTGCGGCTTCGACACGTCCGCCGGAATGGGGCGCGTCACGGAGGATGTCGTTTGGGCGAAGCTGCGCGCGCTGCGCGAAGGTGCCGAACTGGCATCGAGACGATTGTTTGGGAAAAAGATATTCTAGACAGCCAGACGCAGCTCGATAGGGGGAACCTCTGCGGGACAGGAAACATTCCAGACGCGACATCCTGAAGGCAGCGACGGCGCTGGTGGCCGTCTTCGCCGAGCCGGTCAGGGCCGCCGCGCCGGCTTCAACCGCGGTCAACTCCGTCCTGATCGAAGCGGCGCGCAAAGAGGGCAAGATCGCTCTCTACTCGGCGCTCGATCTCACTCTCTCCGAGAAGCTCGCCAAGGCGTTCGAGGCGACGTATCCCGGAATTCCGGTGCGGGTTGAGCGTTCGGGCGCGGAACGCATCTTCCAGCGCATTGGTCAGGAGCTGACAAGCCGCATACAGGCGGTCGATGTCGTCCTCAGCACCGACGCGGCACATTTCGTCGCCTGGAAGCGCAGCGGCTGGCTCGCTCCTTATGTACCGGAAGACGTGGCGCAGCACTTTCCGATGGACGCCATTGACGCGGACGGCATGTACGCGAACCTATGCGCCTCTCTCAGCAGCATCGGCTATAACACCAACCTTGTCAGAAGCGCGGACGCCCCCCGGAGTTTCGCCGACCTGCTCGATCCAAAATGGAGGGGCAAGCTCGTCAAGGCTCACCCCGCCTATAGCGGCACGATCCTCACCGCGACGTTCGCGATGGCCCGCGAACTCGGCTGGTCCTATTTCGAAAAGCTCGCCCGGCAGAAGGTCATGCAGGTGCAGTCCGCCAGCGATCCGCCGAAGAAGCTTGCACTCGGCGAACGCGCCGTGCAGGCCGATGGCGCCGATGCGATCTTGTTGCAGCTCAAGGAGCAGGGTCAGCCGGTCGAGCTTGTATATGCAAGCGAAGGCGCACCGCTGATCACAACACCGGGCGGCGTTTTTCGCAGCGCGCCCAATCCCAATGCGGCGCGCCTGTTCCAGAGCTTCCTGTGCAGTGTCGAGGGGCAGCGGGTCTTTGTCGACGGCAACCGGCATCCGTTCCACGCCCTGGTAAAGGTCAAACCCGGGCGCACGCCACTTTCAGCGATCAAACTAATGAAGAGCGATCCAGCAACGGTCGAGGCGCAAAGCGAGGAGATCAAGGCCCGCTATACAAAGCTCTTCGGGGTCTGACGCTCGACTCGGCCGCCCGCAATGTCAGCATGGAGCGAGGCGTGGCACAGAGCAAAAGAATCGTTGGCGTTATTGGCGCAGGAATGGTGGGCGTCACGACCGCGAGCTTTTTGCAGCGAGCAGGTCACGAGGTTTTTCTGGTTGAGCCGGGTAATCCGGGCGAAGGCACCTCCTTTGGCAACGCGGGTTGCCTGAACAAGTCCTCAGTCGTGCCGATGTCGATGCCGGGCACGATCCGGAATGTGCCCCGCTGGCTGTCCGACCCGATGGGACCTCTTGTCATCCGGTGGAGCTATTTGCCGACACTCGCGCCATGGCTCATCCGTTTCGTGCGCGCGGGCACGCCGGAGAATGTCAAGGCGCAGGCACGCGCGTTGCGCGGCCTTCTTGAGTTGTCGGTCCCAACCCTCATGCCGCTGGTGAAGGCAGCCGGCGCGGAGGATCTCGTTCAAGTCGTCGGCCATTTGTTCGTGTACCGCTCAGAAGAGCAGTGGCGGAAGGAAAGCGCGTCGTGGGCGCTTCGCCGCGACAACGGCATTGTCTGGGATGAGTTCAATGCTGATGAATTGCGGCAGCTCGATCCAAACCTGTCGCGAGAATACGTCAAGGGCGTGCTCATTCGCGACAACGGCCATACGACAAATCCGAATCGCCTCGTGAACAGTCTGGCCGATGAATTCCGCCGCCAGGGTGGCCGCATCGAACGAAAGCGGGCGATTGGCTTCGCGTTCGACGGCGAGCGGCTCACGGGTATTCGCACCGAGAATGGCACGCTCGCCGCCGATGCCGCAGTCGTTGCCGCCGGTATCTGGTCCAAGTCACTCGCTTCCGAGCTGGGTGACCGTATCCCGCTCGAAACAGAGCGCGGCTATCACCTGATCATCCGCGACCCTGAAGTTTCGCCGCGCATTCCGATCGCCGATGCCGACGGCAAGTTTGTCGCAACGCCGATGGAGACCGGGTTGCGATTTGCTGGGACTGTGGAACTTGCGGGTTTGGCCGCACCGCCGAATTGGGAGCGGGCGCGCATGCTTCTCAAGCATGCGCATCGCATGTTTCCGGCCCTCAAGGACAGCTATCCCGAGGAGCGCCTTTCCATGTGGATGGGTCACCGTCCGAGCACGCCAGATTCCTTGCCCGTAATTGGCCGATCGCGCCGGTCGCCGGATGTTGTCTATGCCTTCGGGCACGGTCATGTCGGCATGGCGGCGTCACCGATGACCGGAAAGATTGTTTCTGAAATCATCGGCAATCAAACGACGAGTATCGACATCACGCCTTTCGCCCCTGCGCGATTTGTCTAGCTCCACTTGGCATTCCTGGCCGCAGGTGCATCAATGCGTCGGATGGATCGGGAGGGCAGCATCATGACTGCGACGCGACGCACCGGCCGCCGTGACCGGTCGCTCAATGCCGCAAGCCCATGCTCTTTGTAGCGATCGAAAATCTTGTAGCCGGTCTTGCGCGAGACGCCGAAATCCCGGCACACGTCCGTCATCGCCGCTCCATCGAGCAGGCGGGCGACAAAGCGAAGGCGCTCTTCCATCACCGAACTCGCTGTCCACGGCATCAACACCTCCCGCCAAAAGGCGAAAAGTGTTACCCATGTGTCCGGTACGAAATGCCACCTATGTCTCGGGCCGCTCAATTGATCTCTATTGCATTTTGACTCTGATGAAATTTGTAGGCCACTGCTCCGATGAGTGCGTAACCACCGCGGAACCGTCATGCCGGGTATCCACGTGCCTAGTCGCCGAAGCGTTGAAATGAATGGTCGCCAGTGTATCCTTGCAGCGTCTGCGAGCCCGTCGACTGCGGGCTTTTCGAAATCCGGAGCGGCGCCATGCAACTGCCGAACAAGCCGGCGCTGACCTCGAAAATCTACCACGTAGACGGTTTCGCGGCCGCACAGGAACTTTACCACAGCAATGGCTGGACCGACGGCCTGCCGGTCGTGCCGCCAACCGAAGATGCGGTCGAAGCGTGCCTCGAATGGGCGCTGATGCCGCCGGATCAATTGATCGGCATCGAGCCGGTGCGCGAGCAGCCGATCACGGCCGAGAAGCTCGCCATCAACGCCGTGATGGCCGGCTGCCTGCCGATGCATTTTCCAGTCGTTGCGACGGCTTGGGCTGCGATGATGCAGGAAGAGTTCCTGCTGCACGGCACGACATCGAGCACCGGCGGATGCGCCGTGCTGGTCATCATCAACGGCCCGGTTCGCCTGGAGATCGGCGCGAACGGCACCTTCAACGCGCTCGCCAACAGCGACCGCGCCACCGCCGTGATCGGCCGCGCGCTACGGCTCGCGCTGATCAACCTGATGGACGTGCGGCCCGGCGGCATCGACCGCACCACGCTAGGCCATCCCGGCAAGTTCTCTTACTGCATCGCCGAGGATGAGGAAGACACGACCTGGCAGCCGCTCGCGCAAATGCGCGGCATACCGGAGCACACGTCCGCCGTGACCGTCATGGCTGCGATGGCGCCGCGCCAGATCATGAACGAGTGGACCACCGATCCGAAGGAAATCCTCGAAACCTTCGCCGCCGAGATGCGAGCAAACCAGCGTCACTACTCGATCTACGGCGGCAACTACGCGATCGTGATCCCCAAGCAGCTGCGCGAGCACATCCAGGGCGCCGGCTGGACCAAGCGCGACATCGCCGAGTTCGTCTATGAGCGCGCGCGCATCCGCCGCGCCGAGTGGGGCGATGTCGGCAAGCGCGCGGTGGTGCGCGACCGCGGCGATAGTGTTTACACCGCGCTCGATTCACCGGATCATCTGCTTGTCGTCGCCGCGGGCGGCCCAGCGGGCGGCTTTGGCGCCGTCATTCCGCCGTGGATGGGACACAAGACCAAGGCCGTGACCGCCGCCATCGGCGCCTGTGTCGATTGCGAACCACCGAAGGGGTGATACCGTCAGTCCATGATCCGCGTGCTCGATCCGACCAACGAGATGAAGACTGCCGGCGCGGCCGCGGCGCCGCGCCCGGCGTCGCTCGCTGGCAAGACCGTCGGCTTCATTTCGAACGGCAAGGAAGGCACCAAGGGCTACTTCGCGCACCTCGACCGTTTGTTGCGCGAGGAGTTCGGCGTGGCCGATGTGGTGTGGCGCACCAAGTCGAATTTCAGCGCGCCGGCCGACAAGCACATCGTGGATGAGATCAGCCGGTGGCACGCCGTCGTCACCGGCGTCGGGGATTGAGGAAGCTGCTCATCGTGCAGTCTGCACGACTCCATCATGGCAGAACGGCAGGGCGTCCCGGCGATCGGCGTGATGACGACGCGCTTTGCCGGTGCGGCCGAGCTGATGTGCCGCGTGCTCGGCATGCCGAACTACAAGTTCGTCGTGATCGATCATCCGATCAGCAGCGCGTCGGATGAGCAACTCGCCGCCTATGCGCGCGCGACCATCGAGCAGGCGCGGCACCGCCTGATGCAAACATAGAGCGAGCGCGCCGCTTTCAGCGCCCGAAACGACCGTTCGCCGCAACCGCAACATCCCGTGCAGATGAAGCGGGCTTGCCCACGCTGCCGATGATGCAGGCTTGCGAATAACCCTCCGATCGCAGCTGTGCGACGCAGGTCACAGCCTCATCGGCGGGTATGCCCGCCAAAAGCGGACCGGAGGTTTGCGGGTCGAATAGGATCGCGCGTGCTGCGGCATCCAGCTCACCGCGCAGAAGCGAGCCGAGCGCGAGATTTTCCGGCAGCAGCGTCGAGGCGATGCCCGCGCGCGCCAAAGCAAGCGCTCCCTCGTAAAGCGGGATCGCCGCCAGATCGAGTTCGGCCGACACGTAGCTCGCGGTCAGCATTTCGCGGAGATGGCCGATCAGGCCAAAACCGGTGACGTCAGTGACCGCGGTTGCCCCATGCGCCAGCAGCACAGCCGCCGCCGCACGATTGGAGCGGCGCATCCCGGCGAGCGCCGCGTTGATCCAGCTTGCTTTGGCGCGTCCGCGCATCGCGGCGGCGAACAGGATGCCGGTTCCGAGCGGCCGTGTTAGGATCAGGACGTGGCCGGTTTTCAGGCCGCCCTTACGCGTGATGCGGTCAGGCGCGACCTCGCCGGTGACCGAAAAGCCGATTGCCAGTTCGCCCTCGCTCGAGTGGCCGCCGACCAGCGCCACACCCTCGCGATCGAGGCATGCGCGCGCTCCGGCAAGAAGCTGAAAGAGTGTCTCCTCGACCTTTGCCGACGGTCCAGTCGGCACGACGGCAGTCGCTAGCGCGTGACGCGGCGTGCCGCCCATCGCGAAAATATCGTTGAGCGCGTGGTTCGCGGCGATCTCGCCGAACACATGAGGGTCGTCGATGAAGGCGCGAAAGAAATCGACGGTCTGCACCAGATGCTTGCCGATCGGCGACGCGATCACGGCGGCATCGTCCGGCGCGTCGAGACCGACGACGACATCATCGGCGGACACCGGCGAAAGCCGCGCGAGCGCACGCCATAGCGGCCCGGGGCCAACCTTCGCCGCACAGCCGCCGCAGCGCATCTCCTCGTTGTTGTTCGCCGAGACGGCCGGCTTTCGCGCTGCCATGCGCGCGATCATGCGGTCCGTGTCCTGGTACATCCGCATCCAGCGCCGGTCGATCCAATCCTTCACCGTCCACAGCCAGGCGCCTTCCGCTTTCATCCAGCCTCGCGAGGCGACGGCGTAGCGTTCCCCGGTCGAGATCAACGCGAGATGCTGGCGCTGCGGCTGCCAACGGACCATTGGTTCGTTGCGCGCGCGGCGCCGCAAATTGTCGGCCAGATACGGCCCGGCCCGCACGGCAATCACACCAGATTTCGGGCGCGGGCTTGCGGTGAGGCCGGCGCAATCGCCCGCCGCGAATACATCCGGATCGTTCCGCACCTGCAGCGTCGGCCCGACCGCCAGAAATCCGCCGGGATCGAGCGCAAGGCCGGTCGCGCCGAACCACGACGGCGGCATCGCATCTGTCGTGATCAGCATGGCGTCGGCGGCAACTTCGGAGCCGTCCTTCAACGCGATTCCCTGCGCCGTCAGCGCGCGCACTGGCCGGCCTTCGTGGAGCGCGATGCCGCGCTCTCCAAGCGCACGGCGGAAAGCGCTCTTCACCTTGTCGTTGTGACCGTCGAGAATCCTGCCGGCCGTCACGAGTTCAAACGAAAAGTCTTGGCCGGCCGCGCCATCGATGTCGGCGAGCAGACGCGACCGCACGGACAACAGCAATTCCACCCCGCCGGCGCCGCCACCAATCACCGCGATGCGGCGCGGCCCGCCGGGCTGGCGGCAACGCGCCAGCAGGGTATCGAGCTTGGCGAGGAAAGATCCGATCGGTTTGACCGCAATCCCGTGTTCGGCCGCGCCCGTGATCGACGCCAGCGCGGGCGTGATCCCGACATCGATCGACACGATGTCGTAGGCGATCGGCGGACGGCCGGCGAGTTCGACACGCTTGCGCACGCGATCCAGGTCGACCGCTTCTGCATGGATCAGCCGCGTGCCGGTGGCGATTGCGAGGCGCACGAGATCGATATGCGCCTGCTCGGGCGTGTACAGGCCCGCGATGACGCCGGGCAGCATTCCGGAATAAGGTGTTTCAAGGTCGCGCGTGATGAGTGTGAGGCGCACGCCCGGCTCGGGCCGCATCGCGAACGCGGTCAGCACATGCACATGCACGTGTCCGCCGCCCACAAGGACAATGTCGATGCCAGCGTGCGCTTGCGGCGTCATCTAGCCGGTGCGATCCTTGTCGGTTTCGGCGGCAAGCCAAGCCTCGATGTCATCCTGCGCTCCTGGAATGTGGCGGAAGAGAGAGGGAGTCGAACCCACCAAGGACCGTCTCGCGGCCCCTCCCGGATTTGAAGTCCGGACGCCCCACCAGGGACGATTCTCTTCCAGAATTTGCTTCTGGCGTTTCATCCGCCGGGCGGCGGAACAGATCGAGCCGATGCTTGCTCAGCCGCCGCAGATCGCCGCGGCGCAGCGTCACGCCGTGACGGTCGAAGAACTCGAGGATCTGGATCGCGATCTTGCGGCCGTTGTCGAGGCGGTCGCGGAATTGCGCCGCGATGAATTGGTTGTTGTCCGCGTGCGCCGCGATGTCGACGGCGATTTCCACCATTTCGGCGACCGTGCCGCGCAGGAAGAAATGGTCGTGCGCGACCTCATCGACCTTGCCCATGCGGCCGAGCAGCTTGAGCAGGCGGCGCACATCGGCTTCCGGCGCGCCGAGCAGGTTCGCGATGTCGCGCACGCGCGGCGGACGGAAGCGCTCGGCCGCGCTCAGCATCGGCCGAATCGTGCTCCAGAGCTTCTCGTCGGAAGGCGTGAGGCGGACTTCATGGCCCGGCAACTTGACCCAGGCACCGTCCAGCGCGATCTCGTGCGCCCGCGCAAGTCCCTGAAGCATTATGGAAAATTTCGGCGCCGGAAGACGCGGCTCAAGCTGCAGGCGCAGCCGTTCGAGACCGATTCCCGCAAGGTCCGGATTGTCCTTGTGGAAAGCCTCCAGTGCTCCGGTGAGCGCGCGTCTGAACCGCAGCCAGACCGCGGGCGAGAGACCGAGCGTGCCGGCGATGCGGATCACGGCGCCGCTTTCAACCAGCGCATCGATTTGCGGCGCCGCAAGCGCGCGGTCGCGCGCGAAGGCGGTGAGGTCGGCGAACCATGGTGCGCGATCAAGCATCGCCCCCAGCGCGGCTTCCGCAGGAATGATCGCATGTGCTTCGAGTTGGGCAAGCCGCTCCGGTGTGCGCCGCTTGCGCGCGGGGGCGCGCAGATCGAGAAAGCGGCCGCCCGCGATGGTGCGCTGCGCCGTCGTATCGCGCAGCACGAAGCGGTCGTTCACCGCCGCAGCAATCGGCTGGTCGAGCACGAGCTGCACGTGCGCTTCGGTTCCGGGTGCGACCGGTGTGTCGCCGAGCAGTACGACGCGCGCCGCGACATCGGCCGCCGCGTGGTGCAGCCGTACCGGCATCCATTGCGTCACCGGCTTCTGCTCGGTGCCAAGCACGCGCAGCATTGCATCGATGCGCCCGGTCGGTGCGTGCAATTCAGGATCGAGCACGACGTGGCCGCGCGCGATGGAATCCTTGGTGATGCCGTCGCCTGCGAGATTAAGCGCGCAACGCTGCCCGGCTTCGCCGCGCGCCGCAGGGCGGTTCTGCGCATGGATCGAGCGCACCCGGGCCGAAAGTCCCGACGGGCTGATGCCGACACGGTCGCCGACGTTCACGGCGCCCGACAACACCGTGCCGGTAACGACCGTGCCGGCGCCGGCCAGTGTGAACGAGCGGTCGACCGCGA
Source organism: Hyphomicrobiales bacterium (assembly GCA_034669145.1). GTDB lineage: Bacteria > Pseudomonadota > Alphaproteobacteria > Rhizobiales > Xanthobacteraceae > PALSA-894. The sequence continues at coordinate 10,599 of JAXDNY010000268.1, forward strand.
GACGGAAGCGGCCTTGCGGTGCGCGCGGCGCGATGTCGCGCGCGGCCGCGAACAGCCGTTCGCGCAATTCTTCGATGCCTTCGCCGCTGACGACCGAAACGGGCAGCACTTCGGCGCCCGCTAACCCGGTCGCGAGCAGCGCGTTCTCGATTTCGGTCGTGACCTCGGCGCGCCGTTCGGCGGAAGCGACATCGGCTTTCGTCAGCGCCACGATGCCGTGCGTGATGCCGAGCAAATCGACGATCGCGAGATGCTCCAGCGTCTGCGGCATCACACCGTCATCGGCCACGATCGTGAGCAGTACGAAATCGATGCCGGTCGCACCCGCCAGCATGTTGTGCACGAACTTCTCGTGCCCCGGCACATCGACAAAGCCAAGCACCTGCCCGTCGGGCGCCGGCAGATAGGCAAAACCGAGATCGATCGAAATGCCGCGCGCTTTCTCTTCCTTCAGGCGGTCGGCGTCGACGCCGGTGAGTGCGCGCGTGAGCGACGTCTTGCCGTGATCGATGTGGCCGGCGGTGCCGATAATCATGGCGCCGGCTCTAGCGGCGCCAGATCGAGCTTGGTCAGGTTGGCGACGAAGCGGTCGCCGTCTTCAAGGCAGCGCAGGTCGAGCACAAGGGATTGTTCCTCAATGCGGCCGATCACCGGAACCGGAAGCTTGCGCAGCGCGGTGGCGAGCGCGGCGAGCGCGCCACCCGCGCCGCGCGCGGCTTTCGGGCGGATCGCAAGGCCCGCGCTCGGCACGGTCTCGACCGGGAGCGCACCGGAGCCGATCTGGCTCGCGCACGCGACGGGCTCGACCTTGTATGCGCTGCCGACGGCGAGCGAGATCGGCCCGATCAATTGTTCCGCGAAGGCCTTGATGTCCTGTTTCTTCCGTGCCAATAGCCGAAGCGTCGGCAGGTTTTCGGCCAGGCGATCCGGATCGCGATACAGCCGCAAGGTCGCTTCGAGGATCGCGATCCGCATCTTGTCGATGCGCAGCGCACGCTTCATCGGGTTCTTGTTGATCTTTTCGATGAGGTCTCTGCGGCCCACGATGAAGCCGGCCTGCGCGCCGCCGAGCAGCTTGTCGCCGGAGAACGTCACGAGATCGGCGCCGTCCGTGATCACCTCGGCGACTGTCGGCTCATGCGCGAGACCGAAGCGCGCAAGATCGATCAGCGTGCCGGAGCCGAGATCGGTCACCATCGGCACCTCGCGCTCGCGTGCGATCGCGGCGAGCTCTTGCGCCGGCACTTCCTTGGTGAAGCCCTCGATGCGGTAATTCGACGTGTGGACCTTCATCACGAGGCCGGTGCGCTCGCTGATCGCACCGATGTAATCCCTGGCGTGGGTGCGGTTGGTGGTGCCAACTTCGACGAGCTTTGCGTCCGCGCGCGCCATGATGTCGGGCATGCGGAACGCGCCACCGATCTCGATCAGCTCTCCGCGCGAAACCACCGCCTCGCGGCATTTCGCGAAGGTGTTGAGCACGATCAGCACAGCGGCAGCATTGTTGTTGACGACGGTCGCATCCTCGGCGCCGGTCAGTTCGCACAGCAGTCCGCGCAGGTGGTCGTCGCGCTCGCCGCGCGTGCCGCCGGAGAGATTGAATTCGAGCGCGACCGCGTTGCGCATCGCCGCGACCGCGGCCTCGATGGCTTCCTCGGCGATCAGCGCGCGGCCGAGGTTTGTGTGCAGGACCGTGCCGGTCAGGTTGAATACCGGCCGCAGGCTCGGGCGTGCCTGCGCTGCGAGGCGCGCGAGAGCGCCGTCCATGACCGCGCCGGGCTCCATCGTGGCGCCGCCGTTGCGCGCCTCGGCAAGCACGTTGCGCACAGCATTGACCACCGCCGGCCGCCCGTACCGCGCGACCGCATGGGACGCAGCGGACGAGCGCACCACCTCGTCGACCGACGGCAACTTGCGCAAAGCGGGCTGAGCCTTTGCCATGGCGTCTCAGTACCCCAGCAGGAACGGATTGAACGCGCCCCGCCGATAGCCTTTCTCGCGCACCAGCAGATCAAGCCCGAGGCTCGCGGCGTCGGTCAGCGCGGCGAGAAACGTCAGATAGGGGGCAAGCTCGCTTCCCTGGGCGAGGGAGCGCAGCCGCGTGGTGCGGACGACGAACAGCTCGAGCGGATCGGGGAGAGCCGCGAAGGGCGCTTGCGCCACTTCGCCGATCGGCACTGCATCGTGCCGCGGGGCGTCAACCTTGCTCATCCACTTCCTCACGAACCGCACGGGCCACGTGGCACGCAAGCTGATAACCCCGGCACTGACGCTCTTATTCTGGCGTCAGCGCGGTGTCGCGGTCTACCCCTTCTCGGTCACGAGTTCTCTCAACCACTTGCCATGATGCCGCCAGGCCCGGCCGCCGGTCACCTGGCCGCGGTCATGGCGCTAATTGTACCGCGCACCCAGATCGCCGCATAGACATGCACGATCCACACACAGATCGCCACGATCGCGGCAATCGAGTGCACCAGCACGGCGATGCGCTTCTGCTCGACCGTCAAGTATTACGAGAAGTACTGATCCCAGATCACGACGCCGCTGGAAATCAGCAAGGATCAGAAGGGACATCGACCAGAACACGACCTTCTGGCCGGCATTGTACTTGCCGACCTCCGGCAGGTTCTCATCGTGTCCGCCCAGCACGTCAAGCAGCTTGGCGAGCCAGACGGTGTCGGTGTGCTCCCACAGGTTCGCCCGCCAGAAGCGCAGGAACAGGCCGAAGAACCGAAGAAAAGCACCACGCCAATCCACGGGTGGATCGCGCACGTCCACTGTCCGCCCCCGAACAAGCCGGTCAGGAAGAACAGGCTCGGGTGGAACAGCGCGAGGCCGGATATGGCGAGGAGCAAAAGGCTCGCCGCCGTAATCCAGTGGTTGATGCGGGCGCCGGCGGTGTGAATGACATCGGTGAACTTCTCGTAGCCTCCGAGATAGGCCTCTTCGACCCTTAAGCGTTCAACTTCCTCTTGCGCACTCATCATAAGGTTGTTCAACTGTTCTGCCGCGTCTTTCGAAGGGATCGCCATGAGGGCCGTTTTCTCTTGCATCTTGCTTTGCGCCACGGGGCTGTTGGCGGCGGATGCGGCACGAAGCCAGGTCCTGGGCCAGATTCCCGCGCGGCCTGAGGCCGCGCCGAGCTCGCAGACTTGTTCGCCGGCCGGCGCAAAGGTCGTCGACGCCTACAAGGCGCTTGCTCCGGCTGACGAAGCCGCCAAGGGCGCCCAACCGCCCGCTCCCCGCGATCACGCGGTTCAGTTGGGCGATACCATCGCCGTGCAGGTGAAGCCCGACGACGCCCTCGCGAGCGAAGCGTGCCGCAAGAAGCCGGTCGTCCTGTTCCTCAACGGCGTTGCGCTCAAAGGCGTCACGGGCCAGCCTCCGGTCGGTTCGCAGCCAGGCGTCTGGAAATTCGCGCTGAGCATCACGGACGACTCGCGCGAGGCGTGGTCGGCCTTGCTGGGTCGGCCGGATTTCGGGCGCCGCAAGTTGACCGCCAGTCTCGGCTTCGAGGATCAGCCGCCGCTCGGCGGCGATCCTGCGCCGATCCTGGAGATGAAAATCCTCCCCACGATCTGGCTCGCGATCTGGGGCGGAATCTTCCTGCTGATGCTCGCGGTTTTTCTGTGCTGCGCGAAGCATACCAACATCATTCGTGGCGGCGCGGCGGAAGGCGACGCTCCGGCGGGCGCTCAGCCCGCCTATAGCCTATCGAAGAGTCAGGCCGCGTTGTGGTTCTTCATTATACTTGCGTCCTATCTTCTCATCGGCATGGTCACCGGCGATTTCAGCAACTCGCTGAATGGTACCGCGCTCATGCTGCTCGGCATCGGGGGCGGCACGGTGCTCGGCGCGGCCGTGATCGACACGTCGAAGGCGACGCCGGAGCAGCAGCAGCAGAAGAAGCAGCAGGCGCAACAGGCGCAGCAGACCTTCGAGCAGCTCAGTGCCGCGATCGCCAAGACGCAGGCCGCACAAACGGTGCCGGCGCAGGCGGCGCAAATCCCGCGAAGCATCGCGACCCTGCCGGCCCAGCGCGAGGCGGCCGCCGCCGAGAAGGCCAAATGGACCAAGCTCTCGGGCCAGTCGTCGCATTTCCTGAACGACATCCTGAGCGACGCCAATGGCGTGAACTTCCACCGGTTCCAGCTGGCGGTTTGGACCTTGGTGCTGAGCATCATCTTCATCAAGGACGTCTATCTGACGCTCGCGATGCCGACCTTCAACGCCACCCTGATGGGCTTGCTGGGCTTGAGCGCGGGAACCTATCTCGGCCTGAAAATCCCCGAGCCGCCGAAATAGGGGCGTTCAGCCCGCGCCCGCGCGGCAGTTCCACGCGGCCCGCTTCGCTTTCGATCTTTTCCGAAACGAACCACAGGTTTCTTCAACCACAAGCTTTCAATGCCTTGCAAAGCCGGTAGATTGGTGCGCGGCACAGGGACGCTGGCCGCATGCCCGGATCGGACCAACACGAACGGCGTTTCCGACTGGAAGAACGGCAGCCTTTTTGCCGCTCGCTGATCTGGCAGCTGCAAGACCGCTATTTCGCCGAGCGCGGCGTCGAGGCCTGGCGGCAGGGCGAGGTGCCGCATTACGTCACCAGCAATCCGACCATCGCTAACGGCTATGCCGAGATGGTGCTGGCGTTCTGGCACGACCGCAATCGCCTCGCGCCCGGCGATCCGCCGGACGCGCCGCAATATATCTGCGAGCTCGGCGCCGGCTCGGGGCGATTCGCGTTTCATTTCCTCAAGCGGCTCGCCGATCTCTGCGCGCAGGCGGGCGTGCCGCTCGCGTCGTTCCGTTACGTGCTGACCGATGTGGCGGAGAGCAATCTCGATTTCTGGCGCGGCCATCCGCGCTTCCAGCCCTGGTTCGAAAACGGCGTGCTCGACATGGCGCGGTTCGACGTGGCGCGCCCAAGCGCACTCGCGCTGCAGTCGAGCGGCAGGACGATTGGCGCCGGCGACCTGCGGCGTCCGCTCATCGTCCTTGCGAACTATCTGTTCGACAGCGTTCCGCAGGATCTTTTCCACTTCAAGGACGGGCGGGTCCATCGCTGCCTAGTTTCCCTCGCCGTCGATGAGGACCCGGCCACGCTCGATGCCGCCGCGCTGCTCGCCAAGGTGCAGGTGCACTACGACGATGAGGAAATCGCCGGGCGCAGCTATGACCAGCCGGCGCTGCAGGCGCTGATCACCGCATATCAACGCACCCTCACCGACAGCCACGTGCTGTTTCCCGCCGCCGGCCTGCGCTGCCTGCAAAGTCTCGCGGCGCTGTCGCGGAACGGCCTGCTGCTGCTCTCAGCCGACAAGGGCGACCATCGGCTCGCCGCCTTGGAGGGAAGGGAAGTGCCGCAACCGGTGCGCCATGGCAGCATCTCGCTGTCGGTCAACTACCACGCGTTCGCGAGCTTCTGCGCCGGCGCCGGCGGCCTCGCGCTCACGCCGGTGAGCCACCACACGAGCATCAACGTGATCGGGCTGATGATGCTCGCCGATGCCGGCCGCCATGCCGAAGTGCAAAAGGCCTACCGGCGCCAAGTTCAGGAGTTCGGGCCGGACAGCTTCTACACCATCACCCGGCATGCCCGGGAAACCATCCCGCGGATGTCGAGGGACGACATTCTCGCCTATCTGCGGCTCTCCCGGCACGACAGCCACCAGTTCGGCCGCTATCTGCCGCGCCTGATGGAGCTCGTGCCGGAGTTCGACGATGCCGCGCGCGAGGATGTGACCGCGGCGATCGAGCACGTGTGGGAGATGTATTTCCCGCTCGGCGAGGACCTCGATCTCGCGAGCCGGATCGCTGCCCTGCTCTACGCGATGAGCGACTATCCGCGTGCGCTCGACTATTTCGAGCGCTCGATGGAGATCTACGGCGCCGACACCGGCACGCTCTACAACATCGCCTGCTGCTACCAGCTCATCGGTGAGGGTGCAGTGGCGGCGACCGTGCTGCACAAGGTGCTGGAGCACGATCCCGGCAATGAATCCGCGAAGGCATTGTTGGCGCATTGCGAACGCGCCGAGGTCGAACCTGCGTATGCGTCCAACCATGCTTGAGGAGGACTGAATGCGCGGCTATCTGGCGAATACGGACCGGCGGACATCAGGCACGGAGCAGCAGAGCAGGGCGCATGGGGTGCATGCCGGCGCGGACGCGCGAGCGGAGGCCGGCGTCCAGCCGGTGAACGGATCGTCGAAGACTGCCTCGCTCATGCAATTGCGCGCGGCACTCGATCAGAGCCCGAGCGTGCGGTCGCAGCTCGCGTTACAGCGCGCACTCGACCAGCGTGCGGCGGGTAAGATACCGGTCAAGAAGGAGCCCGCGGCCGGAAAGCCGGCGCTGCAGATGAAGGGCATTGCTATCAATGACGACGCCGGGTTGGAGCGCGAGGCGGACGCGATGGGAGCGCGAGCGGCAATCATCAGACCGATTCAGCGTGCTGCGTTCGGCAATGTGATCCAACGCGAACCGACCGTCGCTATCGATGGCGGCGAACCAATGGATATTGGAGACTATAGTATCGACCAGCTTCAGGCCTTATTAGACGAGGGCCGCGTTTGGGGAGGCGATTACAGCGTCGTCAGTAAAAGAATAGAGCTGATGAAGAAATGGGGTCAGAAGGATAAGAAAGAAGAAGCCGCAGCCGACACCGAGGACGAAAAAGAGGCTGGCGGAACGCAATTTCCGCACAAGGGCAAACATCGCCCGCCCAAGGACGTGATTGGCAATAACAAGGCGCTAGCCGCAAAAACCACGGGCGGTGAACCCGCGCTCTATTTGTCGGCCAATCCTCAGATCGTGATAAAGCTGGAAGCCGACGCAAGAGCAGCGGGCCTGTTGCTTTATGACAAGTTCACGGTTGTCCATCGCTTTGATCAGACCATTGGGGCGGATCAAGGGGAATTGACGCCGTGCATCCGGATTGACGGAGACCATGGCCATCCGATTATCGAGAGCGGAGCCGGGACGAGCTTCGAACAATACATTGAGGACTCAATCGCCAGATGGCAGGCGGATAAAGACGTCGGGAGCCTGAACAGGGCGAAAAAGTACTTAAAAGACATCAAGGAAGCGGCACTACACGAACTTGCCGAAACGGCGATAAAAGCGGTCGCGCCGGCCGGCGCTGCGGCCAGTCAGGGTGCCGACGTCAAGCACGCTGGCAACCAGGCGAAGGCGCCGCTCAAGGCGGGGACGAGCACTAAGGGCGGCCAAGGCGGAAGCGCATCCGCGTTAGCCTCAACAACAAACCAAGGAGGGGGCAAAGGCGCTAGCGGCGGCAAAGGCGGAAAGGGCGGCGGTGGGGGTGGCGGCGGTGCTGCGGCCAAGGCAAAGAAGTAGTCACCATCATGCCCCTTGCGCAGCTGGAACGAGTCTCGACGCGACAAACATCCGCCGATGGCGGCGCGGCGGAGCGCCGGACCGCGTTGGTCGATCATGCGCCCGCGCCGGATGCGCTCGCCGCGGCGCTGAACCAGAGCCCGCGGTCGCAATCGCTGATGCAGTTACGCGATATGCTCGACCGCGGCCCGCGCGTGCAGGCGCAGGCGGGATTGGAGCGCGCGCTGAACAGTGCGCCGGTGCAGAAGAAGCCCAACGCCACCGGCCTTCCCGATCACCTCAAGGCCGGCGTCGAGCAGCTCTCCGGCCTCGCCATTGACGACGTGCGTGTGCATTACAACTCGGCCAAACCGGCGGCCGTGCAGGCGCACGCCTACGTGCAAGGCACCGACATCCATGTGGCGCCGGGGCAGGAGCAGCATTTGCCGCACGAGGCTTGGCACGTGGTGCAGCAGAAGCATGGCCGCGTGAAGCCGACGCTGCAGCTGAAGGGCGTGGCGATCAACGACAATGCGGCGCTGGAGCGGGAAGCCGATATTATGAGTCGTCGGGTCGACGGTCTCAAGCTGGCCGGAGCCAAGTCATTCTCCAACTGGACTCTTTCCGACTCTCCGATCTCCGGATCGGCGCGACCGAAGCAATTCGTCACGAATGACGACTATTCCGGCAAAGAGAAACAAGATTTCATCGCCGTCAAGAACGCCATTAAGGCGAGTGCGCGGGTTCATGATCTTGATAGCTTATTAAAGAACGTGTCCAAGGGCACGATGGATCAAATCATAGATGCCTATCGAATGAACCGTAAGTTCTTTACAAAATATTCTTGGAATACTCATCTGTTAGAGGTTCTAAGACAACCCGATCTTGTGCTTGGCCCCGAACTCAAAGGCCATTCGGAACTCATCTATCCCGAACCCGAGCTCAAAGGCCATTCGGAACTCATCTATCCCGAACCCGAGCTCAAGAGCGATTCGGAATTCTTTGACCCCGGGTTCGAGCCCGAGTTCAAAGGGGATTCGGAATTGAGGTCGGAGTCCGCGTTTAACATCTCGTCCGGCATCGACGGACTGTTTGACATGGAGTACAATGTGAATGCAGGGGAAGTCAATGTAATAGTAAAACTTGAGATAAACACTGACGTCGAAGAGTCGGAACAGGAGAAGGATAAGGCCAACTCGCTCGCGACCCTTCAAGAGGCCGCAGACCATTGGTCTGATAAATTCCGCTTCAAAAGTAATAGGGGTGAATACGTTTCTGTAAAAATCAAAGCTGTGGAGGACAAGTCATTTCATTACCGGTTCTGGCCGGTCACTAATTCCAGTCAAAACCCTAATGTCTACCGGAAACAAAAGTTATTCATGGCGCGAACATCTGCCGACGAAAAGAAAAAAGCACAACCTTCCACAATGCATGAGTTCGGACACGCCATCGGCTTAGGCGAAGAGTACAATGTCGAAACAGAAAAGGACAAGCAAGGACATCATTATCGTTTCGCGAGTGGCAAGCACAAGGAAGAGATTAACGCCATAGAAACCGGCGAACATAGCAATATTGATGCATCCCAAGGCTCTATCATGGGCTCTTCTGGGAAGGTACTTCAGCCCCGACACTATACGATGATCCTCAAGCAGTTTGAGCTGCTACGCAAAAAGGTGGTGGATGACACGGCCGAAACCTGGGAAATCGAGGAGCCTAGCAAGTAGCGCGGATTGAGCGTGAGCGGAATCCTGCCTAACTCCCGACAAGTTACCCCTCATTCGCGTTACTCAATGCGTGCTCCCGTCTACTACCCCACAAACTTCCCCTCCTTGCGCAGCTCCCGCCTGATCCCCGCCACCAGATCCTCCTGCCGGATCTCCCGCGGCTCGGGTGCCTTGCGCGCCACCGCCTTGAGGCAGGCATAGCGCAGCACGTTGACGATGCTGCCGCCCGAAAGCTCATAGTCGCGCGCCACCTTCTTCAGGTCGACGCCATCCCCGAGCGGATACGGCTTGTCGCGGAAATTGTCGTTCCACAGTTGCAGCCGCTGCTCGGCGTCCGGCATCGGGAACGCCACCATGGATTCGAAGCGCCGCGAGAACGCCTCGTCGAGATTGCCGCGCATGTTCGAGGCGAGGATGACGAGGCCGGGGAAATCCTCGATCCGCTGCAGCAGATAGGCGATCTGCTGGTTAGCGGCGCGGTCGTTGGCGCTGCGCGTTTCGGTGCGCTTGCCGAACAGGCTGTCGGCCTCGTCGAAGAACAGGATCATGCCGCCGTGCTCGGCGCGGTCGAACAGCGCGGCCAAATTCTTCTCGGTCTCGCCGATCCATTTCGACACCACCTTGGAGAGGTCGATGCGGTAGACCGGCTGCTCGATCTGCTTTCCGATCAGGCAGGCGGTCAGGGTCTTGCCGGTGCCGGGCGGACCGTAAAACAGCGCGCGGTAGCCGGGCTTGAGCCGCTTGGCGAGTTGCCAGTCCTGCATCAGCGCGCGCTCGTGCTGCTGCCAGGCGAGGATGTCGTCGACCTCGGCGCGTGCCGTGCCGTCGAGCACCAGGTCGCTCCACTCATACGGCGTGGTGACGCGCTGCGCCGGGAATTCGGCGCTGAACGCCGGCGGCCGGATGCTGCCGGTCAGCAGGCGGTCGAGACATTCGGGATCGAGCCGCAGCGGCAGTGCGAGCCCGTCCCCGCGCGGCGAGGGCGTGAGAATGTGTCGCGCGTGAAGCGGACGATCCGCGGCGAACAATTCCATGCAATACAGCCGCCCCACAAGGTCGTTGCCGGCGAGCAGGAAGAGCGCGGTCTCCTGCGTGGGCAGGAATCCCGCATGGTCGGCGCCGGTGAGCCCGCCGAACTCGGTGAAGCGCCGCTGCAGCGCATCGCTGCGCAGCAGCAGCGGATCGAGCGCCTCGGGGCGGACATGCGGCAGGAAGGCGAGCATCAGTACCACCCGTTCGGCCGCGCCGAGCGTGGCCGCGCGGATCAGGTCCGCATAGGCGACGCCCGGCGGCAGCGGCGCCGGCGCATCGCGCAGGATGTCCGTGATGCCGCGATCGATGCCGTCAGCGTGCGCGCGCAGCCGCGCGTCGAGCACACGCTCGAACCACGCCGCCTCGGCGGCGATGAAGTCGGCGTTGTCGGCGTACGGCATCGTCGCGCTACCACGTCACGTGCAGGGCGCCGGGCATCCAGCGATGGAACACGATCCCGATGCTCCAAGGCACCTGGTCGACCAGCACGTCGAGCGTCTTGCGCTGCACCTGGAGCCGCCAGCCGCCCTCGGCGAGGGTGAGCTTTCCGTCGCGCTGCAGGAAGGTCTCGCGCAGGACGGCGACCGAGGTGCCGCGGATAATCGGCCAGTTGTCGATCATCGAGCGCAGCAGCGTGTCGCAGGTTTCGCGCTCCGTTTCGCTCGGCTCGATGTCGCGCTCGATGGGGGTCGAAATCGGCAGGCCGCACAATAGCTTGTTCAGGACGAGCACGGGTTCCGCCCGGTCGGTGCGGCCATCGACCAGGTACTGCAGCAGGTGCACGCCGCGCGATGCCGCCGATGCGCGCAGCCGCCATTTGCCGTCCTCCCCGCTCTCCATCAAGCCGAGCGCGTCGAACAGCCGGGGCAGGAAGGGGTTCGCCAGAACAAGTCCGGCATTGCCGATGTAGATCGGCTCACCTTTGAGAGCCGCGTCGTCGTCGCCCCCCAGACGGAAGGCGGTGCGTGCGCGGATCGGCGGCGTTTGGCGTTTGGCGCGAACCGCGGCGGCTGCGGCCCGGGCGGGTGCGTGATGGCGCGTGCCGGTATAAGCCGCCACGAGCGCGCCCTGCCGCCCGGACAGCACGGACACCAGAGAGACATGGCCGGCATCGCGCGCCCGCCGCGCAGCGGCACGCAGCAGCGCCTCGGCACGCGTGTCGCGCCGCACGGCGCTCGCTCCGTGCGCAACACGGCCTGCCATCGTGAAGACATGCTCGGCCAAGCGAGCAACGGTGCGCTCGCCAGGCGGGGCGGCGGCCGTCGCAAAGAGCGCTTGCCACAGGGCTGCGCGATCGAACGGACTGCCCGCGGCCACGGCGGTCTCCGCCAGCAATTCGCCTGCCTCCAGCAAATCGCGCCCGACGTGTGGGACGGCAAGTATGATCAGGCGGGCGAGCAGCCGCTCGGGTAAAAGCCGGATCAGGTCGGCATGGTTGCGCGCCTGATGCAGGAACGCGGCGAGGCGCGCCGCCAGCTCCGGGCGCGGAGATTCGACAAGCTGGCCCAACAGCTCGCTCAGCAGCTCCGGTACTTCCATCCCCGGCGACGCCCGGCTGAGATCGCGATCCGCAAGCGCGCGGAACAGCCATTCGGTGTGCACGCCTTCCGGTTCCGCGCGAGCCTCTGCGTCGCCGGATCGCCATGCACGGAGCCATGCATCCAGGCGCTCGTTTATCAGTTCGGGCATTTGCCGGCGGGTGGGCGCTTCGGTTTCCCGTGGATCGATCGCCGCCGTAACAGGCCTGATCCCATCATCATCGACCAGCCGCAGTCTTCCGGCCCGGTCGTCAGACGATGCCTGGAGAGAAACCGCATCACGCCGGTGGCGGATCTCTTCCCACCCAATTGCCGCGGCCACGGCTGCCGCTATGCCGCGCGGCAGGCTGGGCAGCAGATCCCGTCGCAGCGCGGGCATGAGCGAGGGTGGCATCGCGTCGCCAAACAACGTGCGCAGCAAGCGTGGCATGAGGGCGAAACCCGGAACGGTGTCCGGTTCGATGCTCAGCGCTTCAGTCAGGATCGCTTCGGTGATCGCTTGGCGGCCGGGTCCACGGTGCGCACCATACGCGGTCAAACTCTCGCCCAGCGCCGTTAGTGTTGACGCGGCGGCCGGCACGAGGGCGGCGAGAAGGCGTTCCAGAAACGGCGGCGCGCATAGCTCGGCGAGCCGGGCCAATCCCGCGGGACGAGACGTGCCCGCAGTCAGGAAGCGGCGTGCAGCCTGCGGATCTCGTGTCAGCAGGCGGATCAGCAGCTCCTGCCAGTTCGGCGGTGCGATTTCGCGCTGTCCAATTCCTTCCGCCAGAACACTGATCAGTCTATCGGCAGTTTCGAGATCGGTCGGTGTGGCGCGGATGCCGGCGCTTGTCGCCGCGAAGGCCTCAAGGTCGAGCGGCCTTCCCTCTACCAATGCGGCGATTACGTCCGCCTGAAATGCCTTGCGATTGATCGCCTTCGCGGCGTGGGCCGCAATAGCAGCCGGGAGCTCGCGCGCTGCCGCGTCGCCCGGCAACAGCCATCCGATCACGCGGGCGACATCCGCCTCCGTCAAGCGCGCGAGCGCGCTGCCGAGCGTCGATCGGTGCAAACGTGTGGCGGCAAGGGCCGCGCGTACGAAGCCCGGCCACGCTCGCGCCAGAGAATCCACCAACCGGTGCGGCGTCAGCGCCGGTTCGGCGAGAATGTCCCGCCACGGCAACACGCCGGTGCGCAGGAAATGCCGGAATTGATCGAGACGGACATAGAGCGCGGCGATGTCGTCGGCCTCGACCGCACTGTCTTGACTGTCGAATGCGCGCGTGAGTGCGACGTGTCCCCCGTCGGCCGTTTGACCGAGCCCGGATGGGCCGCTCGCATTTCCGCCATCTCGCCGCGTAGCGAGAGATATCGCGAGGCGCGTAGGCGCAACGCCCGCCACCTGGGCCACCGACTGCACAATGCGCGCAAGAAGCCCTGAACCCTCAGCCGGCGCGCCGCTCAGTGCAATCGCCGCCACGACGGCGATATCCAGCCGATGTGCCGGGAGAGTTCCGCTCGTCGGGGCGGATGCAAGCCGCAGCGCCAAGGCCACGACCTCCTGCGCAGCATCGGTGTGCAAGAGCAACCTGATCAGCGACGGGACGGAAAGTGCGGCGCCGACGGTTTGCACGATCCGTGCAGGATCGCGTTCCGCATGCCAGCGCAGGAGGCGGCGAAGGCCGAGCGGGTCCTGCTCTTGCGTTATCTCGATCGCTTGCCTCAGTTCAGCCGCCGAGACCTGACGCCCGTCCCGCAGGAGCCGCTCGAGCGCGGACAGCGGCCCGACGTGAAATTCCGCAGGTTCGAGTTCCGTCGCCAGGTCGTTGATGATCGCAGGCAAGGATGTGGTGACAGGGTGTGCCTTCGCCATTTCGGCGACGCCACGGTGCAGCACCGCAACCACCTCGCGATAGCTGAGCCGTTCCTCGACGGCGACATCTTCGATCAGCGCGGCCACGAAGCTGCGGCGATTGAACTGCGTGCCGGCCTCGCGCAATACGTAGCGCAGCGCGATATGCCAGAGCAGTCGCGCCAGCGCCGGATCGCTCAACGCCACGATCGGTTCCGACCGATGCAGCGTGCGGATGTCGATCATGTATTCGAGGATCGGCGCCGCTGCCTCCGGCTCCAGCACGGTGAGCAGCCGGCCAAGCGCCGTCGTGCTCATGACCTCGGTGACACGCCTCAATATGGCGTCGTTCCAGGCATGACGCCGGAACAGCCGTGCAAGCGCATCCGGATCGTCGTTTGCGAGCAGGAGCATGAGCGTCTCGGGCTTCGTGCCGCTCCCGCTTCCGTGCAGCAGGAATTGTTCAAGCAGATCGATCGGCGCGGGAACCGAGACTGGCGCTACCGCGTGCGCGAGGGAATGATCGGATGCCTCCTTTGACTCCAGCTCACCAATCGTGCCGGCCAAAGCAATCTCGTTCCCCGGACCATCGCTGTCGTCGCGAACCGAAAGCACCGATTCAATACGTTCCGTGTTCGGCAGCTCGACTTCTGCATTCGATAGCTCGGCGACGCTCGCGCGCAGCCGGCGCTCGAAGGCCCGGGCATCGAATACGGCATCCGCTTCGGTCAACACATGACGCAGAACGAGCGGCCAGAGCAGTCGGGCAAACGATGCGTCGGAAACCGGAACGATCCGGTTGACGCGATGGATTCGCCGTAGATTCACTATGGATTCGAGAATCGAAGTCGCGTTGTCCGACTCGAGCAAATGCAGCAACCGTTCGAGATCGGTGAAAGACAACTGCTTGCCGAGCCGTTCGACTAGCTCCGGACGGGAGCGGTGACGGCGCACCAATTGAACGAGCGTGTCGGGCTCGCTGTCGATCAGTGCGGAGAGCAACGCCGCGGGATCGCCCGCTTCATCGCCGCGCACCTGATAAGGCCAGATCCCCCGTAGCAGATATCGCGTGAGCAAATCGAGCAGCGCCGCGCCGGCAGGCAACACCTCGAGCGCGTTTGGACGCCGCGCTTGCGCCGGCACGTCATTGCTGCCGTCCAGCGCACGCATCAACGCATCGCGCAGCGCCGTTTCCAGCCGCTCGGCGGCAAGCTCGAGCCGTTCGGCCGGTATCGTCCCGATATCAAGATCGATGCGGCCGATGCCGAGGACCAGATCCGGTCTGTCGAACTCGTCGAGCACCCGTTCGATGGTCGGCAGCAACGACGTTCGGTTGAGATCTCCGACGCGGTCGAGCAGTTGGACTGCCTGCGACTCGGTGGCGACTTCCACCTCCAGGGTCTGATGCCCGATCGCGTGCGGAAGCGTTACGATGGATCGCCTCCATCACCGTATGCGGTTGCTGCCGCGTCCGGCTCGGCCGGGCACTGCAACAGGAGCTCGCGCATCTGCACCGAGCGCTGCACGATCGGCCGTGGATCGCGCGCGCGCAGCGCTTCGCACCAGGCCGCATGCAAGGCTTTGAAGCTGCTCGCACGATGCGATTCGATAAAGCGCGTGACGACGGCGATGTGAGCCGGCGCGTTGACGCGCAACAGTGTGGCAACCTGGCGGCGAAATCCGGGATCCTGGCGCTCGGCATCCGGCACACAAACCACAGCGCTGACGGTCAGTCCGTAATCGAACCCGCCGCCCGCCGTCGCCGCATCGCGCAGCCTCCTGCCGGCGCGCAGCAGCACGTGTTCGACGATGTAGAGCTGCCGGTCATCTGCGGCGGTCGGCGAAGCCGATGCATCAGGGTCCATTCCGAGCTGGAGGCGGCTCCTGATCTCGATCCCCGCGACGTTGCGCGCCGATCGCTTCGCCAGATAGTCGAAGCCGCGGCCTCGCGCGCGCGTCGCGAGGGCAAGGCGACGGAGCAAGCCGAGCTTCGCCTCGATCAGCTTTTCGCCGCCGTCCTCCGTGTTCGTGCCATTGCCGCGACGGCCCCGCATCTCTCCCGGCAGTTCTTCCGCATAAAGGGCGAGCAGAAGGTCGAGAAACCGGTTGCGCCGCTCGACCCAGGGATCGTTCGCGCGACGCACGCGATCGATCGCCGCGGAATCGTGGAGCAATTCGTCCGCATCCGGAATCGCCTCGGCAAGCGACTGGCCGAAATAGCTGCGATCGAGATCGGGCTCGATCGAAAGCAAATCCTTCGCGCGAGAGAGCTGACCAAGATAGTCCGCCAGCAATTGCTCGAAGACGAGGAGATATCCCTTGAGCTGCTTTGCCTGCGCGCGGCGCAGCGGCGGGGCATCCGGAGGCAGGCCGTTCGGCCCGATCCCGTACGTCGCAGGGAACTGGGCCTGGACCGAACTGTATTTGGCGAGGTCGCGATGCCGTCCACGCGGCAATGCGAAGGTGTCCTCGTAGTCCCGACTCAACGGATATGTGCGCCGATGCGTGTGCCACCGCCGGGCGAGTTCCTGACGCACGCGTTCGCGATCGGGCCGGCAGACGCTGCCCTGCCGCACGAGCCGGAGCGGCAAAAACTTCAATTCGAAGCCCGGGTCGAGCCGCAGGATCTCGCCCGGCTGGACCTGAATTGCGTCGGTGACGCCGTAGGTCTTTCGGCCGACGCGAACCGTCACTTCATTTACGCTCAGCACACCCGGGCACGAGGCCATCGCCTTGACCAGCTGCGCGCAGTGGATCTGCTCGGCCCTGCAGGCAAGCTGGGCGTCCTCGATGAAACCGTTGCGCATCAGCGGGCCTTCGAGGATTTCCGAAGGCGGGCGGCCCGCCGCAACCAGGTCGGTGAGCGGCGTGCGGCGCAGCTCCGGCGCGAGGAACTGGCCGGCACGATAAAGCAGCTCGGCCATGATGGCTTCGGGCGCGTCGGCCCCGTCGATGACCGCGGTGGCATGAACGACGGTGCGCGCCGGACGCAATACGGTGATCCGATGCACGTCCTCGCACAGGCCGCGATGGCGGGCGTAGATGCTCAGAGCCTGCTGAATGAGCGGATCCGGCGGCGCGCATTCGCAAACGCATGGGTCCGCCGCGGGCGCGTAGAGCAGAACGTGATAGAGCCCGTCGACCCAGCGGGCATCGGCCTTTGATGTCCGACCTGACTCCGGCTCGGCAAAAGAAGGCGCGACAGGCAGGCGGGCGGCGCCCGGTTTGTCCGGTCTCCACGGTTCGAACCAGGCGTTGCCAAGACCGGCAACACGATCGACCAGCAGCTTGCGAAAATCGTTCGCAGTGACCGGATCGCTCGGCAGGATACGCCGCGGCAGATACAGTGCCTGGCGGCGCATGTCGATGCGCCCGTCCGGGCCCGCGAGCAGGTCTTTCACCGGGAATCCGGCGCGGTAGGACAGTTCCGTCAGCGCGTAGGAGAACTGCTCGAGTATCGTGACGCCGGGGTCATGCTCGTTATAGTCGGTCCAGACGTCACCCGAGACTTGCTGGATAAAGCGCAGCGCCTCGACGCGTATCGACTCGTAGTCGAGTGCCGGATCTGACGGGCGACGCGGAATGACATCGGATAGCGACATAACTCGACCTCAGGCAGGTCAGACAACTGCCCTCATGTGTCAGCGAAACGGCATTCAGGCATATGCACTCTCGGCGACCGCTGGGACACACCCGCCCAATCCCGCCGTTTCGGCGACAGCAACGATATCATGGCGGGCAGCTGACGTGGGCACGCACCAGTGCGCGCTTGAAAGATCGGGCGTATAGCTCAGCTCCAGACCGACCATGCTCGCGACATAGGGCCGGCTTTCAATGAAGCCGACGATCGCCGTTCGGATCTCGGGCCGTCCGGCATCATCGGGCAAATCCAATCCGCCCGAGCATGGCGAAAGGAACTCGCACAGATCGTCATTGAGCCGAAGGGACGCATTGCCGTCGGTGGTCCGGAACACGACATGCACCCGTGCGGCGATCCGAACGTAGATCGGGTCGACCACAAGAATGCGTGCAAAGGGATTGGCGGCGCCTTGAAGATTGGCCTGGATGCGTGCTCGTGTATCGACGCCGGCGCGCGGCACGAGGCTTTCCGAAGCGTCGACGCCGGCCGGACCGGGCACCACCACCACCAAAACCTCACCCGGGTTGCGAGTTCGAGCCACACCGCGCGCCCCAAGCACGCGGATCTTTGCGATCTCAGGGAAGCGCTCGAGCACGAGCCGCTCGTAATCCCATCCCTGACACGCGCGCTCCTTGTGACGGAGCCGTTCACCGAGGCGGATCGGCAGAACCGCGGCCGACTCGGCGATCTCGCCGCCAAACGAGGCGAGCGGCTGGTCGATCGCCGCGATCTCGCGCAGCATCGGCACGGCGGCCTTCACTGTCTTGGCCGGGATCGGAATCAGCGTTTCCTCGCGATCCACCAGCCGGGTGGCGGACAGCGCATGAGGAGTGACCGCCAGCACCGAGGGGAAGCCCTCAGGATCGCTGCGCGGCTCCACGCGCAGCCAGCACAGCCGACTGTCCGTCGCGCCGGGTGTCAGCGGTGGCAAGTCGAACGAGACAATTCCGGAGCGGGACAGCGCGTTCGTGCCGTCGTGGCGAACGGCATTGTGCGGCAGGTCGACCCATTCACCGGCGACACGATGCCGCCACGCCACGCGGCATGCATCATTCGAGGCGGCCGACTCGTTGGCCATGCGGAACAGCAGCGTCAGCGGCTGCGCGGCGCCGAGCCCGCCGAAGCCCAAATCGAAGTGCGTCAGCGCGGCAGACGTGGGCAGCAGGGTCACAATATCGTCGGGGCCCTGCGCGACCGATGCCAATGCTCCCGACGGGAGCAGGTGCATGAACTGCCCGGTGCGGTCCGCGTGGCGGTCGGTCGCATCGTAGTCAACCGAGAGGCCGGCGATCTGGGGTTGCCAAGGCGGATTAGGGTAGGCGTGAGCGAGGTCGGGAGGAGGCAGCGCCTCGACGGGCGCCGGAAACAGTCCGATCAGGCCGAGCAGTTTGCAAAACCAGCACTTCCGAGGCGGCTCCACAGCAGGCGCTGGCGGTTGAACCGCATTGAGGACGTTCGGCGGATAAAGCTCGTCGCCGAACCCGAACGCCGGCTCGCTCAATGTCAGCCGCAGCGCCGCGGCAAGCGGCTCACGCGGCCTCGTGTCGGAGATCGGAGGAATTTCGAACGTCAGGCTGGTCGTCGGGACGAGACGGCCCCATGCGTTGGGCATGTTGCCGGGCGGATCAGTGCGGAACAGATAAACGGACGCTCCGCTCTCGGCCGGCAATGGCAATGCCCAAGGAAGATCGCCTCGCACGCTGAACATCGCGCGAAACGAGCGGTTGTCGATCGGCTGACTGATCGGCTCGCGATCCGTGCCGATCACATACTGTTCGTAGTAGCCGGCGAAGCCGGATGGATGGGTCGGCAATCCGAGCCACTGGATGGTGACGGTCAGGCGATGGAGCGTCTTGGTGAAAAGCTCCGGGTGCCGGATATCGAACCACGCATCGACCCGGGCCGGTGATCCGAATGGAACGAAGGGAGCCGCCGCATCGACGATGCCCGTCGACGTCGTGATGCGAAGACCGGGAAGGTTTTTCACACTCGCTTCGATGGTTACGTTTTCAATCGGCAGCCACTCCAGGAGGGAGAGCGGATAGACCTTGACTGTGCCGCCGGCGCCCGAAAGCGTCACAGGATCCTGGCGAAGCCGCGCCATCAGTGCCGGGAGATCCGGATCAGGAGCCGGATCGGACGGCGCGCGTTCGCGCAGCGGATCGAGGGCAACAATCGGGGGTGCCGTCGGAGGCAAATCGAAGCGGAATGAGATGCTCCATTGGCCCATCGCGCCAGGCGCCACCTCGACGTTGAACGCCGCAACCTGCTGCCATTCCTTTTCAGTCGTCACCCAGAGGCCGAAGGCCTGCTCCAGCAGCCGACCTAGCGCAAGATCCGCCGCAAGGCCGGTCGCCGCCGAGATGTGCCGCAGCAGCGGATCGAGGACCGACTGGCGAACCTTCGCGTCCGACCACAGGGCAATCGTGACCGATCGATGTCCGCCTGTGAGCAGGAGAGATCGCGACGCGACGGCAAAGCCGAGCGCTGCCGGGGTGGCCAAGATCTTGCCGGCTGTTTCCGCGGCCGGGGCACCGAAGATCGGCCAGCCCTGTGATGCCTCATCCGCCAGCACACCGCCCGGACCTACCGCCGTTTCCGCGACGATGATGCGTTGAAGGCGGGCGCGGCCCACGTCGGGAAGAGGGTCCGGAACGATGTCGTCGTACAGCGGACCGCGTATCGCCCGCAGGGTGCGCACCCTTACGAGCGTCGCCGGCGTGACCTTCAGAGTCCGTTCCGCCGCAAACAGGATTGGATGACCCTTTTCGTCGGCGCCGGCGGGGAAACGCGTGCCGAGTGGCACAACGGCCTCGTCCACGCCTGGACGCGGGGCGAGCGTAAAGCAAAGGAACATCCGGTCCGGGGCCGGCCGTCGCAAAGGTTCGTGCAGCAACTCGCGGTAGTAGAAGTCGACGAGCCGGCTTGGCAGGTCGTTGATTCGCTCTTGCGCCGTGGCAAACTGCTTTGCGAACGCCATGAAGAGAGCGATGTGCGGCTTGTGGTGCGGTTCGTCGAGACAAGCGTCGAACTCACCCTGTGCGCGGCGGGCAAGATCCGCTACGGCGCTCAAGAACGTATCAAACAAGGAGTCGAGGGAAGCGATCGCCGCATCGATTTTTTGCCGTCGTAGATGACCTCGATAAATCGAGCCATCGGGACAAATTTCACCGATCCGCCAGACCTGCTGAAAATGACCGCAGTCCAGATGGACCGGGCGACCGAGCGCGCCCGGTTGGCCGGCGCCGTGTGCGCGGAGCCGCTCGAGCAACGGAGCAAGCTCATGGCGAATCCGCGAGGCCAGCAACCGGCGCACCGACGCGGTCACCGTGCTCGGCTCAAGATACTCGACCGTCGCCAGCCAGCCATCGACCTCACGAGCGAGCGCCAGGATCGTGTCAAAAAGCTGCTCCAGCAGATCGAGCTTGCGCACGTCCGACGTTTCATGCTGCGCGCGCAGCCGTAGCCGGCGGAATTCCTTGGATCGGCCAGTTGCATCGAATGTCACGATGGCGGCGAGCACCATGGCGATGTCCGCGCGAAAGAAATCGGACCAGTGGCCGTCAGGTGTGTCGTCGAGATCGAAGTAGCGAACTTGCTTGGCAAAGCGCGGGGCGAAGGCGAGGAGATCGGGAAAGGTGCGCTCGTCGATCTTGACGTAGCCCGGTTCAAGTGCCACCCGCCGGCGCCCGGCCTGGCTCGTCCAGCGCGTGATGACGAGCGGCGCCATGGTCACCCCACTGTGCCCGGCAGCGCCAGCGTCGCCTCGCGCAGGTAGAACGGATAGACGAAGTTGCTTCGCGTGTTGGTGCGGCGGACGACGAAGTCCACCTCGATCCGAACCAGCCCGTCCTCGGCCGGATCCTGCACGACCTCGACGGCGAGCAGATCGATGCGCGGCTCCCACAGCACGATCGCCTGCTCGACCATGTCCTTCAGCTCGGTGAGCAGCGTCGTCGTCAGGTCGCGGAATACCATCCGCCACAGGTCGCAGCCGTACAGCGGCACCATCACGCGCTCGCCCTGCGCGGTCGAGAACAGGATGTGCAGGCTCTCGCGAATGTCGGCGAGGCCGCTGACCATCTCCACCCCTTGCAGCACGCGCGAGAATGTCGGCGGGAAGCCCCATCCGGTTCCCAGGAATGCGGGTTGCGCAGGCGCCGCCATGTCAGCCGCCGATCTCGACGGTGGGAAAGCCCATGATGATCGCGCCGCCATGCGCGCAGTTATCGCCGAGGCGCGCCGCCGGCAGGCCCATGATCAGCACGGTCGCCGAGCCCTTGACGATGCTGTCGGGCGGCCCGACGCAGAGCGCCATGTCGCTCACCCGCGCGGCCGGAAGGTTGCCGATCAGCACGGTCGGCGCGCAGGGCCCGAGGATCGGTCCGCCGACATGGGGAATCGGCGGCAGCCCGGGGGTGACCATCGGGCATTGATGCATGTCGGTCAGTCGCGCTGCAGGTGGCATGGGTCCCCTCTCAGTTGATCTTCACCAGCGTGCCCTGGATCGTCATGATGCCGCTCGTCTTCAGCTCGGCCATGGCGTTCGCGCTCATCGCGTACTTCGCATTGGCCTGTTCGGTGATGTTGAGAGCCTTGAGCGAGGCGTCCGCCGTCGCCTCCATGGCGAGGCTGGCGCCGGCTTTGATGCTGATATTGGTCTTGGCCGTCATCTTGATTTCCGACGCGCTGTCGATCGCGATGCCGCTCTTGCCGAGCACGATGGAATTCTTGTTGCTGTCGCGGATCGCGATCTCGCCGTCCTTGTCGGAGAGCGTGATGCTGTGCCCGCCCGGCGTCTTGATCACGATGATCTTGTCTTTCTCGTCGAACGTCACCTCCATCTTGGCGCGGGTGACGATCGCCTTCATGTCGTTCTTGTCGTTCGGCGGGTAGGCCGGCGCCCGCTTGCTGCTGTATACGCTGCCGAGGATGATCGGGCTGCGCGGATCCTCGTTCATGAAGCCGAGGATCACCTCGTCGCCGACCTCGGGGTAGAACACGCCGCCGAACCCGCTCGACGCATAGAGGCCGCCGAGCCGCGCCCACACGCCTTCGCTTTCGCCGGCGAGCAAGGGCAGCGTGACGAGCACGCGGTGATCGCCGTCGGGGTCTTCGTGTACCTGCTTCACGAGGCCGGTGTGCAGCCCTTGCGCCGGCGGCAATTGTCCGGCGGCCGGCGGGTCGGCGATATTCGGCGCATCGGCCGCGAAGGTGCTTGCCGAGAGGCCGAACTCCACGCTGGTCAG
Source organism: Hyphomicrobiales bacterium (assembly GCA_034669145.1). GTDB lineage: Bacteria > Pseudomonadota > Alphaproteobacteria > Rhizobiales > Xanthobacteraceae > PALSA-894. Next base: position 32,948 of record JAXDNY010000268.1, read on the forward strand.
CCACCGGTTGTCGGCGATCGCGTGGTGCGTGCCGGTGACATAGGCGTTCCCGGAGAGGCGCGGCCCGACGCCCGCGAGCGCGATCATCTTGCCGACCTTGGCGAGCGGACTGCCCTGGAAGCGCACCTGGCCGCAGACGCGCGCGAGACGGGCGCGCATCAGCGCGGCCGAGGACCAACTGTCGAGCTCGTCCTTCGACAGCATCGCGGCGCTCTGGCGTGGCGCCGCCGTGAGCCCGAAGACGCCGGCGAGCGTATTCGCCTCGATGTTGCCCGGTGCCGTCACGGCGTCGTCGGCGGCCACGCCTTCGAGGATCGCCTGGGTGGTGTAGCTCCACGACCGGCTCACCGCCCCGCCTCTGGCGAGTGGCGCTGCGGCATCGACCTCCGCCTCGAAGGCGAGCATGGAATCGCCGTACTCGATCTCGAGCACGGGATCGCCCGCCGTATCCGGCGCAACGACGTCGACCTTGCCGGCATCGACGATGACCAGGAGCCCGTTCGCCTCCGCCCGCGTCAGCAGCATGTCCCAGTCGGAAGCATGAAACTGGACGATCGCGTCCTGCTGCACCGTCGGGGCCTTGTTCGTCCCGGCCGTCAGACCATTCTCGCTGATCAGCGCTGCCACCACGTCGTGATCGCTCTTTTTCTTGAACACCGCGTTCCTGCGCTGCAACGTCATCTTCAGCGCATCGTCCCGCATCTCGACCACCAGGCGCGACGGCGCGTCGGGCGCGATGTCGAGCCCGTGCTTGACGATGACGCCGGAGAAGATCGGTTCGCTGCCGTCGTCATAGCCGGCCGCGATCGTCACTTTGTTGCCCGGCCGAAACGTGTCCGCTTCGCTGAGCGGAAACTCCTGGTCCGACGGCTCGCCGTCGTTGATCACGAGCCGCGCGCGCGGCACGCGGTTGATCGCATTCCAGATCTCCACCGAGACGATCTTGTCGGAATCGAACGCCTTCCCCTCGACCGTGATGGCGAGCACGAGGTTGCGGCTGTCGTTCAGCGCGGGCGACGGCGCCGGCATCACACGTGTCCGGCAAGCGGCGGGAACACCAGCTGCATGCCGGGCCGCAGGTCGCGAAACCCGCTAAGCCCGTTCGCGTCCGCGACCTGCGTGTAATAGCCGCTGCGCCCGTACACGCGGTCGCACAGCAAAGGCAGCGTGTCGCCGGCTTCAACGGTCAGGACGTGCGTGAGATCGGGCGAGCTCTTTTTCGTTCTGGCCCGCAATTCGTATTCGTCGGTGTAACCCAGGAACGTGGCGGTCGCCTTGGCGCGGAGCGGAATCCCGTTCGGCGTGAACAGCGTATAGCTCAGGATCAGCGATTTCAGCCGGCATTTGAACAGCAGCAGGCCCCACACGAGCTTGAGAAAATAGGGACTGTGGATGCCGCCGTCGTACGCGCAGGTCACGGCTTTCAAAGCCTCGATTTGCAGTGTGATCCCGAGAGGCGCGGCGGGCACGACGCCGGGTGCGACCGGCACCACGCCGGTCGCGTCGAAGACGAACTCGAAGACGACCGTCTCTTTTTCGATCTTGTCGAACAGCGGAGACCCTCCTGCGCTGCCCGCGGCCTTCTGGTCGTTGTAACGGACGTCGAAGGATCTGCTGTATTTGTTCGGGTTGATCGGGATCCGCAACGGCGGAAGGCGCGCCAGCGTCGAGAACGTCTCGTCCGTGTAGGCGATGATCACAAGCTTCTCGAGTGCACCCGCCCCCAGCATGTCAGCGCTCCGAGCGCGTTTTCAGGATGGCCATGACGCGGCGGACGCAATCCTCCACAATGGCGTCATGCGCGCGGTCGTCGCGCTCCTCGCCGACGACGGCCCGCGCCGGCGCGGGAGCTTCTTCGCCGACCCGCATGCGGATACCGATCTCGCGGATTTCCAACGGCATTTCGAACCCTTGTTCAGCCCGCTCGCGGAACAGACATCTGCCGCGTGAAGTAGTTGTAGGAAAGCTCCATCGTCTCGGTCAGGATCGCGTTCTGCATCGAGTCCATCGGCGAGATATCCCAGCTCACCGGGTAGGCGTTCTCGAACGTCCAGATGATCAGCGGATCGAACTTCTCGTTGCGCAACGTCACGATCACCGGGCGGGGCCGGATCGGTTTTGCGAAAGTGCCGCCCAGCGTGTCGCTGACCCATTGCGCCAGGCGCGAGGTCTCCGCCACCACGCCGCGTTTCAGCACGAGATTGGAATAAGTCGGGGGCTTCGGGAGGCGATGCACGAACCGGTTTTCGCCTCCCTCTGCGACGTCTTCGTGAGTGAACTGCACCTTGATGCCGGAGACCTCCTGGAAGCTCGCATCGGCGGTCGCGCCGTTGGCCGAGCTTCCGGAGATGCCGTCCACCCAGACGGCGAAATGAAACGCTACGGCCGGATAGTACGGAGCGTTCATTTCCTTCGGCATTACGCGGCTTTCACTTCGAGCGTCTCGTAGGCGAGCTCGATCGATTCCACGGCCACCTCGTTGCCCTCGGACTTGAGGTCGGTGCCGGTGACCTTGGTCGGCCAGGCGTTGTGCAGCGTCCACACCATCTTCGAGTCGCCCGTTTCATCGAGCAGGTTGATGACCACCGAGCGGCGCTTGATGATGTTCATCTTGATCTCGGAGAACCAGGTCCAGAACTTCGAATCCTTGACGAAGATGCCCTTGCGCATCGTCACGTTGGTGACGCTGCCCAGCCCGGGCATCTTGATCGGGTAGAACACCTTGCTGTCGCCGTGGCGATACTCGATCGGCTTGACGTCCGCCTCGAGCCCGCTCACCTCGGAGAACTTCACGTCCTTGTCGTCGCCGAGCTGAACCGAGAAATAGAACTTCGGCAGCGGCCAGGTATTGCCCTGCTTGTCGCCTTCGTCAGCCATTTGGATCTCCTGTCGAGGTTGTTGGTGTGCCTGTCAGCGGGACGATGGCGGCTTAGGCCGCGCCGCCCTGCATCTGCTGCTGGAAGCTGAGGATGATGAATTCGGCCGGACGCACCATCTGCAGCTTGATCTGGACGATCATCCTGCCTTCGAGCACGTCCTGCGCCGTCATGGTGCTGCCGAGGCCGCACTGGACCGAGAACGCTTCGTTCGGCGTCGCGCCCATCAGGCCGCCCGCCTGCCACACGCCGCGCAGGAAGCCGCCGACCATCGACGCCACGGTGACCCAGGTCCGTCCGACGTTCGGCTCGAACACGAACTTGTTGAGCGCGAGCTCGACCGACTGCTCGATATAGATCAGCGCGCGCCGCACCTGGATGTAGCGCCAGTCGTTGCTGTTGCCGTCGAGCGTGCGCGCGCCCCACACCAGCGTGCCGCGGCCGACGAACTCGCGGATGGCGTTGATCGCCTTCCCGTCAACCGGCATGTTGAGATTTTCCTGGTGCTTGTTGCTGAAGCTGAGCATCGGCGCGATCACCGCGTTGAGGCCGACATTGGCGGGCGCGTTCCACACTCCGCGCAGCGTATCGTTCTGGGTATAGACGCCGGCCATCGCGGCGCTCGGCGGCAGCAAGCCAAGCTTGGCGGCCATCGCCTTGTAGATCTCCTTGAGCGCCGGAACCTGTGCGGTGAGGCCTTCGTTGATCTTCTTCACCTGCGCCCAATACTCGTCACGCGTGAGCTTGTTGTCTTTCTTGTCCTGCTGCACTTGTCTGATCGCGCTCAAGTACGATGTGCCGATCTCGCGGGCCTTGGTGGTCAGCGTCAGCTCCTTGGGCATCGACGCCAGCCAGGCCGGCTGCGGCTTGGCGGGCGGCGAAGCTGGTGCGGTGGACTGCTTGGCCTCTTCGCCCAGAGGCTTGGCCTCTGCGCCCGGCTGCTTGCTCTCTGCGCTCTTGTCCGCGAGCGCAGGCTTCTTCTCATCCGGCTTGGCCTCTGCGCCCGGCTGCTTGCTCTCTGCGGTCTTGTCCGCGAGCGCAGGCTTAGGATCCGGATAGAGCCGATTGGCTTCGGCAAGCAGGGCCCAGGCGATGGAGCCGGGCGTGCCCTCCTCCAGCTCGGAAAAATTGGTGAAGTCGAGCTCGCTCGGGTCCACGATCGATGTGCGCAGGAACGGCGCGTAGGCCATGCCGTATTTCAGCGCCGCGCTCGGCGCGGAGATCCCCGCGCGGAATTTCTGGACGACGTCGTCGAGGGTGTCGAGCGAGAAGTCCTGCGGCGCCCAGATGTCGAGAATGGCCACGCGGTCCTGCTTGGCCAGGCATTGCGTGAGCATCTCGTTCACAAGCGTGTGGTACTGCGCCAGATCATCCAGAAGCACCGCCTCGGGAATGACCAGCATGGTCGGTCCGACCAGGTCCTTAACGGCGTCGAGCCCCTTCTTTAGCGCGTCAGAAGCGACTTTACCCTCGTAGTCGCCGACCGAGACGATGTAGCAGCTGCCGCCGCCGTTCGCGTAGAACAGCCGCAGCGCGTTGAACAGGTAGTGGCGGATGTCGCCGTAGTCCAAGGTGAAACGCCGCTCGCCGAGTGCGACATCGGCGGGTCCCAACCGTTCGGTTTTGACGGCATCCTTCGCCGTGCGGACCTTGCCCAGTGCCTCATTGTGAGCAGCCTCCTTCTCCCCAACGTCACCTGCCTTCGTCCTCTTCTCGGCATCGGTGTTGGCTACTACATCGTTGGCCCTCTTCAGCGCCGCCGCCGCCTCCTCCTCCTTCGCCTGGGCCTCCGCCAGCGCCTTCTCGGCGGGAGGATCCGTCAGCTTGAACTTCGGTTCGAACGCGCCGCCGAAGACCGCCGCGTAGTCCGCCATCGAAGCGATGCGGATCGGCTGGAGATCCACGCTGCGTCCGTTCCTCTCGGCCCGTTCCGTGTAGCCGATGAACACCGGCACCGCGGTTTCGACACCCACGATGGAAGGCGGGAACGCGTCGAGCTCTTCGATATAGACGCCCGGGGTCTTGTATTGGACTACGGCCATTGACCTGTTCCTTTCTGGGAAAACATGCGTTGCTCGGGCTCACTCGGGGTTACAGATAGACGAAGACTTCCGACGCGGCCGACGCGTCGGTCAGCGGCCGCCCGGCCGGCCGCGCGGTGATCCGCTCGGCCGATGGGGTCGGGAGACGTTCGAGCAGAATGCGCGCCGAGCCGTTGCCCGGACCGCCGCCTGCGCGCAGCCGCAGCGCGATGTCGGAGTGCCGCTGCAGCGGCATTGCTTTCCTGGCGACGAAGCGATGCGCCCACGCTCCGGTCGGCAGCTTCACCTGCTCGGGCGGGTGGAATTCGAGCGCGTCGTTCGGATCGGCCTTGATCGCGAGGCCCGCGACCGCGGCCTCGCCCGACGGCAGCACGATGTAATAGATCCAGGTCGTCTCGCGCGCGCCGAAGGAGAACTCGTAGTCGACCGGCGTGATGCGGCGCTGCGCCTCGGCATTGGCCGCGGCATGGGTCATATTGTTCGGAAGCTGTTCCGGCAGCTCGATCGGATAGCTGCCCGACACGGTATTCGGATCATCGGCCTCGGGATTTGCCAGGAACAGATCCGCCAGCAACAGCGGCGCGGTCCGCGTGCCGGAATAGAAGAATTCGGTCAGGCGCGACTCGACCGTCTCGTGACTCTTGTTGATGCCCTTGACCTCGTGACTGAACAGCCCGGGCGTTTCATTCGCCATGGAGACGTTCACATCCGAACCGGGCTTGAGGCGCACGCGCGCCGGAAGCTCGGGCCGCTTGTCCCCCGGCACCTCATCCGGCGGGAGGTAATCCGGATCGGCGCGCAGCAGCGCCCGGCCGGACGTGCTGTAGAGGACGAACGCGGTCGCATCCGGCGGCGTTGGGATGTGCAGATGCTCCGGCGAAAAAATCGCCGGCGGCAGACGGCGGCAGTGCGGCGCCCATTCCGAATAGAGTTTCGCGGGTTGGCCGGACTGTTTCGCATGCGGCGGGCGCACGAAGCGATTGGACAGATAGAGCGCATACTCGCCCGCCCCCATGCCGTACGGCATCAGCATCGGGATCGCGGTGAAGTTCGCGAAGAGGTCGTTCGTGAGGCTGAGCGTGAAGGTCAGCCGGGTCCAGGATCCCTTGTAGGAGGTTTCCCTGTCGCCGGCGTGGGTCGTCCGCGCGTCTCGCCGGACCCTGCGCTCGTCGTGCAGGAAGCGGACGATTCCCGCGGACCGGGCGGTATGATAGATGATGTCGATCCCGCCGCGGCGCGGCCGCGCGATCAGGCCGAGGGTGGACATCAGCGCCTGGGTCGGACCCGTCGGCGCGATCGCGAAGTCCGGGCACGGGTCGCCGCCGTAGAAATCGTGCCGCAACGTGAGCGACATCAGCCGCCGGTAGGACGCCTGCCCCTCCGCGGCATGCTCTGCAAGATCAGCAAGATCGGTTGCCATGTCTTTCCCGGCGTCGTTTCGTTGCGGCGCGCAATCCGTGTCGGCTATTCCGTCGTCGCCTCGCTTCCGGCTAATCCCGGCCTCTTCGCCGCCGGCACCAGGCCGGCGATCGCGCCGCTCGCGAACGGCAGCATGCGCAGCCGGTAGAGCGCCGAAGGCAGATACTTCAGTCCCAGCATTCCCATCAGATGGTTCGTCTGCGTCAGGTCGAGGCTGACGAAATCGAGCGCGATCCTGTCGATCTCCCGCGCCAGGCCCGGCAGCCGGTCGTGTGTAAAAACCGGATTCTGCTGAAAGAATCCGATCGTGCGCGACAGCATGCCGAGGCCAGTTGGATAATTGCTCTCGCTGAAGTTCGCGACGAACAGCACGAACGCATTGACGTTGAGCGGCGCCGACACGATCGCGTACTGATCGCCCGAAGCCGGCACCGGGCCCGGGAACGTGCCGATCGTCTTGTCGCTCTGCAGCCCGACCAGCGCCATCACCAGCTTGTTGCGCGCGCTCTCCGACACGCGCCCGTCGGGATCGACCGGATTGGTCAGCGCCACCCACTCCTCGCTGCGCGGATCGGCGATCTGGAACGCCGCATCGAGCCGGTCGCGCAGCAGCTCAAGCGTGGATTGAAGCAGCGTCATCGTACCTTTCAACCACACGGGCGCACGCGCTCACCCGCGGCGAGCGGCGTCATGCAGAAAGCACAGTGTTTTCAGGCTTCTTTGGCGTGTTCGCCAACTTCTATCTTAAGCGTAACATCGCAACGTTTACGCCCGCAATCTAAGCGACGCAAAAAGCTGTGCAGAACGCCGCAACGTAAACGCTTATCCTCATCTTTCACATCGGAACTCTTGCTTACATGGAAACGGGAACTCGAAAGAGCAGCGGGCAAAAACCCACAGCGCTTCCGGATAACGTAACATCGCGGCAACGCGCGGCCTTTCGATGTGCGAGCAAGTGCACGGAGACAAAGAGGGTCTGCGCGCGTTACCTCACAAAGTCTTTCAACGCAGAACGAATAAAAAATTCTGCAGCCGCCGTTGGGTCCAGCGACGCGTTGCGCGATCTGGAATTACAGTAGGTGTGTCGAGTTTTGACGTGACTAAACAGCTTGAGCCCCAGACTACAGTAACGCCGCGACGGAAGGCGATTGCGACCGCGTGTGTCCGGTAGCGACGTCGAGCTTGCGAAACCTTGTCTGGGCAAGTTCATCGACCGTGCGTGGTGACGTTGAGTATCTTGCCAATTTCACAAGTCGACTTGCCGACCGTAGTCTACGAGACCACTTCGCGCTCGCGCGCGATTATTTGAGGGCGGCTTGCGCTCGGGAGGCGCGATCAACCCGCGCGGATCCGGTCGGAAAGCGTATAGTTCCATAAAATGAGCTGCGGCTCGGGCCCGGCTGTTGAGTTCTGCACGAACGCCGCCCGCCCACACATTTCCTTATTCCGCTGCCGCCATCTGCTGTCACCGCACTCACATCTCGATCTTAGGCTGTTCGTCATGCAGGATCACACCCAACAACGAGCTGTGAACCTCCAGGTGGCCGTTATAATCGATGAAGCCAAGCTGACGAAATTTGTTCATGAAATAGTTGACACGCGACCGGGTGGTGCCGATCATCTCGGCCAAAGTCTCCTGGCTGATCGGAGGTATGATCCGCTCAGGCTTCCCATCCTTGCCAAAATTCGCAAGGATCAGAAGCAGGCGCGCCAGGCGTTTTTCGCTCGAATTAAAAAGATGATCGACAAGGTCCGCCTCGACGCGAATGTTGCGAGCCAACAGGTGGCCGGTGAACAGCTCGGAAAACTCCGTATTGTCATGAATCATGCGAATAACAGATGCTTTCGTGAGGTTTATCGCAACGCCGTCGGTCATGGCCACGCACGACGCGATACGCACCGTCTGCCCGCCCAGACATCCCTCGCCGCAGAAATCGCCGGCTCCGAGGATCGCGATCACCGCTTCCTTTCCCTGTTCGGAGAGCACGGTCACTTTGACTTTTCCGTCCTGTATGTAAAATACCGAATCCGCGGGATCACCCTGCGTGAAGATGAACTGATCCTTGTCGAACTTGACGATTGTCGCTCCGCCGTTCGCGCTCTTGAACAGGGTATCCGGGTCGAAGGGAAGCTTGCCGTAATCAGGCACCGTCGTGTCCCCGGCGTGTAAAGTGTTTTTTTATAGCGGTCACATTGAAGCGGCCTGCCCCTCTTGTTATATATCGCTCGCCGGTCCGTTCTGGATCGGCTGTCTCGGCACTCCAAGTCGGCTGTCTCGGCACAGTTGGAGACGATGATGGAGCAGCTGTTTTCGACGGAAACTGTCCATCCCCGCGATCGGTTCGACTATTGGCACGATGTCGCTTGCCGAAACCTCCTCAAGCACGATTCTCGGCCGGAGTGTCGGCTGAAGTTTCAGGCGGCGATTTACGCGGGTCGTCTGGCCGAGCTCGGCCTCATCCTGTTTAACAATTCGCCGATGTGCGTTTCGCGTACATCGCACCAAGTCGCCCGAGCGACCAGCGACGAATTTTTCGTTTGCCGGCAGATGTCGGGACTGTTGGCGCTGGAGCAAAATGGCCGCGAGATCGCGATAGAAACCGGCGACGTCACGTTGATCGATCCGCTGATCCCTTATAGCGGGAAATTTTCGCGGGGCTCGAATCTGCTCGTTCTCAAGGTTCCGCGGCGCGCGCTCGAAGCACGCGTCGGCGGGACGCGGGAGATGGTGCTTCGCCCGATCAAAGCGTCCCAGGCCGAGGGCAGTCTGCTGTCGTCCTTTGCGGCCATGCTGCCGCCTCACGTCGGCCGAATGAGCCCGGTCGCCGAGAGTCTCGCAAAGGAACACGTCCTTGATTTGCTGGCTGTGTCGCTGACCGCGGCGATCGGGGCGCGCACGCCAAGGATTTCATCCGCGCATTCGTTTGCCCTGATGAATGTGCGCGCCGCGGTCGAAGCGCGCCTGACAGATCCAATGCTAGACGCCAGCGCGGTGGCAGCCGCCGCCGGGATCAGCGTCCGCTATGCCAACGCCGTGCTGGCGCGGGAGGGCACATCGATCATGCGTCTCATTCTGGCGAGGCGACTGGCGCGCTGCCAAGAAGCGCTTCGGGACCCATCACAGGCGCATCGGACGCTGAGTGAGATTGCTTATGGCTGGGGTTTTTCTGACATGACCCACTTCAGCCGCCGGTTCAGAGCGGCGTACGGCGTCCTGCCGAGTGAGGATCGGAGCCTGGCTCACCCCTCCGCCAGCGCAACGCGTCGATGAAGTTTCGAGCGCTATCTGGCCGCGCCGGTATGTTGGATATCGTCGTGGGGCGCGTGGTGTATCGCGATAGTCGGTTCCTGAGCACGCATGGAGGCAACTTCGGGCAGGTACGCTCCTCTAAGCTTGTATTAACGCCGGAACCCCCTTCCATACCGGGAGTCTCCTGGTTCGGTTCTCGAAAAATTGCGCCCTATTGGCGCGGGAAATGCGCCCTTTGTACAGAAGCGTGATCCGCTTGTTGACCTATGGGGAACCTCGCGCGGTCAGGCGCCTTTAATCCGGTAATGACCCCAGACCGCACTCGCGGCGCGCAGGGGCAAGCGGACGGGCGGCCGTTCCCTTTGGATAAATGCTGGTATCTGGACGGCCTCGCAGCGGCAGTGGACGGCAGACGAGCCCGGGCCTACCGAAGGGGTGGCCCCACTATGTGCATGTGGTGCGTTGCCATGAGTTTCTGGTTCGTCTCGGAATCAACCCCTTGCCGGTCCGCAAACATTTTCTCAAACCCGCCAGGCGTCACGCCGAATAGCAGCACGCCGGGTTCCGTTCCGGTGTTCTGAAACGTATGCGGAGTATTGCGAGGGATAAAGATAAAGGACCCAGCGGGTGCGCTTACGACACGTTCGCCCATTTTAAAGTTGAACTGACCGCTCACAACGTAACAGAACTCAGCTTCCATTGCGTGCAGGTGAGTAGGAGGACCGCTCTTCGGCGCGATGGTTTGACGAAAGACGCCGAGCACGCCGCCAGTTCGCTCCGCTGTCGCCAGCAGTTCGGTGATATCGGCTTCTCGCCCCTGCTGGCCGCCATAGCGGGTGGCTTCGTTGGGCAAGACGATGAATGCTTCTGCTTCAGCGGCAGTTGCCGGAGATGATCCGGATGGCACGATCAGTAAAAACGCAGCGGTGACAAACGAACATAGAAGGCCGAGACGCGTCTTCATGATTTTGGCTTGCATGGCAACCTCGTTGACCTATGTGGCATCGCGCGAGTGAGAACCGGTCATCTTACCTCGGAGTGGGTAGCCTACGCGATATGCGCGGCACCAGATGAGGAGAGCCGTCCATGGGCGAGGTTAGCACGATCGGTCTCGATATTGCGAAGTGATGCCGCTCGCGACCGTGGAGAGCACGATGACTTCGCGGTCGAAGCGGCTCGCGATCGAGGTGAATTCCGCCGCGCGGTTCTTGCCCCAGAAATCGATCTCGTAGCTTGCGTTCAGGACCCGCCCGATAGGTGGACGCGCCGGGGGTGGTGCCGGTGCCCTGCAGTCCTTGAATCGTGGCGGCGAGACGCGACGAAACGGGCGGGCTCGCCTGTAAGGTCTCGCTAGTCCGAAGCGCCCTGAGACGTAGCCGGTCAGAAGCGCCGTGCCGAGGCAGAGCCGTCGATGCATTCGAGTCGGCCCGCACGATTGAGGGTGTGCAGCCTGCGTCCCGGCCATTCCGGCCCCGGCCGCAGCACGGTCTCGACGCGCTGAGCAAATCCTTGGTCGTCGAGCCGAGTTATCTCAGCGAGGCCGAGCGCCGCACCATAGCCATCGGTGCAATCCTGGAATGGTCGGATCAGGCGGCCGTTTCGCCGCACAATGCGCCCACCTGGGCGTGCGGTCGCAATATCCACCAGCACCGGATTGCCCTGATGCGGGCGCCAAGGCCCGTGCAGGTCGGCCGCCGACCAGATGTGTAGCGCATCCGAGAATGCTCCTCCGGCGCGCACCGTCGCGAACATCCACCAGCGACCGTCATGGTCCAGCAATGTGGCATCGCTCGCTGCTAGCCCCGAAATCAGCGTCGCCTCCTTGACCCAGCGGTCGGGAAACGGCTCGGCGCGGTAAAGATCGACTGTTCCGGTCGCGACGCTTTCCGGCACCATCCAGACGGCGCCGCGATGTTCGAAGACAAACGGGTAGGACAGATGCGAGCCGGTATCGAGCACCGGCCGCGGATCGCCAACGGGTCCGGCGCCATCGAACTCAATGGCCGAGATCACGCCATAGCCAAGCGCGTGAGCGAAATCTTCGACAAGCACGAACAGGCGGCCGTTTTGTTCGATTGGAAAGGGATCGGCGTAGAAGCGTCGCCGGTCGTCGGGAAGGTCGCGCCAGCCGCCTTTCGGATGTGCGCGCATATCGATCACATCGGCTTCCTCGACGAAGCGCCAGCCGACGCGCCAATGCGGGGCGTTGTAACAGAGGAGATAAAGTCGCCGCACGGCCGCCCGCGCAAGCGATTTTACGGCAAACCGCACCACCGTAGTGGTGTCCAGCGCTCGCGCTTTCGCGTTTGTCTCGAGACGGACCTTGGCGCCATCGAGCGCCGCGACGATCAGCATCGTCGTCCGCGCCAGCACATCGCGGTAGGCGGGCGTCATGATTCCAGCGGTTTCGGTCCCGGGATGACCGCCGACGATCACGGCGCCGGTTGCTGCGTCGCTGATCGTCACGACCGGGGTGCGCGAGTGCACCAGCGCCGCGAGTGCCGCCGCTTCGCCCGCTACTCCGTCGAAAGTAATGCGCCAGGTCCGCGCCGCGTCATACGTGCCCGCATGCGGGACGCCCGTCGTGAAGTCGAGCACGACATCAGGCGCCTCGGATGGCGTACTAAAGCGCGCGAGATCGGCAGGTGTGGCATTTGTCGTGTCGTCCGCAGGCAGCCCATAAACCAGCCGCTCCAGCGCGAACAGCAGCGCGACGGCAGTCGGCAATGGCTCTCCGGTCGAATTCCATTCGATGGAGACGCATGTGTCGGGCCGGCGCACCAGCGTGTCAGCGAGCGCGACATGCCAACGCCGCAGCCGCTTCGGGTCGAGGCGAAGGGTAAGCTTCATGCCATCCGATCGGCGCAGTTCACGAAAATCTGTTCCAGCTGGAACTTGTCGGCTCGGCTCATTTGCGGAGCTTAATAATCCAATTTTGTGCCGCTCGTGCGCGTGATATCCCGGTAACCTTGCCGCAAGAAACTTGCACCTGTCGGTCGGATTTCAGTGTTATGGCGCGGGGACGATGATTCTCATCACGCGTCACGCCGGCATGGGTCCAATAACAACGCTTGCTCCAAGGGCGCAGAATGTCCGCGTCAATGCGGCAGTAACGAAGCTTGTCGTCACGGCGGAGCCTGCGTTCGATTTCTCAGGAACAGAGTATCGCTCATTGCACCGGCGCTCGCGCGCGACGGCGTTCCAGGGTGCAAGCTGGCTCTCCGCCCTGCATCATGATGTCGCACCCGCGGCGGGGGCCGAACCCGTCACCATCACGGTGCGCGATGCGGCGGATGGCCAGCTGATGCTGGTTCTCCCCTTGGCGCGCTGTCGTGCGCATGGGATCACCTTTCTTACCTTCGCCGATTTCGGACTGTGCGATTATCTCGGGCCAGTCTACGACCCGCTCGACACTGCGTCGCTGCTTTCCGACGCGAGCCTGCCGCAGCGCGTTGCTGCGGCGTTGCCACGTCACGATGTGCTGCAATTCACAAAGCTCGTGGCTGGCGACGCGTTGCTGCAACAGCTGTTTCCGAACACCTATCGCGCGCGTATGCGGGTTTCCGCCTATCCCGTGAAGATTCAGTCCAGTTGGGAAGAGTGGCGCACGGCAACGCTGGAGACCGGGTTCCGGCGCGACCTCGACGTGAAGCGGCGACGTGTCATGAGGCGCGGGGCCCCGGCATTCGCTCTCCTCGCGGACCCTAATGAGATCATTCGGACATTCGATGCCTTGCGCCGATTCCGCGCTAAGCGCTTCAAGGAGCGCGGCGCAAGCGATGTGATCGACAACGAGGCGATATTTTTGTTCTACCAGCGGATCGCCGTCGACGGCGCCAAGGATGGGACTGCACGCACTTTTTGCCTTTATTTGTCGGGCGAACCGGCTGCGGTCATGTTCGGGCTCGTCGACCGCGGAACGTTCTCGCTGATCCTCGTGGGATTTGACCTTGAGCGCTACCGCCGCCTGTCGATCGGGCTTCTTGCGATCGAGGACACGTTGCGGACCTCCTTCGAGGCGGGAGACAGCATCTACGACTTCACGATCGGCGATTATTCCTACAAGTCCCAGTTCGGTGGAAAACCAATTCCGATTTATGAATGGCATCAGGCGCGCACCTTGCGGGGGCATGCGGCTGTGCTCGGAATCGCGCTGGTGCGAGAGGCAAAGCGCATACTCAAGCCGCTGGTGAAGCGCCGCAAGAGTTAATTGCGCTGCGCTGATATCCGCATCCCGGCGCCCATCAAACTTAACCAAGTCAGAACAAACAGGGTTAATGGCCCGCCATTAACGCTGCAAACGATGGCTTGCTGCAGTGCCGATCCCTAATCTTGCGACACCGAAAATCAAATCTGCGCTCCGGTGCTTTCAGACGGCTTGCCGGTTCGCGAAGTGGGACGAATGTTGCAGGAAAAAATTTCCGAGCCGCTGCGACGCGTTATTCAGCATCCGACTGCCGCCGCGCTGTCGCAGGCCGAGAACCCGCGCGTCGATTTGAAGGAGCTCATCCGCATCGTCAGACGCCGGCGCGGTTCGATCCTAGCGACCGCCGCCGTTCCGTTCCTGCTCGCGCTGCTCTACGCCGTGCTCGCAACACCTCTCTATACCGCGTCCACTCAGATCCTCATCGATCCGCGTGACCGCCGCATCGTCAGCAACGAGGTCGCCCCCGAAGCGCTTGCGGCGGACGGCGGCGTCGCAGTGGTGGAAAGCCAGCAACTGGTGATCACGTCAGACATTGTTTTGCGGCGCGCCATTGCGCGCGAGCATCTCGATACCGACCCCGAATTCGGCGGCCTCTCCACCGGACTGCCCGGCGTGCTGCGCCATGGCCTGGCGGCCGTTGGCATCGGCCTTGACGCCGCCGAGCGCGCCGATCCGGAGCTCAAGGCGCTGCGGCAGTTGAAGAAGCGCGTAGGCGTCAAGCGCTCGGACAAGGCTTTTGTTGTCGACGTCTATGTGTCGAGCGACGACAGGATGAAGTCGGTCCGCATCGCAGACGCGCTCGCGCAAGCCTACCTGGATGATCAGACCGAGGCCCGCGCGCGCGCGTCAGGTCGCGCCTCGGCGGCTCTTGGTGGACGGCTCGATGCACTGCGCAGCCGCGTGCAGCAGGCTGAAGATCGCGTCGTGCAATACAAGGAGCAGCACAAGATTCTCGCGGCGGGCGGAGTTCTGGTCAACGAGCAGCAACTGAACGAGATGGCCATCCAGCTTGCCGCCGCACGCGGTAAGACCGCGGAGGCACGCGCGCGTTTCGAGCAGATTGCGAGCGCGCGCCGATCCGGGATCGAGTCCGGTGCAAATCCGGAGGCCGTGCTATCGCAGACCGTGGCGCAATTGCGCGGGCAGTACGCCGAAGTCGCGCGCCAGCGCGCCGAACTGGGGGCCTCGGTCGGGCCGCGCCACCCCTCGATCGCGAACCTGGATGCGCAGATCCAAGGTGTGCAAAAGCTCATTAACGAAGAGCTGTCACGCATCGCCAGCGCGGCGCGCAGCGCGCTCGAACGCGCCGAGGCAAACGAGCGCACGCTGGAAGCGAATCTGGAAGGGCTGAAGCAAAGCGCCATCTCGACCAATCAGGCGTCGGTTCAATTGCGGGAGCTGGAGCGCGAGGTCGAGGCGGGCCGCGCCGTCTATCAGGCGTTTCTCGTCCGCGCCCGGGAAACCGGCGAACAGCAATCGATCGATAGCACCAACGCGCGGGTGATCTCGAAGGCGACGCCGCCGCGAGACAAGAGCTGGCCGCCGCGCCTGCTGCTGCTGGGGGTGGCCCTCATGGCCGGCCTCGGCCTCGGCACCGGCGTCGGGCTGATGCGCGAATATCTCGACGAACGGGTGTATTCGCGCGAGGCCTTGCAGGAACTGACCGGCGTGCCGGTGCTCGCCGTCGTTCCGCAGCGCTCTGCGCGCGCGAGATCCTGGAGCAGGTTGTATCGTTCGGTGCGCTGGCGCGGGCGGGATGCGCATAGACGCGCAGACGAACAAACCGGATTGCAGATCGCCGCGATGCGCCGTCTGTGTGACGCGCTCGGGGATGCGCCGCAACGAGGGCGCTGCCTGCTGATAACATCCGCCACGGCGGGAGAAGGCCGGACGTCGACTGCGCTCAATCTGGCGCTGACCGCCGCCGCCTCTGGCAGCCATATTCTGCTGATCGATGCCGACATCGAACGCGGCATGCTGTCGAAGACGCTCGAAGCGGACGGGAATGCCGGCCTGTTCGATCTGATCGAAGGACGCGCAACGCTGCCGTCCGTCTTGCTCAACGAGATTGAGTCCGGATTGAATTTTCTGCCCCTCGGCAACGCGACCCGTCCGGCAAGCCGGAATCCCAATCCGCAGGACCTCGCACAGAAGCTGTGCGAGCCCGCGAAACAATTCGATCTGGTGATCATCGACAGTGGGGCCGTGCTGGCGGACGAATACGTGCGGCCGTTTGCCGAGGCTGTCGACGATGTCGTCTTCGTTGTGCGTTCTGGTGGTCCTAAACGGGACGCCATCCTGGCCGCGATCGACGCACTGCGCATCAACGCCCGCAAAGTACGCGGCACTGTTCTGACCGCCTCCAATGACGTCGCATAATCCAATGATGACGGCGCACGATGCAACGTTCGTTCCGCACCGGACCGCGGCCACGAGCGCGCGCGGCAACGAACACCTTGCTCATCCAGACATCATCGGTGGGCTGTTTCTCGTCGTCGTCGTTCTGCTTTTTGCAGTGTCGTCCGGAATGCTGGGGGCGCTCGGCATCAATCACGGCGGTGTGACCGGCGCGATCGCCTCGAAGGTTCATCCGGCCACCTACCTCGCCTTCCTTACCCTCGTTCTGCTCATGGTCGCTCGCCGCAATCCGGCATCGTACGTCGCGACCGTCGTCACCCGTCAACCCGGAACGCTCGCGTTCCTGTTCGCGATCCTGATGCTCGCGGCCTACATTGTAATCGATGGCCGCAAGGGGATTGCCACCATCTTCGACACCTATCTCCTCACGGTCGCGGTCGCGCTGATCGCCGCAGAACTCGACGCGCGCGATCTTGTCCGCGTGGAAAAACTGATCCACGTCTTGCTCGCCGCGAACGCAGCGCTCGCGCTGCTGGAATACGCGATCGGCTACCGTTTCTTTCCATTCCGGTTCGAAGGTGTCGAGCTTGAGTGGGATATGCGTTCAACCGGTCTGAGCGGTCATCCGCTGGAAAATGCGCAGTTAACGAGCATATACATTATGGCGCTGCTGGCGGGAGGCGGCACCAGCATGCCGGCCGCATTGCGTCCACCCGCCGTGCTGTTGCAACTCGCCGCCATAGTGCCGTTCGGCGGACGTACGGCGACGCTGCTCACACTGGCCATGATGGCACTTTGGCTCGTCCCCCGGTTCGTGCACCTGTTGCGCGGTGGACGCATGTCGCTCGTCGCGTTCGCGTCTGTGGCGATCCTCGTGCCGGTAATGGCGCTCGCGCTCGGCGCAATCGCGGCCGGCGGCTTCTTCGACGTCTTGCTCGTCCGATTCGTCGACGATAGCGGGAGCGCGAAGACCCGCATTGAGATGTTCGAAATCTTCAGCCAGCTCTCTGCACACGACATCGTGGTCGGCGCAAATCCCGAAATGATCGATTCGATACGACGCTCGCTTGGACTGGAACTCGGTATTGAGAATCCCGTTGTGCGGCTTCTGCTGTATCAAGGAGCGATCTTCACCGGATTCCTGATCGCGGGATTGACGGTGTTCATCATCGAGCTCGTGCACCGGCTGCGCCCCGGTTACGGCATGGCGCTCGTCTCCTTTCTGATTCTCGTCAATTCCTACGAGAGCATATCCAACAAGACCGTGGCGCTCGCGCAGTTCATCGTTCTGATGATCGCCATGTTTCATCAATCCGAACCTGTTCGTCGCGCCTTCGGGGGAGGCGGTCGGACGCCCATAAGGCCCGCACAAGCAAGCCAGAGGTTGTCATGAGTCCCTCCACGAACGTCGCCATCATCGGAGCTGGTCCCTACGGACTCTCGATCGCCGCGCATCTGCGCGAACGCGGAATCGAATTCCGCATCTTCGGATCGCCGCTGCGCGCGTGGCGCTCGCAAATGCCCAAGGACATGTTTCTGAAATCAGAAGGGTTTGCGTCGAATCTTTACGATCCGCGGGGCCAGTTCACGCTTGAGCGTTTTTGCGCCGACAACGATCTTCCCTACGCGCATCACGACAGCCCGGTGCCGCTCGATACGTTCACCGCATATGGCGTCGCGTTTCAGAAGCGTCTGGTAGCGGGGCTTGAGGAAAAGTTGGTTACGGCGCTGAAACGCGTCCCCGCGGGCTTCCATCTCACGCTGGACAATGGCGAGACTCTTGCTGCGCGCCGCGTCGTCGTCGCGGCGGGGCTGAGCGACTTCCGGCAGATTCCCACCGAACTCGCGGCCCTGCCGCCGCAAGTCCTTTCTCATAGCGCGGAACATCACGATCTGAGCGGCTTCAAGGACCGCGACGTGAGCGTTATCGGTGGTGGGTCGTCCGCGCTCGATGTGGTGGCATCGCTGCGCGCATGCGGCGCGCACGCGCGCCTCGTCGCGCGGCGCCCGGCGCTCAAATGGAATATGCCAATCAAGGAACACCCGTGGAGGCGGTGGTACCCGGCATCCGGACTGGGTGGCGGATGGCGCAACGCCTTCTTCGAACACGCGCCGATGGTCTTCCGCTTTCTGCCGCAAGAGACCCGCATGGATATCGTACGGCGCTGGCTCGGACCGGCGGGCGGATGGCCCGCACGCCGAGCCGTCGAGCAAGGACCGGTCCTGCTCGGTCAGACGCTGCGCGGTGCGGAATATCGCGACGGCCGTGTACAGTTGCGTCTTTCAGGTCGCGACGGCGTGGAAGCCGTCGTCGCGACCGATCACGTCATTGCGGCGACTGGCTACAAGGTCGACCTGCGGCGCCTCGGCTTCCTTGACAAGGGGATGCAGACCGACCTGAGGATGGCCGAGCATACGCCGATCCTATCACCGAATTTCGAGTCGTCCGTGCCTGACCTTTATTTCGTCGGCCTGGCGGCGGCGAACACGTTTGGGCCCGTGATGCGCTTCCTGCTGGGCGCACGCTACACGGCGCGGCGGCTCACGCGGCAGTTCTCGCAACCGATCGCGGCGCAGTAGGCCGGGGCGCCGAAACCGTACCATGCTGGCCACGGCGCCGAGCGACCAAATCCCCGCCGTCGTTGTCGGTGGCACCGACAATTGCGGCGGGCTCGGCGTTGTCCGGAGCCTCGGACAGGCCGGCGTTCCGGTCATCGTCGTCGACAGCGAGGCCACCGCGCCGGCGCTGCATTCGCGCTACGCCCGCAAGGTGTTGATGCCGGAGCTGAGCGGATATTCGTTCGTACAGAATCTCCTGAAGCTGCAAGCCGGCCTCAACTCGCGACCGGTTCTGTTCCTGACCAGCGATGAGGCTGCGCTCACAGTTTCGGAATATCGCACTGATCTACAGCGCGGCTACCAACTCCGCCTGCCCGAGCATGATCGCCTGGCGTCATTGATGAAGAAGAACGACTTCCAGCGACTGGCGATCGAGCACGGCTTTCCGATCCCTCGCTCGGTGCGGATCAGGAGCTCCAACGACCTCGGCGGCTTGGGCGGGCTGAACTTTCCCGCTGTCGTGAAGCCTTCCATCAAAACCGAGAACTATGTGACGCACGAGTTCGAGCGCGGGTATCCGGTGGCGTCGCTCGAACAGGCAGAGTCCGTCATCCGCCGCATCCTGCCTGTGCTGCCGGATCTGATCGTGCAGGAATGGATCGAGGGCCCGGACAGCGCGATCTACTTCTGCCTCATGTACCGCGGCAGCGGTGGACCCGTATCCTCCTTTACCGGACGCAAGCTCAGCATCTGGCCGCCTGGCGTTGGCACGACGGCGAGCTGCACGTCGGCCCCCGAAGCGCACGAGGAACTGCACCGGCTGACCGAGGCATTTTTTGCGGCTGTGTCATTCGTCGGAATGGGCAGCATGGAATACAAGCGCGATGCTCGCACCGGCCGGTTGTTCATGATCGAACCGACGGTCGGCCGCGTGGATTGGCAGGAAGAGGTTGCGACCTTGAACGGCGTGAACATTCCACTTGCGGCCTACCTCCACGAAATCGGCACGGACGTGCCAGCGGCGGTGCCGAACCCCCCGGTGATCTGGTGTGATGGCGCACGGCACTGGAAGGCGAGACGCATCAACCCTGCCGCCGGAATCAGATTCCCCGAGGCCGACGTGCGCGATGCCTATTGGCGGCTCACTGATCCGCTGCCGGCCCTGTTCCACGCCTTCACGATGTTCATCCGGACATTGCGGCGCGCGCTGAGGCGGCGCGAGACACGCCGCTCTGGCAAGGGGTTCAGCGCCGTGATCCGCTGAGGCGCGCGCCGGGATCTCGCAAGCCGAGCGCCGCCGTGATGGCCGGATCGAATTCGCGCGTGGCATCGTCGGTCGTCAGTCCCATGCCGTTGAAGAAATTCCAGAATGCCCACGGCATGCCCGCGGCCTCGCAGGCCTCACGCACGTCCGCGATATAGCGCGCGCGATCCGGCGCGGACGCAGCGACATAGCGCTCGTCTGTGCGCAGCGCGCCGAATTCGCCGAGCAAAACGCGGTTGCGATCAATACGATGATGGTCGGCCCATGCGGTCACGCGGGCGAAGTCGCGTTCGATGAAGCGCCGATCCGGCCGTGCAGCGAAATATTCGTTCAGCAAGCGTTCGATGGTCGCGGCGATCGCGCGCTTCTCGGCCACGGGCGTGGCGCGGTCAGCCGCGAGGCGTGCGGCGACCGCAGCGCGGGTCTGCTCCCGCGATCCGGCCGACGAGGGCCAAGGGACCGCAGTAAGATAGCGATACATCGGTTCGGAGGTCATCCATGGCGCGCCCTGATGGCTGAACAGATAGGGCTCGTAGAAATGGAATGCGTAAAGTGTGTTGGAATCGCCAAGCGATGACGGGTTGAGGGGCTCGAGCCCCGCGATCATGCTGCCGCATGCGCCGGTCACAACCAGCGTGAGAGACGGCGCTGCGCGCCGCGCGGCGCGCGAGAGTTCGCCCTGCATGATCGTCCAGTCGGCCGCGCCGCAGCGCTGCGGAGGCTCGTTGAACGGCTCGAATGCAACGCGCGCCGGGTCGAAGCGCGCAAGTTGCGCGGCCATGTCGTCAACGAGCCTCAGATAGCGCGTGAACAGCGGCGCACTCACGTCTCCGACTAGCCGCGCGGGATTCCAGTAATGTGTCGCGCTGTTCGGATGCAGATTTACGACGATGGAGAGATCGTGCATCAGCACCAGCTCAATGGCGGCGATGACATCGGCCAACAATCGGCGGCGGCGGTCACCGGCAAACGCCAGCAGCGGACCGGGATCGACGGGCAGCCGCACGAAGTCGATTCCCGCGCGGCGCAAGGCGGACAGGTCGTCGCGCGTCGGGATGGGGCGATCCGGCTGATAGGACGGCCAGTCGTATTCGGTGCTCGGCGCTGGGAACTCGCGCGTGAGCGAAAACCATGGCCACAGGTTCATCCCGCGGCGCAGCCGGATGACGGGCGCATCCGTGGACGCGGCGCGGCGGATCGCCGGCAGGCTGAGCGCGGCGCAGGCCACCAGCGCGCCGACAATATGGCGTCGCGTGGCGGGCCGAGCGGGCTTCACTGTAATCGCGCCTGTCGCGCCTGTTCCGGCGGCACCTGGGTCTGCGGCGCGAGCGCGTATCCACCCAGCGCCGCAAGCTCGCACTCGTACTGGAGCAAAGTATCGGCCCAGTTGAAATCCGCAGCCGCCCGCAGCCGCGCCGCCATACGGGCGCGCGCGACCGCGATATCGTCTGTCAGAATGCGCTCGATCATGCGCTCGCATTCATCCGTGTCGGAGAAGAAGAACTGTTCGACTCCGGCGGTCCACACGTTGAACCGGTTGCGGTGTGCCAGCACGGCGTTGCCGCACCACAGCGCTTCGACCAGTGAGGGATTGGTCCCGCCGACCATGTGGCCATGGCAGTACGCGCGCGCATGAAAGCGCAGCGCCTGCACGGCCGATTTGTCGTAGATTGCGCCGGGAAAGATCACGTCGCCGCTTGCTGCGGCCGTCACGGCCGCATGATAGGAATTGCCCGCATCGATACGGCCGAGCACGACTAGCTTCGCGCCGCGCGCGCGGCGTGAGAACGCCTGCACCAGCGACAGGGTGTTGTTGTCCGGTTCAAGCCGCGCGATGCAAATCAGATAGTTTCCCGGCATGAGGCCAAGGCCGATGACCGGCGCAACGGGCGCCGCCGTCACCTCGTCGCCCCCATACGGGATCACCGCGATGGCGCCGCGCGGCCTGCGCCTCGCCAGATGATTCGCGATCGCCGGATGGTCCGCCACCAGGCGTTGGCCGAGCCACGCGCCGAGCCATTCGTTGAGATAGAACCACAGACGTACCAGCCGGCTCCATTTCGGCCGCTGCCATTCGATACCGTCCATGTTGATGAGTATCTTTCGGCCCTGCGCGCGCAGCAGCGCAAGCAGCGCCGCGGTGTTATAGCCGAGCACCAGGCACACGCCATCCTGCGTGGTGGCATGGCGGATCGAATGCCAGTCGAACGAAATCGTGCCGAGCGCGCCCGCCTGATCGACTTGGACATTAATCCGTTCAACGCCGCGCCACGTGTCGGTGGAAAATCGCTGCGTCACTGCCGCGACATCGTGCTGGCAGTACACCGTGGCGCGCCAGCCGCGCTCGACCAGGAACAACGAAAGCTTCTCTGCGAAGCTCTCGAAGCCCCCATGCGCAGCCGGAACGCCGCGCGTTCCGAGGATGAGTACACGAGGTTGGGCATCCGTCATGCGGCGACCTGAATCGGGACAATGTCCGTCCCGTTGAGGGATGGAACCATGGTCTCTCGCCCTTCCGCCGCAAGCGGCGTGCCAGCGTACCGGACGCCGCCGTCATGGAATCCGGCGCCGCTTTCGTTAACGACATCGGCACAATTGCATTGATTGCATCGGCCAGACGTGGACCTTTGGTGGCGGGGAGGGGCAAACATCGCGCGTTGAGTTTCTTCGTCTTTTGAGCGGCGGCCATGCGTATCGTTTGCATACATCAAGGCTACGAGCTCTACGGCTCGGACCGGTCGTTCATCGATTCGGTCGCCGCGCTACGCGAGGCCTGGCCGCACGCCGAGATCGAGGTCGTGCTGCCGCATGACGGCCCGATCCGCCGCCCGCTGCAGGCCTACCCAACACGGATCGTCATCGAGCCCCTCTTCATCCTCCGCCGCCGTGGACTTGCAAAGCTGATCGTCACGGCACCGTTCTGGATCGTACCGGCACTCTGGCGCGCCGCGCGCCGCATGCGCTCCGCCGATCTCGTCTATGTGAATACCGTGGTGGTGCTGGATTATCTGCTCGCGGCGCGTCTGTTCAGCAAAAAAACCCTGGTGCATGTCCACGAGATTCCGGATGGTCTGAAACTTCGGGTGTTCCGCCGGCTGCTCCGATGGACGCGCGCCGATGTGATCTTCAATTCGAAGGCCACGCGGGCCGCATTTCGGCTGCCGGCCAGCCACACTCAGCACGTCGTCTACAACGGCATCGCGACGCCGTCGGTCGCGCAGGCTTCCGACTACGACGGCAGGCGTCCTCTCCGGCTCCTGATGCTTGGCCGTATCGGCCGTATCAAGGGGCAGGACCTCCTGATCGAGGCGCTGGCTCTGCTGCCGAAGACGATTGCGCAGCGGCTGGAGGTCCGGATCGTCGGGGAGTCCTTTCAGAACGACGCGTTGCGCGAATCTGCACTGCACGAGACAGTCGCCGCCGCCGGACTTGGCTCGATCGTGCGCTTCGAACCATTCCAAGAGGATACCGCGCCGCTCTACCGCTGGGCCGATGTCGTGACGGTGCCGTCGCGGTTGCCGGAGTCGCTCGGCCGCGTTGCGATCGAAGCAATGGCGCATTGCCGGCCGCCTCTGGTGGCGCGCATTGGTGGCCTCACTGAAATCGTGGAGGACGGCCTCACCGGCTGGATCGTGCCACCGAACGATGCGAGCGTGCTGGCGCGCACCATCGGCACCATTGTGGCTGAGCCCGATTTATGGCGCGGATACGGACCGGCCGCCCGCTCGCGTTTCGAGTCGACATTCGCGGCGCGCGGCATCATCCGGCAGTTTCAGGCGATCGTGGGCGCCCGTTTCGGCGCGGACAGCGAGCGTCGCGCAACCGCCGGCCTCGCTCGTGTGTGATGGAACCATGCCGCGCGATACTATCCAGCTCGGACGCAACTTTCTGCTCTCGCTCGGCGGCGAAGGACTACAGAGCGGCTTCCATTTCGTCCTCAACCTGGTCCTGATCCGGCTCTTGTCGCCCCACGACTTCGGCGTCTTCGCGATTGCGTTCGTTCTGGGCGGAATTTCGCTGACCTACGGCAATGCGCTGGTCTCCACTCCGGCCGCCGTGATGATGCCGCGGCTGAAAAGTCGTGGTGCGGTCGATTTCCAGGATGTGATGTTCGGCTCGATCGCGCTCATGATCTCGGCCGGTATTGCAATCATTGTCGCAGCGGGCCTGTGGTTCGCGACCGGCCAGATGGCGGAAGCGATCGCCGGCGGCGCGTTCAGTGGTCTGTGGACGCTGCGCAATCATGTGCGCAACGTGATGTTCGCACGCCATGCGATGATTGCCGCCACCCTGTCGGACTTCAGCTACACGTCGAGCGGCGTCCTCCTTGTCAGCGGCGTGCTCTTCCTGCTGCCGGCCTTTCCGCAGCTCACCGGCGTACTGCTGGCGCTGTCTGCGGCAAATATCGTGGCGGTCCTCGTCGGGTTGGGTGCGCTCGGCCGTGGCGCGCGCATCAGCTTACGGAGCAGCGTCTGGCGCCGCTACCGGGCGATCTGGTCGGACGTCGCATGGTCCCTGATCGGGACCACCACGTGGGCCGTGCAAGGCCAGGCGCTGATGTTTCTGGTCGCCGGAATCGTCGGTCCCGCAGCCTACGCGCCGCTGGCTGTCGGCGTGGTGCTGTTCACGCCGTTGCGTCCGGCCGTTTCGGCTTTCATCAATGTGTTCCGCCCGGATTTTGGCGCCCTTCTTGCGCACGGGCAGCTTGAACGCCTGCGAGTGACGATGTACATCATCGTCGCCCTGATCATTCTCTCCTGCATTGCTGTTGGCGGCGCCCTCTGGCTCGGCTGGCCGCTTCTCGACACGTACCTTTTTGCCGGCAAGTTCGACGACGCACCAATGCCGCTGATCGTCGCCCTTTCGGGAATCGCGGCCGCAACCTATTTCACCTACAACGTTCCGCTTGCACTCGTTCAAGGCGCTCGCGAGTTCAGACCGGTCGCGCTCGCGACCACGTTCGGCGCCATCGTCGGACTTACGTCCGTTTCGATCCTGCTTGCCGTCACTTCGGTCGCTTGGTCGCTGGCAGGCTTCACTGCGGGCGAAGCGGTTTGCGGGGTCTATCTCTGGATCGCTGCGGTACGCATTCTACGTGAGCACGCAGCGCCGATACGAACGCAACCGGCCGCGTCGGTCGGCGCGGCGTAACTACAGATATGACCAGTACATCTCGTCAACGACTCCGGGACCTCAAGCAATGGACGCGTCGTGCGCGCTACGACCGATCACGCGGCCGGCTCGCGAGTGACTGCAGAGAGAATTACCGCAGTTAAATAGGGGCAGGTGCGCATTCCTTCGCGATGCGTAGCTTCGACAAGTTGCTGCCGATCGTCGTGAACACCGTCCCGAGCTGCGAGTACGAGGTGCCGTGAAGAACTTGTTTGTGTCAATGGCCCAATCGCGAGGTGTATTTCGGCTCGAACTGCCGCACCGTGACAATCCAGCGGGATGACGGCAGCATGAAGCGCCATCCGGCGCCGCGACTAACGCATCTTCAAGTCTCGAACCGAAAGGGCAGCGGCGCGGCGCTGCCCTTTTTGCCGCGTGCAGCGGTCTCACGCGAAAAAAGCCCGGCCAACCGGCCGGGCTTTTGATGTTCGCGGTGGAGCGCGCGATGTTACTTCGCGATGCGGAGCTTCGACAGGTTGGTGCCGATCTGGGCGAAGATCGCGTTGATCTGCGAGGAGTTGGTGACCAGCCAGAACTTGCTCGTGTCGGTCGCGCATTGCTGCAGCATGGTGGAGGTCGGGTCGCCGTCGGTGTTGACCTGCAAAGCGTAGAGCGTGATGCCGGCCGCCTTGATGTTGTCGCACGCCTTCTTGGTGCGGTCGTCGATCGCCGACTGCGTGCTCGAAAACCGATTTTGCGTGTTCAGGCCGTCGGTCAGCAGGATGACAACCTGAGTGTAGAAATAGTTCGGGTCTTTCGCCGGAATGGTGAAGGGCGCGGCGGTCAACGACTGGAAGCCCCACTGCAGACCGATCGTCTGATTCGTGTTGCCGTCCGGCTTCATCTCGTCGATCTTGGCATTCAGCGCGGTCCAATCGTAGCTCAGCGGCATCAGTTCAACTGGGCAGTTGGCGTACTGCTCGGCCGGGAACAGCGTCGCCTGAACGCTCACCGACGGTGCCGTGTTGTTGGTGTCGTAATCCTGGTCGCGATCGGTGACGCAACCGTTCCAGTTGCCATGGCCCGAGCAGCTGCCGCCGGACGTGAAGGCGACGCCAGTCCAGTTCCACAGCGTGCCCTGATAACAAATGCCGGTACTTGGACCGGTGCAGTTACCGCCGTTGGTGAAGCTCGAGCCGTTCACCTGCCAGAGCGTCCCGTTGTAGCAGATGCTTCCCGAGAAGGTGTTGCCGCCCGAGTTGCTGTTGGCTGAATCCCAGAGGTCCCAGCGGATCGACGACATGAAGTTATTCTTGCCGACGTTCACGTCCTTGCTGAACGGGATGATCGACACATAGACGTCGCCATTGGTGGTCGCGGCGTTCTTGAGCTGGGTGAGCAGGTTTTTCGACGCGGTCTTCAACGCATCGATCTTACCGGCGCTCGCCATCGAACCGGTGTTGTCGAGCACCAGCGCGACACGCAGGCGGTTGTTGCCCCACTTCACCGTGGAAGTGCTGCCGATGTTGAGGCTGGAGTAACCCATCACGTTCATGAACGTTGTGTCCATCGAACCCGACACCGCGATAGTGAGCTGCGAACCGCCCGTCGTGGTGTAGCTCGGAGTAATGACGATGTTCTTTGCCTCGGGATGATTGAACATCGCCTGGAAATACACATTCGTCTGCGTCTGCAGTTGGCTTGGCGTCAGCGTCGGCGCGAGCTTGGCCATCGCCAGCGCGGTCGCGTCGATCGCCGACTGCATGCCGACCCGCACCGAGTTGGCACGGCTGTAATCAATCGCGGCGCCGGTGAGACCGATCACCGGGATGATGGCGAGCGCGAACATCGGCGCGACGCCGCCGCGGCGGTCAGTCATGAAACGGGAGAGCAACATGTCACGCATCCTGGTTATGAACATTGCGGCAGATTGCCACGAAGGCTTTTACATTCCGTTGAGGCAATTGCGCGCTTTCAGAGCGAGATATTCAATACTGTATTAACCAAAAATTGGCCGCGGAGTGCCCAAGGCGCGGCGATCCGCGTGTTGGATGAATTGGGCAACGAGATTGCGCATGTCCCGGTGCGTCCGGAAGCCAAGTAGGCCCCCCAAGTTGACGCGAGCTACGATTTGAACCGAGAAGATCGAAGGCAATAAACCTCACGCCGCGCTCGGGCGGATCATCCTACTTGGTGTTGTGTTTCCCGCATAACCGATATGATTCGAAATCACGAGCGCGCAGAATTGCGCGAGCGCGACACCCCGCGAAGATGACCATCATGACCATCATGACGATGTGATGTGTGGTCCGTCCCCGGATATCGACGCCGACCGGGAGGCCGGGCGGCGAAGATTGCGGTGAGATGGTGCAGCACGAACGTGACCCGGCCTAGCGATGGCGCAACGAGCGCGAGTACGACGATCGTCGCGACGCACAACCGCCCGGCGTCCTGAAACAGCCGGCGCACCGTCATGGGGCGACCCCGGGGGAACACCCATCGTTCATGCGCCCCTTATTGAATTGGCGAGAACGAAAATCCACCCGTGCCAGAGCGACACAATAGCCGCGGCGGTCGCTACCACCCCTCGAATTAACGCTCACGGCCGTCGGAAATTCATGCCCACAGCGCTGGCACGCTTTTCGCCGAACTCACCACGAGTCCACGAAAGGTTGTCCCGGACCGGGACAAGACTATGCCATGACGTTCATGCCCCACTCGTTACTGGTGGCGGCGCATCCCTCGCGCCGGTGGACGACCTTTGCGCGCCATACCGTAAGGGTTGTGTGCGTGCTGGCGGACGCGGTGATCGTCATTGGCATCTCGGTCCTGATGGGCGCGGCCTATCATCTAGCAGTCTATGGCGATGCTGGACCGCTGCTCAGTTTTCTCGGTGTCGGCGCGACCGCCGCGGGCCTGTTCGTGCTGCCCGGGATTCTTCGCGGTGAGTATGACCTGACGCACTATCTTGCCTTCCGGCCGCATCTCCGGCGCGTGTTTAACTACTGGAACGTCACCTTCGTCGCGCTGCTGGCGCTCGCCTTTATTACCCGGCTGATGGAGGACTACTCACGCGCCTCGATGGTGCTGTTTTATTTGGCGGGCCTGCCCGTCCTGCTGGTGACCCGCTATGCGTTGGTGTCCACGGTGATGCTCAGCAGCAAGGTCGGGCTCGTAACCGCGCAACGCGTGTTCCTGATCGGCAGCGGCGAGGACATTTCGGGTTTCGTGCGGCGTTTTCAGCCTTGGAATTTCGGACTCCATACCGTTGGCGCCGCGCCGCTGAGGCGGCTCGACTCGTTCTCCTCGCGCGAGGAGCAGCGCCGTGCGCTCGAAGCCGATCTGCGCCAAGCGGTCGAAACCGCGCGTACGCTGCGGCCGGACGCGGTCCTCATCGTCACGCCGTGGTCGGACACCGGCACGATCGATAGCTGCGTCGATGAATTTCTTAACATGCCGGTCGAGATCCATCTCGGGCCCGAACGCATCCTCGATCGCTTCGAGCATGTTCGTATCGCCAGGCATGGCCCGATGACGAGCCTCCAGCTCACGCGTGCGCCGCTCACCTGGGCCGAGCGCACGCAGAAGCGCGCCTTCGACGTGGTAATCGCAGCCGGCGCGCTGACGGTGTTGGTGCCTGCATTAGCCGTGATAGCTCTCGCGATCTGGCTCGAGAGCGGGCAGCCCCTGTTCTTCCGCCAGCGACGTTACGGTTTCAACCAACAGGAATTCCGCATCATCAAGTTCCGCACCATGAACACATTCGAAGACGGCGACGTGGTGCGGCAGGTGACGCCCAACGACCGCCGCGTCACGCGTGTCGGACGCATCTTGCGCAAGTGGAACCTCGACGAGCTGCCGCAACTGATCAACGTGCTCAAGGGCGATATGTCGCTGGTTGGCCCGCGCCCGCACGCGCTGACCCATAATCGCGAATTCGAGCGCAAAATCGCGCTCTATGCGCGCCGTCACAACGTGCTGCCCGGCATTACCGGCTGGGCGCAGGTCAACGGCTTCCGAGGGGAAACCGATACCGACGAAAAGATGCGCGGACGAGTCGACCACGATCTTTATTACATCGACAATTGGTCACCATGGTTCGATCTGCGGATTCTGCTGTGGACGGTGTTTTCGAGAGGGGTGTAAGGGCGCTTCGTTTGGGCCCGCGGACCCTCCGCGGAGAACGTACGCACGACACACACGTCCGCAAAACCCCAAGATTGGCCCTGATCCGACGAGTCGATTTCGCTCAAACGATCGACAACGCGAAGCTGCGGCGACAGGCTGCACGCCTTGGCGTGACGTTCGATCACCGTCGGATCACCGACCAGCATCGGCCGGCACATCCCACGAACGTTCGGATCGAGCGCGGCCTTGAGGCTTATCTCCGGGCCGATCCCCGCAGGATCTCCGATCGCAATGGCGACAATCGGTTTGTCATGTCGGCCCAAGGCACCCATCTCCAATTGTCAGGCGCGCAGCGCGGTCAGCATGGCCTCAACGTATTCTTCGCCCTTCGCCGAATCGGTTCAAGAGCTGATTGCCTATGCGAAGGCCAATCCCCGGAAGTTGACCTACGCGTCGCAAGGGAGCGGAACGACGCCGCACCTGACTGCCGAGCTGTTCCAGAGCTTGACCGGAACGCAGCTCCAGCACGTGCCCTATCGCGGGACCGCACCGGCACTGAACGATCTTGCAGCTGGCCATGTCGATCTGATGTTCGTGGACATAACCGCCGTGCTGCCGCTCGAACAGGCGGGGAAAACGCGGGTGCTGGCAATCGCTTCACGGCAGCGCCCGGCCGATCTGCCCGAAGTTCCGACGTTCGAACAGGCAGGTGTTGCGGGACTTCTCTCCGCGGCCTGGAACGCCATCGTGGCTCCCCCAAGAACGCCAGAGCCGATCACGTCCCGGCTCAACACGGAGATCAACGCGATACTCAACCTGCCTGAAGTTGAGGCGCTTTTCCGTAAACTACATCTCACTCGTGTGGGCGGCAGCCGCGCGGATATGACGGAATTCGTGAACGCGGAACGTCAACGCTGGGAAGATGTTGTCCGCAGCACAAACGTCACTCCGGAATAGGTTCGGAGCCCTTAGCGCGACGGCGCTTCTTAGCGTCGCCGGACGTCTGCTTTGGGCCCACACGCGGCCACGCTGATCCACTCGACTTCCCGATAGCGAGAGACGGCGCGACGTGCCCGGAAAAGCGGCGATTCTGAATGACGACCGCGCCCTGCTCGGTCATTCGTCAGGACGAATCGTATCTCTAGCCGAGCGCCTTCTTAACCCGCTCGGGCGTGAACGGTGTATGCCGCAAGCGTACTCCGGTGAGCTGTGCCACAGAATTCGAAATCGCCGGCGCTACAAGCGGCGTCGACATCTGACCGGCTCCGGTCGGGTGGTTGTCTGTCTGGAGCACGTCGACGTGCATCAGCGGCACCTCGTTCATGCGCGGTACTTGGTAATCGTAGAAGTTCGACTGCTCGACTGCGCCGTCCTTGATGCTGATGCGTTCGCTCAACGCCAATCCCAAGCCATAGACCGTGCTGCCTTCGGTCTGCGCCGCAATGTTGTCAGGCTGCACCGCAACGCCGCAGTCGATGGCACACCAGAACTCGTGCGCCTTGATCTCCCCGGTGCGACGATCGATGGAGATCTCGACGATCCCGGCAACCTGCGATCCGGAATAATCGAGATAGGCAAAGCCAAGACCGCGCCCTTCGCGCCTGCGGCCCCAATTGGCCATCTCGGCCACGCGCTCAACAACTTTGACAGCGCGTGGGGACTTCTGCAGCAGATCGAGCCGGAACTTCACCGGGTCGATACCCTTCTTCATGGCGATCTCATCGAGGAAGACTTCCGCGGCGAACTTATTGGCGGTGAAGCTGATGCCACGCAGCGGCGCCGTGCGTACCCCGGTGTCCTCGTAGATCTGCTCCACCAGTTGATGTGGAACGTCGTATCCTTTCAGGTCGGCGCCTAACATCAGAATGAAGTCTTTCTTGCCGGCATTCGCGTAGCGCACCGGATCAGCGAACGGTGTGACACGGTCACCTGCGAGCCTGTGCTGATAAGCGATGAGCTTGCCGGATGCGTCGAACCCGGCGCGCAGATGGTGTGCTGAGAGCGGGCGGAAGCGGCCGTTGCGGATATCGTCCTCGCGCGTCCACATCACCTTTACGGGCTTGCCCGCTTCCCTTGCGAGCAACACAGCGTCGATCAGAAAATCCATGTCGCGCGGGCCGCGGCGGCCGAAGCCGCCGCCCATCAGCAGATCGTGCAGCTTGACCTTGTCACGCGCGATGCCGAGCGCCTTGGCGGTTGCCTCCTGCGCCATGGTTTGGCTCTGCGTACCGCACCAGATTTCGGCGGAATCGCCCGACGGCGACACCGAAGCGACCGCGTTCAAAGGCTCCATCTGCGCGTGGTAGGCGTAGTCGCAGACATATTCGGCTTCCATTGTGGCGGCCGCCTTCGCCATTTCCGCCCGCGCGTCGCCAAGCTTGAACCAATCGGTAGCCTTGGAATTCGGATCGCGGGCGGCCGCCGCGAAAACGTCGATGCCCTTGTCGCTGTCGAAACCCCACGCCTCGCCGGACTTGCTCCAGGTGGTGCTCGCTTCGATGACCTGCCGGGCCGCGAATGCCGCCCACGGCGTTTCGGCGATCACGCCCACGCCGTGTGGCAGCTTCACCAGCTTCACGACGCCCGCGACCGCTTTGGCCTTCGTCTCGTCGATCTTCTCGGGGGTCGCACCCTCGACCGGCGCCCGCACCACAGCGCCATAGAGCATTTCAGGGACCTGAACGTCGATTGAGTAGCGTGCCGTGCCGTTGACCTTGCTCGGCAACTCGACGCGCATCACGTCCATGCCGATCAGGCGGAAGTCGGCCGACTTTTTCAGATCTTCCGGTTTGATTGCCGGTGCTTCGCTCGGCACGTCCGCGAACGCTGCGATCTCGCCATAAGTCAGCCTGCGGCTGGACTTGGCGTGTACCACGATGCTCGGTTCGGTGGTCAGTTCGTCGACCGAAACGCCGAGCTTCTTCGCCGCATTATCCAGCAGCACGCGGCGCACCTGCGCGCCCATCATGCGCAGCGGCCGATAGTAGCTCGTCACCGCGTTCGAGCCGGCGGTGTACATCATGCCGCCAAAGCCGGGGTTGCCGTAAATCTTGTCGAGCGCCGGCGCTGGCACGATGCGCACGTGTGACCAGTCGGCGTCGAGCTCTTCGGCGATGATGAGCGGAAGCGAGGTCATCGACCCTTGCCCCATCTCGGTGGCGGCCGACATGATGGTGACGGTGCCGTCGGTTGCGATGCTGATCCACGGGCTGAGCACCTGGCCTGTTCGCTCGGCAGCCAGAACGGCGGTGTCGGCTCGGCCGCCGAGCGCGACGGCAAATGATAGACCGGCTGCGCCGATCATAACCTGACGGCGCGACACCGAAGCTTCGAAATGCCTGATGGGCTTGTTCATGTCATGCCTCCCGGGCCGCGCGTTCGACGGCGCGCACGATGCGTTGATAGGTCCCGCAGCGGCAGATATTGGTGCTCATGTGCTCGACGATTTCGGCACGGGTCGGCCTCGGCTTCTGGTTGAGGAGGTCGGCCGCGCTCATGATCTGGCCGGACTGGCAGTAGCCGCATTGCGGCACCCGCTCAGCGAGCCAGGCTTTCTGGACCGGATGGCTGGAATCCGCGGACAAGCCCTCGATCGTGGTCACCGACTTGCCGGCGACTTCGGAAACTGGGGTCTGGCACGAATAGGCGCGCTTGCCGTCGATGTGCACCATGCAGGCCCCGCAGAGACCGGCGCCGCAGCCGAACTTGGTGCCGGTGAGCTTCAAGCCCTCGCGGATCACCCATAACAGCGGCGTTGTCGGAGGAGCGTCGGTGGATGCCGCCTTGCCGTTCACAGTGAAGTTCATGGCCATTTCGATCCTCCTTCAGGCTGCCCAGATTCAAGACCGGCGCTGGGGCGGCAAACGATTATTCGGCAGATGAGCTCTGGAAACAGATTGAACGGTATCAGTTGGCGGAGTTTGCCGGAAGCCGCTCACGGAGTGTTCATCGCCTGAGGTTTGGCGACGCGGCTTGACTTGGACGCCCACGCACCGAGGATGCGCCTCCAACGCAATACGAGGATGGAAGCGCAATGGCGGCCAAGGAGAGCATAGAGGCGATCGTTGCCAAAAACGCGAGCAAGATGTTTCTCGATGGCGCTGTCGTGGCCTTCCGTCAGGTCGATCTTGTCGTGCATGACAAGGAAACCCTCTGCACCGTTGGCCCGAGCGGATGCGGCAAGACCACGCTCCTGCGCTGCATCGCCGGCGTGACCGACCTGACGGGCGGCGAACTCAAGGTCGGCGGCAAACCGGTTGCGGGACCGCCCGACGGCGTCGCGATGGTGTTCCAGCATTTCGGGCTGCTGCCGTGGAAGACCGTCTACGACAATGCCGCGTTCGGCCTTGCGATGGCGCACGCACCGGCCGCACGCATCAAGGAGCGCGTTGGGCACTATCTCGATCTCGTCGGACTTGCGGGCTTCGAACAGCACTATCCCTATCAACTCTCCGGCGGCATGCAGCAGCGCGTCGGGCTGGTGCGCGCGCTTACGGTCGATCCCAATATCCTGCTGATGGACGAGCCGTTCGCGGCGCTCGATGCGCAGACGCGTGAAGTGCTGCAGGAGGAACTGCTACGCATCATGCAACGGCCGGACGAGCGCAAGACCATGATGTTCATCACCCACTCGATCGACGAGGCGATATTGTTGGGCGACCGCATCGCGGTGATGAGCGCGCGCCCCGGCCGCATTCAGGAGATTCTCGACGTCCCATTCGTGCGCCCGCGCGATGTCAGCGCTTTGCGCGCCGATCCGCGATTTGCCGAACTGCGCGCGCACATCTGGGGCGAATTGCAGGCGCCGAACGCGACACGACGCGCGGAGGTCGCGTGATGTCGGCGCAGGCCGAACCGAGTGCCGCCGCTCTGGACGAAGCCGGCTCGGAGCGCTTGCGCGCAAAGCGGCTAGCGGACGACCGCAAGCGCCGCCGTGCGCTGCAGACCCTTGCGATCCGCATCGTTTCAGTCACTGCGGTGCTCGCTCTCTGGCAGTTCGTTGGCTCCGGCATCGATCCGGTGTTGTTTACGACGCCGCTTGCGATCGCTCGTGCCGCGTATGCCATGATCGTCAGCGGCGAATTGTGGAGTTACCTCTGGCCAAGCCTGATCATCTTCGCGGTCGGCCTGACCATCGCGGCTCTGGTTGGTGTCGCGACCGGGCTGTTGCTGGCGCGCTTCTGGGTGCTCGATGTCGCGCTCGGCGTCTACATCACGTTCCTCTATTCGATTCCCGCCGTCGCGCTGGTGCCGCTGATCGTGCTGTGGGCAGGGTTTGAGAGCACCGCCAAGATCATCGTGCTGTTCCTGTTTGCGTTCTTTCCGATGGCGATCAACACCTATCAGGGCGTGAAAAACGTCGATCCGCGTCTGATCGAAGTTGGCCACTCGTTCCGCTGCTCGGAGCGGCAATTGTGGGCGAATATCGTGCTGCCGGGAGCGCTGCCGTTCATTGTCACCGGCCTGCGCCTCGCGGTCGGGCGGGGGCTGATCGGCATGGTGCTGGCGGATCAATACACGGCCATTTCCGGCATCGGCTATCTGATCGTGCGCACCGCCGCGACCTATCAGGTTGACAAGATGTTCGTGCCGATCGTGACGCTCGGCATCCTTGGCATCACGCTCACGGCGCTGTTGCGCGTGCTCGAGCGCAGGGTCGCGCCGTGGACCTCGCGGGCGAGCAGGATTGATCGAGCGCTCGCCCGCGCTATGCTCGCCGCAAGGGCAGAAGAAAAATCGGAGGAATGCATGCGCCGACCGCTTGCCGCCGTTCTCGCTATTGCCCTTGTGCCTCTCCTCCCCTCGCCGGCATCCGCTCAAACCTGCGCCGCGATGCGAAAGATCAATGTCGGTATTGCGGTCGCGCCACCAAACGTGGTGCACACAGCGCCCTTCGTCGCCAAGGCGCTCGGCCTGTTCGCCAAGCATTGCGTCGAGGCGAACATCATCCAGTTCGACGGCGGTGCGGCCGGCACGTCGGTGACGGCGGTGGCGCAAGGTACCGCAATCTCGAATCTGCCGGATGTGGCGATCGCGCGCGGCCTGAAGGGTAAGCAGATCTGGGGGCTCGGGCTCCGCCTGCCGCAGGCCTACGTGGTGCCGGCTGAGGTGAAAACCGCCGCGGATCTCAAAGGCAAGCGGCTTTCCGCTGCCGGCGGCGTCGGCGGCTTCAATTGGCTAATGGGACGGGAGATCCTGCGCACCGCGAATCTCGGCCAGGATGACGCGCAATTCATTTCGCAGGGTACGGCCGGCCGGCTGCCCGGATTCCTCGCCGGTCAGATCGAAGGGGTTGCGCTGCATCCGGAGGACGTGTTCCTGGTGCAGCAGAAAAAGCCCGGCTCGCGCATTCTGACGCAGCTTTCGGACCTGCTGCCGAACTATGCGTTCAATCATTACGGCGCGTCTGACGCGATGATCGCGAAGGACCGCGCGCTGCTGGTCGACACGATCGCTGCGATGATCGAGGCAAACCGCGCGATTTACAAGGACAGAGAGAAGGTCCTTCCCGCCATCGTGGAGGCGACGCAGAAGGCGAAAGAAGCCGTCGAATATGCGCTCGACGTTCTGACGAAGAACTGCATTCTGTCGGTGAATGAAGGCTTCGTGCGCGTCCGCACCGAATGGACGCACCAGAACAACATCAATGTCGGTGATCTGGAGCCGGAAAAGAAGCTCACCTTCGAACAGATCGCCGATCTGAAGCTCGCGAGCGACGCAGTCGAGAAGGCGGGCGGGCGGCAGACGATTGGCAATTGCAAGGATTGAAAAATCACATGAACGCCCCAGCCCGGCCGAAGCCTCTGCCCTGGAACGAGCTCAAGCACCGCCTCGACGAGAACCAGCCCTTCAACATGATGCGTGGTACGCCTTACTATCGTGACGCGGTCTACGAGCAGTTCTCGACAGAAGAATACGCGCGCCGTTACGCTGCGATCCGCGCCAAGATGCGCGCCGCGAAGCTCGATTGCATCATCGTGCCGGGCGGCCCGAGCCATTGGAGTTTCGGCGGCGGGATGCTGTGGCTCACCGGGCATTGGGAATGGCACGCGCTCGCCTGCTACGTGGTGGTGCCGCTGGAAGGCGAACCGACATTGATCTATTCGATGGGCGGCACGCACGCGGAGGCGGTGCGGCGCATCACGTCCACGGCGCTGTCGGACGTGCGCGGCAGCCGCAGCGGCCAATATGCCGCTGTGATGGTGGATCGCATCCGCGAATTGAGGCTTGAGCGCGGCCGCATTGGGCTTCTCGAAATCGATCC
This sequence comes from Hyphomicrobiales bacterium, assembly GCA_034669145.1. Lineage (GTDB taxonomy): Bacteria > Pseudomonadota > Alphaproteobacteria > Rhizobiales > Xanthobacteraceae > PALSA-894. The sequence goes on from JAXDNY010000268.1 coordinate 69,427, forward strand.
GCGCCACAAGGATTATCTGCCAGTCAATCAGTTCAACGTGCTGCGCGAAAGTCTACCCGACGCCGAGTTGGTGTTCACGCAAGGTTGGATGCACGAATTACTCTCAGTCCACAGTACCGAAGAACTCGACTGCATCCGCAAGGCGGGAAAACTATGCGAAGACGCCATGAACGCGATGGTCGCGCGCGCGCATCCGGGCGTCACCGAGTATCAACTGCGTGCCGCGGCCGGCGCCGCGATCCTGGAAGGCGGCGGCGACATTGACTTTCTCATCATCGGCTCGACCCCGATGGCGAATCCCGCCCAGGTGTTCGGCAATCCGCGCCCCTCCGGCCGCGTGCTCGCCAAGGGCGACATCATCAACATGGAGCTTGCGGCCGGCTATCGCGGCTACACGGCGCAGATCGGCTCTCCGATCTGCATCGGACCGCCGACCGACATGGTGAAGCGCTTCTGGGACGAGATCGCCCTGCCGGGTTTCGAGAAAATGGCGGCCGAGATCAAGCCCGGCAATCCGCTGGAAGCGATTCGTACGGCGGGCAAGTTTTTTCGCCAAAAGGGCGTGCAGTCACGACCAATCCACGCGCATGGCATCGATCTGATCACCGACGGCCCGCATGTGTTCTGCGAGCACGTACACGCCGAGCCGTTCGAGCAGGTGTTCAAGCCCGGCATGGTGTTCATGGCCGAGCCGAACCCGATCACCGCCGACGGTCAGTTCGGCATCTTCCTCGGACACACGTTCATCGTCACCGAGACAGGGAACGAGTGCGTCGATGCCATCCCGTGGGAATTGGTAGCGACGCGATAGGGTGGGGCAAAATTGGTTGGTAGCTAAGACAGAGACCGACTGAGATAGGGGCACCAAGCGGGCTCAGTCCTACACTCATATTGCGAGCATCAGAGAACCGAACCTCTCGTAGGCTGACTTGAGAAAGGAGGGCTTCTGAAGGACCTTCAGCCTCGGATGCGTTATTCTGCCGGTTCGGTTCTCGTGCAAAATGTGCCGTATAGGCGGGGAAAATGCATGTTTTCTGAATAATTCTGCGAAGTCTCCAGGAATATAAGACTAGCTGGCGGAGGAAGCAGTCAGCTGCGAACCGGTCTCGCCGGCGAGATTCCCTGGTATCAGGGAAAAATACAGGGAATTCATTCGAATTAGCCGCAGATCATGGATCTGGCAGTCAGATTGTGCCGACCAATCGCGCGCTTCTAGCCAAATTCCCTATGAAACGTATCAGGGTATTTTGGGATCGCGATCAGGGTAACGAAACACAGCATCAGGGACTGTGCGTATCGGGGTATGCGGCAGCGGTCAACGTTCCGAACGCCGGTTGCCGCGAACTCGTTATAGTTTAGATGTTAGGTCCCAGTTGTTTTCATCTGGTCAGCAACTCGACACCCGGCTGCCAATGCGGCGCCACGATCACCTCTCCGAGCCGGTCCTTTCTCAGGCTTCGGCGGGGACCCAATTCATCGCCGAGCAGAAGTGCCCGATAGTTCTCGCCCTCCGCTTGCGCAACATCCTGATCGCTGGCTGACACAAAGGTCGTCACAAGCTGCCGCGCAACGAACGGCGCCGCCATGCTGGTGCCTTGCAACACGGACCGCGATCCGGTGCGCACCCCGGCCGCGACCGTCCCGGGAAGAGCCTTCGAGCGGTCGGACATCGAAGAGCACATAATCCTGGTCTCCGGCCATCCGGCATTCTGCGTTCCGGCGCAGCTATATGGCGCGGCGCGTGCGTCTTTCAAGGATGAGCCCAGACCTGCGCCAAGCCTGAAGCCCGCGACCGCCATCGCCGGCCTAGAAGTCGCGAGCCCGTTCACGCTGCCGAAACGCCGAACGAGAGCGCCGTAGGAGTCAACCTCGAGGAGCGATCCATAGATGCTGTACCGAACGTCATTCGGGTCGTCGAAGTAGCTTTGGCGGGCTCCGGAGCGCAAGCTCGCAGGATCCGTATCGCGCTGGATCCAGCAACGAATGGACTCCCGGCCGAGTGTCGGTGCTGTCCGCTCGCGTTTGATCTTGATCGTCCAGGCGCCGGCCTCGACGCGGGGACAGTGCGGGTGCTCAGGCTCCGAAGGCGCCGTCACAATGAGCACGCGCCAGCGGTCCCCTCTGTGCCGGTCGACACTGATCTGGCCGATCGGCTTTCCGGCTTCATTAGCAAGCTGCTCGATCCGGTCCGGATTACCGCGTGCGAGCCCAATTTGCAGCGCCCCCTGCTTCACCCCAGAAGGATCAGAAACCTCGATCGTGTAGCCGACAGGATTGAATCTGTGGGGGAACCAGAGCTCGAGGAAATTCGGGGTGCGGTCAGTCGGTTGAAGCCGCCAGCGGATGCTGGCTTCGCGCTTGACGAACTTCGCGTCCGGGATGCTCGCGTGCATGCGATCGAGGAAACTATTTCCGGCCGGCAAAACAAGCGCCGTCGGACCTGCGATCTCGCGGCGCCTTTTGACAAGGTGGCCGATTGCCGCCTCGACGTCGAACTGCCCGTCGTGCGGGCCGCCGAAGTAACCGTAGCTGAAATTGATCACCAGGCGCGCGCGGTCGATCTTGTACTTGGCCGCAATGAGGTCGGCTCGGTGGAAGATGTAGTGAAAGGCCGACAACAGATACATGTCCTTGCCGACGCCGGACGTATCCATCGTAACCACATTGGGCAGTTGAACGGCGATGATGCGGATCTCCTCCGCCGGCTCTTCGCCGCGCTCGCGCACATAGCCGGTGGCGAGGTCCATTACGTGCGCTCCGTGCGTCGTGTGGCGCCCGAGCATGCTGGCGAGGCCTTCGGTGTCCGCCGTGGCGCCCGCCTCGCGATAGAGCACGTCCTCGTCGTCGCCGTGCCGGGCGATGCAACTTTCGATGTCACCCCGTGTGTATTCGCGGCCGAACAGCACGCTTCTCTGTCGATCATAGGCCTTGGCGGACTGCAGCCAGCAGAACTCGACGCGGGTTCGGCGGCCGCTCGCATCACGGAAGTTGCGATGCGCAAACGGCAATCCGTCGTCGATGATTGCGAAGATGGTGATCCGCTTTTCTTCGCCGATGCGCGAGCGCAGCTCCGTGTCCGGTTGCCAATTCGGACCCGTCGGCTCGAGTACGACCTCCGGCTTCATTGCGTCTTGCGCCACTGGCAAGCCGACGCGAAAACGCGATTTTTTGATATCCACGGATTGAAGATATCGCCGGATCCTGTTCTGACCCAGTCCAGCCAGCAGGCGGCTGCGAAGCTTTGTCGGATAGTCTACCACTTTTGCGAGCTTTGCGGATTTGCCGATCACGAAGGGAACAAACTTCTGTCTGAACGTCTTCGTCTTCTTCTGCCCCTTCTTTTTCCCGCTCTCGCTCTCCTCTTTCCAAAGCGTCGGCAGCCAGATCTTTGTCTCCGACCGGGTAACGTTGCGGGGAAGCTTGCTTTGGATTTTCGCAGGCTCCAACTCCGCGAGAGCGGTGAGGTATCTGGACGAGTTCTGGATGCTGTAAGGCGCATAGTCATTGCCTGGCCCAAAATTCCAGGCTTCGTATGGGCCAAGACCCTCGGTCATGTGCATGAGCTTGCGCCGCCTGCGGGCTCGCTTGGCCATCACGGCAACTCCTTGCCGGCCTTTTCCCACAGCCAGGAGAAAACAGGACTCGACTTCACCCTGACGCGCCCGTTCCTGCTTACGCCGAATCTGCCGTTGCCACCTTTGGCAAACTCGTTTCCGTAAAAGTCGAGGCCGCCTTTTGCGTTGTACGAATAGGAGTCCACGGTGCCGGCTTCCTTGGCGCCGCATTTCGCCAGGATGATTTGACCGACGGCGCGGCCGAGGATCGCGCCGGCCCACGTGTCGATCGGATAGTGCACGCCCGCGACAGTCCGGTTGACGGCGACCCGCTCGGCAAGCTTGCTGAGCAGGGCCTGGCGACGCGCGAAGTCGGCATAGTGCTGCTTGTTCTGTTGGACAAAACTGCGCAGCACTTCGGCGACCGAGTAGGCTTCGGTTGCGTGTGCGCTGGGAAAGCTGCCGTGCGCCGGCGTCGGGATCATCGGCATGACGGTGGCGCCGATGTGGACCGGGCGACGGCAGGCCAAGTGGTGCTTGACGACCATCGCCACATGGGAGGCGATCACCTGAGTGATGGCGATCAATTCGAAGCCAAATCGATTGCTGCTTTGCAGCCCGAGGATCATCGCAAAATAGGGTGTCGGGAAGCCGAGCTGGGTGATGACCTCAGCTGTCCGGTCGGGCCGCTGATCGAGATACTGCCGCATAAAGTCCAGTTGCTGCTTGAACGTCTGCATGTCGGGTCGCCGAATCTCCGCGAAGCTGCGACGGCCATAGCGCATGGACACGCCCTCGGGGCGCTTGCTGATCTCCCAATCAAGATCCTTCAGGAAATCCGTAAGATAGACCGACGACCGGACCCAGTCCGCCCACAGCTGCATATTATCCGGCGAGGAGAAGCCGAGCGCGAGAGGCGTCGGCATCGGCAGCTTGTTCGCGACGTGCGTGATCGCCTGCTCGGTAACCTGAAGACCTTGCACCAGCATTGGGTCATTGACCGGATCCGCGCCGGCGCCGAGGAACGAACCCAGGCCGGTAAAATTGGTCCCGCCAGTACCACCTGTCCCGCCGGTGCCTCCCGTGCCTCCGGTCCCGCCCGTTCCCCCCGTCCCGCCAAAGGTCGACATGTTCCTCTCCTGCGAACTTTACGGAATCCCAGCTGCGCCAAAGGCCGCAGCTGCACGCCTTCCGAAGGCAAAATCCCCCGCGGGATGGTTCTTGCGATAAGCGGCGACGGTGAAATCCGGCTGGCGAGCCAAAAGCTCTTGAGCTGCTCGCTTGGCCTCCTCGTGCCGTCCCAAACCGTGCAGTGCCACAATCTTCGTACGCAATGTAGAGATATGACGATTGTTTGCGACAAGCGACCGGTCCGCTAACTCCAAGGACTGTTTGTAGTTGCCTTCCGCCAGATGAGCGGTGGCGTTCAGCGAGTCGTAGAAGTATGAGAAGGGATCCAGTGGCGAGAGCTTGCGGGCCCGGCTTGTGGCTTGGACTGCGGACTCGCCTTCGTCCCGAAAGGCGTGTAACGCGCCCTTGAGTAACCAGGATAGCGCTGAGTTTGGGTTGCTTTTCAGCGCAAGATTGTATCGCGTCTCGGCGATGTCGAGCCGCCGCAGCAGGTTATTGTGGGCGAAGCCGTCGATTGTCAGGCAGAACGCGTCGTCTGGGCTGATATCCAGCGCGCGAGCGGTGCAATCAACGGCTCGTTGTGTATCCTTCGCTGGATCCGTGCTCCACCCGTTGAATACGCTCAAGATGTGCCATTTGCCGAACCAGGCGTGGGATTCGGCGGCATTCGGCGCGCGCCGAAGCGCCTCCTCGATGAAGTCGCGCGATCTGGCGAAGGCACGCAGCGAGGGCCGATGCATCAGGTCCACGCCGGCGAGCAGCAGGCGATGGTCCTCGATTTCGGCGATGTGCCGGTCGGATACGTGCGCGATCGTGTCGTCCGCGATGGCGCGACCGACGGCGACCACGATCTCGGATATGCCCTCCGCGGATCTGTTGAGAAAACTGTCGAGCGATGCCGCAAACTGCCGCGTCCACAAGATGCGCCCCGACACGGCATCCAGCAAGTCTGCATCGAGCACGATTTCCTTCGCGCCGACTCGCAGCGTTCCGGCCACGCAATAATCGACGACCAACCGCGACCGGACGGTCGGAACGTCGACCGTGCGATGATCGAGAGCCCGGCTCGACCAATGCGAGATCACTGCGATCAGGTTCGACCGCGACAGCGAACGGCAGGCCTCCTCGGCGAGCCAGTCGCCAAGAACCGCGTGATCGGGCGTTCCGGCGATCGTCCGGAACGGCAATATGGCAATCACCGGGAGCATCGGCAGCGGCGGCGGCTGCGACGAAATACTGTAGAGCGAATAAATCTGTTCAGGGCTGAGACGCATCGCGTCGAGCCAGCGGTTGAATCCTTCTTCGCGCAGATTGATCCCTTCGAGCATCTCTCCGGAGCCGGGCCGCCCGATGAATGAAACCCGTGTGAGATCGAGGGTGATGTCCGAGTTCGTAGTGATCAGGACTTCGGCGAAACTGTCGCCCATGATCTGCTTGATGTCGGAGAGAGCGCGCCGCAGGCTTTGCCGCCCCGTGTCATAACAAGCGGTGCCCCACAACGTATTCTGCAGGAACGGACGTGTGCGGCGGCCGAATGGCGCAGTTGCCAGCAGCGCAAACAGTGCCTTGTGCTTGGCGCCGGTTATCTCGAATCCGCCGGGCTGCGCGGAGCGGACCACGCAGGCTCCGAAGAGATTGATCTCGATGCGCTTGATCTGCACCGAATAGCCCCACAGGTGAGACGCTCCACAACCTAACACCGTAGATGGCTTATCTCCAAGCCGCCTCACGCTTTTTTCACACGGCCGCGAATGCCGATGTGCATTAGGCTCCCGATATGGGCAGTAGGGACAGAGAGGGCGAGGACGCAACCGGCCAGGAAAGCGGGCAAGTCGAGGTACGCGACCTCATCGATTTTTATCGCCGCTGGCATGAATTCCGGGAAACGGCGGTACGCGTGGCGGATCGTCCCGACCTTTCTCTATCCGAGCGCCAGACAATCCACTGGCTGATTCAGCTGGTCGACCGGGTCAGCGAACATGACCTGAAGCCGGTGAAGCGCATATAGAGCCACCGACGGACAATCATACCTGCTCGCCGATTTGCTTAATTCACTCCTAATTCACACCACCAGTTACATACCCTGACTATTATCGACGTCAGTCGACCTACGGAACTCTTAACAGACAAAGGAAATACCCGTGCCCAACGTGCGCCGGCAATGACGGATATATGTAATCATGGTACGAATTTTATTTAAGCTTGCGCAGCCCGTTCAAATAAACGGCTTGGAGAGCAGTTTGTCCGGGGAGGCGCCCCGCAAGACGATGCGGCCGGTGACCTTGCAAAGCAGCGGCATTGCACGTTCAGGTCTTTCGGACCCCACGATGCCCGGCGATCGCCTCCAACCCTTTGGGAATCGCAGCCGAACGATGTGGCGTACATGGCTGGGTGCTACCGCGATTTCGGTTTTGCAACTCTGCCCCGGCATATCCGAACGCAGCTGGGGCGCGGACAACCCGTTTCAAAGCAAGACGCTCAACCTCCGCTCCGGTCCGATAACGCTTGAGCCGACGCAACGGCTCCCGGCCGCCCAGCAGCCGCCCTTGGTTCTCCCGCAGTTGCCCTCGCCCTCGACGTCTTCTGTGGATGGGCCGCGCACGGGAGCGCAATGGATGGGTGTGGCGCCGTTCACGTCAAACGAGGCTTCAACCTTCGGCGAAACACCGGCGACGCCTTACCGGCCGGCCCGCGGCGACCGTGCCATCGTCAACTTTGAACGGCGCGTGACCGCGGCCGAGCGTGAAGCTTTAATGAGCAACGGGATCGAGGTCGGAGATTATCTTGGCGGCACGGCCTACATCGCGCGCTTTCAAACCGGCGTGGTGGATACGCTTGCCGCCGCGTCCAAGAACATCAACACTATTAGGCACGCCGTCGCGCTCGACGACCGTAACGCCCACATCAAGATCGATCCCTCGCTCGCCGGCACGTTGCAGCCGGCCGCGGGCCAGGAGACAGCGGTGGCTCCGCTGCCGAACATCATCGTGCAGGCGTGGCCCGAAGCAGATATCGACCGGCTGAAACAGCAACTCGAATCGAACGGCACGGTCAGGCAGGTCAGCGCGTCGACGCGCAAGATCGAAATGTCGATCGAAAGCGCGGAGAGCGTCAGGGCCATCTCCAAGCTCAACGACGTCAAGTACATCGCTCCGTCGTTCGCTATCAAGCCTCAAAATACCCATGTCAGGCGCAACGTCGGTGCCGATATCGCGGCTGCTTCGCCACACCTGCTGTCCGGCAAGGGCGCTCGCATCGGCGTTTGGGACGCGGGCCACGTTGCCGCCGGCCATCCCTCCTTCACGGGCAGGCTCGCGTTCGATCTCCAGCTCGATGGATTCGCTGCACCGAAGACGCATCTTCATTCGACCCACGTCGCCGGGATCATTGCCGGATCCGGCGAATACGCCGTTCCGGTCGCCGCCAGCGACAATGCACAGACGATGGAGGCTCAGTTTCCGGCGTTCGGAAAGGCCCAAACGCCCGCGCCATCGAGCGACGGGGCAAATTCCACCGGTCCAGCCTCCGCTGGATCCAGCATGGCGGATCCGAGTTATCCGGGAGTCGCGACCGGAGCGACCATCATGTCGTTTGAATTCAACCGCGCAGCCGAAAAGCTGATCAGTCTGCTGACTAAAACACCAGATGCCATTGACGTCATGAACAATTCCTGGAACATCGATCTGACGCCGATGACTTGCCACCAGCTCGCCTCCTACGGCCTGCTGGGAGGGCCGGAATTCGATGCCGTCACGAGCGGAGTTGCGGACGGCCAGCCGATCCGCCGTATTCCTATTGTGATCTCGGCGGGAAACAATCGAAACGACGGCATCTGCGGCCTGAGCACCGCATCGGGTTTTCCCAATTACCGCACCATCGCTCCGCCCGCGACCGCCAAGAACGTGATCACGGTCGGGGCGATTGACGCCGACAACAATGAAATGACCGAATTTTCCGGTTGGGGACCAACAAGCAACGGTCGGCTGAAACCGGATGTCGTGGCGCCAGGCTGCCGGAATCTCGGCGGGGGCGCCAGAGGTATCGTTTCCATGGTGCCGGCAACGGGGGTGGGACGCAACTGCGGGACGTCGATGGCCGCACCGGTGGTGACTGGAGCGATAGGTCTCATGATCGAAAAGATGGGCAAGCTCGCCATCGACAAGTTGAGCGTATTTCCTTCGACCTACAAGGCTCTGCTGATTCATGGCGCCGAGGATCTCGGCCGTCCGGGACCGGATCTCCAATTCGGATATGGCCGCGTCGATATCGTCGCCACACTCAAGCTCATCGACGAGGGCGCATTCCGGCAGGCCACGATTGAAAAGGAGAGCGATGTCCAGGTTCAGGAGGTCGCCGTCGCCCCGGGGCTGAGCGAACTCAAGGTGACGCTGGCGTGGGACGATCGGCCGCTTGGTATCTTTGCCGGCGAAGAGCTCTCCAACGACCTGGATCTCGCTTTGATCTCGCCGGCGGGCGAGCCGTATCTTCCGTTCCTGCTCAACACGATCGCCGGCAAGGAGAGCGAGCCGGCCCAGATTGGTGTCGACCACATCAATGTCGTGGAGCAGGTCGTCGTAAAGCAACCCGCCGCAGGCATTTGGCGGATTTCCGTCCGCGCAAGCAAAATGGGAAGTCCTGTCGACGGGCAGACATATTCGCTTGTGATGTCTGCCCAATAAAAATGTCGGAGAAACGTAAAAGCCAACTATCCAGTGCCATGCAACCCTTAAACCCACATTTTAAAGGAGCTCCGTCATGAAAATCACATCTGGCCTGATCCTCGGCTCTGCCGCTCTGGCCCTGCTGATCCCGCACGCTGCCAAGGGGCAGGGCGCCGACGTCATCCTCGGAGAACTGTCGGGGACCAAAGTGTATGCGAGCTATAATGGCATCGCGGCACTTACCGTCAGCACGACATCGTGCAATGCGGGCAACCAGGTCCTGAACTGGAAGGCGCTGCCCGACAACAAGCATCCCGTCATCACGATGAACATGTACCGACTGCTCGACGATCGGCTTACTCAGATCGGTCAATCGTGGGCGAAGCATGGATTTGTCGCCTTGCAGCAGAACGCTTGCGGTTTCGGTTGCCAGGCGCACGGCGGTGACGGGCTGGGCGTAGGGTGCTCAGATCCCTATGGCGTGGGCAACAATCAAGGCCCCAACCTGGGCTCGCGCCGCCTGATCAACCCCACCACCGGCGGTTTCGACGGGGCCAAAGCGCAACATGACTTGCAATCGTTCCAGCCCACGACACCGATCGACCACGGCTTGCAGGTCAGGGAGAGCGACTTGGGCAATCCGGGAGCGCGCTACTTCATCGAAGGTCACTACATTGCGGCCGACGATGCTGCCGCCGGCAACGGAAGCAACAACGTGTCGCATATGGAAGTCAGCATCACACGCGACGCGAATGGAACCCTCATCATCACCAATACGGCGCCGGGCCCGCACCCGACCGTACGGGAAGTTCCGTCGATCCGCGCGTGGCCTTACGCCGAATTTTCAACGCATTCTGCGCAGGACGACGGTCGCATCACGGTGGCCCACAAGGTCACTCGGATTACGCGCACCAAGTACCGCTACGAGTATGCGGTCTACAACATGAACAGCGAACGCGGTGTGCAGTCCTTCAGCATCCCGGTCGGCAACGCACTGATTTCGAACATCGGCTCGAGCGCGGTCCTTTCGCATGGGGAGACGATTGAAAACGACAGCTGGCAGAGCGCCGCTGCCAACGGCCGTGTAACCTGGTCGACGAAGACGTTCCAGCAAAGCGAGAACGCGAACGCCATTCGCTGGGGCACCACGTATAACTTCTGGTTCGATGCTGAGGCCGAACCGACGTCGGCTGACGCGACGCTCGCGCGCTTCAAGCCGGGCCCCGGCGCCGCGACCATCTCACTGAACGTTCGGACGCCGAAAGGCTAGCGCATCCGCGAAAGCCCCCGAGTACCTTGGTATTCCTCCATCGCGAGACCCTTGTCATGAAGAAAGCTTTTCTCTTCTCGATCGTGTTGTGCGGCACGGTGCTCGGTCTTGGTTCTCCCGCGGTCCGGTCTCAACCGATGCCGGAGCTGTGGCGCGAGCCGCAGGACACCGTCATGGCGTTGTTCGAGCCGGACCGTTACGCATGGCGGCTGTTCGTTGCACTGAACTGGCCCGCGAACCTGGTCAAAAAGGAAGCTGACCCGGCCAAGAAGCTCGGCGCGGATGGATCGGTGACCTGGGAGAGCTGGCGAAATGTCAATCAGCTGGCGCCGGATACGGTCTTCCGCCCCGATGGCTCCGACCCGGGCGAATGGCTTGGGTCGGTCGGGCCGGTTGTCTCCATGGAGAGGCAGCGCTTCGAGCCGTTCGTTGCCAAGCAGTTTGCTTTTCTTCCGATCGCGCAAAGACGGGTGAAAGCGGCTGCGCCGGCACCCTCCTTCGAGGGTGGCGCGGGCAACGAGGTCCGCATGAATCTTGGCTCATTTGAATTCGTGAGAAAAAACACCCTCTACAATGTAGAGGGACAGATCGCCCGTTTCACCGTGGGAGAACTGAACCTGAACTTCCCCGCAAACGCCAAACTGATCAAAGCGCGTTGGCGGGTGATCACGGACGCCGACAAGCCGCGCTACCACTGGGCGGAGATTACAAGACCCGATCAGACAAAAGAGGCGTGGGGGCTCATTGCCCTTCATGTCATCACAAAAGACTTGCCGAACTGGTTCTGGGCGACGTTCGAGCACATCGACACCAGAGCGGACTGGCAGAATCCCTCGGTCGACCGCTTTGCCTGCCCACAAGCACCGCACAACTGCGAGCAGGTGCCGATCGGCCTCGGACTGCAAGGAACGAAATGGGAGAACTACCGCCTGCGCGGCTCGCAGATTGATTTCATCACGTCGATGGGTGTGCCGACGGTCCTATCGAACAGCCAGATCGAGGGACTACAAAACTCGTCCTGCATCACCTGTCATGCGATGGCCTCGATCAATGCCGATGGGGCGAGCTTCGGATTTCAGTTCCTCAAGGGGCCGCCACAGCCGACCTGGTTTCAGAACGGCGCCGGTCAGCGAGTCTTCATGCAGCAGGACTTCGTCTTCTCGCTGACGCGAGCGTCGCGGAAGAATCCGTGACGATCGCCGGGGCAAAGTTCATCGCCGTCAATCGGCGGTGAACTCATAGAGGGCTGAATGTCTCGCGTCACTTTCGCCCGTAGACAGCCGGCTCGCGGATCGGCTGGGCGTTCCTGGCGTCTGTTCTCGTCGCGATAGCACCGATGTCCACCACCAGTGCGGCTGCAGAGGTGCTCCGCCACGCTAAGATCCGTCACCGCGCCCTGGGTCGTCCGCTGGCCTTTCTTGTCGAGATAGAGCTGGTCCCGCTGCTGCGCCAGATCCGGTCCGGGCAATCCGCCATTTCGATTGTCGAAGCCTGGTCGGCCGAGTTGTCAGCAGATCTATGCTGGCAAATGTTGCATTGGCTCTGGCGTCGAAGGATCGTCGCGCCGGTCGCAAACTCCTGATGTCCCGCGCATGCGAGCCGGGACAATGATCTAAACGCACCGTGCGATGTTCGCGCAGGTAATCTTTCGAAGCCGAAACACGCCACGCGCCTTGAAATTTGCGCCGCCCCGGGTGCCATTCGTGAATGACAAAGACGTACCCGATATTACGGCGCCAATGACATTGTTGCGGCACGCATTTTTTTGTTATCCGCGTGTGGCCATCGGTAATTCAACCCGGTAATTATGGCGTGAATACTCACGTTTAATTCACAGCGAGAACTTGATCCTCCTCACTATCATCGCGCGGTGAAGTGGCCTTGGGGGCTTGAGCATGGGCGCGGGGCAGAGGCGAGAAACGCGGCGGCGGGCGCATGGGCGGCGTTACATGTCGCGCGCGGCTGCGTTGCTCGTCGCGCTGTCCACGCTCTCCTGCACGCAGGTCATGGACTCCACCGTCGGCGAGCTGGCGCTGGTCGATCCGGCCGCGCCGGTCTGGACCGGCTGCCACTCGTCGCTCGGGGCCTACTTTCTACCGAAGAGTTTCATCCGCGTTGAAGTCGGCTCCTACAAGCAGGGCAACAAGCCGGCGTTCAACGTCCTTGATGCCGCCGAGGAAATCATCCGGCCGGACAGCCGGCGAGTGTTCTGCCTCGATCACCTCACCTCGATCGCGGCGAGCGATCAGATCATTGTCAAGAAGACCGCCGTCACCAACACGAAGGGCGGTTCGCAACTATTGATGACAGTTGCGTCGAACTCGATCGACCAGTCCGCGGTCATTATTCGTCGCGCGATCCGCGCGGCCTTCACCGCCATGAGCGCTTTTCGGTCCTTTCGCGAGGGTGACGACCCGCCGGTCAAGATAGAGACCCTGGCCAAGTTCGAGTTCGATCCGTTCGATCAGCTCAAGTCGGCGCACGCCAACGACCGTCTGAGGAAGACCGGCTTCTGCCTGGTCCTCGAGGCTTACACCTACAGCGGCCCGCTGCGGGCGGCCGATGCGTATTGCAAGGATCCGCTGCGCTATGTCCAGCGGCGCAAGGCGCCGTTCGCGCTCGCCTATGCCGACTACGACACGGCGCCGGTCGCGCCGCGCTCGCCGGGCATCGTCTATCGCCCGCGCGTTCCGTTCCAGCTGCACATCTTCATGAAGGACAAGTTGAAAGACTCGGAGCAGTGGCTGTTGCGCAAGTCGATGCCGGTCATGCTGGAGAACATCTCTCCCATCCTGTCGCTCGCCGTTGACCGCGCCGCGTTCACGACGAAGCGCCTAGCCTTCAATTTCGACAACGGATCGTTGCAGTCGATGTGCCTGTTCAAGGGCAGCGAAGCGCTCGCCGCGGTCTCGATCCCGCTCGAGGTGGTCAAGAGCATCGTCCGCCTTCCGACCGAGATGGTTCAAATCCAGTACGATGAGGTGACCCAGTCCAAGGCCCTCGTCCAGGCGCAGAGCGCACTGCTCAAGGCGCAAGACAAATATCTCACCCTGCTCAACAGCGAAGAAGCGACGACCGACGCGGCGAGTGGATCGATTCAGCAACTCGACGACAAGTTCGGAGTGGAAATCGCCAAAACCGACAGGGATGAGGTGGCAGTCCCGCCGCTCAACGATCTGAGCGAATTCGCGAAATGCACACCGGTCGATCCGCGGGACAAGGCGGGCTAAGCCATGGATAGCACTGTACTGCGACAGTCAGCCCGGTGGTGCAGAACTCGTGTCGTGATCGCTGCGGCGCTTCTTCTTGCGCCCGTCATCGCCGGCTGTCAGATGCTGGCGACGATCCCGCTGTACGAACCGCACGGCGAAAGCTGCAAATCGGCGGCGGGAGCCTATTTTCTCCCCAAACGGCACGTCATTTTCAAGATCACGCAGGGTGGCGAGGGAGGTGCTCCATTTTCATTCGTTCTCAACGGCACGGCACCGGTTGCCGATCGAGATCGCGTCTTCTGCCTCGACTACCTCGGCTCTCCACTCGCCGACGACACCATTCATGTCACGCGTGAAGATGGGCTACTCAGGCTCGTCAGTTCCGTCGCCGACGACAAGTCGAAGCAGATCGCCGAAGCGATCATCCAGGCCGGCGTGATCGGCGTCACCGGGAATCCGAATTTCGGGTTCAGAAGCGCCAAGATCAAGAGTGGATCGGACTTCATCCTGGCCGAATACAAATTCGATCCGTTCGATCGCGAGCGGCTGGCCGAGATCAACGCCACGATGGCGCCGACCTATGGATACTGCGTCGTCGTAGAAGGGCACACGGTGCATCCGGACAGCGTAGAGGCCTATTGCGCCAATCCGCGCGGCGGTAGCCGGCGCTCGTCCGGGTCGCAGCCGGTCTACAAGGCTCCACCCGGCGCGATCGAGCTTCCGCCGCTGGCGGCGGACGCCGGCGTAACCGGTATCCTCTACCGGCCGAATCTCACGCACCAGATCGTCGTGATGCGCCGCTCTGTCGAGAACGGGCGCAAGTCATGGCGCCTGTTCCAGACGGCGCAGATGGAGTTTCCCAACATTGCGCCAGTGTTTTCCATCGGCGTCGAACGCTCGCTGTTCGTGAAGCGGACGACCCGGCTCGACTTCGACTTCGGCGTACTCAGGGACATCACGATCGAGAAGCCGAGCGAGCTTGTGGAGTTCATGGAAATTCCCCTCGTGCTCGCTCAGGCGATCGTCAAGGTCCCGGCCGAGGTCATCAAGGTGCGCCTCGCGTCGACCAAGAACGAGACGCTGCTGATCGACGCGCAACGCGAGCTGCTCGCAACCCAGCGCGAGTACAACAACACGCTAAAGAGCATGCGTGAAAAGGCCGCCGAAAAGGCCGGCGTGACGCGCTCGGGCGCGTTCTCGCTCGCGAGGGCGTTCGATCAGCTCGGACCCGACCGGCGCAAGGAGATCGACGACGCGTGTAAGATCGTCTGTCCCACATGCGAACTGCAGGCATGCAGGGCGACCGCGATTTCGAAATGCCAAGGACAGGATGTTCAGACATGCCTTCCCGGCGTCGTGCAACCGTGATCCGCCTTGGTCGGCGCGCATGGCTTGTTGCCCGCCTGATGATCTGCGCTGCCGTGCTTCTGCCGCGACCCGCTGGGAGCGCCGAATTGTTGCTGCAGCCTGCCGGGGCGCCTCAGTCGGAAGAGCGGTCGAATCGCGAGCTGTTCGGAGATCGCCTGCATAAGTTCGCAAAGCAGCAAGCGGGTCAAGATCGCGCGCGCTATTTCGCCCTGGTTCGCCGCGGGATGGACCGCTTCGATGAACTGGCCGCGCAGGCGGGTGATCCCGACGAGGTGCGGAGCGCGCAGATCGATCTGGCGTCGCTCGGTCCCGCTCCAACGGAAGCCGACAGCTCGCCAAATGCACAGCATCTGACCACGCTGCGCGTCGGGATCGCATTTGATGCCGAAATTCGCATCGTCAACGGCTTTCCGCTCCGCGAGGGCCAGTATGAGGAGGTCGTCGCGCTCACCGGAAACGGCTTCATCTGTTCGGGCATTGCGCTCGATGGGAAGCACGTCCTTACCGCTGCGCACTGCGCGTGCGATCTGGGTCTGGTCCCAGGCCACAACACCGACCCGTCCGCAAAGATAAAGGTCGGCCTGAGGACTGATGGACCGACCGTCAAGCAGCGCTTCGGCGTCAAGATCGCCAGCACCCAGATATTCCCGAAAAACGCAGGCTTCAGCTGCGGCAACATCGAAACGCAGATCAGGTCGGGTAGGCTCGACCTCGCGGTCGTCGAAATCCTAGAGAGCGGGCCGATCGACGTCCCACACATTCGAATCATGAAACCCGAGGTCTTTGCACCGTCGGTACCGCGCACCAAGGAGGACGGCCCGGCATTTTTCATGTTCGGTTTCGGATGCACGGCGCCGGAGCAGCTCGGCGGCCGCTTCCTCGGGTGCCGCGGGCAGAATTCCGGCACCAAGGAAGGCGGCATCATCTATTACAGCATCAACTGCGCGGCCGCATCCGCCGGCGGCTTTGCACCCGATCCGCTTCTCGGCGATCCAGCCGACATATGCGCCCCGAACGTCAAGGAATTCATCCTCTCCAATTTCTTCAAGAAGAAAAAGCCCACCGACACCTGTGCGGGCGACAGCGGCGGCCCGGTCATGCAGCTGGCGGCCGGCGACTCGTCGGCCGTTCCGTATCGTCTCGTCGGAATCACGTCACGCTCGCTGCATCCCCTCGGACACTGCGGCTTCGGCGGCATCTACACCAAGGTTTCCGACCCCAGAGTCATCAAGTGGCTGAAGGAGGACCTTTCGCTCAATGTGTCGAACTGACGCTGGATCACGACTTTCGCGAGCGCTGCTTGCGGTTGCGCTCCTTGGCTCCGCCGTAACATTCGCCATTGCAACTCAATTCGCATGGAATCAAGCTGCTAACGCACAAGCGCTTCCAGCCGTGCA
>JAXDNY010000269.1:0-4066 GCA_034669145.1 Hyphomicrobiales bacterium
CGCGATCGCGGTGTCGCTCGGCCTGCAATACGGCGTGCCGCTGGAAGAGTATGTCGACGCCTTCACGTTCACGCGATTCGAGCCGTCCGGCCCGGTGCAGGGCAATGAGGCGATCAAGTACGCGACCTCGATGCTCGACTACATCTTCCGCGAGCTTGCGGTTTCCTACCTCGACCGCTTCGACCTCGCGCACGTCAACCCGGCCGAAGCCGACTTCGACGCCCTCGGCAAGGGCGTGGAGGAAGGCCGGCAGCCCGCCAACAAGTATCTGTCGAAGGGCCTGACGCGCTCGCGCACCGACAAGCTGAGCGCGGTGAGTTCTTCTCCCTCCCCGCAAAGCGAGGGTGGCGCGGCGCGAGCCGCGCCGGGTGGGGGGCAGGCCGACAGCCGGGGCGGGGTGGTGACCGCCCTCTCCTCCCACCGTGCCGAAACCGCAGGCGCGACCGCGCTCAAGCTCGAGCCCGAGGCGAAGCTTTCGCCCGCGCAGCAACTCGACAATCTCCCTTGGGCCAAGGTCGACGCGCGCGCGCAGGCCGCCGAGAAACGCGCCGAAGCCAAGGCCAAGGGCTACGAGGGCGAAGCCTGCGGCGAATGCGGCAACTTCACGCTGCTGCGCAACGGCACCTGCATGAAGTGCGACACGTGCGGCAGCACCACGGGGTGTTCGTGATTTCTGCTAGGGATGCGAAAATGACACGGCCTAAATTTCTAGGAAGGGACGGCAAGTATCATACGGTGGGCTCTTTTTTGGGCCGGGATGGCAAATATCACCCGTCCGGATATTTTCTTGGTCGTGACGGAAGGTATCATCCACCTGGATCATTCTTGGGCCGTGATGGGCGGTATCATCGATCAGGGGAGTTCATCGGCCGGGATGGCAGCTATCATCCAGCAGGGCAATTTCTCGGTCGAGATGGAAAATATCACCCTGACGGCTCGTTCTTGGGCCGAGATGGTCAGTACCACGCTCAAGGGTCGTTCTTAGGCCGAGATGGACGATACCATCCGCAAGGAGCGTTTCTCGGAAGGGATGGGCAGTATCACCTTGAAGGCTCTTTCCTAGGCCGCGATGGAAGGTATCATCTTGAAGGCTCATTTCTCGGAAGGGATGGGAGATATCATCCGCGCGGATCGTTTCTACGGTTCGACGGAAGCTACGAGGAGCCACAAGGCCTCGCAGCTCAAGAGAAAAGAAATCAGAGCAACGTGACGGCCTGATTTATGACCATTTCGCCGACCACCGTCCGCTTTGACGAGCACACAATGTGGGTCGACCTGACCGACGGCCGCACCATCGGCGTGCCGCTGGCGTGGTTTCCACGCCTGCTCAATGCGACGCCCGCGCAGCGCGAGAAGGTCGAGCTGGGCCGCATTGGCCTGCATTGGGAAGAGCTCGACGAAGATATCTCCGTTGCCGGTCTGCTCGCCGGACGCGGCGACATGACAAGGCACGCCGAGCACGCGGCCTAAAAACAGAACATCGGAGATCACATGCCCCGCCTTCGCACCATCATCCTCGCGCTCGCGGCCGTTTTGGCCGCCGCTGTAACACCGGCCCGCGCCGACTCAGGCACGGTCAACATCCAGTTCTACAAGGCGGGCTGGGTGATCGGCGGCTCGTTCGGGAAGGGCGTGCTGAACTTCCGCGGCCAGATGTACGGGCTCTCGGTCGGCGGCCTCTCCTACGGTCTCACCTTCGGCGGCTCGCAGACCTCGCTCCGGGGACGCGTTCGCAACATCCGCCAAGCCTCCGACATCGAGGGCGTCTACGGCGCCGGCAGCGCGGGCGCCGCCATTATCAAGGGCGCGCAGGCGATCGTCCTGACGAATCAAAAAGGCGCGATTCTCGAACTCAGCGGCACCCAGACGGGGCTGATCGTGGGCGTCGATCTGAGCGGAATGGCGCTGACGATCAAGTAGGGGCGGTCCCTCATCCTGAGGAGCCGCCCAACGGGCCCGGCCCACTTGGGCCGGCCCGATGACAGGCTCCGGCGGCGTCTCGAAGGATGGCCGCACACCGTGACGATGAACCGATGACCCGCAGCAACATCCTCTACCTCGTGGTCGGCGCGCTCGCCGTCGGGGCAGCCGTGCTCGGCTATCAGCTCTATCAGGAGCGCCAGAAGCCGGGCCTCTCCATCAGCATCGGCGGCAACGAAGGGCTGAAGATCGAGGGGAAGGGAAACTGACTCGCGCCGGGCGGCTCACCCCCCTCATCTCTCACTGAACGGCACGCCGGCCTTCGCCTTGTTCACCTTCTGCGATTCCACGATCGTCACCACGACGGCCTCGGGCGGCGCGTTGAAGTGCTTCACCACCGCGTCGGTGATGTCCTTCATCAGCGCCTTCTTCTGCTGCGGCGTGCGGCCCTCGACCGCGTGGACATAGACTTCCGGCATCGTGGTTCCTCCTTGGGTACGCGGCTTGCAGGGCGGGCAAAGCTTGTCCCCGCGAAGGCGGGGGCGAAGCGTGCCCGCCACCGTGCATCGATACGTTCGCGGCGGGCACGGCGCAATCCAATAAGGGCAAAAGTACCGGCCCCCCGCAATGGCGGGCACGCTGCGCTTTGCCCGCCCGACAATGCTGCTATCGTAGCTGAATGCTCCTGAAACTCATCGCGCTTGCCGCGGCCGCCATTCCGGCGATCCTGTTCCTGCGCGCGATGCTCGGGCGGCGCCCGAGCAAGCTCGGCGGCGCGCTGCGCGAGGCCAAGAAGCAGATCGATCTCGCGATCACCATCTTCATCGGCATCGTCGGCGTCATCGTGGCGTTCGCGGCCGGCAAGCTCGCCTGGGCGTGGTGGACGGCGACGTGAGGCGGATTCACGTCCGCCCGAAGCGGTCGAACAGGTTGCGGCGCAGGAAACCCCACGCACGCTCGCGCATCGTCTTCCGCCCGCGCGTCGGGCGCACCTCCTCGCGCGGGCCGGCAACGAACAGCCCACGCAGCTTCATCGCGCCGGCGACCACCGGATTCCATGTCATGAGCGCTACTTCCGCCTCGCGCGCCATGAAACCGAGGACGATGTCGGGCGGCGCGGCGAATGTTTCCGGGATGGCATCCGAAATATCCTGGTCGGTGAGCACCGGCCATTTCGACACCCCGCCCATGTGCGGCGAGCGCAAGGCGAACACCGCGCGGCCGATGCGGCTCTCGCGGATCGCGTAGCAGCAATAGGCGCACGATTCCGCGCTCACATAGATCGTGCAGTCGTCGAGGCTCACCGTGTCGAGCGCCTTCTGCGCGGCCGAGATCGCCACCACCTCGGCGTGGCGCGTCACGTCGTGCTCATGCTTCACGCGGTTGATGGATTCGGCGACCGTCTCCCCGTCACGCGCGATCACCACGCCGTAGGGGTACTCCCCCTCCTCGCCCGAGCGCACCGAAAGCGCGATCGCGCGCTGCATCATCGCGGTGTCGAACGGCAAGGTGTCCATGGGCGAAGCATAGCACGCCCTATTCCTCCGGTTCGGTCGAGAACGCGAGCGGATAGCCCTTGCTCTTGGCAAGCTCCATCGCCTCGCTCGCCTTGGTCTCGGCGATGTCGCGCGCATAGACGGCGATGACGCAGGCGCCCTTGCGATGCGCGGTCAGCATCACGGCGTAAGCCCTCTCCTCGCCCATGCGGAACACGAGCTTGAGCACCGTGACGACGAATTCGCGCGGCGTGTAGTCGTCGTTGAGCAGGATCACCTTCCACAGCGGCGGGCGCTGGGTCTTGGGCTTTGCCTTGGTCTTCGTCTTGGGTGCAACGACGGTCTGCTGGCTCATGAGGGCAGCTCCTCATTGAGGAGTGTACACCTTACCAGACCGTCACTGCCCCAGTATGGGTGGTCAAAGAAACCCGCGTTACCTGCGGCTGACCTTCAACGTAGACACAACCCCAGACAATCGGATATTTAGTGTTGTTGGGATCCCGGGGGCGCGAATGATGTCTAGCCAAGCAAGCATGCAGCCGCAACACGTCGCCGAGTACGAGCAGCTCTGCGAGCATTATCGGCAAGGTTATCGGACGACGCTTGTCGCCGCCCGCCAAACTATTCTCGACGTTCCAAGCAGCGCTTGC
>JAXDNY010000270.1:0-14223 GCA_034669145.1 Hyphomicrobiales bacterium
TCGAAATCCATCAGCAGCGTATCGGCCTGATCAGGCCCGGCCGGCACCAGCGGCATCGATGAACCGCCGGGAATGACCGCGAGCAGATTGTCCCAGCCGCCGCGCACGCCGCCCGCATGCTTCTCCAATAGCTCGCGCAGCGGGATGCCCATCTGCTCTTCGACATTGCACGGCTTGTTCACATGACCCGAAATGCAGAACAGCTTGGTGCCGGTGTTGTTGGCGCGGCCGATCGACGAGAACCACGCAGCTCCTCGCCGCATGATGTCAGGCGCCTGCGCGATGGTCTCGACGTTGTTCACGGTGGTCGGGCAGCCATAGAGGCCGACGTTCGCCGGGAACGGCGGCTTCAGCCGTGGCTGGCCTTTCTTGCCTTCGAGGCTTTCGAGCAGCGCGGTTTCCTCGCCGCAGATGTAGGCGCCGGCGCCGTGATGCACGTAGATGTCGTAGTCGTAGCCCGAGCCGCACGCGTTCTTGCCGATCAGCCCCGCCTCATAGGCTTGATCGATCGCAGCCTGAAGGCGCTCGCGCTCGCGGATGAACTCGCCGCGCACATAGATGTAGCAGGCGACCGCGCCCATCGCGAAGCCGGCGATCAGGCAACCCTCGACGAGAAGATGCGGATCGTGCCGCATGATCTCGCGATCCTTGCAGGTGCCGGGCTCGGACTCGTCGGCATTGATGACCAGATAGCTCGGCCGCCCGTCCTTGCTCTCCTTCGGCATGAACGACCACTTCAGGCCGGTCGGGAAGCCCGCTCCGCCGCGCCCGCGCTGGCCGGAAGCTTTCATCTCGTTGATCAGCGTATCGCGACCGCGCTCCAGGATCGCTTTGGTATTGTCCCATGCGCCGCGCACCCGCGCGCCCTCAAGGCCCCAGTCGTGGAGGCCGTAGAGGTTCTTGAAAATGCGGTCCTTGTCTTGAAGCATGTCGGTCTCTTGTCAAGTCGACGGCTGGCCCGCGGGCGTCTCGCGGACGTTGGCGGGCGCAGCCGCCTTCTTGGCATCGGCATCGGTGAGCGCGGGACCGGTATTGTCACCGCCGTTGGCGCGCGCATAGAGCGACGGATCGGTCAGCGTGCTCGCGCCGCCGACGGGAGCCGAGTAATGCCGGTCGATCTGCGGGCCGGGCTTTGCGGGCTTGCCGTTGGTGAAGCCGTCGAGAACCTTTTCGAAGCTCTCGGCGGTCAGGTCCTCGTAGGTGTCGTTCCAGATCAGCACCATCGGGGCGTTCACGCAGGCGCCGAGACACTCGACCTCTTCCCACGAATAGTTGCCGTCGGCCGACACATGCAGCGGTTCGGGATGGATTTTTCGCGCGCACACTTCGAACAGGGCGTCCGCGCCGCGCAGCCGGCACGGCGTCGTGCCGCACACCTGCACGTGAGCCTTCTTGCCGACCGGCGAGAGCAGGAACATCGTGTAGAAGGTCGCAACCTCGAGCACGCGGATGCGTGCCATGTCGAGGAATTCTGCGACGTGTTCGATCGCCTTCTGCGGCAGCCAGCCGCCGGCCTGCTCCTGCGCGCGCCAGAGCAGCGGGATCACGGCGGACTGCTGGCGGCCGGGCGGATATTTCGCGAGCTGTTTCTCGGCCCACGCGCGGTTCTCCGCCGTGAAGGCGAACTCCTTCGGCTGAAGATGGGAGTCGGCGAGGCGGCGATTGGCCATCAGCGATCCACCTCCCCGAACACGATATCGAGGCTCCCGAGGATCGCCGACACGTCGGCTAGCATGTGGCCGCGGCAGATGAAATCCATTGCCTGCAGGTGCGCGAAGCCCGGCGCGCGGATCTTGCACTTGTACGGCTTGTTGGTGCCGTCGGCGACCAGATAGACGCCGAACTCGCCTTTAGGTGCCTCGACGGCGGCATAAACCTCGCCGGCCGGCACGTGATAGCCCTCAGTGTAGAGCTTGAAGTGATGGATCAGCGCTTCCATCGAGCGCTTCATCTCGCCGCGCTTCGGCGGCACGATCTTGTTGTCGACGACCGAGACATGCCCTTGGCCCTCCGGCTCGCGCAGCTTGGCGACGCACTGCTTCATGATCGCGATCGACTGGCGCATCTCTTCCATGCGGATGCAGTAGCGATCGTAGCAGTCGCCGTTCTTGCCGATCGGAATATCGAAATCCATTTCGGCGTAGCACTCGTACGGCTGCGACTTGCGCAGGTCCCATGCCGCGCCCGAGCCGCGCACCATCACGCCGGAGAAACCCCACTTCCAGGCGTCCTCCAGCGACACCACGCCGATATCGACATTGCGCTGCTTGAAGATGCGGTTGCCGGTGAGCAGCGCTTCAAGATCGTCGCAGACTTTCAGGAACGGGTCGCAGAACGCCTCGATGTCGTCGATCAGCTTGCCCGGCAGGTCCTGATGCACGCCGCCGACGCGGAAGTAGGCCGCGTGCATGCGCGAGCCCGACGCGCGCTCGTAGAACACCATCAGCTTCTCGCGCTCCTCGAAGCCCCACAGCGGGGGGGTGAGCGCGCCGACGTCCATCGCCTGCGTGGTGACGTTGAGGATGTGCGACAGAAGCCGCCCGATCTCGCAATAAAGCACTCGGATCAGTTGCGCCCGGCGCGGCACCGCAAGCCCGAGCAGCTTTTCGGCCGCGAGGCAGAACGCGTGCTCCTGATTCATCGGCGCGACATAGTCGAGCCGGTCGAAATACGGGATCGCCTGCAGATAGGTCTTCTGCTCGATCAGCTTCTCGGTGCCGCGATGGAGCAAGCCGATATGCGGGTCGACGCGCTCGACCACTTCGCCGTCAAGCTCCAGCACCAGGCGCAGCACACCGTGCGCGGCCGGGTGCTGCGGCCCGAAGTTGATGGTGAAGTTGCGCATCGCGGGGGCGTTCATGGCTTCTGCTCAGCCTTCTCGTCGCCAGGCAGCTTGTAATCCGTACCCTCCCAAGGCGAGAGGAAATCAAAATTGCGGAATTCCTGCGCAAGGCGCACCGGCTCGTTGACTACCCGTTTCTGTTCGTCGTCGTAGCGCACCTCGACGAAGCCGGTGAGCGGGAAATCCTTGCGCAGCGGGTGGCCCTCGAAGCCGTAGTCGGTGAGCAGCCGGCGCATGTCCGGATGATCGGTGAACATCACCCCGTACAGGTCCCACGTCTCGCGCTCGAACCACTCGGCGCCGGGAAACACCGAGATGATCGACGGCACCGGCGTCGCCTCATCGGTCTGGATCTTCACGCGGACGCGCGTGTTCTGCTTCGGGGAGAGAAAATGATAGACGACGTCAAAGCGCTTCTCGCGCGCCGGCCAGTCCACCGCCGTCACGTCGATGAAGCTGATGAACTGGCAGCGCGGGTCGTCGCGCAGCAACGTCACGACCTTGACGATGTCGGCCGCCTGCGCGGTGATCGTCAGCTCGCCATAGGCGAGCGAACGCCCGGTGACCGCGCCGGGCAGCGCGCTCACGATCGCCTCGCCGAGTAAATTGAGTGCTTCGCTCACCGCTCGATCGTCCCGGTGCGGCGGATCTTCTTCTGCAGCAGCATCACGCCGTAAAGCAGCGCCTCGGCAGTCGGCGGGCACCCCGGCACGTAGATGTCGACCGGCACGATGCGATCGCAGCCGCGCACCACCGAATAGGAATAATGGTAATAGCCGCCGCCGTTCGCGCACGACCCCATCGAGATGACGTAACGCGGCTCGGGCATCTGGTCGTAGACCTTCCGCAGCGCGGGCGCCATCTTGTTGGTGAGCGTGCCGGCGACGATCATCACGTCGGACTGGCGCGGCGAGGCGCGCGGCGCGAAGCCGAAGCGTTCGGCGTCATAGCGCGGCATCGACATCTGCATCATCTCGACCGCGCAGCAGGCAAGCCCGAACGTCATCCACATCAGCGAGCCGGTCCGCGCCCAGGTGATCAGCTCATCGGTCGCGGTGACGAGGAAGCCTTTGTCGGCGAGCTCGTTGTTGAGGCCGACGAAATAGCCGTCATCCGCGCCGACCGGCTTGCCGGTGCGCGGGTCGAGAATTCCGGTCGCGGCGGGTGCGACGAGGCTCATGCGCTCAATCCCATTCGAGCGCCCCCTGCTTCCACTCATATATGAAGCCGATGGTCAGCACGCCAAGGAACAGCATCATCGACCAGAAGCCGAAGGCACCGAGCTGACCGAACGCCACCGCCCAGGGGAACAGGAACGACACCTCGAGGTCGAAAATGATGAACAGGATCGCGACCAGATAGAACCGCACGTCGAACTTCATGCGCGCGTCGTCGAAGGCGTTGAAGCCGCACTCGTAGGCCGAGAGCTTCTCCGGATCGGGCTTGCTGTAGGCCACCACGAACGGCGCCACGAGCAGCGCCAAACCGATGCCGATCGCAACTGCGATAAACACGACGAGCGGCAAATAGTCCTGCAGTAGCTCGGTCATCGGCGACCCTTCTGCCCGCTTCGCCCGGAACCCGGTCCCGTCGCCGCAGCGGCGCGCCAAAACCTGCCGAATTGCCCAGATTCTAGTTCGGATTCGTTCCAGGAACCGGTTTGGCTTAGCGCAGCGCACAATGAGTGGCAAGGTGCGGTTCTCGCGCCTCAAGCGATGCCGTATCCCGCCCCGGCGGACCGTTGTACTCTCTGTCCGGGAAGACGAATTGGGGAGGGCAAGCCGTGCAACGCAAGGTGATGATTTCCTGCGCGGTGACGGGATCGGCCGCGGATTCGCCGGGCAAAAATCCGGCCGTGCCGGTGACGCCGGAACAGATCGCCTTCTCCGCCGTCGACGCCGCCAAGGCCGGCGCCGCGATCGTGCACATTCATGTGCGCGACCCGAAGACCGGGCTGCCGAGCATGGAGGGTGCGCATTACGCCGAGGTGGTCGACCGCATCCGCCAAAGCGGCTCGGACGTTGTCATCAACCTCACCACCGGGCCCGGCGGACGTTTCTCACCCGACCCAACCGACCCGATGAAGCCAGGCCCGGGCACGACGTTGCGCACGCCGCGCCAACGCGTGCAGCACGTGCTCGACCTGCGCCCGGACATCTGCTCGCTCGACATGGGCAGCATGAACATGGGCCCCAGCGTATTCGTCAACACGCCGCCCATTCTCGAAGCGATGGCGGCCGATATCCGCGAGGCCGGCGTGACGCCGGAACTGGAAGTGTTCGAGACCGGCCACCTGCTGCTTGCCAAGCGCATGATCGAAACCGGCCACATCAAGGGCCCGGGTATGTTCCAGATCTGTCTCGGCATTGCGTGGGGCCAGCCGGCGACCTCCGAAGCCATGATCTATATGCGCAACCTGCTGCCCGCGGGCTGCACATGGTTCGCGTTCGGCATTTCGCTGCATCAATTTCCAATGGCCGCGCAGGCCGTCCTGCTCGGCGGCCACGTGCGCGTCGGATTGGAGGACAATCTCTATCTGGAGCGCGGCAGGCTCACGCCCAGCAACGCGGCACTGGTCGCGAAAGCGGTCAAGATCGTCGAGCTGCTCGGCTCGAGCGTCGCGACACCGGCCGAGGCCCGGCAGATGCTCGGGCTCGGCGTGCATGCGCCCGCGATCAAGGTTGCGGTCTAGCAAGAAATGCCGATGCGTCTCCTATCGCTTCTTGCCGTTGCGTTGGCGGCAATCGCGGCGCCAGCGGCCGCGCAGGATTATCCCAACCGCACGATCCGCTTCATCGTGCCGTTCGGCGCGGGCGGCCCGACCGACGTGTTCACGCGCGCGCTGGGCGAGGAATTGCGCAAGTCGCTCGGCCAGCCGATCGTGATGGAGAACCGCCCCGGCGCCGGCACCATCATCGGCACCACCGAAGTCGCGCGCGCCGCGCCCGACGGCTACACGCTGCTGATGATCTCGGCGACGCAAACCACCGTCGAGACGCTCAACCCCAACAAGCCATACCGGCTGATGCGCGATTTCGTGCCGGTTGCCCCGCTGATGAATTCGGAGCTGGTGCTGGTGGTGCCGGAACGCTCGCCGGTGAACAGCCTGAAAGAGTTGATCGCGCTCGCGAAGGCGAAGCCCGGAACGCTGAACTACGGCTCATCGGGCCCGGGTTCGAACTATCACATGGCCGGCGAGCTCATCAAAAATCTCGCCGGGATCGACATTGTCCACATCCCCTACAAGGGGTCGACCGGTGCGCGCGGCGATATCATCTCGGGCCAGATCGACATGATGTTCGACAGCGTTCCCACCATGGCACCCACGATCGAAGGCGGCCGCGTCAAGGCGCTCGGGACATCGGGCAAGGTGCGTTCGCCGATCCTTCCGAATGTCCCGACGATCGCGGAAGCCGGAATTCCCGAATACAACGCCACGATCTGGATCGGCGTGATGGCGCCGGCCGGCACGCCGAAGGACATCGTCGAATTGCTCAACCGCGAGATCAACAAGATCCTGGCACGCCCGGACATTGCGGAGTCGTGGCGGCGGCAGGGGGCGAATACGATGGTGATGAGCCCGCAGGAATTCAGCACCTACATCGAGGCCGAGATCGAGCGCTGGGGCAAGCTCATCAAGGCCAACAACATCGGCGTCAACTGAGAACAATGAGAAGGCAAACCCAATGAATGTACAGGTCCGCCTCCCGGGCACCGAACACTGGACCACCAAAGGCGCCGACGTGAAACTCTTCCTGTGGAACAAGGTCGCGGGCGATCCGGCGAAGACCAAGGGCACGATGCTGTTCGTGCACGGCTCCTCGATGGCCTCGCAGCCGACGTTCGACCTCGACGTGCCGGGACGGCCGGATTCCTCCGCGATGGAATACTTCGCCAAGCAGGGCTACGACTGCTGGAGCGTCGACATGGAAGGCTACGGCCGCTCGACCAAGGATCGCGACAACAACGCGCCCATTTCATATGGCGCGGACGATTGCTACGCGGCCGCCCAATACATCCACAAACTGCGCGGCAACAACCGCCCCTTCCTGGTCTACGGCATATCGTCGGGTGCGTTGCGCGCGGGACTGTTTGCCGAGCGCCATCCCGAGATGGTCGACCGCCTCGCCCTCGACGCGATGGTGTGGACCGGCGAAGGCGCCCCGACACTCGTCGAGCGGCGCAAGCGGCTGCCCGAGTTCGTTTCCAAGAACCGCCGCCCGATCAACCGCGACTTCGTGTTCTCGATCTTCAATCGCGACCATCCCGGCACCGCCGAGGACACGGTGATCAGCGCCTTCGCCGACGCGATCCTGAAGCTCGACGACAGCGTGCCGACCGGCACCTATGTGGACATGTGCTCCAGGCTGCCGGTGGTGAACCCGGAGAACATCAAGGCCGCCACCATCGTGATGCGCGGCCAATGGGATGGCATCGCGGGCGTCGACGACCTGATCGAGTTCTTCAAGCGATTGCCTAACCCCGACAAGCAGTTCGCCGTGATGCCGGGGATCTCGCACGCGAGCTTCCAGCAGAAGAACTACATGCTGGTCTATCACATTCTGCTCGGCTTCTTCTCGCAGCCCGCGCCAGTGTATCGGGGGTAATGCGAGTCTGCGCGCCGCGGCGATGCAACCGGCGCGGTTGGTAGCGAGACGGTCGCGACTTGCTACAATCGCCGCATGAGCACGCGGCTGCCGATCCTGCTTTGCTTCGACGTCGAACCCGACGACAAGATCTCCGAGGGACAAGCGGACTGGGCCGGGATCGGACCGCTGGTCGCGCTTCTGACACGTTACCGGCCGAGGTTCGAGGCGGCGACCGGCCAGCCGTGCCGCTTTTCGTGGTTTCTGCGCATGGACCCGCAGGTGGCCGAGCTGCACGGCGGCAGACAGGATTGGGTTGCGGTCGCATTTGAGCGCGAGCTTCGCATCCTGCGTGCCGCCGGAGATGAGATCGGCCTGCATGTTCATCCCTGGAAGCGGACCGCAGACGGCTGGGTGTCGGAATTTCGCGACCCCTCTTGGGTCGAACACTGCGTACGCAGTTCGTTCAACGCGTACCGGCGCGCCTTTGGGACGCGCTGCCGATCGTTCCGCTTCGGCGATCGCTGGATGGACCAGCGGACCATGCGGCTGCTCAATGCGCTGGGCGCATGCTTCGACCTCACCACCGAACCGGGCCAAAGCGGCTTTCCGATACCGGCGGACATGGATGCGCTGTTTCTCGGCGGCCGTCCCGACTACACGGACGCGCCGCGGCATCCCTATCGTCCTTCAACGCAGGATTACCGCGTGGCTGGTCGCTGGCTCCGGCGCATGCGCATCATGGAAATCCCGATCAGCACCGCTGCCGAAAAGGATGCCGGCATCGGCACGCTCTATCTCGCCAACGACGGGGCCACGACCTGCCGCCAGATCGATCTGTTGCTCGCAGACGAGACGACCCGTCACCTCGCGTTGCCCGCACGCACGGACATCGCGATCCGGCCGGACGAACGCCAGAACCTCGAAACGATCCTCGAACACCTTCTCGCGCACCCGCAGCGTGACCGCTTGCGGCTGACGACACCGCCCGGCGTGTAGCCGCGCGGCAAATCGGATTGGGGGGACCACCCTACCCTCGCTTGGGAACGAGGGCTGGCGGGAGCGACGGGACTCGAACCCGCGGCCTCCGGCGTGACAGGCCGGCGCTCTAACCAACTGAGCTACGCCCCCGGAAAAGCCTTGATTTTCAGGCTTTCTAAAGGGTCCGATGGGATACGACCCGTATCCCGCCAAGTCAAGACCGGTTAGAATCGCCCGTCGATTCGCAACAAGTCGCGCGTCCCGATTCTTGGCCGTTGCATTTCCACGTAGTCATAGGGTCGAGAATCGCTTATGGGACGGGCATAACTTGCGTGTTCCAACCAGTATGACAAAAGGAGACGTTTACCCATGGCGGCCACACCCACGAAGACGACTGCTCCCACCGTTACGTTGAAGCACATCTCGGCGAACGTCGCCGAAGGCCACGAGCTTTCCAAGAAGCAGGCCGAGGCGATCCTCGGCAGCATGGTCGACATCGTCGTCAAGCACCTCAAGAAGGGCGACCGCATCCGGATCGGCGGCCTCGGCATCCTGCAGGTGCGCAAGCGCGCCGCCCGCATGGGCCGCAATCCCGCGACCGGCGAGCCGATCAAGATCAAGGCGAGCAAGAAGGTCGCGTTCCGTGCCGCGAAAGAACTGAAAGAAGCCGTGTAACTCCAGCCTTCGCGGCCATGCCGCTTCGGCGGACAAGTCGCGCGAATGAAGGCTGCCCGCCGAAGCTTCAGCGAAGGCGGGGCCGATTGCCGGATGAAAGGCTGTCCGTCTCCCCTGGGGGCACGACGGGCAGCCTTCATCTTTTTATGGTGCTCTTGGGTGGAGATCATGGAGCACCCAACGATGTTATTGCCTGAAGCAGATAGCGCGACACGCGCCTGGTTCATCGCGTGGCTCGAGCGTTTCGCGGGCTATGTGCGCGACGTGGACTATGCCGCCGCGCGGCCGCTGTTTCATCCCGACGTGCTCGCGTTCGGCACACATCGCGACATCATCTCGGGGCTTGCATCCTGGCAGACCGCGCAGTGGGACAATGTCTGGCCGAAGACATCGGACTTCCGCTTCGACACAGGCGCCACGCGCGTTCTCGTTTCTGCCGACAAGACGATGACGACCGTCATCGCGCCCTGGACCAGCACCGGCTACCACCCGGACGGCTCGGCGTTCGAACGGCCCGGCCGCGCCACGATGATCTTCAACAGGCTGGAGGGCGCTTGGCTCTGCACGCACTCGCACATGTCGCTCAACCGCGGTGTGCCGCAGCAGTCTTATGCGAACAGGCCGGTGAAGTCGGAGTACCGGTAGCCCGCCTTCGCCAAGGCTTCGTCGGGCAATCTGCACCGCTGCGCGGCGCAGATTGGTGGGCGATGACGGGCTCGAACCGCCGACATCCTGCGTGTAAAGCAGGCGCTCTACCAACTGAGCTAATCGCCCGGCGCCGAACGTCTATCGCCGCGGCCACCGGTTACGCAAGTACGCTAACCGCCAAAGCAAAAAGCCCCGGGGAGCTGCCCGGGGCTTTTGCATCGCGTTTCGCGACAATGCCTAGGGCATAACGTGATAGTTGATGCC
Organism: Hyphomicrobiales bacterium; assembly: GCA_034669145.1. GTDB lineage: Bacteria > Pseudomonadota > Alphaproteobacteria > Rhizobiales > Xanthobacteraceae > PALSA-894. The sequence goes on from JAXDNY010000270.1 coordinate 9,997, forward strand.
AACGCGGACAATGTTGTCGCGCACGCGTGTCGTTGCGGCCCCGGCGAATGTCGTGTCCACAACCGTGGTAAAACCCTGCTGCGGCACGTTGGCTAAAGTCGCAGTCGTCGCGCCGCCGAGCGCCCCGCTCGCCACGCTGCCGAGGTCGACGTAGAGATATTCGGCCTTCACGGTCCAGTTCGGAGAGAGCATTGCCTCGATGCCGCCGCCGATGGTCCAGCCGAGGCGCGTCGTGCTGATGCTGCTTCCAACCAGCGGTAGACCGAGGATCCCGGAGGCGTAGTCGGCCTTGACCTGGCCGTAGGCCGCACCGCCGGTCACGTAAAGCAGGACCCGCGGGTCAACGAGCAGGCCGGCGCGCGCGCGCGCGGTACCGAACCATTGCAGTTTATAGTCCGCGTTGGCGACGAAGCCGCCGACCGGGCAGCCCACCGTGAGGCAGAAGCTCGTGGAGCCGCGTTGACCGGTCCATTGGGCATCGGTCTCAAGGCCAAATACCCAAGCACTGGTTTGCCAGTTATAACCGATTTGTCCGCCCGCGACTCCGCCGTCGATATTCGCAGTGCCGGCGCCGACGAAGCCTGGGCCTGCCGCAGTCACGTCGCTGGTCAAGGTCTCGGCCGGCGTTCCAAAGGCGCGGAACGTGCGGGTGCGGATTGTGGAGGTTCCGGCAACTTCGTAGGGATCGCGCCCGAAGCTGTAGCCGACGTTGCCGCCGATGTAGAAGCCGGTCCAGTTATAGACGACCGGCGCCATCACGGGCGCCTTGACCGGCAGCGGCCGGGGAGGAAGATCGGCAGCCACCGCTGCAATCGGTGCGCTCAAAACCAGCGCCGAAAGAGTGCCTAAAAAGAGACGCATGTCTTCCTCCCAAAGCTGTTATTCCGCTGGGAAAGCTACTGGCCGAAACGTTCCGGGCCTAGTGCAAAAAAGACACGGTCGGCCACCATCTCGCGCCGGGCCTAATCCGCTGGTGCGGCAGAGGATTCTACCTCCCATAGGCTGCAGAACGCAGGGCGCAACCGAAAGGGCGGCGCCGTTGCCGGCGCCGCCCTGTCTGTCCAAGCCTCGATCGCCGCTCAGTGCGCGATCACGGTCGGGCTGTCGTCCTCGACCGCCGGCACATCGACCGGCTTGGCGGTGGCCTCGTCCCATTCGATCGGCTCCGGCTTGCGCGTCAGCGCCTTCGCCAAAACCTCGTCCATGCGCGAGACCGGGATGATATCAAGCCCGCCTTTGATCTGATCCGAGATTTCCACCAGATCCTTGGCGTTCTCCTCGGGGATCAGCACGGTCTTGATGCCGCCGCGCAGCGCGGCGAGCAGCTTCTCCTTCAGCCCGCCGATCGGCAGCACACGGCCGCGCAGCGTGATCTCGCCCGTCATGGCGACATCGCGGCGCACCGGGATGCCGGCCATCACCGAAACGATTGCCGTCACCATGGCGACACCGGCCGACGGACCGTCCTTCGGCGTCGCGCCTTCCGGCACGTGCACGTGGATGTCGCGCTTGTCGAACTGCGGCGGCTCGATGCCGAAGGCGATCGCGCGTGAGCGGACATAGGACGCCGCCGCCGAAATCGACTCCTTCATCACGTCGCGCAGGTTACCGGTCACCGTCATGCGGCCCTTGCCGGGCATCATGGCTGCTTCGATCGTGAGCAACTCGCCGCCAACGTCGGTCCAGGCAAGTCCCGTGACCACGCCGACCTGATCCTTCTCCTCGATCTCGCCATAGCGATACTTCGGCACGCCGAGATAGTCGGGCAGGTTTGCGTCGGTGATCTTCACCACCTTGGACTTCTTGTTGAGCATCAGCTCCTTCACGGCCTTGCGGGCCAGTGTCGAGAGCTCGCGTTCGAGATTGCGCACGCCTGCTTCCCGCGTGTAGCGGCGGATCAAGAGCTTCAGGCCTTCGTCATCGATCGACCATTCCTTCGGGTCGAGCCCGTGCTTGGCGATCGCATTCGGGATCAGGTGCTTGCGCGCGATCTCGACCTTTTCGTTCTCGGTGTAGCCGGCGATGCGGATGATCTCCATCCGGTCCATCAAGGGCGGCGGGATGTTGAGCGTGTTCGCCGTCGTGATGAACATCACGTTGGAGAGATCGTAGTCGACCTCGAGATAGTGATCGCTGAAGGTGTGGTTCTGCTCGGGGTCGAGCACCTCGAGCAGCGCCGAGGACGGATCGCCGCGGAAATCGGCGCCCATCTTGTCCACCTCATCGAGGAGGAACAGCGGGTTCGAGGTCTTCGCCTTGCGCATCGACTGGATGATCTTGCCGGGCATCGAGCCGATGTAGGTGCGCCGGTGGCCGCGGATCTCGGCCTCGTCGCGCACGCCGCCGAGCGAAACGCGCACGAACTCGCGGCCGGTCGCCTTCGCGATCGACTTGCCGAGCGACGTCTTGCCGACCCCGGGGGGACCGACGAGGCACAGGATCGGCCCGGTCAGCTTGTTGGCGCGATTCTGCACCGCGAGATACTCGACGATGCGCTCCTTGACCTTCTCGAGCCCGTAGTGGTCGTTATCGAGAATGTTCTGCGCCTGCGGCAGGTCCTTCTTGACCTTCGACTTCTTGTTCCATGGGATCGACAGCAGCCAGTCGAGATAGTTGCGCACGACGGTCGCTTCCGCGGACATCGGCGACATCTGCTTGAGCTTCTTGAGCTCATGCATCGCCTTCTCGCGCGCTTCCTTCGAGAGCTTGGTCTTCTTGATCTTCTCTTCCAGTTCGGAGAGTTCGTCCCGGCCTTCCTCGTCGCCCAGCTCCTTCTGGATCGCCTTCATCTGTTCGTTGAGGTAGTACTCGCGTTGCGTCTTCTCCATCTGGCGCTTGACGCGCGTGCGGATGCGCTTCTCGACCTGCAACACGGAGATTTCACTCTCCATCAGGCCGAGCACCTTCTCCAGGCGTTCCGGCACGGCGGTCGTCTCAAGCACGGCCTGCTTGTCGGGGATCTTCACGGCGAGGTGCGAAGCCACGGTATCGCCGAGCTTGCCGTAGTCCTCGATCTGCTGGACCACGCCGACGACTTCGGGTGAAACCTTCTTGTTGAGCTTCACATAGCCTTCGAACTCGGTGACGACCGAGCGCGCGAGCGCTTCCGCCTCGACCTTGTCGCCCATCTCGTCGGCGAGCACGACGGCGTTGGCCTCGTAGTAGTCGGTGCGGTCGTTGTATTGGAGGATCTTGGCGCGCTCCGCCCCCTCGACCAGCACCTTCACGGTGCCGTCGGGCAGCTTGAGCAGCTGCAACACGCTCGCGAGCGTGCCGATCTGGAAGATCGCGCCCGTGGCCGGATCGTCGTCTGAGGCGTTCTTCTGCGTTGCGAGCAGGATGAACGTATCGCTCTTCATCACCTCTTCGAGCGCCTTGATCGACTTCTCGCGCCCCACGAAGAGCGGAACGATCATGTGCGGGAAGACCACGATGTCGCGCAGCGGCAGAACCGGGTAGGCGCGGGTCTCACCGGCAGCGGGTGCCGGCCGTGGCTTGGAGGCGGTCATGGCTTGATCCTTGTTGTTGTGCCCCTTCTCCGCGATCCACGCTCGGTGCAATCGCAGTGAAGTGCCGAGGACGATTCCGGAGGCGGGAGGGGGCTAGTCTCGCGCATCGCCCCCGATGCGCGAAGGGGTAAGAAGCCCGAGCCCGGAATCAATTCGCAGTTTTCGTACCCATTAGGTGGGCGGCGCACTGGGACGTGTCAAGTTAACCCCCCGAAAGGGGCCAAAAGTCCGCCGATTCGTGCCGATCTTGCCGATGCCGCCTATGCCGATGCCGCGCCCTCGGCCGCCCGATCCGAGCGGTCCGCGTAGATGTAGAGCGGCCGGGCAGTGCCTTCGACCACCTCTTTGGAGATCACCACCTCTTCGACGCCTTCCAGGCTCGGAAGGTCGAACATGGTGTCGAGCAGGATGCCCTCCATGATCGAGCGCAGCCCGCGCGCGCCGGTCTTGCGGTCGATCGCCTTGCGCGAGATGGCGCCCAGCGCCTCCTCGGCGAGGGTGAGGTCGATGTTCTCCATCTCGAACAGCCGCTGGTATTGTTTTACCAGCGCATTTTTCGGCTCGGTCAGGATGCGCTTGAGCGCCGGCTCGTCGAGGTCTTCGAGGGTCGCGACCACCGGCAGGCGGCCGACGAATTCCGGGATCAGGCCGTAGCGGAGCAAGTCCTCCGGCTCGACCTCGCGGAAAATCTCGCCCTGCTTGCGATCCTCAGGCGCCA
>JAXDNY010000271.1:0-5777 GCA_034669145.1 Hyphomicrobiales bacterium
GGCTCCATGCGAACTTCGGAATCGAAAGGACACTAGCAACCTATTGATCTAGTGTGGCTTTGGTTCAGAAGTCCGCATTGCGGACTCGCTGCGAGAATGATGCGGACTTCTGAACCGCCACACTAGCAACCTTATGACTCTAGTGCCCCTTTTGAACCCGAAGTTCGGAAGCGTACTTGCCGGGCGTTGTGTGCGAACTTCGGGTTCGGGGCACTAGCGTGCCTTCGCCGGCAGCATCCCCATGCGGTTTTGCACGTCGCCCGGCACGCGGTAGTCGCGCATCACCTGGCGCTGGTCGCGCAGGCCGAGCGCCTCGCGCTGCACGACAAAGTGCCATAATGCCTGGCCCGCTTGCGCGACCAGCGTGCGGCGCTCCTTGCCGCGCTCCAAAGTCGGCTCGGTCAGCTCCGCATCGAACGTTTGAAGCGCCGCGAGCGCGGCTTCCAGCGCACGGCCGAGCCTTCCGAGTGTCGACGCCTTCTCCTGCGCGATCTCGTAGTCGAGCGCGGCAGCGGGATTGGTCCAGATCTTTGGTGCGATGCGGCGGGGCGGCGTAACCGTCATGCGGCGCGCGCGAGCTCCTTCTCGATCGCCGCGATCACGCGTGCGTCCGTCGGCTCGACCTGCGTGGCGAAGCTCGCCGCCACATGGCCGTCGCGCCCGATCAGGTACTTGTGGAAATTCCAGCGCGGCAGTTCGAGCGGCTTCTCGGCTGCGGCCCACTTGTAGAACGGATGCTGCTGCGCGCCGCGCACCTCGGCCTTGGCGGCGAGCGGGAAGGCGACGCCATAGCCCTGATGCGCGGTGTGCTCGATCTCGGTGACGCCGCCCGGCTCCTGCCCGCCGAAATCGTTCGACGGCACGCCGACGATGACAAGACCGCGATCGCGATAGCGCGTCCACAGGTCCTGCAGCCCGGCATATTGCGGGGTGTAGCCGCACTGCGAGGCGGTATTCACGACCAGGATCGGCTTGCCGGCGTAGTCCGCGAGTTTGATGTCGCCGCCCTTGAGCGCCGCGAAGGAAAACGCATAGGCCGTCATGCGGCTCATCCCCGTCTGGGCAAGCGCAGGTGTCGCGGCAAAGCCCGCGAACAACGCCAGAGCTTGTCTTCTGTCGATCATGATGGGCTCCACGAAAGCGAAGGCAAAATAGCCGATTTGGCCGCTTCAGGCGATACGCCCGAGCGGTGTCGCGGTTTCGGCGGCGCTTCACGAGGGCGTGAACGGGGAAACTCTTCACGCCGCGCCGCAGTAGCTCCGATATCCTTGCTGGGACACGGGAGCGGACACCATGCGGACATTGATCATCGGCGGCATCGTGCTGGCGCTCGCCGGCACCGCCCTGGCGCAGGAGAATTACGAGAGCTGGCGGCTGCATGTCAGCAAATTCCCCTCGACCGGCGGCGGCGGGATCATCATCGGCGAGTACAATCCGGTGATCGTCGGCGACAAGTGCAAGACTGACTTCACCGCGACCGAGCCGAATGGCACGGTCTATTACAACAGCGTCGAGTTCGATGCGGTGCCGGCGCAAGGCGGTACGCTCTGCACCAACGGCCGCTGGCGCTCGCGCGACGGCAGCGCGACCGGAACCACGCCCTACCGGGTCTTCTTCAAGGACGGCGTGGTACGCGGCGCGCCGTAAGCCGGATCGTCCAATCGCCCAAGGACCGCCGCAACGCGGGCGCAGTGGCGCCGCAATAGCGCCGCCCCGGCGGGGCTCAGTGGCGGCATGATCGACAGGCGATTCTGGGCTGGTGCCATCTTGGCGGTGACCGTGGTCGTTGCCGGCGCGGGGTCGCTTCCGGCGCTGCTGTTGCGCCCGGTCGCGGCTGATCGCCACCCGTTGCGCCGGCTCCCGCCGTTGTGATCGCTGAGCCAGCCAAACCAAGCCCGCCGCCAGCCCCGCAACCTGTCGCGGCACCTCCGAGCGAACCCGCGCCCGCGCGAGAAGCGACGCCTGTCGCGTTTCCTCCCGTGCAGCCGGTCGGCATCACCACGCCGGCGCAGCCTGTCGCAACGCCGCCGCCGGATACGGCCACCGCGAGAGCCCCGGTTGCCGCATCGGAGAAAACCACACGTTTCCAGCGCACGGCCGGGCAGACGGCCGCCAGACAGAAGCGCAAGCTCGTGCGCCCCGCGCCCTATCCGATGCGCGAATTCTTCGCCTGGCGCCGCTGAACGGCCGCCGAGACGGCCCTTGGGCCGCGCGCTCGCGTGGCCTAAAATCCCGCCATGCGTTCCGGCGTCCTCATTTCGACGGTCAGCCACATTGCGCTGGTGGCACTCGCGCTGTTCGGCACGCCCAAGCTGTTCGACAACCCCCAGCTGGCGGCGATCGAGGTCGATCTGGTGCGCCCCGACGAGGTCGAGCGGCCAAAGGAAAAGCCACCGGAGGATAAACCCGCCGACTGGAGCCCGCTTCCCCAAGCGCCCCAACCGCAGCGCGAAAGCGCGCCCCGGGCGCAGGCCAAGCAGCAGCCGGCCCCACCACCGCAAGCGAACCAGCAAGCTGCGCCTGGGCCCCAAGGCGCGTCGCCGCAACCGCAGGCGCCAACGTCGCCCTGGATCTTCGATCCGGTGAACATTCCGGCGCTGCTCGACCTGCCGAACGCGCCGGACAAAGGCTTCGACTCCGAGGCCACGACCACGGCCAATCTGTCCGCCGCCGACAAGGCGGCATTCAAGGCGCACCTGAAGAAATGCTGGACGCTGCCGGGCGGCATGTCGCCCGCCCAGACGACGCGCGTGGTCCTGCGCATCTATCTGCGGCGCGACGGCCGCCTCGCCGCCGAACCGGTGCTGATCGAAGCCAGCGCTTCGCGCGACGGGCCGCTGCTGCTACATGCCGCAATCCGCACGCTGAAGGATTGCCAGCCGTACGGGTTCCTCCAGGCCGACAAATACCGCGAGTGGAGGGTGCTGGATCTGAGCTTTTCGCCGCGCGAGATGGCGGGCGGGTGAACGTTGCCCGATTCTTTGTCAGACCCCGCCCGGTGCATGGGCGTTGCGATCAAAATCTTGTGAATTCAAGTGTTTACCATTCAACTTGTGCGTTGCACAATGAGCTTGCTGCACTGCGATAGTTGGCCGATAATGTCTCCTGACGGGGAAGCCAAAGCAGCGAAGGCACCGATGAGCACGACCTGGAAAACCAAATACGGCCCCCGCCGGGTGCGCCATGACCCTCCGACGCTCGAAGAGGCGATCTTCGCGGCACGCGGCCTGACCGACGACGTGCAGGAGCAGGTCGCGATCGCCGCCGGCCTGATGGAGTTGCCGCCGGATGAGGTGCGCTCCGCGCTCGCCAAGATCCCGCCGCCGCGCAAGACCGCAGCGACGCTCGCCTTCACCAGTCGCGGCGGCGCGGAGCGCGCCGTGGTGGTTGAGCGCAAGGCGCCGCGCCGCGCGCTGCCGGGCCGGCCAGCGGGCCACTCGTTCGGCTAAGCTGGCCCCGATTGGAGACCCATCCGCCGCTGCGGTAGACTGGCGGCATGGGAACCAACACGCTCGACATCCGTCCCCTCTCCGGCGCGCTCGGCGCGGAAGTCCTTGGTGTCGATCTTAGCGCTGATGTGAGCGACGACACCATCGCGGCGATCCGCGCGGCCTGGCTCGAGCATCTCGTGGTGTTCTTCCGCGATCAGCAACTCGAGCCCGCGCAGCTGCTCAACGTGGCGCGCCGCTTCGGCGAGCCGGTGGAATATCCCTTCGTGAAGGGCCTCGACGGATTTCCGCAGATCACGCCGGTGATCAAGCTCGAGCACGAGAAGGTCAATTTCGGCGGGCTGTGGCACTCCGACACCGCCTATCTCGAAAAGCCCCCGATGGCGACCATGCTGGTCGCGCGCGAGACGCCGCCGCGCGGCGGCGACACGCTGTTCGCCAACATGTATCTCGCCTACGAAACGCTCTCGGAGGGCTTGCGCCGCGTGCTCGACGGGCTGATCGTGGTGAATTCCTCCGCCAAGGCCGATGTGACCAAGACGCGCGAGGACCGCGTTAAGGACAGCGGCACGACCGAAGCGAAGAAGGAGTTCGTCGCGGAGCATCCCGTGGTGCGCACGCATCCCGAAACCGGCCGCAAGGCGCTTTACGCCAATGGCGGGCACGCACTGCGTTTCAAGGACATGACGGTCGAGGAAAGCGCACCGCTGTTGAACTATCTGTTCGCGCACGCCACGCGCCCCGAGTTCACCTGCCGCTTCCGCTGGGAGGTAGGCTCGATCGCGCTGTGGGACAATCGCTGCACGCAGCACAATCCGGTCAACGATTATCACGGCCATCGCCGCGTGATGCATCGCGTCACGCTCGCGGGTGATGTACCGCGCTAGAGCACAATCCCCTAATAAGTGGCAACCGGTTCGGACAGGTGATATTATACTTAGATGAGGTAGGCCTGTCCGAAGGATCAAAGCAGAGCACATCGACCCAGCGGCCTTCTTCAACGAAGGCGAATAAGCAGCCAGCCTCGGAAATAGAACGGCCATGAGCGAAGAGACCTATCGTGTTGCTGCCTTCAGTATCGCCATAATGACCTGTGTGGTGATGCTCGCGATCGTGTTCTATCCGGCCATTTTTCGTAAGCAAGATTGGCGCGCTGAAACTACGAGGAACCATCCGCTAACGATTCTGGGGATTCCTACGGCCGGATGCAGCTCATTCATTGTCATCACCTTTTTCGGGGCTGTTAACGGGCCGATAAAGCTGAGTTTCTGGGGCTTGGTGATCGAAGGAGCGGGCGGTCCGGTTGTGATGTGGATCGCGTGTATGTTGGCCATGGCCCTAGCGGCTCGAATGACTTGGGACCTCAAGCCATAGTCCGGGTTTGCCAAGCAACATCGTCTTCGGACAAGGATTATGCCAAAAAAAAGTCGGTGCCTTGTGCGACAAGCGTGGACTACATTCGCCCTCGAAGAGATCGCAGGAAGTGATACGGCAACAGAATTCCCGACCAGCTAAACCGTTTGAGGTTCCCTTCGGGGACTTGGTCCGCGAATGTTGCGTGTATATCCGGCAACGTAGTCCAGTGCGCACCGGGTCGTAAATGATGGGCCGTGTGGTAGCCGAAATTGTGTGTCGCAAAGTTGAACCAGCGCGAGACACAGTTATTCGCTACAGCGAAACGGTCCGTTCCATTTTCGTCGCATCCGTAATGATTAAGATAGTCGAGGTAGCGCGTTACAAAGTGAGTCGCTAAATACCATGGCATGAGATAGATCAATATGAGCCATGGTTGCGATATCGCCAGGGCAATTACGAATACAATCAGCAGGGATTGCTCGAAGAAGGCCCAACGATAGTTGATGGGCGTTTTGAGATTGGCTAGAATTCCTTTCCGGAAAGACTCCCTAATCGGCGCAAAAAAGGTTGTCCAAAGAGTTCCAATTGAGAACGAAAGGGCGCGCAGCGGAGAATATTTTTCGAGCTGCCATGTGCGGTCTCCGCGATAGGGCAGGTCAATGCCGCGATGGTGACCATAGAGGTGCTGTATTCGCCAGTTCGAGCTGGTCATTCCGGTGACCGAACCCATGCTCAGATCGAGCAGCAAATTGAGGGTGCTATTACGGCTGAATGGATGGTGGATATGGAGGTGGAGAAGATAGTTGGTCTTACCTATCAAAAAGAAGATACCGATTCCGTATAGCGATGTGTTGGCCGCCAAAGACTCGACAAAGAAAGGCGCGAATAGGATGGGCGGAGCGACAAGAGCTCGGAGAGTGTTAATGCGATCCGCTGGGTGAGTGATCCACGTGCTCATACGCCGCAAGCGCT
>JAXDNY010000272.1:0-4088 GCA_034669145.1 Hyphomicrobiales bacterium
CCGCGATGGACAAGGAATTCAACAAGGGCAGCGAGGCGGGCAAGCGCTTCGCGGTCGAAGGACGCAAGCACGACATCGGCCACGGCGACGTGGTGATCGCCGCAATAACATCGTGCACGAATACGTCGAATCCGAACGTGATGGTGGCGGCCGGACTGCTTGCCAAGAAGGCGGCGGCGCGGGGCCTGATGCCCAAGCCCTGGGTGAAGACGTCGCTCGCGCCAGGTTCGCAGGTCGTGGCGGAATATCTGGACAAGTCCGGGCTGCAGAAGGAGCTCGACAAGATCGGCTTCAACCTGGTCGGCTTCGGATGCACGAGCTGCATCGGGAATTCCGGCCCGCTGGCTGAGGAAATCTCGGAATCGATCAGCAAGAACGATGTCGTCGCGGCCGCGGTCCTCTCGGGCAACCGCAATTTCGAGGGCCGCGTGAATGCGGACGTGCGCGCGAACTATCTTGCTTCACCGCCGCTCGTGGTCGCCTATGCGCTCGCCGGCAACATGAACATCGACGTGGCGCGCGCCCCGATCGGCACCGACAGCAAGGGCAAGAAGGTCTATCTGCGCGACATCTGGCCGACCAGCCGCGAGATCGCCGCCGTCATCCGCAAGTCGATCAACAAGGGCGTGTTCGCGAAGAAATATGCCGACGTGTTCAAGGGCGAGGCCAACTGGCGCAAGATCGCCGTGAAGGGCGGCATGACGTTCCAGTGGAGCGATCGCTCGACCTATGTGCAGAACCCGCCTTACTTCGAAAGGATGGAGAAGCGTCCGCACCCGGTCGAAGACATCGTCGATGCGCGCATCCTCGGCCTGTTTCTCGATTCGATCACCACCGACCACATTTCGCCGGCGGGTTCGATCAAGGAGGAAAGCCCGGCGGGTCATTATCTGCGCGACCACCAGGTGCGTCCGAAGGACTTCAACCAGTACGGCACGCGCCGCGGCAATCATGAAGTGATGATGCGCGGCACCTTCGCCAACATCCGCATCAAGAACCAGATGGTGCCGGGCGTGGAAGGCGGCGTGACCATTCACTATCCGTCCAAGCAGCGCATGACGATGTATGACGCCGCGATGCGCTACAAAACCGAAGGCGTGCCGCTCGTCGTTTTCGCCGACAAGGAATACGGCACCGGCTCCTCGCGCGACTGGGCCGCCAAGGGCTCGACCTTGCTCGGCATTCGGGCCGTGATCACGCAATCCTTCGAGCGCATCCATCGCTCCAACCTGATCGGAATGGGCGTGATCCCGCTGGTGTTCGAGGAAGGGACGTCGTGGCACACGCTCGGCCTGAAAGGGAACGAGACGGTCACGATCCGCGGTCTGCATGGCGATCTCAAGCCGCGGCAGCGGCTGATCGCCGAGATCGTGGCGGCGGACGGCGCATTGAAGCGCGTGCCGCTGATCTGCCGCATCGATACCCTGGACGAGCTCGACTACTTCAAGAACGGCGGCATCCTGCACTACGTGCTGCGCCATCTTGCTGCGTAACCGACGGCAAGTTGTATTCCGCCGGTTCACCTACGTATTTCGCCATATAATTCTGCGCCGCAATCACGGCCACTCACCGCGAATTGAGTGGCCGGTGATTGGCATTGTCTTTATGTGTTGCGCGGGGACGAGACATCCGCGGTCAGACGGATCGTTTGTGGCACGGTGGTCAAAGAGCCGCGCCGGAATCGGTCGAGGACTTGAGGATGTGGAGATCGGCATGAAACGCCGCCAGGTCGCGTTACCGTTAGCGGTTGTTGCTTCCGCCATGTTGACGTCGGCCATCGCGTCGGCCGAGCCGCGCGCCGTCATCGAGCTGTTCACCAGTCAGGGATGTTCGTCGTGTCCGCCGGCCGACAAGCTTGCGGGCGAACTGTCGCGCGATCCTTCGCTCGTCGTGATGAGCCTGCCGGTCGACTACTGGGACTATCTCGGCTGGAAGGACACGCTGGCGATCGCCGGTCACACCAACCGGCAGCGCGCCTATTCGAAATCGCGCGGCGATCGCGAAGTGTACACGCCGCAAGTGGTCGTCAATGGCGTCGCGCATGTTCTCGGCAGCGACAAGGACGCAATCGATAACGCGATCGCGCAGACGCGCAAGCAGGCCGGGACCTTGGCGTTGCCGATCACTTTGTCGGTTACCGGCGATCAGATTTCCGTCACGACGCCGGCCGCCAAAGACGCCACCAAAGGCGAGGTCTGGCTCTGCCCGATCACCAAGACCGTGCCGGTGACGATCGGCCGCGGCGAAAATTCCGGCAACACGATCACGTATTACAACGTGGTGCGGCGCTGGGTGAAGCTCGGCGACTGGACCGGTGCGGCGCGCACCTTCAAGGTGCCGCTGAGCGATGTGACGGCGGCGGGAGGCGACGCCTTCGCGGTGGTCGTGCAGGCCGGCAGCAAGGAAGCGCCCGGCAACATGCTGGGCGCGAGCGTTGCGTCACTAAACTGAAAATCCGAGCAGGCAAAAAAATGGGGCCGGTGTGAACCGGCCCTAAGAACGTTGGGGGATTGAACCGTACGCGTGACCAGGGCCCGGTCTGTCCAAACCCCGGGGGGCTGGGGGGCTGAGGAATCCGGTGCTCGAACGCAACCGGGCCCTAATCAACTGTCCGGTTTTTCGCAGGCCACGAGGGCGCGTCGTTGGCCGAAATAGGGCTTCATTGTGAAACTTTTTCACGAATCAGTGCGCATATGACCGGGTTTGTGAAGATTATCTTGGAAATCACCCGTTTTCGGTGAGTTTGTCATTTGGCTGTTACAGCCGGCCGGACGCCCCCTTGCGGCGAACTCGCGGCAAGGCGATCATCCAATCGGCAACCGCGAACAGGGAGGCGCCGCATGACGTTCGGCGAAACCGAACCGAGCGAGCAACGCGGGGGCGAGGCCAGTGCCGGCGTCGTCTCCGGGAAGGTCACCTTCAGCCGGCGCGAGCTCGACCGCATCCTTGGCCTCTATGGCCGCATGGTCGCAGCCGGCGAGTGGCGCGATTACGCGATTGATTTCCTCAGAGACCGGGCGGTGTTTTCCGTCTTCCGCCGTTCCTCCGAAGTGCCGCTTTACCGCATCGAGAAAAATCCTCGGCTGGCGCGCAAGCAGGGCGCCTACAGCGTGATCTCGGCGACGGGATTGATCGTCAAGCGCGGCCACGAGCTCGACGGCGTGCTGCGCGCGGTGGACAAGTCGCTGAAGCTGGTCGCGGTGTAATCCCGCTTTCGTCATCCCGGCCGAGCGCAGCGAGAGCCGGGATCCATAACCCCGACTGGCTCTCAGTCGCTCGGCTCGTGGTTATGGATCCCGGGTTCGCGCCTTCGGCGCGCCCCGGGATGACCACTGCACGTGTCAAGGCGGCGCGCTTGATCCCTTCCCGAGCGGGCGCTGCATCAGCACCGTGTCGAGCCAGCGATCGAACTTGTAGCCGACGCCCTCGAACGCGCCGACGAGCTTGAAGCCCGCGGCGCGGTGCAACTCGATCGAGGGCGCCTGCGCCGAATCGCCGATCACGGCGATCATCAAGCGATAACCGCGCGCCTCGCACTCGAAGATCAGTTTGTCGAGCAGCAAGCGGCCGATGCCGCGTCGGTGCGCTTGCGGCGCGACATAGACCGAATTCTCGACGCTGAAGCGATAGGCCGGACGCGCGCGGTACGGGCCCGCATACGCATAGCCCATGACAGCGCCGCCGCTCTCGGCGACCAGATACGGATAGCCGCGTTCAAGCAGCGCCTGCTGCCGCGCGGCCATCTCGGCTTCGTCCGGCGGCTCGAGCTCGAACGACGCCGTGCCGTGGCGCACCGCATGCGCATAGATTTGGGTGATGGCGGGGATGTCGGCCGGAGAGGCGGCGCGGATCGAGATGTCGCTCATGCATCAATCTCTCTTCCGCTCGTCCCCGCGAAAGCGGGGACCCAGAGCCAAGAACTGGATTCCCGCTTGCGCGGGAATGAGCGGAAGCAGCGAGTCTAAAACGAAAACGCCCCGGGGATGAAGCCGGGGCGTTCGCGTAGCAGCGTTGAACTTAGCGCCGGTCGCCGAACAGGCGCAGCAGCATCAGGAACAGGTTGATGAAGTCGAGATAGAGCGACAGCG
>JAXDNY010000273.1:0-23698 GCA_034669145.1 Hyphomicrobiales bacterium
GGCCCGGTCTTGTTGTGATCGTAGATATGCACGTCGAGCCCGCGCTGTTTGCCGAGCAGCGCGGCGAGCAGGCCGATCGGCCCCGCGCCGGTGACCAGCACGCGGCGCGGCGGCGCCTCGGCAAGACGCCACAGACGATGCACATGATCCCACGCTTTCGCGACGACGCTGGTCGGCCCCATCAGCACGGCGAGAATGCCGAGCGCGGGGTCGGCCTTCACGGCGAATTGCGGATCGATGCGCCAGCGCTCCGCGCCGAAGCCGTTTAGCCCCTTGATGCCGTGCTCGGTATATTGCCCATTGCGGCACATGTCCCACTGGCCGCTGGCGCAAGCCGGGCAGGGCACCGGATCGGGATGCCGCACGATGCCGACAACGTGGTCGCCCGCTTTGAAATCGCAGTCGTCCGGCGCTTCGAGCACACGGCCGAGCGACTCGTGTCCAAGGATCAGGCGTTCGCGGCCGTCCGGCGCTTCGCCGTATTCGCCCGCGATGATTTCGCGATCGGTGCCGCAGACGCCGAGTGCAATCGCTTCAACCAGCAATGCACCTTCGGTCGGCGCCGGTTCGGGTACGTCGCGCATTTCGATCGAATTGGCGTTTTCGGGAAGGACTGTGATTGCACGCAAGCGAGGAGCCTTGGGAAATCAGCCGCCCGGATAACGACTCTCGAGCGCTCGGAAAGTTCCTTACGCGTGCCCGAGCACCAGATCGTCGCGATGCACCATCTCGGAGCGGCCCTCGATGCCGAGAATGAGCAAAACGTCGCCGGACGATTTGCCGCGAATCTTCTCCGCATCCTCGGCGTCATAGGCCACGAGCCCGCGCCCGATCTCGTGGCCGTCCGGGCCGCGCACGATCACGGCGTCGCCGCGCGCGAACGCGCCTTCGACCTTCACGATGCCCACCGGCAGCAGGCTGTTGCCACGGCGCAATGCCGCGACCGCGCCGGCATCGATCGTCAGCGTGCCCTTGGGCTCGAGCGAGCCCGCGATCCATTTCTTGCGCGCCGTGACCGGATTGGCCGGCGTAAGGAACCAGGTGCAGCGCCCCGTCGCGATCGCGCGCAGCGGGTGGTCGATGCGGCCGGACGCGATCACCATGTGGATGCCGCCGGTGGTGGCGATCTTGCCGGCCTCGATCTTTGTGGTCATGCCGCCGCGCGACAGCTCGGAGCCGGAGGCGCCCGCCATGCTCTCGATCTCGGGCGTGATGCGCTCGACCAGCGGAATGAGATTTGCCTTTGTGCCGTTTTGCGGCGGCGCGTCGTAGAGACCGTCCACGTCGGAGAGCAGCACCAGCAGATCCGCGCTCGCCATCGTGGCGACGCGGGCCGCCAGGCGATCGTTGTCGCCATAGCGGATCTCGTTGGTGGCGACGGTGTCGTTCTCGTTGATCACCGGCACGCTGCGCCATTCGAGCAGCTTCGCGATGGTGCTGCGCGCGTTGAGATAGTTGCGGCGTGCCTCGGTGTCGGTGAGGGTCAGCAGCAGTTGGCCGGCCGTAATGTCATGGCGGCCGAGCGCCTCCGCCCAGGTGCGCGCGAGCGCGATCTGCCCGACCGCGGCGGCGGCTTGTGAGTCCTCCAGCTTGAGCGGCCCGCGCGGCAGCTTCAGCACCGCGCGACCAAGCGCAATCGCGCCGGACGACACCACCAGGATATCGCGCTTCTCGCCATGCAGCCGCGCGATGTCGTCAGCGAGCGATGCGAGCCAGATCTCGTTGACGCGGCCGGCCGCGGCATCGACCAGGAGGGACGAGCCCACCTTGACGACGATGCGGCGGAAGTCGGTCAGCGCTGGTGTCTTGCGGGACATGATCGGTTTCGGTTTGCGCGAAACCCTGTCTCACAAGCCAGCCGCGTTGGCAATTAAGGATGCCAGGTTTCGGCCTCGGCGGTCTCGCCGCTCGCCACACGATCGCCGTCGATCACCCTGACGAGCCCGCGCAGCACATCCGGTACGCCGGTGTGTGCGGCGGCGGAAAGAACCAGCGGCGTTTTCTTGGCGGCGCGCTTGAGCCGCGCAAGTTGTTCCTTGAGCACGTCCGGCGTCAGCGCGTCCGCCTTGCTGAGCGCAACGATCTCCGGCTTGTCGGTCAGGCCGTGGCCGTACGCTTCCAACTCGTGGCGCACCGTCTTGTAGTCCTTCCCGGCGTGTTCGCCGGTGCCGTCGACCAGATGCAGAAGCACGCGGCAGCGTTCGACATGGCCGAGGAAGCGGTCGCCGAGCCCCACGCCTTCATGCGCATCCTCGATCAGGCCCGGCAGATCGGCGAGCACGAATTCTCGCGTGTCGCTGCGCACCACGCCGAGCTGCGGATGCAGCGTGGTGAACGGATAATCCGCGATCTTCGGCTTGGCGGCGGTGACGGTCGCAAGAAAGGTCGACTTTCCGGCATTCGGCAATCCGATGATCCCGGCATCGGCGATCAGTTTCAGCCGCAGCCGGATGGTGCGCTCCTCGCCCTGCTGCCCGGGATTGGCATGGCGCGGCGCCTGGTTGGTCGACGATTTGAAATGCGCGTTGCCGAAGCCGCCGTTGCCGCCGCGCGCGATCGTCACCGTCTGCCCGACCTCGGTCAGGTCCGCGAGCAGCGTCTCGCCGTCTTCCTCATAGATCTGCGTGCCGGCCGGGACCTTCATCACCATGTCGTTGCCGTTGGCGCCGTGGCGGTCCTTGCCCATGCCGCCGCCGCCGGGCTGCGCCTTGAAATGCTGCTGGTAGCGGTAGTCGATCAGCGTGTTGAGCCCGTTTACGGCGGTCACGATCACGTCGCCGCCGTGTCCGCCGTCGCCGCCGTTCGGCCCGCCGAACTCGATGAACTTCTCGCGCCGGAACGACACGCAGCCGTTCCCGCCGTCGCCGGAGCGGATGTAGACCTTGGCTTCATCAAGAAATTTCATGGCGCTCAGATAAGCCCTATGCGTCCGCGCGGCAATCGGCCGGGTTGCGGCGCATGGCTCCTAATTCTAGCTTTCGGGCCCCGCCGGGACCGAAATGACCCTTCCATCGACTTCCAGCGCCCCAACAGGCCGTTCGGCTGCGCTTGCCGGCATCGGCTTCATGCTGCTGGCGACTTTTCTGTTCGCGCTCAACAGCGCGGCCGGGAAATGGCTGGTCGAGAAGTATCCGGTCGGCGAGTTCATGGGGATCCGAGCCGCCATCACCCTGGTGCTGCTAAGTCCTTTCATCTGGCGCGCTGGACGCGCCGCATTCGCAAGCGCCCCGCGGCGGGGTCTACAAGTGCTGCGTATGGTGCTGTCGACTGTCGAAATCGCAATGTTCTTCTGGGCGGTTTCGTATTTGCCACTGGCAGACACGACCACATTCTATCTTGCCGGTCCCATCTATGTGACGGCCTTTTCGGTGCTGCTGTTGGGCGAGCGAGTCGGATGGCGGCGATGGATTGCGGTGCTCGTCGGGTTTGCCGGGGTCGTGATCGCGTTGCGACCCTCTTCGGCAAGCTTCACACTTCCGGCGCTGATCGCGCTCTCGGGAAGCATTATCTATGCGCTGGTAATGATCACCACACGCGCGCTGCGCGAGACTGACGATACCGTGCTCATGACCACGCAGTTCCTTGGGGCCCTGGCGTTCGGCACCGCAACCGCGCCCTTCGGCTGGCTCATGCCAAACGCGCTCGACGTCGTGTTCATTGCCGCGCTGGGCGTTGCCTCGCTCTTGGCCCTCTTTTGCAACGTGCGGTCCCTTAAGCTTGCATCGGCAAGCGTGGTCGTGCCCTACCAGTATACTTTGATCGTCTGGTCGGTGGTGTTCGGCTGGCTGATGTTCGGCGAGCTGCCGGACGCCTACACCGTTGTGGGCGCCGCGATCATCATGGCGGCAGGCCTCTATATCTTCTGGCGCGAGCGAGTCGCGGCGCGCAAGGCGCCGGTAGCGCCAGTGGCGCTTCCGTGACGGCGCAGTCCCAGCGCTCCGCGCTCGCCGGCATCGGGCTGATGCTCACCGGCGTGTTCCTGTTCTTGATCAACGACGCGGTGGGGAAGTGGCTGGTCTCGACCTATTCGGTGGGGCAGTTGCTGCTGATACGCAGCGCAACGACGCTGCTGCTGCTTGGTCCGTTCATCTGGCGCGCCGGGAGGGCTGCCTTCATGGGCGCGCCGCGGCCCGGGCTGCAGATCCTCCGCATCGTGTTCTCGACGCTCGACGTCGCGATGTTCTTCTGGGCGGTGTCCTACATGCCGCTCGCCGACACCATCACGTTCTATCTGGCGGGTCCGATCTACGCGACGGCGCTGTCGGTGCTGCTGCTCGGCGAGCGCGTCGGGTGGCGGCGCTGGACCGCGGTGCTGATCGGCTTTGCCGGCGTCATCATCGCGCTGCGGCCCTCGACGGCGAGCTTCACGCTGCCGGCGCTGATCGCGCTCGGCGGCAGCGTGTCGCATGCGGTGCTGCTGATCATCACCCGTATGGTGAAAGACACCGACGACACCGTGCTGATGACGGCGCAGTATTTCGGCTCGCTGTCCTTCGGCCTCGCGGTCGGCCCGCTCACCTGGGTGGCGCCGAAAGCCTTCGACCTGATGTTCATGTCGGGTTTCGCCGTCGTGTCGATCATGGCGATGTTCTGCGTGAACCGGTCGCTCAAGCTTGCGCCCGCGAGTGTCGTCGTGCCGTACCAATATTCGATGATCGTGTGGTCGGTGCTGCTCGGCTATTGGGTGTTCGGCGACGCGCCCGACGCCACCACGGTCATCGGCGCCGGAATCATCGTGGGTTCCGGGCTCTACATCTTCTGGCGTGAGCAGGCCACAGCGCGCGCCGTCGCGCTGGCGCCGAGTTCTGAGACGCCGTGATGCCGCCGTGCCGCAAAAGTTTTGAGGACTGACGGAACATATTGGGCCGATCGGTATTGCGTTGAGGGGCAGTCGCGTAACCTCACGTCCGGGGCTGAATGCAAGACGCCGACAAATACGTCGCCTCCCTGTCTGACGACGGGCGGTATCGCCTCCTCGTCGAGGGTGTGACGGACTACGCCATCTATATGCTCGACCCCACGGGCATCGTGACCAGCTGGAATCCGGGGGCGGAACGCTTCAAGGGTTACACGGCTCCCGAGATCATCGGGCGACACTTCTCGACATTCTACACGGACGAGGATCGCGCGACCGACCTGCCGGCTCGTGCGCTCGAGACCGCACGCCGCGAAGGAACGTTCGAAAATGAGGGATGGCGCGTCCGCAAGGATGGCACGCGCTTCTGGGCCTACGTTGTCATCGATCCGATCCATCTCCCCTCGGGCGAGCTAATCGGCTTTGCCAAGGTCACGCGCGACCTGACGGAACGGCGCGCGGCCGAAGAGGCGCTGCGCCGAAGCGAGGAGCAGTTCAAGCTGCTGGTCCAGGGGGTCACCGACTACGCAATCTACTTCTTGACCCCCGAGGGCAACGTCAGCAGCTGGAACCAGGGTGCTCAGCGAATTAAAGGGTATTCGCCCGACGAAATCATCGGCAGGCACTTTTCTCGTTTCTACACCGAGGAGGATCGCGCGGCTGGGGCACCGGAAGCCGCGCTGGCCACGGTCGGGCGCGAGGGGCGCTTCGAGAAAGAGGGCTGGCGGGTCCGCAAGGACGGGACTCGCTTCTACGCGAGCGTCGTCATCGATGCCATTCGCGACGCGCAAGGTAAACTGCTCGGCTTCGCCAAGATCACGCGCGATATCACCGAACGGCGCGAATCGCAGATGAACCTGGAGCGTACCCGCGAGGCCCTGGCCCAATCGCAAAAGATGGAAGCGATCGGCCAGCTCACCGGCGGGATCGCGCACGACTTCAACAATCTCCTGATGGCGGTTCTCGGCAGTCTTGAGTTGATGCGTAAGCGGCTGCCAAACGACCCAAAGCTCAAGGGATTGCTTGAGAACGCCGTCAAGGGCGCGCAGCGTGGGGCATCGCTGACCAAACGGATGCTGGCTTTTGCAAGAACGCAGGATCTCAAGCGCGAGGCCGTCGATCTCCCGGGCCTCGTCCGCGGAATGACCGAGCTTCTTCAGCGCTCGCTCGGCAGTTCGGTGACGATCGAGACCCGTTTCCCGCTCACCATGAGACCGGTTTATGCCGATGCAAACCAGCTTGAGATGGTGCTGTTGAATCTCGCGGTGAATGCGCGCGACGCCATGCCGTCCGGCGGACAGATTGTCGTCGCGGCACGAGAGGAGATCATAAGGCAGGACGAGTTCCTGGAGCCCGGGTCGTATGCCTGTCTCACCGTTCGCGACGAAGGCACCGGCATGGACGACGAGACCTTGAAGCGTGCGACCGAGCCCTTCTTTACGACAAAAGAACCCGGAAAGGGCACGGGGCTTGGTCTGTCCATGGTTCATGGCGTCGCGCAGCAATCGGGCGGCCGTCTCGTCCTCCAGAGCCGCGAGGGAGAGGGCACCACGGCAGAGATCTGGATTCCACTCGCCGGCTCGGATGCGCGGCCGGCAGAACAGGAAGCGCCGAGGCTCGAACCCCATGTGATGGATAGCCTGGTCGTGCTCGCGGTCGATGACGACGCTCTTATTCTGACGAATACGGTCGCGATGCTGGAAGATCTCGGTCACCGGCCGCTCGCAGCATCCTCTCCCGTGATAGCGCTCGAACTTCTGAAAGAGCGTTCCGACATCGATCTGCTCATAACCGACCACGTCATGCCCCGGATGACGGGGCTGCAGCTTGCCCAAGAGGTGCGTAAGCAGTGGCCGGGACTGCCGGTTATTCTCGCGACAGGCTATGCCGAACTGGCATCTGAAGAAGGACGAAGTCTTCCCAAGCTTGCCAAGCCGTTCACCCAGGACGAGTTGGCAGCTCTTGTCGCCAGCTCCGTCGAGACGAGCAGACGCAAGGGGCGCGTCCTGAAATTTCCCGCGAATGGGAACGGATAGTTGACGCGCCGCGAGCCTACGATGGAGCCGCTGCCGTAGTCATCCGGCAGCGAAGTCCGCGCGCGCGAGACTCGTATTCACGTGATGCATGTCCTTGGCGTGCGGGTTCGAATAGAACGTGCCTTCGCCGTCGCGGCGGAAGCCGAGTTTTTCCTGGATACGCAGCGAGGCGGCGTTGTTGCTAAAGGCGCCGCTGTAGAGCGTGTCGTCGGCAATCGTTGCGAAGACGTGTCCGACAAAGCCGCGCGCGGCCTCGCTCATGTAGCCGCGGCCCCAATAGGGCTGGCCGATCCAGTAGCCGAGACTGTAGCCGCGCTCGCGCTGGACCGTGCTCGCCGACTTGATGATGGCGTCGGTCGCGCCGATGAGCTCATTGTCGAGAGTGATCACTGCCGTGATGAAATCCGGGTCCGGGCGGCTGCGCGCCGCGACGAAATCGCGCGCATCCTCGAGCGCGTAGGGCCAAGGCGGCGAACTGAGCCAGCGGATCACCTCCCAATTTCCGAACAACTGAAAAAGGTGCTCGGCATCGCTATCGCGCGGCGGCCGCAGCACGAGCCGCGCGGTGCGGACGTCGAATTGCGCATGGGCAATAGCCATTGCACTCAACCGGCTGCCCGAAGTGCTCCCGCGAGAAGCGCTGCCGTTTCGGCAAGCTCGCGGCCAGGAGCACGCGGCGTCTCCACAAACGTCAGCGTCCGCTCAACGATGTAGTGGCGTGACGTCAGATCGGTTTTCTCGTGCATCGGAACGAGGTGGGCGTGCACGTGCGGAATATCCGAACCGGCGAACAGGAAGCCGACCTGCGGAACGCGATAAATCTGCTTCATCACCCGCGCGAGTCGTTGGCCGAGCGCGACGATCGATGCCGCGATACCGGCCGGTGCGTCTTCGAAATAGTCGAAATGCCGCTTCGGGACGATGAGCACGTGCCCGGGCCTGATCGGATGAATGTCAAGGAACGCGAGGAGATGCTCCTCCTCGTGCACCACATCAGCCACCACGGCACGCGTCGCGATCCGGCAGAACAGGCATTCGGTGGCCATGGTTCTTCACCGTCGGTCGGGGCGGAAGCCGCCCCGACTTCCTTTCGCGTCACGCCACACGCTTCACCGGGCCCCAGCTCTTGAGCGCGGTCCAGATCCCGCGTTCGAGCCGGAAGCGATCGACCGGAACCGACGAGCCGAGCGCGCGGATGCGGCACAGCCCGACGCCGGTCCACTGGAAGCCGCACTTCTCCAGCACGCGGCGCGATCCTGGATTGGTCACCCGCACGCAGGATTGCAGCGCCTTGTACTCGAGACTGGTGAACGCGTGATCGATCAGCGCGCGCACGGCTTCGGTCATGTAGCCCTTGCCCCAGTACTTGGTGCCGAGCCAGTAGCCGATCTCGGGCGACGGACCTTCGCGCATGTCGAAGCCGCAGCCGCCGATCACGGTCCCATTCGCGAGCGTGATCAGATAGGTCTCGGCGTCGAGGTCGGCACCCGCCGCGATGATCCAGCTTTCGGCATCCGCTACCCGGTAGGGGTGCGGAATGCGGGCGGTATTCTCAGCAATACGCCGGTCGTTTGCGAGCGCCGCAATTGCTTTCGCGTCCTCAAGCTGCGGCGCACGCAGAACCAGCCGCTGGGTCTCGAGGACGGCGAGTAATCTTTCTCGGAGTGTCGTCGGCGGTAGGGTTTCGAGGCACGTCATGGCACGGGCTCCTTTCAAAGCACCGAGGGGGAGCCGGCATCCCGTCTCCCCCTCGGTCTTGGAACCCGTTTTCAGGTCATCCAAGGATCCGCCGGGGCATCGGGTGCCGGCGGATCATTGGGATCCACCGTTTATTCGGCCGCAGCCTCCGTCATCGGACGAACAGATACGTAGGTACGGCCTTTGGCTTTGGTATTGAACGTCACGCGACCATCGATCTTGGCGAACAGGGTGTGGTCCTTGCCGAGGCCCACGTTATTACCGGGGTGCCACTTGGTGCCGCGCTGGCGCACGATAATGTTGCCGGCGATACAGGCTTCCCCGCCAAACAGCTTGACGCCGAGGCGTTGACCGCCCGAGTCGCGCCCGTTGCGCGACGATCCGCCAGCTTTCTTGTGGGCCATGGGTTGCTCCGAAACTCGATTGTTATGTAGCGCGAATCCGTGATGAATGCATCAACTGAATAGCATCCGATTCATCACTTCTTTTGACGTTTGCTCTTTGACTTGGCCGCGGCGGGCTTTTTCGCCGCGGGTTTCTTGGCCGAGCTCGTCTTTGCGGCCGATTTCGTCTTCGTCTTCGTCTTCGGCTTGTCGTCTGCCTCGTCTTCGCCCGCCGTGACGGAAGGCTCAACGGGCTTCGGCTCGCGCTTTGGCTGGGCGCCTTTCGTAGGCTTGGCGCCATCCAGGAGGATCTCGCTGATCCGGATCAGGGTGAATTCCTGCCGGTGGCCGCGCTTGCGGCGCGAATTCTTGCGCCGGCGCTTCTTGAAGGCGATGACCTTGGGGCCGCGCTCCTGCGCGACAACCTCGGCCGCGACCGAGGCGCCCGAGACGGTCGGCGTGCCGAGCGTGACGGTGTCACCGCCGACCACCAGAACCTCGCCGAACTGGATGATCTCGCCGGGCTCGCCGGCGACCTTCTCCACCTTCAGCTTGTCCTCGGCGGCAACCCGATACTGCTTGCCGCCGGTTTTGATGACTGCGAACATTTTTTCCCTCGTGTTCGGTCCCGCGGCTCAGGGCGACCCGGCGGTCACTTGGCCCGGCTTCTTGTTCAGTCGGATTGTTTGATGTTTTGGCCGCTTGAGCGGCAAAAACGCACGCAAACGGGCCCGAAGGCCCGTCCCGCGCGATGCTTATGGCGGGACGGGTTTGCCCTGTCAAGGAACAGGCCGACCCAGGGCGAAACGGCGTAGCCTGGAGGCAGATTCGCGCGGTTTGTCGGCGCTGCGGCCCGGCCGTGAAACAATTGAATGCCCTGACACGTTATCGGCCGGGCCAGGAGGCATTTTCATGTCCGATACCGTCACGACGTCCGCCGTTGGCAGGCATGGGGCGACGACCCTGCCAGCCGTGGAGATCGACAGCTGCAATCTGGAGCTCAAGGACGACGAAGGGTTCCTTGGCGACCGTGCCAGCCGCCAGGCGTTTCACGCCCTCCTGGAAAATTGGCGCAAGCCGCTGCGCAAACTAGGCGAGGATCCTTTCGGCGAAACCCCCTCCGATGACCTCAGCCGCTCGAAGCTCGATGTCGTGCTGAAAGAGGGCGACCCGGAAGCCGCCGCCGTGATCCAGAGCGCGATCGAGGAGTACGCGCAGGAGCTCGCGGTCGTTACGCGACGCTTCCTCAAAGCCAAGGCCTGGGCCGGCACCGAACGCATCGTGATGGGCGGCGGGTTCCGCGAGAGCCGGATCGGCGAACTCGCGATCGCGCGCGCGAACCTCATCCTCAAGGCCGACGGCATCAAGGTGGACATGACGCTGATCCATCACGATCCGGACGAAGCCGCGCTGATCGGCAGCCTGTTCCTGGCGCCGGCGTGGATTTTCAAAGGCCACGACAGCATTCTGGCGGTCGACATCGGCGGCACGAACATCCGCGCCGGCGTGGTGCTCCCGAATGTCGCCAAGGCTGCCGACCTCACCAAGGCTTCGGTCTGGAAGTCCGAAAAGTGGCGCCACGCCGACGAAGAGAAGCTCAACCGCGACGAGGCGGTCGACCAACTGATCGGCATGCTCAAGGACCTGATGAAGCGGGCCAGGAAGGAGGGGCTCGACCTCGCGCCCTTCATCGGCATCGCGTGTCCCGGCAAGATCGAAGAGGATGGCTCCATCGCGAAGGGCGCGCAGAACCTGCCTGGCAACTGGGAAAGCACCCGCTTCAACCTGCCGGCGCGGCTCGCCGAAGCGATCCCGACCATCGACGAGCACGACGTGACGATCCTGATGCACAACGATGCGGTGGTGCAGGGCTTGAGCGAGGTGCCGTTCATGCAGGACGTCAAGCGCTGGGGCGTGCTCACGATCGGCACCGGGCTTGGCAATGCGCGTTTCACCAACCGGGCGAGCGGGAAAGAAGCGAAGGGCGAATAACGGCGCGCGAGTCCGGGCCGTACTGGCGGGACAGCGCCTCGCAGCAAAACCTTGTTTCGGCGAGCGCCCTTCGCTAAGACTGCGCCCGCGCCGCGGGGATTGCTCCCCGTCCTGCCCCCGATGGAGAGGTGGCAGAGTGGTTGAATGCACCGCACTCGAAATGCGGCATACGGGCAACCGTATCGGGGGTTCGAATCCCTCCCTCTCCGCCACGACTTAAATTGTTGATATTGCTCATGTTTATTTGACGGTGGCCCGCCGAATTGTTCCGGCATTTCCGCGACTTTGCGTCAGGTCGCAAGCGAGCGATTCGCGCCGAGACGAATTCATTCGATGTTTGCGGTCGTCTCATCGCGCGCGTCTCGATTCCGCGTTGTCGTAGTGCGGCGGTCTCTGGCGGACGGCGCCGTCCTGGCGAGCGAGGCAGACGCGCCGGATAGAGACGCCATATGCCCGGCGCGCTTGGACTGTACCTCTCCTTGAACTGTGCCTGTTAAATACAAACGTACATCTATCAGGCTGACAAACGTTTCCATCGATGTGGCGGAGGGAGTGCGATTGGGAATCCAACCAGGGTCAAACTTTCATTGAGCTTTCTTGGCGACTCTTTTCCCCATTTCCAGCTGCGAAGAAAGGAACAGACCGTCGTCTGCCATGTTTGCAGACAGCAGCAATCAGTGCCGACACAATGAGTAAGGAAAAGTCCATGCGAATTTCTCGTCTTACTGCCGTTTCGGCGGCAGCACTCCTGGTAGGCGGCGTGGGTCTTGCCGCTGCGCAGACAAGTTGGGGTTCGGGCACGTCGGGTTCTGGTATGACCGGGGCGAACACGGACTGCTGGGATAAGGCGATCAACAAGGTTCGCCCCAATACGAATAACTCAGGCACGACTGCGACGGGATCAGCGTCGGGGTCGGTCACCAGCGGCAACTCCGGCACGGGCACTACCTCAGCGGCCGCGACGAGCCCAAGCAGTGCTTCCGCATCTGCCAACGCATCGACGCGCCTGCCCGGTATGCGCGATTGTCCCGATGACTAGAGCCATGTGGTTGCCTTGGCGCACTATTCTGGAAAGGAAGGGTGAGAAATCGGCATTCGACGCTTCTGGCACCTCTTCTTCCCTGATCACACGGAGCCGCTCTCTGTTAGCCTGCACAAAGTTCCCTCTTCGCAGTCGCAGGGAATTTACACGAGAAGCGGCTGGTTGATGGGCGTAACTAATCTCCTCTGCGTGCCAAGGAGGAGCGAATTCGAGCAAATTCCCTGTATTTTTCCCTGTTAGCAGAGCCACGAGACCGGTTCGCAGGTGACTGCTTCCTCCGCCAGCTAGAACCGAACCGATGGCGGGCCCTAGCCGGTGGCCTCGTCACTCCCTGAGTCCACTCGCTCCGGGACGACACTGGCGAGCGACGCCGCGAACCTCGCTTCCGCTGCCTTCCATGCGGCGTGTGCCTTTCGGCTTGCGGCGCTGCCGTACGTCGCGCTCGCGTCCGAGCGGGCAGCCTTCACGGCCCGTTCGTGCTGAGCCATCAACGAATCACGCGCTGGCTTGCAGGTCGCTCTCTGCGCGTCATCGAATGCGCGCAACAATGAGAGCACGTTGTGAGAGACCGCGTTCCGAGATCGCTCCATGACTATACCTCTAAGGCCAACTGTAGAATTTTCGGCAATTGATAATCCAAAGTCAGTTCAGAATTGCACAACCGTAATGCGGGCCGGAAAAAGGCGACGAGGTGAGCAATTTTGAACAGCCTGCGGCGGGCCGGGCGTCGTCGAGAAATCTGGCGGGATTTACTCATGTGGGGCAGGTCCCGGAGAACGCTCCGCGACCCGCTTTTTTTGAATGCGCTCAGCGACCCCGCCCGCCGTATCCCGAGACAGTGCCGCCGGCATAGCCCGAGGTCTGCGACTGCGCGTAGCCACTGCCGTTTGACACGGTTCCGGCATTCGAGGTTGTGATCGCCGATGTGGTGCCGCCGCCACCGAAGCCTCCAGGACGCGAGACGCCTTGGCCACCGACATTGGCGATCGAACCTGACGAGCTGTTTCCGAACGCATTGGCATTGCCGTAGGAATTGGACGTGCCTTGCGCACTCGACCAGATGTTGGAGTAGCCACCGCCATTGGCATAGAAGTTCTGAGCCATGGCGGGTGCCGCGACCAGCAACCCGGCGATAGCGATGACGCAACAAAGCGTTTTCATACGATTGCTCTCTATCTAACGAACCAGAATTGGCCCGTCCCCAAGCCCGCGCCGGCGCCGGCGCCTCGCGCGGACTTGAAGCCGGGTCAGTTCGAGGCCCGGTCGAACCACGCTTGCTCGGCGCGCGTCATCGGTGCTTCCGCGGCGCCGGAGGTCTCGGTGCGCATGGAGACCTGACGGTAAGTCAGAGAGGAAGCGTTCGGGCAGAGAGTGCCCGCCGCCGCCATCGCAACAGTCACACGTTCGTCCTGGCACATCAGTGCCACGGCGGCCTTCTGAAAGCCGAAGGCATAAAGCTGCCGCGCCAGGAGACGGATGGTGCATCCATCGTCGACCTTGGTGCTGCCGAAAGTCAGTCCACCGCCCATCAGCGACAGACCGCCGGAGCTGGAGCCGAGACAGGTTTCGATGCCGGCTGCGGCGAGGCCAGGTGCGACCACGGTCGGAGGCGTTATCAGCCGGTTGGTTGAGGTGGTGCTCGCCGGGTTGGAGATATTGATGGCCGACGATGCGCCGGATGTACTCCCCATGGTCTGGGCGAATACTGGTGTAGAGATCGATAAAGCCACAAACGCGATCCATAGACGCATGGGGTAACTCCAGATTACTAGCTGAACATTTGAATCGATACTCTTATATTTAAGCATTCATTAAGGTATACAAATGCGAGAAATCGTCAATCTGCCATAATTACTTAGATTTATACCTAGATTATCCAGATTATCCGCTACCGCAGTTAACTATACTCCAAAGCGGACGCAGATACCGCCCTCGTCGAAGTGGTCGTTTCGTGGCGTCGCTGAGCATCCTGAATATCGACGTTACTCGAACGCGAACGCACCAACCGAGTTGCTCCGCAACACTCGGCTGGACACCGCTCAATTCATGTCGGGTCGTTATGGCTCATAAAGAAGAAGTTTTAAGGTATTATCCTACGGAGCGACACGCGGATAACTTGTTTCTTTTTCCGGCGGACCGGCTAAATATTGCGGGGCGCGTGTGCGCGATACAGCGTGGCGGCTGGGGCGATGGCATCCTTAGATAGTTTTATTTTTTCTGACGCGAACCGCAGGGTGACCGCCATCAAGTTTCGCCAGAATCAAGTTCTCTTCGCGCAGGGCGATCCTGCCGACTCGGCCTTCTATATCCGGGAAGGCCAAGTCAAAATCACGGTTCTGTCCGAAGAGGGCAGGGAGGCCGTGGTGGCGATCCACGGGTCCGGCGATTTTTGCGGCGAGGGATGCCTGGGCGGACAGGTCGTTCGTATGGCGTCAGCCGTCGCTATGACGAGCGGCAGTGCAATGCGACTCGAGAAAACGGCGATCATTCGATTGATTCGTGACAGTCAGGAGTTTTCCGAACTGTTCACCGCGCATTTGTTGGCTCGTACCATTCGGGTCGAGGCGGATCTCGTCGACCAGCTTTTTAATTCAAGCGAAAAACGCCTCGCGCGCCTGCTTCTGATCCTTGCGAACTTCGGCAAGAAGGGGAGGCCGGAGCCGGTCATACCTCACATCAGCCAGGAGACGCTGGCGGAAATGATCGGTACCACGCGGTCACGCGTGAATTTCTTCATGAACAAATTTCGTGATCTGGGTTTCATCGACTACAACGGCAGCTGGAAAATCCACAGCTCGCTGATGAGTGTCTTGCTGCATGACCAGCCGCGAAGCTCGAGTGCTGAGTGTGGAGCGCGCGGTCACGGCCGCGGCCGACCTTAAATCGCGATCCGGAATAACGCCGGTGGCACGGTCTCACACCGAACGGTCAAGCCTTCCGCTAAAGCCTGGCGACAACGTTCGATAGCCGGCGATGGCCTTGGAATGCGCGCGCGTGAGTAGGCGAGGCGACACCTCATCATCGTGCGCACCCGCAGTCATGTAAATTGGCGGTATTTACGCATTCGCTGGGTACGTATTTACCGCCTGTTTTTGGCATCGAGAATTAGATGATCTCCAAGATCGCTAATTATTTGCTCAATCTATGAGCAAACAGTCGATGACGTAAATCCTCGGCGCGAGCGGCGGAAAGCAACGATTATTACCATAATACCATCCTTCATGCTCATTATTGAACAGACAATATAGGTGGAGTTTTTTACGTAACGGAGGCCCGAATAGCGCGTGTCGCGATTCTCTGTATCGGGAGGTTACCCGAGGGCAAGTCCAAGCTGTCGTTTTCGCGTCCAGTTGAACGCTGTCGAGAGGATGCGTCGTTCGGCGCCGCCTTCAACGGCTGGAGGGCCTCAGCATGGCGCGCGTCCTTGTCATAGATGACGATAAATCCGTCTGCGCGGCAATTGAAGCATTGTTGCGCCACCAGGATTGCATCGCGGTCCTTGCCGAAAGCGGCACTGTCGGTGCCAGAACTTTCGAAGATTCCGAATTCGATCTGGTGATGGTCGATATCTTCATGCCGGGGATGGACGGCCTCGAGACCATCAAGGGTTTTCGCGAACGGGCGCCCACTGTGCCGATCGTCGCGATGTCCGGCTTCCGGTTCCGCAATTCCTGCACGGCTCCCACACCGGATTTCCTCGGGATGGCGATCAAGCTCGGCGCGACCTATTGCCTGCAAAAGCCATTCGGTCCGCAGCAACTCATGGCGGCAATCACCGCATGCCTCGGCGAGGGCCTCCCCAAGAACCGAGCCGCACGGGCCTGATAGTCAGAGCAGTCAAATGATCGCCCGCCTGCTTTGTGCAGGGCGGGCGGGCTCCGATGGCCCAGATCGGCCTCTAAGTATAAACCTTATCAGTATTGCATAGTTGCACGTAAGTACTGTTTAGTACTTCAACAAATTAACTATAATATAAATATACACTTCAAATAACACATATATACATGTCTAGACCTTGA
Organism: Hyphomicrobiales bacterium; assembly: GCA_034669145.1. Lineage (GTDB taxonomy): Bacteria > Pseudomonadota > Alphaproteobacteria > Rhizobiales > Xanthobacteraceae > PALSA-894. The sequence continues at coordinate 16,026 of JAXDNY010000273.1, forward strand.
TGGATACTGTATTGATTCACTGACCGTTAAGCCGCCAATGCAAGTTTGGAAGACACAGGCTGGGGCAGCGCATGGCAGAGTCAGATTTCGCCGAACGCATCGCGAAGATCCGCGCACGCTTCGCCGGCAAACTCGCCGACAATATCCAGGAGACCGACGCCGCTTTGCCGCACCTGACAGGTGACGGAAGCGATGCCGTCGACGCGGTGGCGACCGCATATCGCCGGTTTCACGATATCGGCGGCATCGGCGCGACGATCGGTTTTGAAGCAACCGGCCGGGTGGCGCGTACCATCGACGCCATTCTGATCGGGCCGTTCCGCGAACAGCGCGGACTGTCTGGCGATGAACTGATCAAGCTGACGGAGGGCCTTGTGTCCCTTCGCGGTGCCGCGCGAACCGAGATGTAATCAAGCACTCACAGTAGGAGTTAGTATCGTGGTCTCCTTGCGTACACGCCTTTTGCTTGCCTCTTCTCTCGCGGTCCTGACATCGTCCGCATACGCCGAGCAGCAGCCGGTATCCATTCGCGGCGAGCCGCCACGGGTGCTTCCGCAGGTGCGACGACCTCCACCGGCTACTGCCGCCATTACACCCGACATTCGAGCCGCCGCTCCCGAAATCTCACAGAAATCACTCGTAGTCGGCGTCCTGCTCGCTGACGTCGGTTATTCCAACGGATTTAGGCTTTCGAACCTGGGTGGCCGCCGCGAGGTCTACATTCCGGTGCCCCAAGGCATCGAATTGAATCTCGCCGAACTCGTGCTCGTATTCGACGATGTGAGTGCTCACGACGCGCGCCGCAGTCTGGAAATCCTCGTCAACGATCGTTCGGTTTCCGCAGTCGCACTCGACGGCAAGAGCACCGGCCGCACGGTGCGTGTGGCGCTCGCGAACGCGGCTGCGCGCGACGGATACCTGAAGCTCTCCTTCCTCTATTCGGGAGCAGCGACGCAGAATCGGTGCATTGACGTGCGATACGTCGGCGACAGCCTGACGGTGCGACCCGAATCCGCGGTCGAACTGGAGATCGGCATCGCGGGGGCACCGAATATCACGGCCACCGCGGCGCTGATGCCGCAGGACGTCGCCATCGTGCTGTCCAATCCGCAGCTTCCCGCGACCGACATCGCCACCGCGCTGACGCTCGCGCGTTCGCTCGCGGTCACGGGCCGCAAGGTGACGTTTCATCATGGCGTTGAATCGCTCCCGGAACTGGTCAAGCGGGAAGACCGGCGCAGGTGGACGCGCGGCTTGATCGTTGTGGGCGCGCTGGATCGGATGGCTGGCCGTATCGATGCGCCAGTCGCGACCCTGGCAAGCGCCGCGGGAGCCGCACCGGTCGACAACACGCTCGCGGCCGCGCGGATCGGCGGCGTTCCCGTCTTGTTGATCACCGACGCCGCATCGGCGCGCGCGGGGCGTCTCCTCGGAAATCCTTCGCTCGCCGCGCTGCGCGACACACCGGCCGCCTCGGTTGGGCAGGTCACGTCGCCGAAAGGCCCGGCCGATCGCGTGAGCTTCGATGAGCTTGGCCTCGTGCCGGCGCAGGCGGAAGTGTTCGGCCGCGCCGATCTCTCCGTCGCGATTGCCGGGCGCTCGCTGCCCAGCGGGACGCGTCCTTCTCGCCTCGTGCTCGATGTCATGGTCGCTCCCGACGGCGCCGGTGAGAAGGCCGTGGTGAGCGCTTTCGTGAACGAACGTCTGCTTGCCAGCACGGTTGCGGCGATCGGCGAGCCGACGCGGCTCGATTTTCCGCTTCCCGATGGACTCGTCGGGACCGTCGCGAACATTCGGGCAACGGTGCAGCGCCGTAGCGCGCAGGGCGATTGCCGGTTCGAGCCGCAGGGCTACCCGGCCGAGATCCTCGGCTCGAGCTCGGTCATTCTCTCGCCCGCGGGCTCGGTGGCGGAAGATTTTTCCGATCTCGCGACACTATGGGCCAACGGCATCGAAGTGCTGATCCCGCCAGCGACCGCGCTACGCCCCCTGACGGTGGTCAGCCTGCTGGCGGATGTGCTCAACGCGCTGTCGAAAGAATCCGCGCCGATCACCGTGAAGTACACCGACGGAGCGGCACCGGTGCCGACCGCGCCCTTCCTCGTGGTCAGCAACGTGCCGCCTGCCGGCGCAACGCAGCGCGTGCGGTTCGATCGCGGTCGGGTCGTGGTCGCTGACCGTGCCGGCCGCACGCGGCTCGATATCGGCGGCATCTCCACCGGAGCGGTTGCGCAGATCGTCACGTCCGGCTCGCAACCCGGATTGTGGATCAAGCCGCTCAGCAGCGATGGTGCGCTGCCGATATCGCCCGCCGTCTATCTCGATCGCGGCGACGTCGCATTTCTCGACAAGACCGGCGTCGCGCTTGCGCTGTCGACCGAGCGCGACACGTTGCTCCGCATTTCCTATCCCGAGCAGGGATCGTGGCTGACGTTCTTCGAGCGCTTCAGATCCTGGATCGTCGGGGGCGCCTGGGTGGTCATCACCATCGCCGTCCTGTTCGCGCTGCAAAGAATGTATCGCCGCCGCCGCACCGTCCTGGCGCGCGATTGAGCCATGGCCCTCTCACCCTCCGATCGCGCGCTGGGCGACCTTCTGGTCGCCCGGGGCGTGCTGAGCCTGCCGCAACTCGATGAAGCGGTCGGCCTCGCCGAAACTTGGCAGGTCAGCCTCGGCGACGCGATTCTGTCGCGCAACTGGGCGGAGCCGGCGGTGTATTACCAGGCCGTCGCGTTTCACTATCAGCTGCCCTTCGTCGACCTGATCCGCGATGCGCCCGATCGCGCGCTGCTCGTGGCCGACGAAGCCGACACCTACGCGCGCAGGCTCACGATGCCGTGGCGGCTCCGCGGTGGCCGGCTTGTGATCGCGACGGCCAATCCCGGGCCGGAGGTGATCTTGTTCGCGAGGGAGCGCTGGGGCACCGACATCGAGTTCGTGGTGGCGTCGAAGTTCGACGTCGTGTGGGCGGTGCAAACGGCCTTCGCCGATACGCTGTCGCATCGCGCCGTCTACCAGCTTGCCGAACGGAATCCGGAGTTGTCCGCGCAGCAGGTTTTCACACCGGCGCAAGTCATCTTTGTCTATGTCCTGTTGACCGCCCTGATGCTGGGCCTGGCGCTCGCTCCGATCGCGACGCTCATCGCGCTCAATGTGGTGATGAGCCTGTTCTATCTCGGAAACTTCTTGTTCAAGGGCATTCTGGTTTCCATCGGAGGGGCACGTTCCGCCGACCGGGATGAATCCGTCGCAATCGCGGCCCGGATGCTGCGCGACGAGGACTTGCCGGTCTTCACCGTCCTGGTGCCGATGTTCCGCGAGGCGAAGATGTTGCCGGTGCTCGCGCGTGCGTTGCGTGCGCTCGACTATCCGCTCGGCAAACTCGACATCAAGCTCGTGCTCGAGGCGAACGACCACGAAACCATCGATGCCGCGAGCAAGCTCGGCCTCGAGGGCGTGTTCGAGATCATTCGCGTACCGCCCTCGCACCCGCAAACCAAGCCGAAAGCCTGCAACTTCGCGCTCCAGTTCGCGCGTGGCGAGTTTCTGGTGATCTACGACGCCGAGGATCGTCCCGAGCCGGACCAGCTTCGCAAGGTTGTTGCGACGTTCCGGCAGTCCTCGCCCAATACCGCCTGTCTGCAGTGCCGGCTCAGCTACTTCAATGCCGGCGAAAACTGGCTGACGCGCATGTTCACCCTCGACTATGCGCTCTGGTTCGACCAGATGCTGCCGGGCCTCGAGCGGCTCAACGTTCCGATTCCGCTCGGAGGCACGTCAAATCATTTCAAGATCGACGTGTTGCGTGAGCTGCACGCATGGGACCCCTTCAACGTCACCGAAGACGCGGATCTCGGCGTTCGCCTGACGCAGAAGGGCTATCGCGTCGGTGTCGTCGACTCGACCACCTTTGAAGAGGCGAGTTGCCATACCGGCAACTGGATCCGGCAGCGCTCGCGCTGGATGAAGGGCTACATGCAGACCTTCCTCGTCCACACCAGGCGTCCGCTGCATCTCATACGCACGATCGGGCCGCTCGGCTTCCTTGGTTTCGTGTTCTTTATCGGCGGGACGGTGCTCGCCGGCCTGCTCAACCCGGTGTTCTGGCTTCTCTACGTGGTGTGGTTGATCGCCGCGACGAACGGCTTCGATCCGATCTTCCCGCAACTGCTGCTGTTTCTCTGCTTGTTCAACCTGCTCGCAGGCAATGGCGCTTTCATCTTTCTGCACATGCTGGCGCCGATCCGGCGCGGATGGCTCAACCTCATTCCCTACAGCCTGACCGCGCTCGGCTACTGGGTCATGATCTCGATCGCCGCCTATCGCGGCCTGTGGCAGCTGCTGCGCAATCCATTCTACTGGGAGAAGACGCACCACGGCGTCTCCAGGCACGTCGTTCGAGAACTGGCTGCCGCGCAGGAGACCTCGCCATGATCCGCATCGTTCGTGTCATTCCTGTCGCGCCTGTCATGGCGGCGGCGTTCGTCGCGGTCTTCGTGCTCTCGAGGATCACGGCGACCGCGGGCCTCGTGTCCGATGACGCAGTGACGCTGTGGGCGAATGCGATCACCGCCGGCGACAGCGAAATGCCCATCGGACGCATCGTCGCCGCCTACCCGACGATCCCGTTCCTCGCCACGTCGCTGCTGGAATTCGTGACGCCGCTCGGTACCCCCACGCCTGTTCTTCTGACCGCCGGCGTGCTCGCGCTTCTCGCCGGAGTATGGCTCACGTCATTTCGCCGTGCGGGCCTGCCACTGATCGCTGCCGCTGTTGCCGCGCTTCTCCTCGCACTGCACCCCGCGATGCTGCGCGCGGCGATCGCCGGGCCGGCCGAGATGATCCTCGCCGCCTTCCTGTGTCTGCTGGGTATCGCGCTCTACGACCTGCGCGCCCGCAGCGCCGCGCCTGAGGTGATGGCCGTCGCTCTTGCACTGCTCGGTCTTGCCTTCTCGCATCCGATGGGCGCGGCACTCGCCTGCGCGGCGATCCCGGTTCTGATCTTCGCCGTGCGCCCCGAAATGCTGGCGGGCTCGGTCAGCAACGTGCTCGTCGCCCTTGTCTTCCCGACACTCTTTTGCGTCGGCGCGTTCGCGTATCTGTCGTGGGTGTTCCCAGGTCACGGCTGGAGCTTCCTCATGGCGCCCGCCGAAGGGCTTGCCACCTGGGCGGTCGGATTTTCGCAACTTTTCGGAGGCGGACTGACCGGCTGGCTCGCGCTCGATGCCGCAATCATGGTTACTGTCGCGCTGGTCCTCGCCGCTCCTCTCGTTCCGGCCGCGATCGCCTGGATCTATCGCCGCCGCCCTTTGGTCGCCCCTGCTCTGGTGATCGTCGCGATGACGATCGCCGCGGCCTGGCTCGCCGTTGCTACCGGTCTGTTCGGCGATCCCGCGGCACTCGCCGTCATGCCGCCGATCCTTGCCGCGATCATTGTCATTCGCGTGCCGCTCGTGCGCGAAAAGCTGGTTCCGGTTCTTCTTCTGCTCACTCTCGGATGGGTCGGCGGTATCGCCGGACTCGCTGTCGTCGATCCGCGCGGCGCCACGAATGTGCGCGCTGCGCTAGAAGGCCGTCGCGTCGATCAGGAGCGGCTCGCCGCGATCAGCCTCGGCCGCGCGACACTCGGGCATGACGACGTATTGGTCGACACCTACAACGCCCCCGCAATCGTGCTCGGGCGCGGGCGCGCACGCGGGCTGCTGACCCCGTCCGATGAGGCGTTCACGCTCGGCGTCCTGTTCTCTCGTATCGAAACGCCGTTCGTGGCCGTCCCGGATCCGCAGGTCGGCATCGGTGTGCAAGATCGGCTGAACAAGGCATTCCCGCTGCTCTACCGGCGCGGGGCCCCGGGCTATCGCCTCATCTACGACAACGCGAACTGGAGATTGTTCGCGCGAAATTGACGTGCGGCCGCGCAGCACTCCGCGGCCACCGCTTGCATCATCATCCAATCGAGCATCAACGGGAGTTTCACCATGCGTATCCTTGTCGTCGACGACTCCGAAGACGGTCGTGACATGGCCGAAGCCATGCTGCTCTCCGCGGGCTACACCGATGTCAGGACCGTCAGCTCAGCCTCGGAGGCATACCGTTTCCTGACGATCGGAGTGCCGGCGACGGATGAGCCTTCCCCGGTCGACCTCGTGCTGCTCGACATTCTGATGCCGGAGATCGACGGCATCGAGGCTTGCGCGCGCATCCGCAAGGAGGCGCGCTATGCCGACGTGCCCATCATCATGGTGACGATGCTTGACGACATGGACAGCCTCGCCAACGCGTTCGTGGCGGGAGCCACCGACTACATCACCAAACCGCTGAACCGCGTGGAACTGCTGGCGCGTGCTCGCTCAGCGCTCAAGCTCAACTCCGAGCTTTGCCGCCGCCGGGCGCGCGAGCGCGAGTTGCTGCAATTCATGTCGACGTGGGGCGATCGCCGCGCCTCGAACTGGATCGACAAGACCACCGGCCTGTTCGTCGGCGAAGTGGCGGAGGCCTATCTGGTCGCCGCCACTCATTTCAGTTCCGACTGCGAGACGTCGGTCATCGCGCTCTCGATCGACCGCCTCGATGCCGTCCGATCGACGCGGGGAGACATGGCAGTGGCCGGCATCATGGCACGGGTCGCCCGCGCGGTGAGGGCGATTGCAGCCAACGTCGGTGTGGTCGCGGCAGCCTATCGCGACGGGGTAATTGTGCTCGTCGTTCCCGAACTGCCGTCCAAAGCGGCCGTGCAATTGGGCGAGGCGCTGCGCGCATCGGTGTCCAAGCTGCGTCTCTCCAACCCGGAAGCGATCTCCGCCAGCCACGTGACCGCAAGCGTCGCCGTGGTCACCGGGATGGTCAGCCGCGGGATCGATAGCGTCCATCTTTTGACCCGCGCGCTATCGGCAATTCCGAAGGTCGTGGCCGCCGGCGGCAACCGCGTGGTTCCGGAATACGCCTGACGAGCTTTCGTTTCTTGTGTCGCGCAGTCGCGTAGCCGTGGAGTTGTGAGTCATGTGTAAGTGTCTGGGCCTTGCGCGCGTTCTTGCCGTTGGTCTGATGGCCTCCCCGACCGCGGCGTTCGCAGGGGCCTGGACGCTCGATGCCGGCCAAAGCATAGCGATCGTGACCGGAACGCTGAGCCAGGCCGACAAGGCGTTCGACGGCAGCGGCAATACCCAATCGATCCCGCGCTACAGCAAGAACGAATTACAGGCTCTGTTCGAATTCGGCGCCACCAGCTGGCTCACCCTCATGCTGGCGCCCTCCCTGCAGCATGTTGGGATCGCTGCGCCGTTCGAGGCCACGCGCAGCGGCCTGGGCTACACCGACGTCGGCGCAAGGGTGCGGCTGGGTGGCGGGGATTCCTGGATCTTGTCGGCGCAGACGACGCTTCGCGTGCCTGGCACCTTCGACAAGAGCAATCCGGCCGCGATCGGCTACACAGATCCCGAAGTCGATGTTCGCGCGCTGTTCGGCTACGGTTTCAATGCCGGTACATGGCCGGCGTTCGTGGATGTTCAGGTCGCGCAGCGCTTCCGTCTCGGAGGGGCGCGCGACGAATTCCGCGCGGACGTGACGCTGGGCGTACGGCCGCAGGACAAATGGCTTGTTCTGTTGCAGTCGTTCAATGTGGTTTCCGAGGGCGCGGGCAGTGCGCCGTTCTTTCCAAGCTATTCCTATTCCAA
>JAXDNY010000274.1:0-56524 GCA_034669145.1 Hyphomicrobiales bacterium
TGAAGCGAAATCAAGCGGATATCCGGCAGGTCGGCCAGCGGGGCAAACGCCTCGAGCGGGATCGAGCGGCCACGGTCGTGCACAAAACCGGGGCTTCCCTGCCACGAGATGCCGATCTTGAAGCCGCCGCCGAGCTTGGCGCGCCATGTGGAGACGCGCTGCGCCTCTGCGGCAAGATAGGGAACGGTCGCCGGGATCGTCTCCGGCGTCACGCCGAGAACGCCCGGCACACCCACCAGCATCTGCCAGCGCAACGGCCCCATGGCGGCGAGTTCGTTGCTGTCGGTAATGACGCGCTCGATGCCGGCGACACCGGCAAACATTGACGCGTAGGCCGGCTGCGTCGCGATGGCGACGCGATGTCCCGCCTTGGCGAGCTCGCTCGCAAAGCGCGCGAACTGGATCACGTCGCCGCGGCCCTGTTCGGTGAACAGCACGAGCAGATCGCCATCGAGCGGCTCGCCCTGCCAGCGCGGATAGGCGGGCGGGACGAATGTGCGTGTTGTGTCGAGGCTTCGCGCGGTGAGACGCGCATCGTAATGCGGCCAGCCGTCCTGCCAGCGCCCGTGCAACAGCTCGACCAGCGCGGCGTGGTAGCGCACATCGTCGTCGTGCGGCGCAAGTTCGAGCGCGCGCGAAAGGTCCGCGAATGCTTCGTCGAACCGTCCGAGCCGATTGTGCACATAGCCGCGATTGGCGTGCGCGTGCGCCAGTCCCGGATCGAGCGCAACCGCGGCGGTGAAATCGGCCAGAGCCGGCTCGTTGCGGTCTTCCAGCATGAGCGCCGTGCCGCGCGCGTGATGGGCCGCCGCGTGCTCCGGATGCAGCGCAATCGACCGGTCGAAGCTCTCGATCGCCTGCGGCCGGCGCCCAACCGTCAGCAGGGCGAGCGCGCGATTGAACCAGGCTTCGGCAAAATTAGGGCTGGCGGCGACCGCGCGTTCGAAGCTGTTGAGCGCGAGTTCCATGCGGCCGAGCCGCTGCTGCGCCATGCCGATGAGATTATAGGCCGGGGCGTATTTCGGATCGAGCTTGATCGCCCTGCGGCCGAGTTCGATGCCCTCGGTCAGGCGGCCTTGCTGGCACTGGATCGTCGCCAGCAAAAACAGCGCATCGACATTCTTCTTGTCCTGCGCCAGCACCAGCTCGTAACGCGCGGATGCTTCGGAGAGCTGTCCCTGCCGATGCAGGGCCGTTGCCTCTTGCATCAGGAATGAAGGGGGAGCTTTCATGGCGCGAATTCAATGTCCGAACGCGTGAGCGGGATGCAAGGCAGAACCAAGGATTGCCGCCATGGCAGGCTGATGTACCTGCTCAACGATGCCTATATCGGAAGGTCTCTCGACGTCTACGGCGAATATTCCGAGGGCGAGATCGATCTCTTTCGCCAGTTGCTGCGCCCCGGCGATGTGGCGATCGACGTCGGCGCGAATATCGGCGCCCTGACGGTCGGCATGGCGCGGCTCGTTGCCCCCGGCGGGGCGATCGTTGCGTTCGAGCCGCAGCGCGCGATCTTCGACATTCTCTGCAATAACCTGCGCCTGAACAGCCTCGCGAATGTCACCGCGTACTGCCGCGCGGTCGGAAGCGAGGCCGGCGCAATCCGGGTTCCTCCGCTCGACTACGGGCGGACGGAGAATTTCGGCGGCGTTGCGCTTGGCGGCTCGCAGGGCGAAGAAGTGGCGGTCGTGACCCTCGACAGCCTCGGGCTTGCGCGGCTGCGTCTCCTCAAGGTCGACGTCGAGGGCATGGAGTTCGAGGTCGTCACCGGAGCACGGGCGACCATCGAGCGCCTGCAACCTGCGCTCTACATCGAGAACGACCGCGCCGATCGCTCGCGACGCCTGATTTCGCTGCTGTTCGATATCGGCTATCGACTGTGGTGGCACATCACGCCGCTGTTCAATCCGAAGAATTTCTTCGGCCACTCGCAGGACATCTTCGACAATGTGGTGTCGTTCAACATGATCGGTTTTCCGCGCGCCAATCCGCCGGCAATCCAGTTGCCGGAAATTCTCAGCCCCGACGATTTCGCCGGGCAACGCGATGCGCTTGCGCGTCGCTAATCGGTTCAACCCGCAACGCCGGAGGCATTCGATGGACGCAAACAGCCAGATCGGTTTTGCGCTGAACCACATCGCCAATTTCAACTCGGCGATGGTGCAGATGAACCTGCAGCGGTTCTGGGCCGAGACGCTGCGAGAGCCGCGCTACGCCGATCCCAAGCGGCTTTTGCGCTACGGCTTCAAGGTCTATTCGCAGCACGACGAGGACGGCATCATCCAGGAGATCTTCCGCCGCATCGGCATGGGCCCGCGCACCTTCGTCGAGTTCGGAGTGGAGACCGGCATCGAATGCAACACCGTCAAGCTGCTGATCGAGGGCTGGAGCGGACTGTGGATCGAGGCGAACGCGCAGGCCGCCAAGGCGATTGGTTCAACCTTTGCGGAATTCCTGAAGGACCGGCGCCTGACGCTGTCGCAAAGTCTTGTGACGGCTGAGAACATCGACACGTTGATCGGAAATGCCGGACTGAAGGGCGAAATCGACCTCTTGAGCATCGACATCGACTTCAACGATTACTGGGTGTGGAAGGCGATCACGGCGGTCAGCCCTCGCGTCGTGGCGATCGAGTACAATGCGGGATTGCGGCCGCCGATGTCGCTCACCGTGCCCTATCAGCCGAACCGCGCCGGTGGCGGCACCAACTACTTCGGCGCAAGTCTCGAGGCATTGGTCCGGCTCGGACGCGTCAAGGGCTATCGCGTCGTCGGCTGCAACATCTCCGGCTCGAATGCGTTCTTCGTGCGCGAGGATCTGTGCGCGGATCATTTCATCGAGCCCGCGACCGCGGAGGAGCATTACGAGCCGCCACGCCATTTCTTTTCTTTCTTGCTCGCGGGCCCTCAAGCGCCGCAGCCCGGTCCGTACCTGGCTGTGTAGCAATGCGTTCCGCCGCGTCGCTCCCGCGCCTTGTCAAGGATGTGGTGCTCGGGCATACCGGCCGCGCCGGAGAGGTGGCCGAGTGGCTGAAGGCGGCGGTTTGCTAAACCGTTATACGGGGAAACCCGTATCAAGGGTTCGAATCCCTTCCTCTCCGCCAGCTAAAATTTTGATATTGTTGAATAATTTTCCCGCTTCGTGAGCATGGCGGCCAGCATGAAGCGAACGGACCCGCTGTCTAACGCTCCCGGTCCAGGCACCGATCAGCTCCTCGCTTCAGCGATCAGCCAGCACCGGGCGGGGCGGCTTGCCGAGGCCGAACGGCTTTACGGGCAGGTCCTTACCGCTGATCCCGCAAACGCCGATGCGCTCCACCTGCTCGGTATTGTGGCTCATCAGCGCGGCCAGCACGAAACCGCGGTCGATCTCATCGGCCGGGCCATTGCGTACGGGGCTCCGCTGCCGCAGTTCCACTACAATCTCGGACTCGCCCTGGCCGCGCTTGGACGTTCGGATGACGCCGCGACGCAATTCACCAGGGCGATCGCTCTGAAGGATGACTATGCCGACGCTCACGCCAGCCTCGGCGATGCGCAGCGGGCCCAGGGCCTGACGGAACACGCGCTCCGCACCTATCAGCGCGCGGAGCAGCTCAAGGCGCCGTCTGCCGAGCTGGACAACAACATCGGCGCCACGCTTCTTGCACTGGGACGGGTCGATGAGGGGATCGCGCGATGCGAACGGGCTTTGGCGATCAAGCCCGACTTGTTCGAGGCGCACGTGAACCTCGCAAGATTGCACTACGTAGCAGGGAGGGCAGCGCAAGCCACCGCTTTCGCCGCTCGTGCGCTCGACCTGCGGGAAACCCTTGAGGCAAAGGCGGTCTTCGTCCGATGCGTGCGGGACACGAAGGCGACCGGCGACGTCGGACCGCTTCGTGGATTGATCCTCAGAGGCTTGACGGAACCGTGGGGGCGCCCCGACGAGCTTGCGGCCTTCGCAACCAGCATCGTCTTGCGCGATGACGCCTTGCGGGCAGCCGTCTCGCGCGCTGCGGCCGAATGGCCGCGGCATCTGCCAGCGCGGGAATACTCAAACCCTGCGTTGTTGCCTGCCCTGCATGACCGGCTCCTGCAGTGCCTGCTCGCAGTCACACCTGTTGTCGATATCGCGCTGGAGCAGTTCCTGACCGGTGTTCGCCGCGTCATGCTCGAAACCGCAATGCACGCGGACGTCACAGGGCCGGACGACGGGCTGCTTCGCTTCTATTGTGCTCTTGCGCGGCAATGTTTCGTCAACGAGTACGTTTTCTTCTGCGGCGCCGATGAGGCGAGCGACGCTCAAAGACTGCGCGATTCACTCGCGCAGGCGCTCGCGAGCGGCGCGCCTGTTTCGCCGCTGCGGGCAGTCGCGATCGCGGCGTACTTTCCGCTCTACACGCTTCCTGAGGCGCAGGAGCTGGAAACGCGGGCTTGGCCGGATTGCATCAACGAATTGCTGACACAACAGATACGCGAGCCGCGCGAAGAGCGTCTGCTGCGCGCGTCGATCCCTCGCCTGACCGCCATCGAGGACGATGTCTCGCTGAAGGTTCGGGACATGTACGAGGAAAATCCGTATCCGCGCTGGATCAAGGTCGCGCCGACGGAAAGCCCGAAACCCCTCGATGTCTATCTGCGGGACCGCTTTCCGGTTGCGGCGCGCCGCGTTCTGCCGGCGAAAGCCTCGCTGGACATCCTCATTGCGGGTTGCGGCACCGGGCGGCAAGCCGTCGAAATGGCGCAACGCTTCGAAGGCGCGAAGATTCTGGCGATCGACTTGTCGTTGGCGAGCCTTTCTTATGCGAAACGAAAGACACGAGAAATGGGCCTCGGCAACGTCGAATACGGTCAGGCCGACATCCTGAAGTTGGGCGGCCTCGGCCGGTCATTCGATGTCATCGAATCGAGCGGCGTTCTGCACCATCTCGACGATCCGTGGACAGGTTGGCGCGCGCTGCTGTCGTTATTGAAGCCCGGCGGGCATATGCGCGTCGGCCTGTATAGCGAGTTGGGCCGGCCGGGCGTTATCGCGGGGCGCGCGCTTGTCGCCGAGCGCGGTTATCGCGGCGACGTCCAGGGCATCCAAAGGTTTCGGCAGGAGCTGATCACCGGCAACTTTGGCCCGCCCCTCGCGGATCTGATCACCAAGGCGCACGATTTCTTTACCACCAGCGAACTCCGCGACCTCATTTTTCACGTGCGCGAGCACCGCATGTCCATTCCGCAAATCGAGGCTTTCCTGCGCGAGAATGATCTCGAGTTTCTTGGATTTGAAACCGATGCGCAGCTCGCGCGCCGCTACCGGGCACGCTTCCCCGATGACGCAGCGATGACCCGCCTGGATCATTGGCATGTCTTCGAAACCGAAGACCCTGCGGCCTTTTTTTACACGTACCAATTCTGGGTGTGGCGTCGCGCAGGGTAGTTTTTTTGGAATCGAATCGGCCAACGCGAACAGCCCCAAGAGCAAGTTCCGGCGCGCGCACCGATTGGCCCACCGAAAGGGCGCGTAGCTCGGAGACACGGTTGATAAGGGACGTCCGGCCATGCTTCCCGCGGCTTCAAAGGATTCTGATAATATCTTGATTTGAAAGACAGTTTCGTGTTCGCTGAGCGACACGTTTTGGTTCGTCTCGCCACCCCGTTCGGCGAGTGCCATTTGTGCAACACATGCCTGAAAACGCGCTTCGAGCCCTGTGATTCGGCGGTTTTTTCGTTGTGTGTGCAACTCTCGTGGCTAAGGTTGAACACGCGACGGAGGGGGGCATCCCCAGGTCGCCCCGTCCGGGTCAACTGGATCGAGCCGCAAGGTGAGAAACGGAAAAACCGGGTGGTTTCGCGGGGAACTGATTGGGGACCTTCCAGGATGCTTCGGCATCCGACGAGCGGAACCCTCCCACGACTAAACAAACTTGGAGGTCACGATGAAGATGGTGAAAAGCCTTCTCCTCGGTTCCGCGGCGGGTCTCGTTGCGGTAGCGGGAGCACAGGCTGCCGATCTTCCCGTTAAGGCCAAACCGGTCGAATACGTGAAGGTTTGTAGCATCTACGGCGCCGGGTTCTTCTACATTCCCGGAACCGATTCCTGCATCAAGATCGGCGGATGGGTCCGCGCCGAATACGGTTTCCAGACCGGCAACTCCGAAACGGCTTACAGCTTCGGCGCACCGGGCCGGAACAACCGCATCGACTCGAACGAAGTCAACATGCGCGCGCGCTGGGTGACCTCGCTCGACGTTCGCACCCAGACTGAGTATGGCACCCTGCGCGCTTACACCCGCGCCGGCTTCCAGACCACGACGGGTGAGTCGACCCAGGGCCGTATCTACACCGAGCGTGCATTCATCCAGTTCGCTGGATTCACCTTCGGCAAGTCGCAGTCCTACTTCGACTTCTTCGGCGGCGCGTTCAGCTACGGCATCTCCTACATGGGCGCTGCCTCGGCCACCGGCGCTGCCGGCGTGCTGCTCGCCGCTTACACGGCGACGTTCGGCAATGGCTTCACCGCCACCCTGTCGATCGAAGACCAGACCAGCCGTCGTGGCGCGGTGTGGGATGCCAGCAACGATGCGACCAACGCGCTCGTGATCTCGAACTTGCCGGGACCGAATTCGTTGCAGGACTCGTATAACGTCACGGCGCTCAACGCCGGCGACTATGCGGCGCAGGGCGTTCCCGACATCGTCGGTTCGCTCCGTGTCGACCAGGCTTGGGGCTCCGCGCAGGTCGCGGGTGCTCTGCACCAGGTTCGCGCCGGCTACTACGGCAACAACACGACCGGCGCTGGCGCCAACGTTCTCGGCGTCGACAGTCGCTTCATTGCTCCGAACGATGCTTGGGGCTGGGCGGCGATGGCAGGTATCGTGATCAACCTGCCGTGGGCGAAGGGCGACAAGTTCTACGTCGAAGGCACCGTGTCCGAAGGCAACGGCAGCTATGTTGGCTGGTCGAACAGCGTCGGCACGACCAACACGTACGGTCGCTTCAACGGCGCGAACGTGGCGGCGGCTTGGGCGATCGACTCGATCTTCGGCACCTTGGTGTCGACGAACGGCGCGACCGGCCAGCAGCTGACGCGGTTCTGGTCGATCAACGGTGCGCTCGAGCACTATTGGACGCCGGCTCTGCGTACGTCGGTCTTCGGCAGCTACACGGCCGCGGACTTCAACGCCACGGCGACCACGCTGTTCTGCTCCTCACCGCAGAGCCCGGTCCGCAATCGTCTTGCTCCGAACACGCCCCTCACGGGCGCGGCGGCGGTGCCGGGCTGCGATCCGGACTTCAACGTCTGGGCCGTCGGCACGCGTACCATCTGGAACCCGGCGCCGCAGTTCGATATCGGCCTGGAAGTGATGTACACCCGCGTCGAGACCAAGTTCGACCCGAACCAGGTCGTGCTTAACTTCGCGGGCAGCGGCGGCCGTCCGGCCGGCGTGTACTTCCCGTCGAGCGAGAACGTGTGGGCCTCGATCCTGCGCCTGCAGCGTAACTTCTGGCCATGATCGCCTGATCATTGCTGGATCAGCTACAGCCCCCGGCCTCACGGCCGGGGGTTTTTTCATGATTGCGAGGGCGGCACGACCCATTCGCGACAAGCCGGGGGCGCCCTCACTTTCGCCAGTCACCAGGCGCGGCGCGCGGCTACCGGGGCCGACGGCAGCTGCAAGGCGCGCGTTTCGCCCAACGCGGTCAGGTGACAGGCTGCGTGCCTGCCCCTCCCTTCCTGATCCAGAATTGATACATGCCGAGAAACGTATGCGGGCGCGCCTGCTCGAACGCATGCCAATGGTCGAGGTCCGTCATCGTCAGGTCATCGGGATTGGCCGCCGCATATTGCCCGGCGGTGGCACGGGAAAGCTGAAATCCCAGGAATTCGAGCCCGGTCTCGCGGATGAAACGAGCGATCTTTGGAATGGTGAGACACTGCTCCGAGACGTGAAACAAGAGATCGCGGCATTCGCTCATGCTGAAAAAGTCAGGAAACCCCAGGTTCATTCGCATCGGGGCGTCTTCCGGCAGCGCCACGATAGCGGCGCGGGCGCGGCGAATCCCTGCCGCATCGGACGTGAAACCATGCTCTGCGATGAACGCACGGCACGCCGTTACCTCGGTGCGGGCAAGTTCGCTGTAGAACCCGAGCAGCATGAGCCCGCCGGGGCGGAGCAGATCGAGCAGCCGGCTCCACGCGCCGAACGGTTCCGCCATATGGTGCAGCACACCGCTCGCCTGGATCACATCGAACTGACGGTCGAGTTCACCGAGCCGCAGGATGTCGGCCTGCCCGTAGTCGATGTTCCGGAGCCCGAGTTCAGCCGTCTTTCGCGCGGCGTAGCCGAGACTTGCGCGGCTCAGATCGACGGCAAGGATGCGCGCTGACGATACCCGCGCGGCAAACTCTACTGGTTGCTGCCCCGTGCCGCAGCCCGCGATAAGCACGTCCAGCGGTGCTCGATCGACCGGAGTGAGCCGGGCCGATGGCAGCATCGAGCGCAGGTAAGCGTCGAAGGATATCGGCTGGCCGGGCGGTGTCGTCTTGATCCAGCGCGGAAACGGGTTTTCTTCATATTGTTGCCGCACCGCGAGCGATGTCGTGTCATCGATCGAGGTGAGTTGCGGGACGGCGGCCGCCATGACGCGCTCGCGCGCAGGTTCGCGGACCTGCTGTGCAATGACCGCCTCCAGCGCCGTACTCGACGGCCGATCCAGCAGGCGGTCATGCCCAGGCTGGAGATTGAGCGGGCCGTAACAAGCGATCGTTGCGACAAGCAACGCGGGCGGTGTGACGCCGGCAACAGAAATGTCCGCGAACCGTTGGCGCAGCTTGCCTACGTCCGCCTCCTCCGCGGTGTCCAGATCGAACACGTATTCATTGATGAAGCATTGGCGCGCGAGACTGCATGCGAAGGGCAGTAACGTATCCGCCTCCGGCCCGGACGGAGCCTGCTGGCAAAGAGCCAGAATACCCCGCCGGGCGGCCACGAGAAGCGCCTCAAGTTGCACATCGGCCACGGGCGCATTTTCGAGCAGCGCCCCAAGCAACGCGTCAGTCGCAAGCGCCCGCAATTCCTGCGGCGCGAGCGCACGACCGCGCTGCGGCATGTCCGCGAGCGCATCGGCAACCGCTCCCTTGTCCTTCAGGAACGCCGCCGCAAAGGGGGCAAAGAGGCTCGGACGGCTCCACGGCTCGGTCAACGCCGCACCCAGCAGATCGCGCAATTGCGGAACGTTCGGGCACCTGTTCAGCCCGCGTGCGCAGGCGACGAACAAGTCTTTCGCTTCCCGCGTCGGCCGGATCGTGAGCGCCTTGCACAGCAGCGTCATCGCGGCGAAAGCATCGTCCCGCATGAGAAGGGCGAGCGCCGAACCGACCATCGCTTCACTGAAATCCGGGCGCAGGTCGAGAGCCTGACGATAACGTTGCAGCGCAGGCTCGATGCGGCCGCGCGCGAGCAGCGTTCCTGCGAGGTTGTTGAGCGCCTCCGGATAGGCAGGACGCAGGGACAGCGTCCGCTCGTAGACGGTGATGGCTTGGTCGGGACGGCCGCGCGCGAGGTGCACATTGGCGAGATTGAAATGGGCCTCCGCCAGATTTGGCGCCAGTTCGATCAGCCGCTCATAAGCTGCCTGCGCGTCCGCCAGACGGCCAAGAGCCTTGAGGCCGTTTCCCAGGTTAAGGTGAGCCTCGGCAAAATCCGGCTGCAATGCGATGGCGCGCTCGTTGTGCAGGACGACGTCGGCAAATCGCCCAAGCTGAGCCATGGCGAGGCCGAGATGATAATGCCCTTGGGGATTACGCTCGTTTAGCGCCAGCGAGCGTCCGATGAGATCCGCCGCAGCCTCGGCGCGGCTTAGCTGCAGCAACAGAAGGCCGAGATAGTGAAGTCCGCCGGCGTGGAGCGGATCGACCGCCAGGAGCTTGCGGTAAGCGGCTTCAGCCTCGGGAAGACGTCCCTGTTGATGCAGCTTCACCGCCGAACCGAAGAACTCCTCCGCGGCATGTGGCGCTGGGGAGCGTGGGAACCAGTCAGTCATTTGGCCTTCAGTCGCGCTGGCGGTATGTCGCCCAGAAGGTTCCGTCGGCGATGATGTCGGTCGTCCTTTCGCGCGCCAGCCGGCCGTCCCTCACTGGCTCGAACTCGGCCGAAAGCATCGACTTGATGTCGAGGCCGTCGTTCACCCAGCCCATCTCGACGGTCGGGATCGAGCGCACATTGCCGTTGACGGCAAACAGGTTTCCGCCGGGCTTGAGCGCCGCACGGATGAGCGCGATGTCGTGTGCCGGCGCCGCGCAGTGCTGCAGCACCCAGATCGAGAGCACCGTGTCGAACCTCAGGCCGCGCGCAATGAGCCCCTCGAGCATCTCGTGCGAGCACGACATGAATCGATCCGTACGGGTGTAGATCACCGACAAAGCGCGCATGCTCGGGCTGATGTCGATACCGACAATGCGGCAGTTGTGTCGCTTGATCAGCTCATGGGACATCCGCCCGATGCCGCAGCCGTAATCGAGCAGGAGCGAGTCCGCCGTGATGTCGAATTGCTCCGCGATCAGGTCCGCGAGATACGGCGTCTCCTTCTCCCAACGCTCTGCCGTGGTCGCGCCCTCCGGCGTCATGATGATCGCCATCGCCTGCGCGATGTCGTTCACGCTGAAAACTTGCGGATTGTAGGTGGGCTGCTGCATGAAACGCTTGTCCCCGAACGGAAACGGCCGGTCAACCCGCGCTGCGCCGCGGCTGAGTCACAGCCCGAGCTTGGCCTTGAGCAGGTCGTTGACCGCCTGCGGGTTCGCCTTGCCGCCCGAGGCCTTCATCACCTGCCCGACGAACCAGCCGGCAAGCTGCGGTTTCGCCTTCGCCTGCGCGACCTTGTCGGGATTTGCCGCGATGATCTCGTCGATCATTGTCTCGATGGCGCCGGTGTCGGTGACCTGCTTCATGCCGCGCCCTTCCACGATCGCGCGCGGGTCGCCGCCTTCGGACCAAACGATCTCGAACAGGTCCTTGGCGATCTTGCCGGAGATGACCCCCTCCCCGATCAGGTCGAGGATCGCGCCGAGCTGCGCGGCCGAGACCGGCGACTCCTCGATGTCTCTGCCTTCCTTGTTGAGGCGGCCGGCGAGCTCGTTGATCACCCAGTTGGCCGCAAGCTTGGCGTCGCGGCCCTTCGCCACCGCCTCGAAGAAATCCGCCGTGACCCGCTCGGCGACCAGAACGCCCGCGTCATAGCCGGACAGTCCCTCCGCGATGAACCGCGCCTTCTTCTCATCCGGCAGCTCCGGCAAATGCGCCTTCAGCGCATCGACGTCGTCCTGCGTCAGCTCCAGCGGCAACAGATCCGGATCGGGGAAATAGCGGTAATCGTGCGCCTCCTCCTTGGAGCGCATCGAGCGCGTCTCGCGCTTGTTCGGGTCGTAGAGCCGCGTTTCCTGGTCGATCGTGCCGCCATCCTCGATGATGGCGATCTGGCGCCGCGCCTCGTGCTCGATGGCGTCGCCGATAAAGCTGATCGAGTTCATGTTCTTGATCTCGCAGCGCGTGCCGAGCGGCGCGCCGGGCTTGCGCACCGAGACGTTCACGTCGGCGCGCAAGCTCCCCTTCTCCATGTCGCCGTCGCAGGTGCCGAGATAGCGCAAGATCGAGCGCAGCTTCGTCACATAGGCCTTGGCCTGCTCGGACGAGCGGATGTCGGGCTTCGACACGATCTCCATCAAGGCGACGCCCGAGCGGTTGAGGTCGACATAGGAGTACGCCGGGTGCCGGTCGTGCAGGAGCTTGCCGGCGTCCTGTTCGAGATGCAGCCGCTCGATGCCGACCGTGACGCTCTCGCCGTCGGGAACATCGACGATCACCTCGCCCTCGCCGACGATCGGCGACTTGTACTGGCTGATCTGGTAGCCTTGCGGCAGATCGGGATAGAAATAGTTCTTCCGGTCGAACACCGATTTCAGATTGATCCGCGCCTTCAGGCCAAGCCCGGTGCGCACCGCCTGCCGCACGCATTCGGCGTTGATCACCGGCAGCATGCCGGGCATCGCGGCATCGACCAGAGAGACGTGATCGTTCGGCGCACCGCCGAACTCGGTCGAGGCGCCGGAGAACAGTTTCGCCTTGGAGGTGACCTGCGCATGGACCTCCAGGCCGATCACGACTTCGTAGCCCTGAATCAGCTTCGCCGTTGCGGTTTCCATCGTTTCGCCGTCAAATCTCACGTGTTCCGCCGGAGTCCGCCGGAACGCTGCGCCGCGTCAATCGTTGTTCCGGATTAGCGGAGCACGCAATGGCTGACAATCATGGAAAAAGCGGGATGTTCGGCCTGGTGCTCGGCGGCGTGGTCGTCGCCGCCGCGGCGATTTTCATCCTGACCGGCGGCGAACTCGGCGGCAAAAAGGGCATCAAGAGCGATGCCGACCTGCCGCCGGTGACGACGCCGGCCAATCCGCCCAAATAGCTAGGCGGCCGGTGGGACCTGCAACCAGGTCCCCAGCGCCTGCTCGACCGCATCGAACGTGTCGCTGAATTCGCGGAACTCGATCAGCTTCCCATCGCGAAACCGCAGGAAATTCACGAGCCGCATACGCAAGGTGCGATTCGTGGCGCGCTGCACGAAGGCCACATTGGCGAGCACCGCCGCGCGGTCCCCTTCGACGATCACAATCTCGGGGGTGTGGCTCTCGAGCGCATAGGCGTTGCCGATCGTGGCGAGAACGTCGAGGACCGCAGCCTTGCCGCGCCGCGGGCCCTCGAAAGGAAACACCTGCACGGGCCCATGGATCATCCAGTCGATATCGTCGTGGATCAGCGCCGATACCCGCTCGGCGTCGCCCTTGCGGTAGGCCTCATAGAGCGCATTCACGGACGCTCTCGTCGCGGGGTCGGCCACCGAAACCTCCCGGTATCGTTGTACTCCTCAGTCAATTCCGAAATTCACGGCGGCACCACGTGAAAGTCGTTCTGTCCACAGCACAGCGGCGACCAAGGCCCCGCGAATTCCTGTGCAAGTTGAACACCTGCAATCTTGGCAGAAGTTCCGCGGCATAACAACGCAAGAGCGTGGTTGGCGGCACCGTTCAAACCAGCAACGCCGCCGTGATCGCGCTCCATTCCGTTTCGAGCGCGTCCGAGCACACCGGTTTGCCGGCGGCGCGGTACCAATAGCCCGCGTTCGGCAGATCGCCTTCCACGCGATGCAGATAGGCGTGCACCCACGCGGCCTCGCGCGAGTCGTCATTCATGACGATCTTGTGCGCCCTGTCCCACTCGCCCTTCGCCGCCCACCACAGCGCTTCCACGGGCGGCACAAGATCGCGCGGCGACGCTGCCTTGGCGATCGATGTTGTGAATTCGGCGAGGGTCATGCTGAAATCCTCATCCTGAGGAGCGAGCGCAGCGAGCGTCTCGAAGGATGGCAACAAGTGAGCCTCTTGCCATGGTTCGAGACGCGCCCTGCGGGCGCTCCTCACCATGAGGAGAAGCTACCACCACCTCTCCGGCGAAAAGCTCCCCGCCGCGTCCTCGATCTTCTGGCCGAGCGCGAACAGCGTCTCCTCGTCGAACGGCTTGCCGATCAGTTGCAGCCCGAGCGGCAAACCTTGCGCGTCGAGTCCCGCCGGAACCGCGATGCCCGGCAGCCCGGCCATGTTCACCGTCACGGTGAACACGTCGTTCAAATACATCTCGACCGGATCGGCACCCTTCTCGCCGATCGCGAATGCGGCCGACGGCGTCGCGGGCGTGAGCATCGCGTCGATCCCGGCATTGAAGCAATCCTCGAAGTCGCGCTTGATCAGCGTCCGCACCTTCTGTGCGCGGATGTAATACGCGTCGTAATAGCCGGCGGAGAGCACATAGGTGCCGATCATCACGCGGCGGCGCACTTCCGCGCCGAACCCTTCCGCGCGGGTGCCCTCATACATGCCGATGACGTTGCGTCCCGGCACGCGCAGCCCGTAGCGCACGCCGTCATAGCGCGCGAGGTTCGACGAAGCCTCGGCCGGCGCCACGATGTAGTAAGCCGGCAACGCGTATTTCGTATGCGGCAGCGAGACGTCCACCATCTCGGCGCCCGCATCCTTCAGCCACGCGATCCCCTGGCTCCACAGCGTCTCGATCTCGCCCGGCATGCCGTCGAGGCGATATTCCTTCGGGATGCCGATGCGCATGCCCTTCACGGGACGCGCAAGCGCGGCCTCGTAGTCCGGCACTGGCAGATCGACCGACGTCGTATCCTTCGGATCGTGCCCGGCCATCGAGCGCATCAGCATCGCGGTGTCGCGCACCGTGCGAGCGATCGGACCGGCCTGATCGAGCGAGGACGCAAACGCCACGATGCCCCAGCGCGAACAGCGCCCATAGGTCGGCTTCAAGCCGACCGTGCCGGTGAAGGCGGCGGGCTGCCGAATGGACCCGCCCGTATCCGTGGCGGTTGCGCCGAGGCAGAGCCCCGCCGCCACCGCCGCGGCCGATCCGCCCGACGAGCCTCCCGGCACCAGAAACGCGCCTTCGATTCTGCCGCCTGATGCCGCGCCGACATTCGAGCCGCGCCGTCGCCACGGGTTCACGACCGGCCCGAAGCACGAGGTCTCGTTCGACGAGCCCATCGCGAACTCGTCGTTGTTGAGCTTGCCCAGCATCACGGCGCCGTCGCGCCACAGGTTCGCCGTGACGGTCGACTCGTAGGTCGGCGTGAATTCATCGAGGATGCGCGAGCACGCGGTCGTGCGCATATCCCTGGTGCAGAACAGGTCCTTGATGCCGAGCGGAATGCCTTCGAGCGGCCCGCCCTCGCCTTTCTGCAATCGCGCATCGGACGCGCGCGCCATGTCGCGCGCATGCTCCGGCGTTTCCTTCACGAACGCATTGAGCGCGCGCGCCGCCTCGACCGCGCCGATATGCGCGTCGGTCAGCTCCGTGGCGGTGATGTCCTTCTTGCGCAGACGGTCGCGGGCTTCGGCGAGCGTGAGCGATGTGAGATCGGTCATTCGGGAGCGTCGCAGACGAAATTGTTCTTCGGCTCAGGCTTCTTGAGTTCGGACGGCGCCACCTGCCGGATCAGGATCGTGCCGTCAGGCTGCTCCTCGCGATAAAGCTCACCCGGCTGCGGCAGACCCATCGCGCGCAGGTCCTCCGCCGTATGCCCGGCCGGCATCTGCCCGGTGGAGATGATGTCCACCAGCGCCCAGATGCGCTCCTGATCGGCCTGCTGGCATGCCCAGCACATCAGAACTCTCCTGTCGTCCCGGAAGCCGCGCAGCGGCTATCCGGGACCCATAACCACGATGAGTACAGTATCGGGAGCGCGGTGGTTATGGATCCCGGCTCTCGCCATAGCGCGTCGCAGACGCGCGTAAACGCGCTTGAGGCTCGGCCGGGATGACGACCGGTTCTCATTCCACCACCTTCGGCACCAGAAAAAAATGATCCTCAGTCGCCGGTGCGTTCTTCACGACGTCGTCCGCGATGCCGCCGTCGGTCACCACGTCCTCGCGCTTCTTCATCGCCATCGGCGTCACCGACGTCATCGGCTCGACGCCCTCGACGTTCACCTCCTGCAACTGCTCGACGAACGCCAGCATGGCGTTGAGCTCACCCTTCAGGTGCTCGACCTCGTCGTCCTTGACCGCGATGCGCGCGAGATGCGCGATGCGGCGGACGGTGGCGGTGTCAACGGACATTCGGACCTCGAAACGTTGGCGGCCGTCTTAGCAGAGAGCCATTCGGCGCCGCAACGCTCAAACCCGGGCGTCCTCGCAGCGGTGTACCTCCACGGTGACGTGCGAGAGCCCCGACACGCCGCAAAGCCGCTGCTTGTAGGCGCCCGGTGCCTGCGGATCGTCGGAGACGATCGCGGCGATCACAGCCGTATGGCCGGGGCCGACGCGCCACAGATGGAGATCGCAGAGGCGATCGCCGTTCACCTCCAGCCGCTCGCGCACCGTCGCGGCAAGGTGGCGATCCGGCACGGCGTCCACCAGCACGGCGCCGGCCGAGCGCAGCAGGCCGATCGACCAGCTCGTGATGACCAGCGCGCCGACGATGCCCATCACAGGATCGAGGAATGACCATCCATACAGCCGCCCTGCCCCCAGCGCGACGATCGCCAGCACCGACGTCATCGCATCGGCGAGCACATGCAGGTAGGCCGCGCGGATATTGTGGTCGGCATGGCCGTGATGACTGTGCTTATGGTGATGATCGTCATGCGCATCATGATCATGCGCGTGGTGCCCGCGCCCATGATGGTCCTGGTCATACAGCAACCACGCGCTGACGAGGTTCACCGCGAGTCCGATCGCCGCGATGAAGGTCGCCTGGTCGAAATCGATCGCGACCGGCGCAACCAGCCGCTGCGCCGATTCATAGGCGATGATCAGCGCGACGGTGAGCAGGATGACCGCGCTGGCGAAGGCCGCGAGTTCGCCGAGCTTGCCGGTCCCGAACGTGAAGCGCGCATCGTGCGCGTGGCGGCGCGCGAAACGATAGGCCAACGCCGCGATGCCGAGCGCGCCCGCATGCGTTGCCATGTGCCAGCCGTCGGCGACGAGCGCCATCGAGCCATAGACATGCCCGCCAACGATCTCGGCCACCATCATGGCGGCGGTGAGAATGACGACGAACCACGTGCGCCGCTCGTGGCGGTCGTGCTTCTCGCCCAGATAATTGTGCGTGTGCTGCCACAACGCGAGCGAATGGGTATGCATCGAGTTCCTCGTGAGTCCGCCGGTTGCTTGAAATATAGGTGCGGCGCCCGCGCTTGCAGATTAATCGGCCGCCATGGTACCGCGTACACCAATATATTCCTAGTAACTAGGAACATAGAGGTTGACATATGAACTGATATAACTATCATCGGTCCGCCTTGCTCACTGAGGGGCGTCAACCGGTGACGTTCGGATGATGGAGCAAGCGGGATGCGCGGCCGGAGATCAGGCCGAGCCTTCCGGGGCGGACCAAGTGGTCCGCTTGTGCGGCGCCTGCGCGTCCGGCCTCGTCAGCCGGGCACCCGGGCGGCTTCGGGACCCGCCCTGGGGACACTACGATCCCTGTGCGAGGAGCTCGCTGACGGCCCGAGTGACATCGGGACACGCAAGCGCGGACCGAAGCTGAGTTATTGCCGAGAGGCGATAGCGAGAGCCGCAGCTGAGCGCCGAGAGGCGCGCCGGCCTACGTCACTGGCCGGTGATCTCCGAGCGTTCTCGGAGATCGACCCGACCGCGAGGCGGGTCATCGGGTGCGGCGCTTCCGCACCAGCGCCTGTCGGCGCTCTGCTCCCCTCTTTTTTTCGGGGAGTGGAAAAGAGACAAGGGGTACCCGCCCCCATCCAAGCGGGCGGCGGAGCGTTGGCTGTTCGTCGGGCGAAGGCGGCTGCTTCCCACGTTCCCACGAACCTGTCACAAATTCATCCCGGAGTTGATCAGGAGGGAACACGCCATGCCGCAATTGCGATCCGGTTTGCAAAACATCCTGCCGCTCCTGATTGCGCTCGGCGCGATGCTGTCCGCGGCGCCGGCCGCGGCGCAGCCCGAAATCATCCCGGCGCTGGACGTCACCTGGACCGTGCAGCCCTCGTTCGGCTCGGCGACCGAAGGCCGCAACAATGTCAGCGGCGTCACCTGCATGAGGACGCCGCCCTCGAGCCCCTGCCTCGTCGTCAACGATACGGCGAAGTTCGCGCAGATCTTTTCGGTATCCGGCACCGCGATCCACCCGGGCGCGCTCGTCGGTTTCACCACGGACCCGCCTCCCGGTCTTGCCAACATACCGAACGCCGAGGGCGCCGCGCATGACGATCGCTTCTTCTACGTGGTAACCTCGGCCGCCAAGACCGATCCGCCGGTGCAGGTCGACACCTCGTTCATCGTGCTGCGCTTCCAGCCGGATGCGGCCGGACGGCCGCCGACGGCCACATCGATCCAGACCACGCAGCGCGTTCGCGATGCGCTCGCCGCGGGAATCCCGATCCCGCAGATCTCCGGAGCGCGCATCGATCGCGCCAACGCGCGCATCGAAGGCATCGCCGTGAAGGACAACGTGCTGCATCTCGGCTTTCGTGCGCCGACGATCGCCGGCAAGGCCTTCATCGCGAGCACGCCGGCCGCGACGCTGTTCACAACGGCTGGGCCGCTCAATCCGGCTGTGCACGCGCTCGCGCTCGGTCCCGATACCGGCATTCGCGATCTCGCCGCGGTGTCGGACGGCATTTTGGTGCTCGGCGGGCGCAGCCAGGGCCTGCCGGGCCCCGCGACGCTGTTTCACTGGAACCCGGCGACGGATCAGTTGCGAACGGTCGCGTCGTTGGTGCAGCCCGTCAACAAGAACCCGGAAGCCCTGCTGGTGGTCCAGGAAGACCCGGAATTCCTGCGCATTGTGGTGATGTTCGACGGTGAAACAAATGGCGGGCCGCTCGACTATTTCATCCCGCGCTGAGCCGTTTGCGCCACCGCACGACGCTCCTTGCGCCCCCGCCGCACGTGGCGGGTTGTTCCAGCCTCCGGGAGGTCCAATATAACGAGGACACAAGCGAGCACCCCATGGACGCCCCCAACCCCTCCTCCACCGTGACATTCGCGAACCGCACGCCGCTGCGCATCGGCGCGGTCGGCCTCAAGGCGCGCGATCTCCCGCGCCTCACCGATTACTACCGCCAAGCGATCGGCCTCGACGTCATCGACCGCGACAGCAAGACGGCGCGGCTCGGCGCGGGCGGCGTGACGCTGCTCGAACTGGAAGCCGCCCCGAGCGCCACGCCGGACGATCCGCGCACCGCCGGCCTTTATCACACGGCGTTCCTGCAGCCGACGCGCGGCGATCTCGCGCGCTGGCTGGTGCATGCGGCGCAGAACCGCGTGCCGTTGACCGGCGCCTCCGATCATCTCGTGAGCGAGGCGATTTATCTGGACGATCCGGAAGGCAACGGCATCGAAGTCTATCGCGATCGCCTCCCCGAGGAGTGGCGCTGGAGCGGCGACCGCATCCAGATGGCGACCGACCGGCTCAATCTCGACACTCTCGCGGCCGATGCCGGCAACACCGCATATGCGGGCGCGCCCGGCGGCCTGCGCGTCGGGCACATTCATCTGCGCGTCGGCGACCTCGTGCCCACGCAGCAATTCTACTCCGACATCGTCGGCCTCAATCCGACCGCGGGCCGCGGCGGCGCGCTGTTCATGTCGTCGGGGCGCTACCATCATCACGTCGGCAGCAATGTCTGGCATTCGGCCGGCGCCGGACAGCGCGACGGCGATCGCGCCGGGCTGTCGTGGTTCACGATTGAGGCCGCGGATGCGGCGGAACGCGACGGCGTTGTGAAGCGGTTGAAGGATGCGGACGTTGCGGTCACGGATTCGCCACACGGCTCGGAGGCACGCGATCCGTTTGGAACTCGGGTGCGATTCTCGAAGGCGTAACGAAAACTCTACCGCGCGAACTTCGTCATCGCGGCGGCGGCGCCGAACACCGTGAGCATCACCAGCGCCATCACGCCGCCGACCACGATCGGAACGGAATCCGCCGTGCGCGAGGGCACCAGTGTCAGCGCCCGCGTGCGCTGTCTCGCAAAGAAGCCCCCGACCGGCACCGCGGCGAGCGCATCGCGCGCCCGCTCGATCTCGGCGATGTCACGCATGAGCTGACTGTCGGAGAGCGTATGCGCAACGGGCACGATCGCGGGCTCCGGAATCATTGCCGTCTCTGCGGCTTTCACGGGCTCCGCGCTGACCGGCTTAGTCGCCTCGACAGCCGTGTTCGCCGTCATGGACTGCGCCCACGCGTTCACCCATTCCAGTTGTCCGGCATCGTCCCGGTCGCGCCCCATGACACTGCCTCTGATGAAGAGCAGCCTATGGTTACGGGAAGCCGTCAGATCGCGCGACGTTTATCCTTTGTAAACCTTAATCGCCGCGCCACCTGTTCACACCGAAAACGGCTTTCCCTTCTCGGGAACGATGACCTTGGTGGCGTGACCCTTCATTTCCGCGACGAATTTGTCGGCGTTCGGCTCGATGATCGGGAACGAGCCGTAATGGCACGGGATCACGGCATCGAGTTTCAGGAAGCGTTTGACCGCCAGCGCGGCCGTCACCGGGCTCATGGTGAACCGGTCGCCGATCGGCACCATCGCGACTTTCGGCTGATGGATCTCGGCGAGCAGCGCCATGTCGGAGAAGATGTCGGTGTCGCCCATGTGCCAGACCGTCGGCTCGCCCTTCGCCTTGACGATCACGCCGCACGGATTGCCGAGATAGACCGGCATGCCGTCCTTGATGTCGCCGGAGGAATGATCGGCGCGCACCATCGTGACGCTGAACGCCCCGAGGTCGGTCGTGCCACCGGTGTTCATCGGGTTCATTTTCTGCAAACCCTTGGCCCCGAGCCACATGCAGAGATCGTAGTTGGTCGTGACGGTGGCTTCGTTCTGTTGCGCGATGTCGAGCGCGTCGCCCACATGGTCGGCGTGGCCGTGCGTGAGCACGATGTGCTTCACGCCCCGCATCGCCTCCCTCGGGTCGGACACGAAGGCCGGGTTGCCGGTGAAGAACGGGTCGATCAGCACCGCGTTGCCGCCGAAATCGAGCCGGAACGCCGAATGGCCATACCAGGTGATCTGCATGGGTTTTGATCCTTTTGTGTTCTTGGATGTGGCCCTAGGATAGTCGCGGCATCGCCCGGATCAATGTGCTAGCCAGTCCCACATGCCGGTGCTGCCGCTGATCGAGATCGCTCCGCTGCTCGGCGCGCGCGGCGCGCTGATCGGCCTCGATCTCGGCACCAAAACCATCGGGGTCGCGGCAAGCGATCCGGACCGGCGGCTCGCGACCGGCGTCACGACCGTGACGCGCAAAGCCTTCAAGGCTGACGCTGCCGTGGTGCTCGCGCTGGCGGCGGAACGCCGAGCGGCGGGTTTCGTGCTCGGCCTGCCGATCAACATGGACGGCTCCGAAGGGCCGCGCGCGCAAGCGACCCGCGCCTTCGCGCGCAATTTTGCCAAGCTGACGGATCTGCCGATCGGGCTGTGGGACGAGCGGCTCTCGACCGCGGCGGTCGAGCGCGGGCTGATCGAAGCCGACATGAGCCGCGCGCGGCGCGCCGAAGTGATCGACCAGCACGCGGCGGCCTTCATTCTCCAGGGCGCGCTCGACCGGCTGGCGCGGCTTTCTCCATCCGCGGCGCCGTAACCGCCGCCGTCTGCACGGTAAGGATTTGCGCCATCAGCGGCGCGTTGCCGCCAAGCGGGCGTGCTTGGCCTGATGTCGTAGACGCAAAAAGGGCGGGCCTTGCGGCCCGCCCCTTCCTGCAAAGTTGTCGACTGCGTTAGAAGCCGCCACCCTGCGTACACGCCACGCGCCGGTAGCCTTCCTGGCAGCGGTTGCTGCTGTAGCCCCAGCTATTGTAGCCGTAATTGCCGTAGTACGGTCCGGCCACGGGTGCGGTGTAGTAGGTCGGCCCGCTATCGTACGCGTAGGGCGCTGCGTAGACCGGTTCATCGTAGTAACCGTAGCCGCCGTATCCGTAGCCGCCGTAACCGTACGGACGCGCGGCGACCGCTGAGCCGATCAAGGCACCCGCCGCGATGCCCGCGCCGATGCCGACGGCCGGGCCCCAGCCACCATGCCGGCGCCACTGCGCCGACGCATCCGTTGCACTGGCGGCTGTGATTGCGAGAATGCCGGCCAGAGCCAATCCTGCGCTTCGAAACTTGGTCATGTGCTGCTCCATGGGGTTGGGGCCATTCGCACGGCCTTCCATGAAACACCAACGCGCCCGACCCTCCGGACGTTCCTGATTTTATTGCGGCAACGCCCTGTTGAGCAGTTCCGCGGTGTCCGATTCGGCCAAATCCGAAGTTCCAAAAGTTCCACCGCGCGGGGTGGCAAGCCGGGTTCGGGCGAATGGCTCCGCCATGGCGGGCGCGCTCTCGGTCAGCGCCGCCGCCGCCGCCAGCATGGCGAGTTTCTCGACCGCCGCGCGCGCCCTCGCCTCGCCATCGGGCGCAGCGAGCGTTTTCGCGATGGAGCCCGCAGCTTCTTTTGCACCCGGCAGATCGCCGCATGCGCGCACCAGATCGGCGAGCACCGCGCGTGCCGCCTCGCCTTCCCGCGAGAGCGCGCGCAGCACGTCGAGGCACATCACATTGCCCGAGCCTTCCCAGATCGCGTTGACCGGCGCCTCGCGGTAAAGCCGCGCGAGCGGCGTCTCCTCGACGTAGCCGTTGCCACCAAGGCACTCCATCGCCTCGTAGATGAAGCCGGGTGCGGCCTTGCAGATCCAGTACTTCACCGCCGAGGTGAGCAGGCGGGCGCGCGCCGCCTCCCTCGCATCCGTGGCCGCAAGATCGAACGAGCGGCACAGCCGCATCGTCAGCGCGGTGGCGCCTTCGACCTCCAGCGCCATGTCGGCGATGAGCGTGCGCATCATCGGCTGATCGGCGAGCTTCTTCTGAAACACGGTGCGATGGCGCGCGTGGTGAAGCGCCTGCGCCAGCGCCATGCGCATCATGCCGGCCGACGAGATGATGCAATCGACACGCGTGAGCTGCACCATCTCGATGATGGTGCGCACGCCGCGGCCCTCTTCGCCGACGCGCCACGCGAAGGCCTGCGCGAATTCGACCTCGGAGGACGCATTCGAGCGGTTGCCGAGCTTGTCCTTCAGGCGCTGGAAATGAAGCCCGTTGACCGAGCCATCGGGCCGGAAGCGCGGCATCAGGAAACAGGTCAGCCCGCCCGGCGCCTGCGCCAGCACCAGGAACGCATCGCACATCGGTGCCGACATGAACCACTTGTGCCCGGTGATGGTGTAGCCGTCGGCGGAGGCAATCGCGGTCGTGGTGTTGGTGCGCACATCGGTGCCGCCCTGCTTCTCGGTCATACCCATGCCGAGCGTGATGGAGTCCTTCTCCCACCACGGGATGAAGCGCGGATCATAGGTGCGCGCGGTAATCTTGGCCGCCAGCTTTTCGAGCACCGCAGGCTCGACCGCGAGCGCGCCGACGCACGCGCGCGTCATCGTGATCGGGCACATGTGGCCGTTCTCGACCTGCGCCACCATGAAATACCGCGCCGCGCGCGCGACCACGGATGGCGCGCCCGCGCGCCGCCCGTCAGGCGTCCAGGTCGAGGCATGCAGGCCGGCCTTCATGCTTTCTGCCATGAACGCGTGATAGGCCGGGTGGAACTCGATCACGTCGCGGCGGAAGCCCTTGGTGTCGAAAATCTTCAGCTTCGGCGTATTTTCGTTGGCGAGGCGCGCCGCATCGAACATGGCGGCCGTGCCCCAGTGGCGGCCGAATTCCAACAGCGCCGCAGCCTCGCTGCCGGCGCCATTGGCCTCGACGGCGTCGCGCAAAGCCCGGTCGCTCGCGAACAGATCGACATCCTCGTAGGGCGGCGACTGGTTGAGGATATCGTGGCTCTCGAAGCGCGGCTGGACCGTCATGGCTGATCTCCCGGCGCACGTATTTTACCATGTCGCCGCAAGGCCTGTGGACCCCCGCCCGGCCGCCCTTGCCCCGCCCGACCGACTCCGCCTATAGGGGTCGCTTTAATGAACATCGCCACGAAGTCCTCGTTCGTCCTCAGCCGCCGTCACCTGCTGGGGATCGAGGGGCTTTCGCCGGACGAGATTAACGGCCTGCTCGATCTCGCCGACGAATATGTCGATCTCAACCGCCAGATCGAGAAGAAGCGCACCACGCTGCGCGGGCGCACGCTGATCAACCTATTCTTCGAGGCCTCGACCCGCACCCAGTCCTCGTTCGAGCTCGCGGGAAAAAGGCTCGGCGCCGACGTCATGAACATGGCGGTCGGCAACTCGTCGGTGAAGAAGGGCGAGACCCTGGTCGACACCGCGATGACGCTCAACGCCATGCACCCGGACATCCTGGTGGTGCGGCATCACGCCTCTGGCGCGGTCGAACTGCTGGCGCAAAAGGTCGACGGCTCGGTGGTCAATGCCGGCGACGGCGCGCACGAGCATCCCACCCAGGCGCTGCTCGATGCGCTCACCATCCGCCGCAACAAGGGCCGCATCGAGCGCCTGACCGTCACGATCTGCGGCGACATCCTGCATTCGCGCGTCGCGCGCTCCAACATCATCCTGCTCAACACGCTCGGCGCGCGCGTGCGCGTGGTCGCGCCCTCGACGTTGCTGCCGCCCGGCATCGAGCGCTTCGGCGTGGAGGTTTCGCGCGACATGCGCGAGGGGCTCAAGGGCGCCGACATCGTGATGATGCTGCGCCTGCAACGCGAGCGCATGAACGGCTCGTTCGTGCCCTCCACGCAGGAGTACTTCCACTATTACGGCCTCGACCAGAAGAAGCTCGGCTATGCCAAGCCCGACGCGCTGGTGATGCACCCCGGCCCGATGAACCGCGGCGTCGAGATCGACTCCGCGGTCGCCGATGGCGCGCAATCGCTCATCCGCGAACAGGTCGAAATGGGCGTCGCGGTGCGCATGGCCGTGCTCGAAGCGCTGTCGCGAAATCTTCCGAACGCATAAATGTTGTCAGACCGCCGCCCGATCCTGCTCGCCAACGCCCGGATCGTCGATCCGTCGCGCGACCTGGACTTCGCCGGCGACCTGCTGATCGCCGAAGGCGTGATCCGCGAGGCCAAGCGCGGCATCCATGCGGCCGGCGTCCCGGAAGGCACCGAGGTTGTCGATTGCGAGGGCAAGCTCGTCGCGCCCGGCCTGGTCGACATGCGCGCCTTCATCGGCGAGCCCGGCGCCGAGTATCGCGAGACGCTCGCCTCCGCGAGCCAGGCCGCGGCCGCCGGTGGCGTCACCACCATCGTGTGCCAGCCCGACACCAATCCGGTGATCGACGATCCGGCAATCGTCGATTTCGTGCTGCGCCGCGCGCGCGACACCGCGATCGTGCACGTGCAGCCGATGGCGGCGCTCACCAAGGGACTGGAAGGCAACGAGCTCGCCGAGATCGGCCTACTCAAGGCCGCGGGCGCGGTGGCGTTCACGGATGGAGCGAAAAGCGTTGTGAATGCGCAGGTGATGCGCCGCGCGCTCACTTACGCGGGAGACTTCGATGCGCTGGTCGTGCATCACACCGAGGATCCGAACTTGATCGGCGATGGCGTCATGAACGAGGGCGAGTTTGCCGCACGCCTCGGCCTGTTTGGCATCCCGAAGGCTGCCGAAACCGTCATTCTGGAGCGCGACATCCGCCTCGTCGCGCTCTCCCGCGCGCGCTACCACGCGGCCTCGATCACTTGCGAGGAGTCGCTCGCCGTGCTGCGGCGCGCCAAGGAGGCCGGTTTTGCCGTGACGGCGGCGGCCTCGGTCAATCATCTGACGCTCAACGAGATCGACATCGGCCCCTACCGCACCTTCTTCAAGATGTCGCCGCCGCTGCGCGCCGAGGACGATCGCGCCGCGCTGGTGCAGGCGCTGAGCGAGGGCCTGCTCGACGTGGTCATGTCCGATCACAATCCGCAGGACGTCGAGACCAAGCGGCTGCCATTCGCCGAGGCCGCGCCCGGCGCGATCGGGCTTGAAACCATGCTGGCGGCGGGGCTGCGCCTCGTCCACAACGGCGAGATGAAGTTGATAACCCTGCTCAAGGCGATGTCGACGCGCCCCGCCGAACTGCTCGGCCTGCAAGCCGGCACACTCAAAGCCGGCAGCCCGGCGGACGTGATCGTGGCCGACATCGACGCGCCATGGGTGCTCGATCCTGCCGAACTCAAATCGAAGTGCAAGAATACCCCGTTCGACGAGGCGCGGCTGCAGGGCCGCGTGCTGCGCACCATCGTTGCCGGACGCACGGTGTTTGAATACGCTCCAGTGTCCTAATTCCGAAGTTCGTAAAACCTCGCGGCACGCTCTAATATGCGAACTTCGGAATTTAAGGACACTGGCAAACCTATGATTCTAGTGCCCCTTTTGAACCCAAAGTTCGCAACCACCCGTGCCGCACGACGTGTGCGAACTTCGGGTTCGGGGCACTAGCGTGATGACGGTCTTTGGCTCCTTTCTCGCGATGCTGGCGCTCGTGATCGGCTATCTGCTTGGCTCGATCCCGTTCGGCCTCATTGTCACGCGGCTCGCCGGCACGCAGGACATCCGCGCCATCGGCTCCGGCAGTATCGGCGCCACCAACGTGCTGCGCACCGGCCGCAAGGGGCTCGCGGCCGCCACGGTGATCGCCGACATTCTGAAAGGCACGGTGGCGGTGCTTGTCATGGCGTGGCTCGGCGGGCCCAACATCGGACTGCTGGCCGGAGCGGCCGCGTTCTTCGGGCACCTCTTTCCGGTCTGGCTCGGCTTCAAGGGCGGCAAGGGCGTGGCAACGGGCCTTGGCGTTTTGCTCGCCGTCTCGTGGAAGGCCGCGCTGGCGGCCGCCGTGATCTGGATCGCGGTTGCGGCCGCGACCCGCTATTCCTCCGTGGCCTCGCTCATCGCGTCCACTGCCGCGCCGGTCATACTATATTTCCTCGGCACACCACCCGAAGCGCTGACGTTCCTCGTGCTCGCGATCGCGAGCTTCATCATGCATCGCGGCAACATCGCGCGGCTCGCCAGCGGTACCGAAGGCAAGATCGGCCAGAAGGCCGACGCGCCGCGCGGGGCCTGAGGTGCTCAGCGACGAGCAGCAGCTCGACTGGTTGCGGCTGATCCGAAGCGACAATGTCGGCCCGCGCACGTTCAAGTCGTTGCTGCGTCACTATGGCGACGCGCGCTCGGCTCTCGACGCGCTGCCGGAGCTGGCGCGGCGCGGCGGCGCGTCACGCGCGATTCGCGTCTATCCGCGCTCCAATGCCGAACGCGAAATCGAGACGGCCCGAAGGATGGGCGCGGAATTTGTCGCGACCACCGAGACCGCGTATCCGCACCGCCTCGCCGCAATCGATGACGCGCCGCCGCTTCTGGCGGTGCGCGGCAATCTTAGCGTCCTGTCGCGCCCGATGATCGCGATGGTCGGCTCGCGTAATGCGTCCGCCGCGGGACTGAAGTTTGCCGAGCGCCTCGCGCGCGAACTCGGCGAGGCGGGCTTCGCGATCGCGTCCGGCCTTGCGCGCGGTGTCGACGCCGCGGCCCATCGCGCAAGCCTTTCAACGGGGACCGTTGCGGTGCTGGCCGGCGGCCACGACCGGATCTATCCGGAGCAGCACACGGACTTGCTCGATGCGCTCCTCGCGCAAGGCGCCGCGATTTCGGAAATGCCGTTCGGGTGGGAACCGCGCGCGCAGGACTTTCCGCGCCGCAATCGCCTGATCTCCGGCCTGTCGCTCGGCGTCGTCATCGTTGAGGCCGCGAAGCGTTCCGGCTCGCTCATCACCGCACGCTTCGCACTCGAACAGGGCCGCGAGGTCTTCGCGGTGCCGGGCTCTCCGATCGATCCACGCGCGGAGGGCACCAACGGATTGCTTAAGCAGGGCGCGACGCTGGTGACGGAAGCGGCCGATGTGCTCTCGGTCGTGGAACCGATCCTCGGTCAAGGTGGCTGGATGGCGGCGCGCGAACCGGATGGTCACGATCCATCCCCGCTACGCCAGGAACCCGACACAGAGGCACGCACCCGGATCGTGGCGCTGCTCGGGCCCGCGCCGGTCGGTCTCGACGACTTGGT
Source organism: Hyphomicrobiales bacterium (assembly GCA_034669145.1). Classification (GTDB taxonomy): domain Bacteria; phylum Pseudomonadota; class Alphaproteobacteria; order Rhizobiales; family Xanthobacteraceae; genus PALSA-894. The sequence continues at coordinate 27,567 of JAXDNY010000274.1, forward strand.
CCGGCTGTCGGGTTCATCGCCCGCCGTGGTCCGGACGGTACTTCTGGAGCTGGAGCTCGCGGGGCGGATCGAGCGTCAGAGCGGCGGTTTGGTGGCGCTCGCCTAGAAGCTCATGTCGTTTAATTGCTTTGCAGTCCGGTTCGCGCGCGTTCGGCGCGCTGGACGGTTTCTTCCGCTTCCAGCCGGACCATGTCGAGCAGATAGGCAAGCGTGTCGAGCCTATGCCGCCGTACCAGATTGGAGAGTTCCGCGGTTATGCCGGCCACATAGGTCGCCGCCGTCTCGGGATCCCCCAACGGGACCTGCGAAATCGCCAGATTGCCAACAGTGCTCGGTCTAGGGTGCGCCACGCTGCAATCCCGGATCAAACTTGGCCCGCGGTACTCTCATCGGTCGTTATACGTAGGTCCGACGGCAGGACATGTATAAGTGCGCGATTGGCGAAATGGCGCCCTCATAGGTTGTAATCGTATGCAAGATTACGCACAGACACGGGCGCCACGATTTACCTTGCGGGCGGGCATTGATTTGACAGGGGAGGCCTCATTACCCATGTTCCGGCCGACTCGGGCGCCCGCCGGTATCCTGGCCAGTCCGCGTACAAAGCAAAATTCGCTAGGAATTTCATGAACATCGTTGTTGTTGAGTCACCCGCGAAGGCCAAGACGATCAACAAATATCTCGGGCCCGGCTACGAAGTACTGGCCTCGTTCGGGCACGTCCGCGACCTGCCGGCCAAAAACGGGTCGGTCAACCCGGACGACGATTTCCACATGATTTGGGAAGTTGACGCGAAGGCAGCCAAGCGCCTCGCCGACATCGCCAGAGCGGTCAAGGGTGCCGACAAGCTGATTCTCGCGACCGATCCGGACCGCGAGGGCGAGGCGATCTCCTGGCACGTGCTGGAAGTGCTGAAGGAAAAACACGCGCTGAAGGGCCAGAAAATCGAGCGCGTGGTGTTCAATGCCATCACCAGGCAGGCGGTCGTCGACGCGATGAAGAATCCGCGCGAGATCGACGGCGCGCTGGTCGATGCGTATCTGGCGCGCCGCGCGCTCGATTATCTCGTCGGTTTCACGCTCTCGCCTGTGCTCTGGCGCAAGCTGCCGGGCGCCCGCTCGGCCGGCCGGGTGCAATCGGTCGCGCTTCGACTCGTGGCCGACCGGGAACTGGAAATCGAGAAGTTCGTCGCGCGCGAATACTGGTCGCTCGTCGCGACGCTTGCGACACCGCGCAACGACACCTTCGAGGCCCGCCTTGTCGGCGCTGACGGCCGGAAGATCCAGCGCCTCGACATTGGGTCGGGCGACGAGGCGCAAGCCTTCAAGCGCGATCTTGAGACCGCGCAGTTCGGCGTCACTTCGGTTGAGGCGAAGCCCGGCAAGCGCAACCCGCCTCCCCCGTTCACCACCTCGACCATGCAGCAGGAGGCGAGCCGCAAGCTCGGCTTCGCGCCCGCCCACACCATGCGCGTGGCGCAGCGCCTGTATGAGGGCATCGAACTGGGCGGCGAGACGGTCGGACTCATTACTTATATGCGCACCGACGGCGTGTTCATGGCGCCGGAAGCGATCACGGCGATCCGCGCCGACATCGCGTCGAATTACGGCAGGCAGTATGTGCCGGACACGCCGCGCAACTATCAGAACAAGCAGAAAAGCGCGCAGGAAGCCCACGAAGCTGTGCGACCGACCGACGTATCGCGCCGCCCGCAGGACGTCCGCAAGTTCCTCGATTCCGATCAGGCCAGGCTCTACGAGCTGATCTGGCTGCGCGCGATGGCAAGCCAGATGGAGTCGGCCGAACTCGAGCGCACCACCGTCGATATCGCCGCAAGGGTCGGAGCGCGCACGCTTGACCTGCGCGCGACCGGCACCGTGATCAAGTTCGACGGGTTCCTCACGCTCTATCAGGAGGGCGAGGACGACGCGCAGGACGACGACGAGAGCAAGCGTCTGCCCGCGATGAGCCAGGGCGAAGCGCTCGCCAGGCGCGCGATCGCCGCCACCCAGCATTTTACCGAGCCGCCGCCGCGATTCTCGGAAGCGTCGCTGGTCAAACGGATGGAAGAGCTCGGCATCGGCCGGCCCTCGACCTATGCGTCGATCCTGCAGGTGCTCAAGGACCGCAACTACGTGCGGCTGGAGAAGAAGCGCCTGCACGCCGAGGACAAAGGCCGCGTGGTCGTGGCGTTCCTGGAGAACTTTTTCGCCCGCTACGTCGAGTACGACTACACGGCGGGGTTGGAGGAAGACCTCGACCGGATCGCCAACAAGGAGATCGATTGGCGCGAGGTGCTGCGCGATTTCTGGCGCGACTTCATCGGCGCGGTCGACAGCATCAAGGACGTGGGCGTTCGCGAAGTGCTCGACGTGCTCGACGCGATTCTTGCGCCGCATCTTTTCCCGGCCAGCAAGGACGGCACCGATCCGCGCGTTTGCCCGACCTGTCAAAACGGCAAGTTGTCGCTCAAACTCGGCAAGTTCGGCGCCTTCATCGGCTGCTCGAACTATCCGGAGTGCCGCTTCACGCGGCAGCTTGCCGCCAACGGCGCGGCGAGCGCCGACAAGGTGCTCGGCAAGGATCCGGAGAGCGGCCTCGACGTTGCGATCAAGACCGGCCGCTTCGGCACCTATCTGCAACTCGGCGAAACCTCCAAGGACAAGGAGGAGAAGCCGAAACGCGCCGGCATCCCGAAGGGCTGGTCGCTCGACGACATCACGCTCGAGAGCGCGCTGAAACTGCTCTCGCTGCCGCGCGAGATCGGCAAGAGTCCCGAGGACGGCGAGCCGATCCTGGCCGGGATCGGGCGCTTCGGCCCCTATGTGCAGCACGGCAAGACCTACGCGAATCTCGATGCCAGCGAGGACGTGTTCGCCATCGGGCTCAACCGCGCGGTCACGCTGATCGCCGAGAAGCGCGCAAACCCGAGCAAGGGCCGGCGCTTCGGCGGCGACCCTGGACGTTCGGTTGGCGAGCATCCGCAGCGCGGCGGTGCGATCCTGGTCAAGAAAGGCCGCTATGGCCCGTACGTGACCAACAGCGGCATCAACGCCACCATTCCGGACAACATCGTCCCGGACGAGATCACGCTCGACCAGGCGGTCGGCCTGATCGAGGCGCGCGCCGAGAAGACCGGCGCCAAACCGGCGCCGCGGCGCAAGGGGCCGCGCAAGGATGCGCGCGTGGCGAAGCCGGCGGCGCCTGCGAAGCCGAAGGCGGCGAAGGCGAAGAAGAAGCAGCCGCGCAAGACCATCACGGCGGCCGAATGAGGCGTTCGGGCTGGCGATCCAGCCCGCTCCGCCGTACCTTTCAGACATCTTGAAAAAGCCCCGAACCAAGCCCCCCGGCCTTCCCACCCGCGACGATGTCGTTGCCTTCATCGGCACGCACAAAGGCAAGGCCGGCGTGCGCGAGATCGCGCGCGCCTTCGGACTGAAGAACGCCGACCGCGCGGCGCTGCGGCAGATGCTCCGCGGCCTCCAGGAGGAGGGCAAGGTCGAGACACGGCGCAAGAAGCTGCACCACGCCGGCACGCTCCCCGCGGTCGTGCTCGCCGACATCACGCATCGCGACAGCGACGGCGAACTGATCGCCGTGCCGACCGAGTGGGACACCGAGGCGCACGGCGACGCGCCGCACGTGCGCATTCGCGTTCCGCGCAAGGCGCGCCCGATGGAAATCCCCGGTATCGGCGACCGCGCGCTGCTGCGCACCGAGGAGAGCGGCGAGGAAGGCGAAGCGATCCGCCACACCGGACGTGTGATCAAGGTGCTGGACCGCGCGAGGCAGCGGCAGCTCGGCATCTTCCGCGCGCTGCCGGGCGGCGGCGGGCGGGTCGAGCCGGTCGACAAGAAGCAGCTTGGCCGCGAACTGAGCGTTCCCCCGGGCGCGACCGCCGACGCCGCGGACGGCGATCTGGTGTCGGTCGATCTCACGCGCCAAGGCCGCTTCGGCCTGCAAACCGCGCAGGTGAAGGAGCGGCTCGGCTCGCTCAAGACCGAGCGGGCGATCAGCTTCATCGCGATCCACGCGCATGAAATTCCGCATGTGTTTCGCCGCGAGGCGCTGGCCGAAGCCGAGGAGGCACGACCGGCCGGGCTCGCCGGCCGCGAGGACTGGCGCAAAATCCCCCTCGTCACCATCGATCCGGCCGACGCCAAGGATCATGACGACGCGGTCTATGCCGAGCCGGACGCCGATCCGAACAATCCCGGCGGCTTCATCGTCACGGTCGCGATCGCCGACGTCGGGCATTACGTGACGCCGGGCTCTGCGCTCGACCGCGAGGCGCTGGTGCGCGGCAATTCGGTCTATTTCCCCGACCGGGTCGTGCCGATGCTGCCCGAGCGCATCTCGAACGATCTGTGTTCGCTGCGCCCGAATGAGGACCGCGCCGCGCTCGCCGTGCGCATGGTGATCGGCGCGGATGGCCGCAAGCGCAGCCACACCTTCCATCGCGTGCTGATGCGTTCGGCCGCGAAGCTGCATTACGCGCAGGCGCAGGACGCAGCCGACGGCCGCCCGGACGAGACGACCGGTCCCCTGCTCTCGACGGTGATCGCGCCGCTCTATGCCGCCTATCGCGCACGGCTGCGCGAGCGCCAGGAACGCCAGCCGCTCGATCTCGACCTGCCCGAGCGCAAGATCCTGCTCAAAGCCGACGGCACCGTCGATCGCGTGATCACGCCACCGCGCCTCGATGCCCACCGGCTGATCGAGGAATTCATGATCCTCGCCAATGTGGCGGCCGCCGAGACCTTGGAGCGGGCGCGCGCACCGCTGATCTATCGCGTGCACGACGAGCCGAGCCCTGAGAAAATCGAGGCGCTGCGCGAATTCCTCGCCACGCTCGACATCAATCTGGCCAAGGGACAGGTGATGCGTCCCGGCGACTTCAACAAGATCCTGGCGCGCGTGAAAGGCACCGAGCACGAGACGCTGGTCAACGAGGTGACGCTGCGCAGCCAGGCGCAGGCGGAATATTCGGCCGAGAACTACGGCCACTTCGGTCTCAACCTGAAGCGCTACGCGCACTACACTTCGCCGATCCGCCGCTATGCCGATCTCGTGGTGCATCGCGCGCTGATCCGCGCGCAGAGCTTCGGCTCGGACGGTCTGCCGAACGGCATGGACATCACCGCGCTCAACGAGATTTCCGCGCGCATCTCGGCTGCCGAGCGGCGCGCCATGAAGGCCGAGCGCGAGACGAACGACCGCCTGATCGCGAATTTCCTGTCCGACCGGATCGGCGCGACGTTCGACGGCCGCATCAGCGGCGTCACGCGCGCCGGCCTGTTCGTCAAGCTCGCCGAAACCGGCGCCGACGGCTTCGTTCCGGCGCGCACGATCGGCGACGATTATTTCCGCTATCACGAAGCGCGCCATGCGCTGATCGGCGACCACACCGGGGAGGCCTATCGGCTTGGCGACACCGTGACCGTAAAGCTGGTCGAGGCCGCGCCGGTTGCCGGCGCCTTGCGATTCGAGCTTTTGTCCGAAGGGCGCTATGACGGGCCGAAGAAGCCAAACCGTCCCGGCCGGGGCCAGCAGTTCGCGCGCCCGAAATCCAGACCACCCAAGCGCGCCGGCCGCAGGAGATAAAGAGAGAGCATGACCGATGTTGCCGAGCGCCTGACCAAGGTCGAGCGCGACCAGAGCCACCCGAACCTGAAACCCCGCGACGCCGCGACCCTGATCGTGGTCGACCGCTCGGGTCCGGCGCCGAAGGTCCTGCTCGGCCGGCGCCATGCGGGGCTGAAGTTCATGGCCGGCAAGTTCGTGTTCCCCGGCGGCCGCATGGAGCCCGGCGACCGCAAGATGCCGGTCGCAAGCGACCTCGATGCGAGTGCCGGGTCGCGCCTCATGCGCGGCGTTCAGCGCCCGAGCCTCGACAAGGCGCGCGCGCTCGCCCTCGCGGCGATCCGCGAGACCTACGAGGAAACCGGCCTGCTGCTCGGCAAGCGCGTCGACACCGTGCCGCCGGTGCCCGAGGGCCCGTGGAAGGCGTTCGCGGACGCGAAGATTCTCCCCGATCTCGCCGCGCTGCACTTCATCGTGCGCGCGATCACCCCGCCGCGCCGCCCGCGCCGCTTCGACGCGCGGTTCTTTGCGGTCGACGCGAGCGCCATCGCCCACCGCGTGGAGGGCAAGGTCGGCCCCGACAGCGAGCTGGTCGAACTGGTGTGGCTGCCGATCTCGGAGGCGAAGAGCCAGGACTTGCCGACCATCACGCAGGTTGCGCTCGACGAATTGCAGGCCCGCGTCGCCAAGGGTTTCGGCCACGACCTGCCCTCGCCGTTCTACCGCATGCTGCACAAGAAGTTCGTGCGCGCGGAGTTGTAGCGGCACGCGCCGCCGTCAGGGAGAGGCGCGATGGCGAAGAAGGCGTCCGAGGCAAAGGCCGCGAAGAAGCCCGCCGCGAAATCTACGAAGCCTCGCACCAAAGCGCCCAAGCTGCTCTCGGGCGACAATCCGCAGATCGCGAAGGCTACGGCGACGCGCCCGTGCAGGCTTACATCGCCGCCATGCCGGGCTGGAAACGCGACACCAGCCGCCGCCTCGAGCGCTGATCGCGCGCGCAGTGCCGGGCGTGAAGAAGGCCGTGAAATGGAATTCGCCGTTCTATGGCGTCGAGGACGACGTCTGGTTCTTGAGCTTTCGCTGCTTCGCGAAGTACATCAAGGTCGCGTTATTCCGCGGCGCGCAGCTTCGCCCGCTCCCGCCCGGCGCGTCGAAGCAGAAGGACGTGCGCTATCTCGACATTTACGAGGACGGGTTTGACGAAGCGCGGTTTACGGCGTGGGTGAAGCAGGCGAGCGAATTGCCGGGCGAGAGGATGTGAGTGGAGCGCCTTGCTGTCACTCCAGCAAACTAAGGCCATCATTCTCGGTAACCAGCCCCTGCGAAGGTGAGCCGTTGTTCAGCCCAACCAAAACCCAGGCGCCGTCAATAAACTGGACCAGAGCGCCTCCGCTGCCGCCCTTCGTTGATTGGCACGTATGCAGCAACTTTCCCTCACGCACGTCCACGATGGTGCAAAGTGGCGAGCTGTCGCACATCAGCGTATTTCTGGCGCCTCCCAAAGATGCTTGCTTGGCTGCCGTGTTCCTGTAGTGGATCAGGCTGTTGAACCCTTGGAACGCCGTCCGGGCGAACATCGACGGGCGCCTCGCTTGCACCACCATTTCGTTGCTGGGGTTTATGTCGAGGACACGTATATCCCTTCCGTACCGCTCGTTTGTTGTCCTGTTTGCATTTAGGTCTGACGCCCAATTCTGCCTGACGATGCGGGTTCTGTTATCTATTCTTCGCGCGCAATGTTCTACGGTCGCTGCACGCCGATCGCGGTTGTCATTTTGGGCGGAAGGGGGAGAAAACATACTCGCCGAACAAAACGCTTCCCTGTCTTCTCCAATAAGAAACCCGGCAACGCCCCTCGGATACCAAGGGCACCCTTCCCTTCCAAAGCACCTGTCAACATAATCATCGACGACTTTGACGCATCGCTCCGACACCTGCCGGTCCCTAGCGCCGTCGCAGGTGCTCTTGTATTCGTCCTCGATCTGGCAATTTGTTCTATTCCCGCAGACGAAGTTCACAAGCGTTCGCACCGCGCCGGAACAAGTCTCGTTCTCGTCTCTGCCGTGCGCGTACGACTGGTCGGCACGAACGCGACGGGCCCATTCGGACCCACCGGAGCTGTTGCCATGGCTGTCTAGCGCGCGATCCGGGTCAATGACTTGCCGGTCACATCCCAGATTCGTGCAGTTAGGGATAGAGTACCGGCGGAGCTCGGAATTCGGGAACAACGGCGACGTTCCCTGTGCTGACACCGAGCACGGACTGAGGACCAACAGGAGAACCGCAAGCTTGCGAACCATCGCCGCCTCCCTAGTTTAAGCTTTCCAAAGTCCCCACCGACTTGGATGGCTTGGTGGACACCGGTTGCTTCCAAATAGCTTCGTACGCTCTGGCATGCCCCCGAATGGTAACGAGCGTGTTCAAGAGCGGCGACTTCTCGCAGGTCTGTATCTTTTCGCCGACGTCTCTTGCCAGTTGCGGAGCCGGCGTTGCCCCCGGGGCGGAAAATGGACTTCGAATCTCACCCTGATCTCTGCCTAAAGCCACGAGAGCTAAAATGGCTGACTCAAATTGCGCCTTTGCGGCAGATTTTCGGTCAGCGTCCCTCTCTTGCAATTCTGCCTTTATGTAGCGGAATTGTTTTTGGATGTAGTCGGAGGCGGAGCGTGCTCGGTCACTAACAGTCAATTGTTTCGACAACTCGCCATACACCCTCTCGATATCGCTACTCACAAGCACCGGATCTTCCGTCAAGAGAGCACAGGTGCCCCCCTTCGACAGCCCCGCGGTAAGCGAAGCAGAGAAGTCATTGACCGACATACCGAGCTTTTGGGCATGCCCATGAATCTCGGCGAGGGCTACATTCTGCTCAAACGAAAGATTTTTTTTCCAAGCATAGAACGCCTCGCCTTTGTAGCGATAGCAAGAGGTGGGGATGTAGGAAATCCAGAAGGAAGCGAGAAAGAGTATTCCGATTAGGCCGATCGCATGCGTGGCGGTTGCTTCTTTGCGAAGCGTGTCGCGTTTTATGTAGTAGAGACCTGCTGATCCGGAAACAAATGTCAGAACAAGCTGAATTAGCGTATTGCTGACGGACGTATTGCTAAGGCCAGCGACCGCGCCAATCGTTGCGCCTGCGGCCATCATCATCAGAACATACGATGGAGAAATCCCATTCATCGCTGTCCTCGTATGCCGCCGACCGTCGGAGGGTTGCAAGGAAAATCGTAGCACGAGATAGTCGTCAATAGAAAAACATTCTGAGCGCAATGGAAGGTTGCCTATTAGAGCGTCCAATGCGCCGCGCAGCCAAGCACCGACCCGGTTTTCGCACCGCTCAAGCCGGGGTCTGTGTCTGCGGCCCCCGCCGGTAAGACGGTCCTTGCGCCAGCCTTGATTGTCCCAGCGCCTTGCGAACAAGCGTGGCTCGCCTTGAGCGCCGCGAAGCCACGGCCGCCGAGGGCCGTATGGACGGACACTCCCGCGCGCCAGGCGACGGCGCTACGACCAGCACCAACCCCGTTTTTCTTGACTTTCCGGTCCCCGCCGCTAGGGTCCGCCCAAATTCTTCAGGAGAAGTTCACATGGCCAAAGCCACCACGATCAAGGTGAAGCTCGTGTCGAGCGCCGACACCGGTTTCTATTACGTCACCCGCAAGAACTCGCGCACCATGACCGACAAGCTGGTGATGAAGAAGTACGATCCGGTCGCCAAGAAGCACGTCGAGTTCCGCGAAGCGAAAATCAAGTAGACCGGTTCATCACGCGTTTTTGTGAGGGCGTCCGCGAGGGCGCCCTTTGCGTTTCGGGCCACTTCGGCCTTGAATATGGGGCATTCGGAGCACCCGCCATGCGCCTGCTTCGCCTCATCCCGCTGCTCGTGCTGTTCTTCGCGCTGCCGGCCTTCGCGGATGGGCCGCATCGGCTCGCGCTCCAGATCAGCGACAACGACGCCGACAAGATGAATGCCGTGTTGAACGTCGCCGCCAACGTGTCGAAATACTATTCCGACAAGGGCGAAGAGGTCGAAATCCAGGTCGTGGCGTTCAATGCCGGCCTGCACATGCTGCGCACCGACACCTCGCCGGTCCAGCCGCGCATCGCCTCGTTCGCCAAGGGCATGCCGAATGTCAGATTCAAGGCCTGCCAGAACACCATCGATTCAATGGCCAAGCGCGAGGGCAAGGCGATCCCGATCGTGGAAAACGCCGAGCACGTCACCGCGGGCGTCGTGACCCTGATCGAGCTGGGCGAGAAAGGCTGGACCATCGTCCGGCCTTGAGAAGAAGGTGGCCGGCCGGGAGCGGTGTCATTGAGGAGGCCACTCACACCGTCCCGAACCGGCCGAACCCCACGGGTGTCAGGAGATGCGGCGGACCTGAGCATTCCGTAGGGTTATCAAACTGATAGGAAACGAATTTCACGCGGACCATGAGCCCGCTCTGTGCCGCTTCGGCGCCTGCGCGCCCTGCATTCAAGGCTAGATGAACCGGAGCGGAAAGCAACGCTCCGGGGCTCCCGAGCGTGGAGAGATTCGCTGACAGTGTAAAGCGTTAGGGTTTACCGGGAACCGGCTTACGCAGCGTCCGCCACGACCCGGTTGCGGCCATCGCGCTTGGCGCGATAGAGCGCCTGATCGGCGCGCTTGAGGATGGTGGCGCCGGTGTCGCCGGTGCCGGCCAGCGCCGCAAGGCCGATCGAGAGTGTCACGTCGATGGCCTTCGTGCCCTGCTCGATCGCGAACGGCTCGCCCGCGATGCGGCGGCGGATGCGTTCCGCCACCAAAGCGGCGACCGCCATGTCGGTCTCCGGCATCACGATGACGAATTCCTCGCCGCCGTAGCGGCACGCGAGATCAATGCCGCGGATCGACTTCTTCACGCGCACGGCGAACTCGCGCAGCACATCGTCGCCGGCATCGTGGCCGTACGTGTCGTTGATCGACTTGAAATAGTCGATGTCGAGCACCAGCAGGGTCAGCGGCTTGCCGCGCCCCGCCGCCTGCTCGACCAGCGTTGCCAGGTGGCTTTCCATGTAGCGGCGATTGTAGAGGCCGGTAAGCCCGTCGGTGATCGCCATTTCCATCGACTGCTGCACGTTGTCGCGCAGCCGCGCCGTGTAGCGCCGCCGGCGGATCTGCGTGCGCACGCGCGCCAGCAATTCGTTCTTGTCGATCGGCCGCACCAGATAATCGTTCACGCCGATCTCGAGCCCGCGCAACAGCCGCGCGTTATCCTCGGCTTCCGCGATCATCAGGATCGGCACGCCGCGCGTGCGGTCGAGCGAGCGCACCTGGCTGCACAGCCGCAGCCCGTCGAAGTTTTGCAGGCCCAATGAGACAATCAGGCACTCGTAGCCCGTCTCCGCCGCATGGAACAGCGCTTCCTGCGGGTTCGGCTCGACGTCAACCGTATGCTCGGTGGTGAGGATCGCGGCGACCCGCTCGTAGGAGGATTTCCGGTCATCGACCAGCAGCACGCGTCCGCCGCGCCCGGTCTCGCTCAGCGCCGCCATTTCGGGATCGTTGATGCCGATCTCGCGCGAGGTGACGGCGCGCATGCGCAATTCGTCGGCCGCCATCTTGAGCCGCACCAGCGAGCGCACGCGCGCCAGCAGTGCGATGTCGGACACCGGCTTGGTGAGGAAATCGTCGGCGCCGGCCTCGAGCCCGCGCACGCGGTCGGACGGCTGGTCGAGCGCCGTGACCATCACCACGGGAATGTGATGTGTCAGCGGGTTCGCCTTCAGCCGGCGGCACACTTCAAAGCCGTCCATCTCCGGCATCATCACGTCGAGCAGCACGATGTCGCATTGCGCGCGTTCGCAGAGCGCGAGCGCCTCGGCGCCGGAGTTGGCAGTCGAGACGTCGAAATACTCGGCGGTGAGCCGCGCTTCGAGCAGCTTCACATTCGCCGGAATGTCGTCGACGACGAGGATGCGCGCAGTCATCGGCGCTCCTCCGTTCCGAGGAAATGCCGCACCGTCTCGATGAATTTCCCAACCGAGATCGGCTTCGACAGATAGGCTTCGCAGCCGCCCTCGCGGATGCGCTCCTCATCCCCCTTCATGGCGAATGCGGTCACCGCCACCACGGGGATCGACTTGAGTTCGGGATCGTCCTTCAGCCACTTGGTGACTTCGAGGCCGGAGACTTCGGGCAACTGGATATCCATGATGATCAAATCTGGGCGATGCTTGCGGGCGAGATCGAGCGCCTCGATCCCGTTGCGGGTTCCGACGGTGTGGTAGCCGTGCGCCTCCAACAGGTCGTGGAAGAGCTTCATGTTGAGCTCGTTGTCCTCCACGATCAGGACGGTCTTGGCCATTTCGGCCCTCCGGCTACCCCATCTGGCGATTCTCCGGCGTAAAAGCCGAAGACCCGCCTCGCCCCCGGCGCGCGAATGGGCAGAATCTTAGTAAAACCCTACGGGCGATACGTTACGGAAAGGCAAACAGCGATGACGAAAGGTGGCCGTATCACCCGCAAAATCGCTGAAAACCTCGCGATTCAGGCGCTCTCCTTCATGGCCGGGGACCCCGAGCGTCTGGGCCAGTTTCTCGCCACCACAGGTATCGGGCCGGAGATGATTCGGCATGCCGCGGCCGATCCTGCCTTCCTGGCCGGAGTCCTCGACCATGTGGCGGGCGACGAGGCACTCTTGCTCGCCGTCGCGGAGCATGCCGGTGTGACGCCACAGGACGTGGAGCACGCCCAGGCGGTGCTGAGCGGACGGCCGTGGCAGCGGGAGGTACCCTGATCCGATGGCGGGCTTTTGCCGCGACTGTCTTGCCGATGCCGCCGATGCCGCCGATGCCGACCGGCGCTGCGTTGCGTGCGGCTCCCCGCGCGTAATCCGGCATGGGCAACTGAATGCGCTGTCGATCGCGCATGTGGATTGCGACGCGTTCTACGCCACCATCGAAAAACGGGACAATCCGACACTTGCCGACAAGCCGCTGATCATCGGCGGCGGCAAGCGCGGCGTGGTCTCGACCGCGTGCTACATCGCGCGCACGTACGGCATCCATTCGGCGATGCCGATGTTCAAGGCGCGCAAGCTCTGCCCGCACGCGACGATCATTTCGCCCGACATGCAGAAGTATGTTCGCGTCGGCCGCGAGGTGCGGCGGCTGATGTTCGAACTCACCCCGCAGGTCGAGCCGCTCTCGATCGACGAAGCGTTCATGGACCTGACCGGTACGGAGCGGCTGCACGGCATGAGCCCGGCACGTTCGCTTGCGCGCTTTTCCCGGCGCGTCGAAGCCGACATCGGCATCACGGTGTCGATCGGGCTGTCGGCCAATAAATTCCTGGCGAAGATCGCCTCCGACCTCGACAAGCCGCGCGGCTTTGCGGTGCTTAGCCGCGACCAGGCGGTGAGCTTCCTCTCCCCCCGGCCGGTCGGCTTCATCTGGGGCGTCGGCAAGGTTGCGCAGGCCCGGCTGCAACGCGACGGATACAACACCATCGCGGACCTCCAACGCGCGGACGAGACCGACCTGATGCGCCGCTATGGCGTCGAGGGACGCCGGCTGTGGCGGCTGTCGTGCGGCATCGACGATCGCAGCGTCAATCCGGAACGCGAGACCAAGAGCGTGTCGGCAGAAACGACGTTCGGCGAAGACATCGCGTCGTTCAAGCCGCTGGAGAAGATCCTCTGGTCGCTGTGCGAACGCGTGTCGCGGCGTCTCAAGGCAAGCGGCATCGCGGGCTCGACCGTGACGCTCAAGCTCAAGACCGCGGATTTTCGCATCAGAACCCGCGCCCGCTCGCTCGGCGAGCCGACGCAGCTTGCGGCGCGCATCTTTGAGGCCGGGCGCGACCTGCTCGCCCGCGAGATCGACGGCACGAAATTCCGCCTGCTCGGCATCGGCACCACGAATCTGATCGAAGGCGACAAGGCCGACGCCGCCGACCTCATCGATCACAAGGGCGAGCGCGCCGCCAAGGCCGAGCACGCGGTGGATAAAGTGCGCGAAAAATTCGGACGCGGCGCGGTCGTCAAGGGACTGGTGTTCGACGGCGCGAAGGCGGAGAGTGACGATGACGACGAGGACTAGATGATCGATCGCAGAACTTTTCTCGCCGGATCCGCCGCGCTGCCCTTGACGCGCGAGGCGCGCGCGCAATCCGGCCCGCTGACCAAGATCGTCTTTCCATTTGCGGCGGGCGGCAGCGGGGACCTGACTTGCCGCGTCCTTGCCGAACACCTCGCTCCGATGCTCGGCCGTCATATTATCGTCGAGAACCGCACCGGCGGCGACGGGCTGATCGGTATCAAGTCAGTCATGAATGCGGCGCCGGACGGCGCAACAATTCTCGTGACCACCGGCCCAACGATGTATTTGCTGCCGATGGTCGAGACAAAGCCGAGCTTCGATCAGGCAAAGGACTTCACACCGGTATCCCTGCTCAGCCGCTTCGAGTTCGCGGTCATCACCGGCCCCGCGACCAACGCACGCAACTTCGCCGAGCTCACCGCATGGCTGAGGGCCAACACCGGGAAGGCCGCTTACGGCATCCCGAGCAACGGGACCATTCCGCATTTCGCCGGGACCCGGATAGAGGCCGCGCTCAACCTGCCGATGACGCGTGTTCCCTATCGCGGCAGCCCGGCAGTGGTGAAGGATGTCATTGGTGGGCACCTGCCGTTCGCGGTCAATACGCTTTCGGATGCCATTCCCTCGCACCAGGCGGGCTCGATTCGCATTCTGGCTGTCAGCAGCGCCGAGCGATCGCCATTCCTGCCTGACGTACCAACCTTGAAGGAAAGCGGCATCGACCTCGTCGCGGACGCCTGGTACGGCATGTGGTTGCCGGCCGGCTCATCGCCGGCCTTTGCGCGGCAGCTCAGCACAGCGGTCGGCGCGGTGCTCACCAAGCCGGATGTGCGCGAGAAGCTGCTCGCGATCGGCCTGATTCCTGTCGGAACGACTCCCGAACAACTGACACAGGAGTTAGCCGCCAACACGGCGTTCTGGCAGCCGATCGTGCACGCGACGGGGTACAAGATCACAAATTAGGGCGCAGTCGGATCTTCTGCCGGATCGCGGCCAGCTCCGTCTCGTCCCAAATCCCGATCAGAATGCCGCCTTTGATCTGAAGCTGGTTCTCGGCGTAGGCCGCGATTTTCTCGTTGCTAGTGGTGATGTGGCTCTTGGGATGCAGCGCCCAGTCGAACAGCGCGGCCTGCAGTCGCGCGATCACGGCGCCGCACGCGGGGTCCTCGCCGCGGTCGACGAACTCTTCGCGGTCGCTCTGCAGATCGTAGAGCATCGGGCGGAAGCCGGAGGCGTGGATGTATTTCCACCGCCCGTCGAACACCATGAACAACCGGCACTGCGCGATCGGCTGGTTGAGCTTCAGCCGCACATCCTGCATCGCATAGTCGAGTTCCGAGAACACCGCCTCGCGCCAGCCTGCCGGCGTCTCGCCCCGCAAAAGCGGCATCAGCGAGCGCCCTTCCAGAATGTGATCGGGCACCTTGGCGCCGAAGTATTCGATGAAGGTCGGCGCAAGATCGATCCCCTCGACCAAGGCATCGCTGACCGTGCCGCGCGTACGCTCGGCCGCCGCCGACGGATCGATCACAATCAGCGGAATTTTCGCGGACTGCTCGTGGAACAGGTCCTTCTCGCCCATCCAGTGATCGCCGAGATAGTCGCCGTGGTCCGAAGTGAAGACGATCATCGTGGTATCGAGCAGGCCGCGTTCCTCCAGAAAGCGCATCAGCACGCCCATCTGGTCGTCGATCTGTTTGATCAATCCCATGTAGGTGGGAATGACCTTTTCCCGCGCCTCGTCGCGCGCCATGTTGCGCGAGTAGCGCATGTCCATGTAGGCGGCGAACACGGGATGGGCCTCCTGCCGCTCCTTCTGCGAGCGGACCGCCGGCAGCATGTCGGCGGGCGCATACATGCTCGCGTAAGGCTCGGGCGCAATGTAGGGCCAGTGCGGCTTGATGTAGGAGAGATGCAGGCACCACGGCCGCCCGTCGGCCTGCGCTTCCGCGATGAAATCCATCGCGCGCCGCGTCATGTAGGGCGTCTCGGATTCTTCCTCAGGAATGCGCGCCGCCTTGTCGGCATGTGCCAGCAGCCAGCCGTTCTGCAGCGTGCCGTCCGGCGCTGTGCCCGAGTTGGCCCACTGCTCCCACGGGTTCGGCGCGTCGTAGCCGCGCTCGCGCAAATAGGTGTCGTAGCGCGGACGCGGACGCGCGTCCGGATGCAGCCCGTCGTCGCGCTCGTAAGGCTCGAACCCGCATTCGGCCACATGCACGCCGATGATCGAGTCCGGCGGGATGCCGAGCATCTTCATGCCTTCGAGGTCCGGCGCCATGTGGGTCTTGCCGACCAGCACGTTGCGCACGCCGATCTTCTTGAGGTGATCGCCGAGCGTCGGCTCGCCGACGCGCAGCGGCCAGCCGTTCCAGTGCGAGCCGTGCGAGCGCATGTACCGCCCGGTGTAGAAGCTCATGCGCGAGGGGCCGCAAATCGGCGACTGCACATAGGCGTTGGAAAACCGCACGCCGCGAGCGGCCATCGCGTCGATGTTCGGGGTTTTCAGTGCCGGGTGGCCAGTGCAGCCCAGATAGTCGTAGCGAAGCTGGTCGCACATGATCCAGAGGACGTTGCGGGTCGCGCGGTCGGTCATGGCGCGGATCGTGCGCCATCGCGGGCGCGCGGACAACCGCGCGCCGGACAATTCACAATCTGAAGAGAAGCTGTGCTCGGCGCACCTACTTGCAGGCGCTCGCCTTCTTGACTTCCAGCGAGCTCATCTTGCCGTCGATGACGAAGTCGCCGTAGTCGAGCCGGAGCGCGCGCGAGATGCCGTTTTCGTACATCTCGAACGTGATGGCATAGATCGGGGTCTGCTCGCCGGGCTGGTCGTCGGCCTTCTTCTCGGTCTTGTCGAAGTAGCTGATGGTGACCGGCCAGCGCGCCAGACCGTCGAGCGAGTCCTTGCCCGCCGCGGCGTCATTGTCCGGCTTCTTGTCCGGCTCGATGCGGCGCCCGATCACCGAGAGCGACTGATAGATTTTCTCGCCCGATTCCGAGCCGTCGAACACCGCGATTTCGTACAGCGTTTTACCCGCCTGCGCGGCCTCGATCAGCAGACGCATGTGCTCGGTCGGGAACACCACCCTGCCGGCGTCGAATTTCTTGTCCTCGGGCTTGTTCAGCCGGACGGCGACGTTGCTGCTGCCGCGGTCGGCGCGCCCGTCGACGTCGCCGACCTGTTTGCTGTCCATGTAATTCTGCGACTTGAAGCGGAAGCTCTTGCCCTCGCCCTCTTCCCAGGTGGCGGTGCGCAGGTCGCTGAGCGCGACCTTGCCCTCGCCGCTGTCGAGCTCGGTCACCTGGCGGAAGTTGAGCGCGTAGCCTTCGCAGGCGCTGCCGGAGAAATCGTAGACGATGCGGCCGCGCACCCCCTCCAGCGAGCGCTTCCCGCGCGAACTGGTGAGCGTCAGGTCATAGATCGCCACATGCGGGGCGAGCTTGACGGGGGCGCCCGGTCCTTGGGCAATCGCCGCTTCATGCGCGCCGAACGTCCCGGCGGCGGTCAAGATTGCGACAAAACCAAGGCGGACCGGAGTAACTGAAATCATTCGCAGCTCCCGCGATTTGCGCGGACCATAGAGGGGTGTCGCGTGCGTCGCAACTCCGTATCCTCCCCGATCCGCTTGCGCCTGCGCGCCCGATCAGCCAAGACTTTCCGCCAACGAGGTGGAGGCGACTATGCCGGGAACTGTTGAAAAAAGGCTTGCGGATCTGGGGATCACGCTCGGAACGCCGGCCGCGCCGGTCGCCAACTACGTCGGGTTCGTGCGCACCGGCAACCTGCTGGTGGTCTCCGGCCAGCTCTGTTTCGACGCGGAGGGCAAGCTGGTCGCGACCGGCAAGCTCGGCGGGTCGGTATCGATCGAAAATGGGCAGAAGGCGGCGCGTCAGTGCGCCGTGAACCTGATGGCCCAGATCAAGGTCGCGCTCGGCGATCTCGACAAGGTGCAGCGTGTGGTGCGGCTCGGCGGCTTCATCAACGCGACGCCCGACTTCCTGGAGACCCCCAAGGTAATGAACGGCGCCTCCGACCTGATGGTCACGGCCTTCGGCGACAAGGGCCGCCACGCCCGCACCACCATCGGCGTCTCGGTGCTGCCGCTCGATGCCGCGGTCGAGGTCGAGGGCATGTTCGAGGTGTCGTGAGGCGCATGGTCCCGAAAAGTGGGCACCGGTTTTCGGGACAAGACCATGCGCGACCTAAAATGGCTCACCGCCCGCCCCGTTGCGCATCGCGGCTTGCATGATGCTGCGGCCGGCGTGATCGAGAACACCGCCTCGGCATTCCAAGCGGCCATCGACGGCGGCTTTGCAATCGAGACCGACCTGCAGATTTCCGCCGACGGCGAAGCCATGGTGCACCATGACTTTGCGCTCGGCCGCCTGACGCTCGGCTCGCGGTTGCTCGCCGCAATGACGGCCGCGGGATTGCGAGAGGTGCCGTTCCGGGACACGCCAGACCGCATCATGACGTTGGGCGAGCTATGCGAGCTCGTCGCCGGCCGCACGCCGCTGGTGATCGAACTGAAAAGCCGGTTCGATGGCGATCTCAGGCTGGTCAGGCGCGCCGCCGAGGCGCTGAAGAACTACGCCGGGCCGGTCGCGCTGATGTCGTTCGATCCAGCGCCCATCGAGGAGCTACGCGCGATCGCCTCCGGCCTGCCGCGTGGCATTGTGGCGGAGCGCTACTACAAGGATTCCGAATGGTATGAGCTGTCGGACAGCCAGAAACGCTCGCTCGCCTTTCTGCTCCACGCCCCGCGCACGCGGCCGCACTTCGTCGCCTATCACGTGAAGGACCTGCCCTCCCCTGGCCCGTGGATTGCTCGGAATATTCTTGGACTGCCGCTGCTCGCCTGGACGGTGCGCACCAAGCAAGATCGTCAGCGGGCGAGGACTTGGGCGAACCAGATGATCTTCGAGGGGTTCAGGCCGTAACGCATGATCCCGAAAAGCATGTCCTCGACGCCGATCGGGGAGGGGTACCGGTTTTCGGATAAGATCACGCGCAAATGGCGCACTCTATGAGCACCGATTTGCGCATCCGCGTCATCTCCGCGATCGCCGACATCCCGGCCGCCGCGTGGGACGCCTGCGCCAACCCGGTGGATTCAAAATCTCAAGATCAGACCTATAACCCCTTCATCAGCCACGCTTTTCTGTCTGCGCTGGAAGCCTCTGCCTCGGCCACGGGACGCACCGGCTGGCAGCCGCAACATCTTGTCGCCGAAACCCAAGACGGTGCGGTGCTCGGCGTGGTGCCGGCCTACCTGAAATCGCACTCGCGCGGCGAATACGTGTTCGATGCCGGCTGGGCCGAAGCTTACGAGCGCGCCGGCGGCAGCTATTACCCGAAGGTACAGGTGTCGGTGCCGTTCACCCCTGCGACCGGGCGGCGGTTGCTCGTGCTGCCGGGCGAAAACGCCGACAGCATCCGTCAGGGATTGGCGAGCGGCCTGATCGAACTCGCGAAGTTGCGCGAAGCATCGTCCGTCCATGTGACCTTCGCGCTGGAGAGCGAGTGGCGCGTGCTCGGCGAGCTCGGCTACCTCCAGCGCAACGATCAGCAATTCCATTGGGAGAATGCGAACTACGCGACCTTCGAGGACTTCCTCAACGCGCTCGCGGCGCGCAAGCGCAAGGCGATCAGGCGTGAGCGGCGCGAGGCGCTCGAGCACGGCATCGAGGTGGTGTGGCTCACCGGTTCCGATCTCACCGAAAGCATTTGGGCCACGTTCTTCGCGTTCTACATGGACACCGGCTCGCGCAAATGGGGCCGGCCGTATCTGACGCGCCGGTTCTATTCGCTGATCGGCGAGAGCATGAGCGACAAGGTTTTGCTCGTAATGGCTAAGCGCGCCGGGCGCTATATCGCGGGCGCGATCAACTTCATCGGCTCGCACACGCTCTACGGCCGCCACTGGGGCGCGGTCGAGCACCATCCGTTCCTGCACTTTGAAATCTGCTACTACCAAGCCATTGATTTCGCTATCCAAAACAAGTTGGCGCGGGTCGAGGCCGGCGCCCAGGGCGAGCACAAGCTCGCGCGCGGCTACATGCCGGTGATGACCTATTCGGCGCATTACATCGCCGATCCGGCGCTGCGCCGCGCGATCGCCGACTATCTCAAGCGCGAGCGCGCCTATGTGGCGGCGGCCGGATCGGAGCTTGCCGCCATGGGCCCGTTCCGCAAGGATCTGGTATTCGAACAAACCTCGTAGAAGGACCGAACCTCGATGCCGAGCTACGATTCGAACAACATCTTCGCGAAGATCCTTCGCGGCGAACTGCCCTGTCACAAGGTTTACGAGGACGACCACGCGCTCGCCTTCCTCGACATCATGCCGCGCGCGCCCGGTCACACGCTGGTGCTGCCGAAGGCGCCCGCGCGCAACCTGCTCGACGTCGCGCCGGCCGATCTCGCCCACGTGATGCAGGTCGCGCAGAAAATCGCCCGCGCCAGCATCAAGGTGTTCGGCGCCGACGGCATTACGATCCAGCAGTTCAACGAGAGCGCGGGCGGACAGGTGGTGTTTCACCTCCACGTCCACGTGATCCCGCGCAAGACGGGCGAACCCATGAAGCCGCCCGCGAGCGTGAAGGAAGAACCCGCGGTGCTCTCGGATCAGGCGCTCAAGCTCTCCGCGGCGCTGAAGGGTTGATCGGGATTGTCCAAGCTCGTCGCCGCACCGGCAGTTGCAGGAACGAACGTGCAACACGAATCCGCCCGCACACGCGAAACCGCGACTGACTTTCTCGCGGGCGGGGGCGAAATGGGCGCGATCATGCGCGCTCATGATTGGTCGGATTCGTCGCTCGGAGATCCGGCCACATGGCCGCAATCGCTCCGCACGGCCGTGCGTCTTCTCCTCAACACCGGCCATCCCATGTACATCTTCTGGGGCGAGGATGGCGCATGCATCTACAACGATGCCTACCGGCATTCGATCGGGCCCGAGCGTCATCCCGGCTCCCTCGGCCGTCCGGCTCGCGAGGTCTGGGACGAAATCTGGGACATCATCGGCCCGCAGATCGAGCAGGTCATGGCCGGCCGCGGCGCCACCTGGCATGAAAATCATCTCGTGCCCATTACCCGGAATGGACGGCGCGAAGACGTCTATTGGACATACAGCTTCAGCCCGCTCGATGACGAAACGGCGCCGACCGGCGTCGGTGGCGTGCTGGTCACCGTCACCGAGACAACACAGCACGTGCTCGCCGAACAGAGGCTGGGTGCGCTGATTCAAAAGCTCAGCGACAGCGAAGCGCTGTACCGTTCCGCCATCACGGCGGGCCGCATGGGCGCCTGGCAAACCGATCTGGTGGCGAAAACCCGAACCTGGTCGAAGGAAGGAATGGCGCTGTTCGGCTTCGAACTCCCCGGCGGGCGCGGGCAAGTGGGCGGCGACGCCGACGAGTTCGGGTCGTCCCTGCATCCCGACGACCGCCACCTGCTGCAGCACTTTCATGAGCTGGCGGACAAACAGGATTCATTCGCCGCCGAGTATCGGATCGTGCGGCCGGGCGGCGAAATCCTCTGGCTGTCGGGCCGCGGCCAAGTCGTGTCGCGCACGCCGGACGGCAGGGCGCACCGCATGGTCAACATCGTGGCCGACATCACCGAGCGCAAGCAGACGGAGGAGCATGTCCAGTTCCTGATGCGCGAGATTTCCCATCGCTCCAAGAACCTGATGGCGGTGATTCAGTCGATTGCCCGCCGCACCGCTCGAAGCTCCGGCACGATCGAAGAATTCGACATCCGCTTTCAGCCCCGTCTGCAGAGTCTCGCCGCCTTGCACGATGTGCTGTTCAATGAGGGATGGAGAGGAGCACCGCTCGCCGACCTGGTGCGGCAACAGCTCGTTCCTTTCATCGAGCTCCAGAGCGAGCGCATTGACATTGCAGGGCCCGCCATTCTGGTGACGGCCGGAGCCGCTCAGGCCATCAGTCTTGCAATCCACGAGCTTGCGACCAACGCGACCAAATACGGAGCGTGGTCTGTTGCGGCGGGGAAGGTCGCCGTGACCTGGAGATTTGTCTCAGGCACCGGCGGATCGCGTCCCTTGCTGTTGAGCTGGGTCGAACGCGGCGGGCCACGTGTGGCGCCGCCGGCCCGCAAGGGTTTCGGCCATCTGGTCATTGACGACATGATTGCACGCGCGCTGGACGGAAAGGTCGAGATGGAATTCGCCGAGCAGGGCCTGAACTGGACCGTCTCAATTCCCGAACCCAATCTCGTTCGTGCTGCTGGGGACAGCTAACCGTCGCGCTCCGCTATCGAACGCTTGCGGCTGCGCCCGCGCGCAATCTGCTTGACGGCGCGCCGGCCGATCTCGCCCATGTGATGCAGGTCGCGCAGAAGGTCGCCGCGCCGCCGTGAAGGTGTTCGGCGCCGACGGCATCACCATCCAGCAGTTCGACGAGGGCGCCGGCGGACAGGTGGTGTTTCCCCTCCACGTCCACGTCATTCCGCGCAAGACGAGCGAACCCATGAAGCCGCCCGCGAGCATGAAGGAAGAAGCCTCCGTGCTGTCGGATCAGGCGCTCAAGCTTGCCGCGGCACTCAAGGGCTAACGCAGTCGCTAATAGTTAACGCTTACCGTCAAGGAACCCTCTCAATTCGTTCTCGACGAAATAGTGCGGCCGCCAACGCTTCGCCAATCGCTCGATCAGGAACGTATCGATACCCTCAGTAACCACGCTCGTTCCTGGCACCCAGAAATCACCCGCTTTGCCCAAACCGGTAAACAATCCGAACCGCAAGAGTTTCATCGGCAAAGTCTCCAGCCAATTGACCTGCGCCTTCTCACGCAACATCTCTCTAACAAGATCAGCGGTAGGATTTTGCGTTGCCAGCCAAGTCCGAAATATTTCCGCTTTCTCCATCAACTTGACGAATTCTTGCGGGCTTCGTTCACCTTTGTTGATGACCTCACGCACACTCGGTGTCGCAACCGAAATAAAGTCGTAGATTTCTCGCGGACCCGCTTCGCGATTGAACGTTGCACCAACACTACGTTGAAGAATCATGTTGGTGAGGACTTGGTTCTTTTCATTTCCGACAAACGCGGCATTGTGCTGTGCGGCAAGATGTATATCAAATCGAGCATCACCGATTGAGGGGAACAACTCATTTTGGCCGAAAGCCGCTCTATCACCCACGGGCAAGAATGTACGCAGCTCGTCGACGTTTAGATCAGTCGAGATCGCGAATTTATTTTCCTGTAAGGGCAGAATATCAAGATAAGAGAGCTTGATTGCAGCGTCCGGAATGCCCCTTGCTTGCAAGGCCATTCGTGCCACGTGTGTCGCAAATCTTGAGTCGGTCAGGTCATTGCGTGCCAAAGTTGCCAAAGATCCGTCATCCAAATCCCTAAAGGAAATTAGATCACACAATTGCCGGTGATATCGTTTGGCTTGTGCCTTGTCTTCTATCAGACGCATCAACTGCGCTTCCAGAAGCTCCGGATTGCGGGGCCATTTCTTGGGGTCCATTCCACCGAATTTGACCACCGTGAAAAAGTGCTCACTTAGACCTTGCTTGTTATCGCTATAGAGAACAGGAGCCTGAGGAGAGTAGTTTGCTGTCAGATAGCCGGCTTTCAGCATTGCGATGAGATCATCCACAAAATTCGCGTGAATGACCGACGCCATAGTGCCAAAGTCGAGCAGCAGATGGCCTTTGCCGAAAAAGAGCAACGATTCACAAAGGGCGCCCTTATCAAGCGTCCCGTCCATCTTACTCGGGTTACGCATGATGCAATTGCCGAGCATCCCGAATCCTTTTGTTAGCAATCTAATCCAGATTACACCTCTTCGCGCCCCCATCGGCATATTCGATTGCTTCATTCCACAATTCCGACGGACTACGTCCCACCACCAACGCCCCGGCCGCCAACACCGCTCTGCCCGCGATCAGACCGACCAGCCGCAGCAGCGCGCAGGCGTATGCATCGGGCGGCCTTTTCTGTCGGGGTTGAGCGCGTTCGGCCAGTCAGCCGTCAGCCACCGCGCTCCGAAACGCGTCGATTGCGACGGCAAAGTGCGAGTGTTACGCTCGCCACAAGAAACGCCAAGGGAGACGACCTGATGGTAACGCGCCGCGTGCTGATTGCTGCCGCGATTGCAAGTTCACTGCTGGCCGTTCCGGCCGCTGCGCAAAAATACCCCGACCGGCCGATCACGTTTGTCGTTCCCTGGGCGGCTGGCGGCGGAGCCGATCTCGCCTCGCGCCTGTTTGGCTCGGCGCTCGAACGGGAGCTTGGCGTTCCGGTCAATATCATCAACCGGACCGGCGGCAACGGCGTCGTCGGACATTACGCCATCGCCTCGGCCACGCCCGACGGCTACACGATCGGCATGGCGACCTCGGAAATCGCCTATTTCAAGACCACCGGCCTCTCCGACATCACGCCCGACACCTACGACATCATCTCGACCATTCTGAACTTTCCCGCCGGGATCACGGTGAAAGCGGATTCGCCGCACAAGACCGCGGGCGACTTCCTGTCGGCCTTGAAGAGCAATCCGAAAAACACGTTCACGGCGTCTGGCGCCGGCACCGGCGGCTCATGGCACATCGCGATCGCGGGTCTCGGCAAGGCCGCGGGCGTCGGCGCCGATCACGTGCGCTGGGTGCCAAGCCAGGGCGGCGCACCGGCGCTGCAGGATGTCGTTGCCGGCGGCATCACGATGTTCTCGGGCTCTCCAGGCGAGGCGAAGTCGCTCGCCGACTCCGGCCGCGTGCGCATCCTGGCGCTGATGGCTGACGAGCGCTCGGCCGCCTTCCCGGATGTCCCGACGCTGAAGGAGTCGGGCGTCAACTGGAGCTTCACCAACTGGTTCGCTCTCGTGGCGCCGAAGGGCCTGCCGGCTGAGGTGCGCGCCCGGCTCATCGAAGCCGGCGCCAAGGCACACGCCAAGCCCGAGGTGCAAGACCCGCTGAAGCAACGCGGATTCAATCCGAACTGGTCCGGTCCGGAGAAGGCGCGCGCGTTCGCACTCAGCTTCGCGACGTCCACCCGCGACGTTCTCGCCGATCTCGGGTTGGCAAAGCAGTAAAGCCGTTCGTCGGATCGACTCGGGAGTGATCTGCAATGTCCGTGATAATTATCGCGTCTCGTTCGATTGCGCTTCTCATTTTTTTGCTGGCAAATCCGCTCTGTTCCGCCGCGCAGACCGGCAAGCCCGAAGAGAAATCCGCCTCTACCTACTATCCGGACGCCGACTGGAAACATAAGCCGCCGGCTGAAACCGGGATCAATGCCGCGCTCCTGAAGGAGGCCATCGACTTCGCGGTGGCGAGCGAAACCAAGGCGCAGCGCGACCTCGTGATGAATCACTATCAGACGTTCGGCCGCGAGCCGTTCGGCTATGCGATCGGGCCCATCCGCGAACGCGGCGAGCCGACCGGCTTGATCGTCCATCGCGGCTATGTGGTTGCCGAATGGGGCGAGCCGCTACGCGTCGACATGACCCACAGCGTCACGAAGAGTTTTCTCTCGAGCTTGGTCGGCATCGCCTTCGATCGCGGCATGATCAGGAGCATCGACGATCCGGTGCGCGACTATGTCGCGCCGATCCAGCTCTACGATTCCAGTCCGTCAGGCAACAAATCCGACCGGGTCGGCAAGTCCGACCTCCTGTTTCTCTTTGAAACCGCGCACAATCGCACCATCACCTGGGATCACTTGCTGCGGCAAACCAGCGACTGGGAGGGAACCCTGTGGGGCAAGCCCGACTGGGCCGACCGGCCTGAAGCCAACCCATCCGAATGGATCACGCGCCCGCGCCACAAGGCGGGCACGGTCTACAAATACAACGACACGCGGGTGAACGTGCTTGCGCTCGCCGCGCTCAATCTCTGGCGGCGCCCGATGCCGCAGGTGCTGAAAGAGTCGATCATGGACCCGATCGGCGCATCGAATACGTGGCGCTGGTTCGGCTACGAGAATTCGTGGATCGTCCTCGACGGCAGCCTCGTGCAGTCGGTGACCGGCGGCGGCCACTGGGGCGGCGGCATGTACATCAACGCCTACGACATGGCGCGCTTCGGGTATTTGACGCTGCGCCGGGGCAAATGGGGCGATCGCCAGCTCATCTCGGAGCGATGGTTGGATTGGGCGCGCACGCCAACCCCTGCCGAACCGACCTACGGTTTCATGAACTTCTTCCTCAACACGCAAAAGAAGCTGCTTCCGAGCGCACCGGAGAGCGTTTTCATGCACATCGGGAACGGCGCAAACCTGATCTATGTCGATCCGGAGCACGATCTGGTCGCGGTGGTGCGCTGGCTCGACAACAAGGCCTCGGATGGTTTCGTGAAGCGCCTGCTGGCCGCGGCGGAGGCGCGATAGATCGGGTCTCAAAAGAACAAGGCCCCCACGACCAGCGCCGCCTCCCCGGCCAACAGGCCGGCGAACACCGAGCGGCGGATCAGGAAAAACGCCATCACCCCAACCATGACGGCGCCGACCCGCACCGGCATCGGCACGGTCGCAAGCACGCCCGGCGCGAAGATCGTGAGCTTGGCGATGACACCGGCAAGGATCGCGGTCGCGACCGCACGCACCCAGATCAGGATTTCGGCTTCCTCATCGAGCCCGCGCGAGAAGATCACCGCGAGCCAGCGCCAGATCTCGTTCGGCAGGAAACCGACCAGTACAAGCGCCAGATACACGCCGAATTCGCCCGACAGCGCCGTCATTGCAGCGCCTCGCGCACGCGATGGATCGCATACGCGGCCGTGCCGCCGACGATGCCGCTCCACATCAGATCGAGGCCGATCTGCCCGTAGGCAAACAACGGGCCGAGCACGAGACCAAGCCCAAGCGCAAGCCGGTCCACCAGCATGCGCGCGTTGCGCAGTGTCGACATCAGGAACGCCAGCGGCGTGAGAAACAGGAGTGCCGCGCTGATCAGCGTCGGCAGCAGGGCCGCGAGATAGAATCCGGCCAGCGCGGCAGCGACCGCGCAGACGCTATAGCCGGTGCCGAGCCCGTTGATGAACGAGATGCGGCTTTCGCGCGGGACAGCAGGAAGCAACCGCAGCGCCTCGACCCAGATGCTCACCGCGGTGAAATGCGCCGGCAGCACGAGCTTCCATGAGCGCACGCCGGGGCGCTTCACCATCGGCAGCATCGAGACGACCATCGGCAACAGGCGCACGCCGGAGAGGCCGACCGCGACCGCCACCTCGAACAGGCTCGCCCCCGCTCCAAGCGTCGAGACCAGGATCACCTGCGCGGGACCGGCCCAGACCAGCACGGTCGCAACCAGCGTCCACGTGATGCTGAAACCGAAATCATGCGAGATCGCGCCGATGCCCACATAGTTGCCGAGCAGCACGTAAGTGAAAACGGAGGTCCACGTCGCCATGAAGCCCGCGCCGAACGCGGCGAGCGTCGACATCGGTTGATCGGGGGCGGGCTCCGGCGCGGACATGATTTTCTGTCACATGACCGGCGCGGCGGCGCCAATCCGTGATCAAACGTCGGCAGCCAGGATGGCGATCGGATAGGACAACAATATCTTGTCGCCCTTCCGTTTCGTCTTCATGCCGAGGCCGTCGTCGGCGAGCGAGTCCTTAAACATCTGCCGTATGACCGGAACGTCGGCCGGTGCCGGAAACGAGCCCGCCAGCAGGCCTTCGAGTTCGCCGCGCACGTCGTAAGTGGTCTCGCGCGGTGCCGGCAGGCCTGCCTGCGCGAACAGGCCACGCAGTTCGGCGAGCGAAAGCGCGCGCGTATGCGAGGGATCGCGCAGCCGCTCCATCCGGTTGAGCGCGTCCGCGCGTTCCGGATCCTCGGACGCCGCCATGTCGGCGACCACGATCCGCCCGGGCCGCGTAGCGACCCGCGCCATCTCGCGCAGCACGGCAAGCGGATCGGGGAAATGATGGAACGCAAAGCGCGATACCACGACCGAGAATGCGCGATCGGGAAACGGCAGCGGCAGCACATTGCCGACATGCCACGCGACGTTGCGCAGGCCCAGCGCGGCCGCGTGCTCGCGCGCCTTGTCAATCATGGCCGGTGTCAGATCGATGCCGGTCGCGGCGCGGCACGCCGTGGCGAAGGCCGCGACCACCAGCCCCGGCCCGCAGGCAACATCGAGCACCGTATCGTCCGCGCCCGCGCCGGAAAACTCCACCAGCAGCCGCAGCGCATCCTCGTCGCGCATCGCCGCCGAATTGGCGAACGGCGCGGCCTGCCGCGTGAACTGATCGAGGACGATATCGGCGTTCGAGGTCACACCTTGACCAGCGGCACCTTCGGCACGGACCCGCGGCCGGACGGCGGCGTGCCGCCGCCCTTCGGCCCGCTCGGCCGCGGCTTGCGCGGCGAAGAGCGCCGCTTGACGCGGTTCTTGCGCGGCTCGGGCAGCTTCTCCTGCTTCGGCGTCACCGGCCCTTCGGGATACTCGAAGGAGAGCTTGTCATTGCCGTCCTCGTCCTTGGCGACGACGACGCGCACATGGCCGCCGCTCTTGAGCACGCCGAACAGCACGACGTCGGCGAGCGGCTTCTTGATGTGCTCCTGGATCACGCGCGCCATCGGCCGCGCACCCATCTGCTCGTCGTAGCCCTTGGTCATCAGCCACTTGGCGGCTTCGTCCGTCAGCTCGATGGTGACGTTGCGGTCGGCCAGCTGCGCCTCGAGCTGCATTACGAACTTGGTCACCACCTTGGAGATCACGTCCTCGGACAGGTGCGCGAACGTGATGGTGGCGTCGAGCCGGTTGCGGAATTCCGGCGCGAACATGCGGTTGATCGCCTCCAGGTCGTCGCCCTCACGCTTGGTGCGGGTGAACCCGTACGCCGCCTTGGCGAGGTCCTGCGCGCCCGCATTCGTGGTCATGATCAGGATCACGTTGCGGAAATTGACCTGCTTGCCGTTGTGGTCGGTCAGTTTGCCGTGATCCATGATCTGTAAGAGCACGTTGAACAGGTCCGGATGCGCCTTCTCGATTTCGTCGAGCAGGAGCACGCAATGCGGATGCTGGTCGACGCCGTCGGTCAGCAGCCCGCCCTGGTCGAAGCCCACGTAACCGGGAGGCGCGCCGATCAGCCGCGATACGGTGTGACGCTCCATGTACTCCGACATGTCGAAGCGGATCAGCTCGACGCCGAGCAGCGCGGCGAGTTGCTTCGCCACCTCGGTCTTGCCGACGCCGGTCGGCCCCGAGAACAGGTAGCAGCCGATCGGTTTTTCCGGTTCGCGCAAGCCCGCGCGCGCGAGCTTGATCGAGGATGACAACGCGCCGATCGCCTTGTCCTGGCCGTAGACGACGCGCTTGAGCGTGTCTTCCAG
>JAXDNY010000275.1:0-17545 GCA_034669145.1 Hyphomicrobiales bacterium
GCACGAAGTTAGCCGGGGCTTCTTCTGCGGGTACCGTCATTATCTTCCCCGCTGAAAGAGCTTTACAACCCTAAGGCCTTCATCACTCACGCGGCATGGCTGGATCAGGCTTGCGCCCATTGTCCAAGATTCCTAACTGCTGCCTCCCGTAGGAGTCTGGGCCGTGTCTCAGTCCCAGTGTGGCTGATCATCCTCTCAGACCAGCTACTGATCGTAGCCTTGGTGAGCCGTTACCTCACCAACTAGCTAATCAGACGCGGGCCGATCTCTTGGCGATAAATCTTTCCCCGTAAGGGCTTATCCGGTATTAGCTGAAGTTTCCCTCAGTTGTTCCGAACCAAAAGGCACGTTCCCACGTGTTACTCACCCGTCTGCCACTCCGTATTGCTACGGCGTTCGACTTGCATGTTTTAGGCCTGCCGCCAGCGTTCGCTCTGAGCCAGGATCAAACTCTCAAGTTGGACTGAGATTTTGATCTCGGCAGATCACACGTTTTGCGCATGACGACACTTGCATGTCGTCACATTCACATTGACGAGGTCCAACATGTAATCGTTTGAGTGATTGCTCACCCATACGACAAGTGTTGTTCCTAGAAACGTGTACCGCCGTTGTCTCGTCCGGCCGCTCTTCTAACCGAAAAAGGCAAGCCTTCTCCGATCGAGGAAGCGGCCCGCAAGGACTCCGCCGTCCACGTTTCTCTTTCTTCCGATTCACTTGTCAAACAGCCCGGGGATCATGGCGATCCCCCTCCCCGGTACGCCGGGGAGCCGCCGAAGCCCGAGACACCCGACCGAAATCGGACGTCTGGTCACTCTATCAGTGAGGAGCTTCGCAGGCGCGTCATCGCGCCGAAAGGCGGGCGGCGCGCCGTTGTGGCGGCTATATAGGGGGGAGCTCAGGACCTTGTCAACAGCCGATCTCGGCAAAATTCCCGGCAAGTTCGCGCTGTGGATAGCCGCGCCCGCGGCCGTCCCGCGGGGCCCCGCGCGCGCCCTTCGCGCCGCACTGGCGCCACATTCCTCCCGCGTTGTTTGGGCCGGGGAAAGGCCAATGGTCGCGGCACGAATCAAGTAATGCTCGGGCCTGAAACGTTGACGCGCCGGAGGGGGCGCGGCACCGTTCTGACGACGTACTGCTGACTGGCCTTTGGGTTTGAGCGGGTGGGACTGCCGCGTGTCTTCAAAGCGCGGCAAGCAGGGGAACAGGGCGCTTGGATCAGGGCAAACGGCGCGATCCAAATCGTTTGCGGGCAGGCTCGGAGCCGGTCAATCTCGGCGATGAGCCGCCATTGCTTGTCGATGGCGCAACGTCCGGCCTGGTCGATCGCCGCCGCGTCTCCGTCCAATGGTTCTCCGGCACCGTCCTGACAGGCCTGTGCGGCGCCGCCCTGATGGGCGGTGCGGTCTATATCGCGCTCGACGGCGAAGCCAATTTCGCAGCGCTCCCCGAGCGGGTCGAGGCCGCGCTGCGCGGCACCCTGACCGGCAACGAGCGCGTTGCCGCCGTCACCCGCAAGAGCGACAAGCTGCCCCCGACCGCCGACGCGAACGCCGCCCGCCAGTTGATCCGGATCACCACCACCACGCGCGCCGGCGACCGCGAAATCGTGCGCGTGCGCCCGTACGTGCGGGTGGCATCGAACCTGTCGCTCGCCACCTCGGAGCTGTCCGCCAACGTGCCGAAGTTCAATCCGGCCCGCCTGCTGATGGACAACGGCCGCGGCAACGCGGTCGCGGCGGATGAAGCGCCGGCGGCCGAGCCCGACGCCGAGGTGTCCTTCGTGACGCGCGATCTTGCCGGTGTCCTGCCGCGCGTGAAGGTGGCCGCCGCCGTCCCGCTCGAGGATGTGATCGCACGCGTGCGCGATGCCTCCGAGTGGGCGGGCAGCGGCCCCAGCCGTGCGATCAATGCGAACTTCGGACCCGCTATTCCGGGCGGCTCGCAATTGAACTACGCGCCCTCCGGCAACGAGGCAGCCGACCCCTATGCGGGCTTCGAGGCGCGCATCGTGCCTGAGAACATGACCATGCTGCCGAAGAGCGCAGCCAAGAACGACGGCCCGAACGCCTGGAACGAGCGCCTCGTCGTGGTCAAGAAGAACGAGTCCGCAAGCTCGATCCTGCGCGATGCCGGCGCGTCGCCGGAGGACATCCGTCAGCTCACCGGCGTGCTCGGCCTTCGCGGACGCGACGGAGGCCTGCGCGAAGGGCAGAAGCTGCGCATCATGTTCGCGCCCGACGGCGGGCGCCTGCGTGTCGTGCGGGTGATCGTGGCCGGCGACAGCGCCGTCGACGCGGTCGTAGCGCTCTCCGACACCGGCAAGTACGTCGCGGTCGACGTGCAGAGCATGGCGACCAGCACCGAAGTCGCCGAAGCCGACGAAGACGACGAAAACGACACCACCTCGGTACGGCTCTATCAGAGCATCTACGAGACCGCGTTGCGCAACCAGGTGCCGCGGCCGGTGATCGACGATCTGGTTCGCATCTATTCGTACGACGTCGACTTCCAGCGCCGCGCCCAGCCGGGCGATTCCTTCGAGGTGCTGTATTCGGGCGAGGAAGAGGCCGATGCTCGCAACGATGTGCTGTTCGCGGCGCTCACCGTCGGGGGCGAGACCAAGAAATTCTACCGCTACCAGTCGGCAGACGACGGCGTCGTCGACTACTACGACGAGACCGGCAAGAGCGCGAAGAAATTCCTGGTGCGCAAACCGGTCGGCCTCGGCATCATGCGCTCGGGCTTCGGCTTCCGCCGCCATCCGATCCTCGGCTATTCCAAGATGCACACCGGCGTCGACTGGTCGGCGCCCTATGGCACGCCGATCTTCGCGTCCGGCAACGGCACGGTCGAGAAAGTCGGCTGGGAAGGCGGCTACGGCAAATATGTCCGCGTGAAGCACAACAACGGCTACGAGACCGCCTATGGCCACATGTCGGCCTTCGCGCGCGGGATCGAGCCGGGCAAGCGCATCCGCCAAGGCCAGGTGATCGGCTTTGTCGGCTCGACCGGCCTCTCGACCGGCGCGCATGTGCACTACGAGATCGTGGTCAACGGCCGCTTCGTCGATCCGATGCGCATCCGCCTGCCGCGCGGGCGCGTGCTCGAGGGCCCGATCCTCGCGGGCTTCGAGAAGGAGCGCGACCGCGTCGAAGGCATGATGAGCCGCAAGCCGGGCGCGCCCGCAAGGGTGGCGGCGCAGGCCGCGGTGGGGAATTAGGGGCAAACTGGCTGTCGCGAAAAGTGCCTACCGGAATCCACAGATTTTGGCGCGCTCATTCACCCAGCATGCGCCCTGTCGCATCAGAACGCCGAGACTATCGTGAGCGTGACTCTCGGCTTCCACGCCATTCCAGTAACCCTGTGCTTGGCCGCTAGGCTCCACGCTCACATAGGCGAAATATTTGGCTCTGGTGCGCATTCCCGTCCCGATGGAGAAGCTTCCGCCCACCGTCCTGTCGATACGACAAATGCCTTTCACATAGGTCTTTCCATCGACCGCCAAGAGACATTTCCCGAGGAAGGCTTCGGCGGGCGACATCGTACCTAGCGCGACCAGGAAGGTGACCATCAGCGCGACGCTTTTGCCAAGATGCATCATTTGGCGCAGCCGAGCAGGGGATGCCGCGGACCCGATGCATCCACGCACGGCTCGAACGGCGCGGCGCGAAGCAACCGGAAAGGGTCGTGCGCAACGGCGGCGAGCATCCACCGGATTTCATCAACAACAAGGTCGAGTGACTCACCAGCGACAAGTCGTTCGACAATCTCGACGAACTTCATTATGCAGCAACCAGTTGCGAGCCCTCTCCGAAAACTAGAAGCGGATCGTGCGGTTCGCAGCGAGCGATGTGAGGCGGCACAGAAGCGACGCTAGGCTACCCCCCCCCCTGCTTTTTCTTCTTGAAAGCATCAAGCGCGGCCTCGGCGAAAGCAAGCCGTCCCTTGAAGTGCTTGACGCCGGCGCGCTCGAACTTCGCCTCGAAGGCTTTCATCGCAGAATCAAGATCGCCCGTGGTCTTCACGGCCGGGATGGCAGCCTTCTCCGTGGTCCGAAGCTCCTGGGCCAGGAACTGGTAGTTTCCTTCCTCCGAATCCGCCGTGAATTTGTGGTCGGACAAGAATTGCTCGAACTGACGGCGGCGTGGTCCGGTCCATTGACACATGCCAAGACCACCGCGCCCGCCGCCCAGCGGTTTGACCTCCTGCATCAGTTTGAAGCCGGCGCATTCGTGCCCGATGTTTCCGAGGATTCCTGCGGCCTGCACATCCGTCAGATCGAAGTCCTTCATCAGCCTCGTCATGAGCCGTGGGGCGATCTCCCGGAACGTCCCATCAGTCAGTTTCGAGGACATCGGTTTCGCGGGATCTTTCTCGTCCTTCAGTGTTTCCTTGTTGTCGTCGGGATTGTCGAGCACATCCATGCCCGCCTGCCTGACGGGCTCACGTGTGATATCCAGCGCCGCCTTGAGATCGTTGGAGAGTTGCTTGCGCGCCGTGTCGTCCGCCGGCGGGGCCGACAGTTGCGAAATATACAGTTCGATGACCGTTGGAGTTTTGTCGCCGAACTTGTCCAGCGCCTGGGATGCCTGCGAACCGAATACGGCGCACTGGCGGCGCCAGTTGAAGATGTCGTCTGGCTGATAGATTGGTGTCGGCTGGTCACCTTCCTTGATGATCTCCTTGAACTCGTCGCCCGCGATTGCCGCCGCCCACTCGGCAGCCGTGAAGCGATAGGGACCGATCTTCTCGCCATCCTTTCCTTCGGCGGTCTTGGAGCGCAGCTCCGCGACCGCCGCGAGATAGTGGGCATTCACGCCGAAATAGAGCGCCTGGCGCCAGCACACCCGCGCGAATACCACTTTGGGGATCGGGCCGGAGGGCGGCGCGTCGGTCACGTCGACAGCATCCGAGCTCACCCAGCCCTCGGGCGCGCCTTGGGCTGCAATGAGCTTCACCTTGGTGCGCGAACCGTTTGTGCCGAGAACTTGGATCCGGTCGACGGTGTTGACGATGATGTCGGTCTCGGTCCCGTCATCCTTCTCCAGGATGGCCATGTCCTTCATGCGCGGCATCGTTGAGGTCTCCACCCTGGGATCGCTGAACGCAAGTTTTCAGCGCCTGAATTCACTTCTTGGTGCCATTCGGGGGACTTCCCGCGGGAGGGGTGGCAACCGGAGCTGTTCCTGCGCCCGGAGCGGCACCGCCTGCGGGAGCAGGACCCGTCGGAGCACCCGGCCCGGAAGGCTGTGCAGGCAACGGCGACCGCAATCTGATGATCCTGATCTGCGTCGCGGGATCGATGAAGTCGCCCTTGGCGGCGGCATCCGGATCGCGAATTTTCGCGATCGCCGTGCGCGTCGGACCGTCGAATACACCGGTTTCCTGAACGCCGAGCCTTCGCTGGATGCTTATGATCGCGTCGGTGCCTTCGCGCGCCGGACCGAAGACCGCGACCTCGTAGACGTTCCTGAAACCCCTCGCCTTGCAATCTCCGACGTCGTCAACGATCGATGTCAGTACGTCGTCATTCTGTCGCGAAATTGTTTCGGAGGGGACGAGCTTGCGCGCGTTGAGGAACTCCTTGATCGCCACGCGGGTATCGGATCCGCGCGGACCGAGATCGCCGTCGGCCGTCACGCACAACGATGCCTGCAAGCGCCTGATCGAGTTCTTGCTCATCGATTTTTCGATGGCAGTGAGGCGGTTCGGGTCATCGATAACAACCACTTTCTTCTGCTTTATGATCGTCTGGTCCGGCCGGTCGAGCAGGATCGCACCCGGCCGTCCGAGCACCAGGCCCTGCGAGGCGGCGACGGCCGCGCGCGGCGGAACCGGATCAGTCGACGAGATCAGGTCGATGACAGTCCCGGCGGGCTGGGTCGAATCGGCGACGACGCGCGTGCGGTTGATCACATCGTTCACGCGCGCCTCGATCGTGGCTGGGAGGCACAGCGACAGGTAGCCTTGGATGCCCTGCTCGACCGCGGTCACATAGTTGAATTCGCGCGCCCGCGCATGCGCGGCGGCGCGGTAGCCGCTCTGCGACTCCTTTATCAGCTTTTGAAGGCTCGAAGGCTCGATCCGGTACAGATAGCTATTGGCGAAGACGTCCGTTCCGCCCGATGCCACGCCGAACGCCTGTGCGACGATCGTCATCGCCACCTGCGACGTCCCGGTGGCGAACATGATGGCGTTAGCGGCCTTGTCGAGGATGACGAGGCCGCTCTTCAACCGATCGCGGTCACGATTGAGGATGAAAAGATCCTGGACGTATGCATCGCAAACTTCATTGACGTAGCTGAAGCCGGCATCCATCACAAAATACCAGTCGGACGAACCGGGCGGCGGCTCGCCTGGCAGGCGCGCGCGGGCAACAAATGCATCCATGAAACGTTGCCGATTGGCGGTCGACGCGACCACGGCTTCCGCGTCGATCACGGGGCGGACGCCGTGCCGATCATACCAACTGTTGCAGCCGGCAAGCGCACTGAAAGAAACAAGTGCCGCAGCCTGTGCCGCACGCCCCACGTACGCCGCAATGGCCCCCTTGCCCCGCATACCCCGAATCCCCTGCATTTCAATTCAAGAGTGTCGCGCGCCGGGTTGGTGCGACGAAGACAAATTGCCCCGCTGCGCGGGTGCATTCACAGGCTGTGAATTATGGGGATTGCGGGGATAAAGTTGAGTAAGCCTTTGATTGCACTCATACAATCAAAAGAGGATTTTGGGCAACACTTTACTGGAATCGGTGCGGCTGGATGCGAATCCCGGTGCCGCTGTCGTTGGTCTCGTGTGCTCGTTCGCGGGAGTTTTTACGCCGCTTCCCGCGCCGCCGCCTCGCCATTGAAGGCGAGGCCCTGCTTGCCGGGCGCGACCGAAACCTTCACGGTCTCGCCGTCCTTCACCTTGCCGGACAGGATCAGCTCGGCGAGCGGGTCCTGCACGGCCTTCTGGATCGCGCGCTTCAACGGGCGCGCGCCATAGGCCGGGTCGTAGCCCTTGTCGGCGAGCCATTCGCGCGCCGCGGGATCGAGCGTGATCGTGATCTTGCGCTCCTCCAAAAGCTTGCCGAGCCGCCGCAACTGGATGTCGACGATACGGCTCATCTGGTCGCGCTTGAGGCGATGGAACAGGATGATCTCGTCGACGCGGTTCAAAAACTCCGGCCGGAACGCCGAGCGCACCACCGCCATGACCTGATCGCGCACCGCGTCGGTGTCCTGCCCCTCGGGCTGGTTCACCAGGAAGTCCGCGCCGAGGTTCGAGGTCATCACGATCAGCGTGTTGCGGAAGTCGACCGTGTGGCCCTGCCCGTCGGTGAGGCGCCCGTCGTCGAGCACCTGCAGCAACACGTTGAACACATCCGGGTGCGCCTTCTCGATTTCGTCGAACAGGATCACCTGATAGGGCCGTCGCCGCACCGCTTCGGTGAGCGCGCCGCCTTCCTCGTAGCCGACATAGCCCGGAGGCGCGCCGATCAGCCGCGCGACCGAATGCTTCTCCATGTATTCCGACATGTCGATGCGGATCAGCGCAGTCTCGTCGTCGAACAGATATTCGGCGAGCGCCTTGGTGAGCTCGGTCTTGCCGACGCCGGTTGGCCCCAGAAACATGAACGAGCCGATCGGCCGGTGCGGATCCTGCAAGCCGGCGCGGGCGCGGCGCACCGCGGTCGACACAGCCTGCACGGCTTCGGCCTGCCCGATGACGCGCTTTTGGATCATCTCCTCCATGCGCAGGAGCTTTTCCTTCTCGCCCTCGAGCATGCGGTCGACCGGCACGCCGGTCCAGCGCGACACGATTTGCGCCACATGGTCAGCGGTGACCGCTTCCTCGACCACGGCGCTCTTGCCGTCACTCGCTTCGACCGACTTCAGCTTCTTTTCAAGCTCCGGGATCTTCCCGTAGGCAAGCTCGCCCGCGCGCTGATACTCGCCCTTGCGCTGCGCATTCGCGAGTTCGTTCTTCAACTGCTCGAGTTCGGACTTGAGCTTCTGCGCGTCCGAGAGCTTGTCCTTCTCCGACCTCCAGCGCGCGGTCAAGTCGGCCGACTGCTTCTCCAGCGCGGCCAGTTCCTTCTCGAGTGTCTTCAGCCGCGCCTTCGAGCCGGCGTCGCTCTCCTTCTTCAGCGCCTCCTGCTCGATCTTCAGGCGCACGATCTCGCGGTCGATCGAGTCGAGCTCTTCCGGCTTGGAATCGACCTGCATTTTCAGCCGCGCCGCCGCCTCGTCGACGAGGTCGATCGCCTTGTCGGGCAGGAAGCGGTCGGTGATGTAGCGATTCGACAGCGTCGCGGCGGCGACGATCGCGCCATCGGTAATGCGCACGCCGTGATGCTGCTCGTATTTGTCCTTCAGGCCGCGCAGGATTGAGATGGTATCTTCGACCGTCGGCTCGGACACGAACACCGGCTGGAAGCGCCGTGCGAGAGCCGCATCCTTCTCGACGTGCTTCTTGTACTCGTCCAGCGTGGTCGCGCCGATGCAGTGCAATTCGCCGCGCGCCAGCGCAGGCTTCAGCAGGTTCGACGCATCCATCGCGCCGTCCGCCTTGCCGGCGCCGACCAGCGTATGCATCTCGTCGATGAACAGCACGATGCCGCCGTCCGACGACGTGACCTCGTTGAGCACGGCCTTGAGCCGCTCCTCGAACTCACCGCGATATTTCGCGCCCGCGATCAACGCGCCCATGTCGAGCGCCAGCAGCTTCTTGTCCTTCAGGCTTTCCGGCACGTCGCCGTTGACGATGCGGAGCGCAAGGCCTTCCACGATGGCGGTCTTGCCGACACCGGGCTCGCCGATCAGCACCGGATTGTTCTTGGTCCGGCGCGACAGCACCTGCACGGTGCGGCGGATTTCCTCGTCGCGCCCGATCACCGGATCGAGCTTGCCGTCGCGCGCCGCCTGGGTGAGGTCGCGCGCGTACTTCTTCAGCGCGTCATAGGCCTGTTCGGCATTGGCGGAGTCCGCCGTGCGTCCCTTGCGCAGCGCCTCGATGGCGGCGTTGAGGTTCTGCGGCGTCACGCCGGCGCGGGCCAGGATTTTCCCGGCCTCGTTGTCCTTCTCAATGGCAAGCGCGAGCAGCAGGCGCTCGACCGTCACGAACGAGTCGCCCGCCTTTTCGCCGGACTTCTCAGCGGTATCGAACACGCGTGCGAGGGCCGGATCGAGATAGAGTTGCCCTGCCCCGCCGCCTTCGACCTTCGGGCGCTTGGCAAGGGCCGCCTCGACCGCGCGCAACGCCTCGCGGGAGTTGCCGCCGGAGCGGTCAATCAGCCCCGCCGCGAGCCCCTCGGGGTCGTCGAGCAGGACTTTCAGCAAATGGTCGGGTGCGAATTGCTGATGGCCCTCGCGAAGGGCCAGCGATTGCGCGGATTGCACGAAACCGCGGGCGCGGTCCGTGTATTTTTCCAAATTCATAACGTCACTCCCTCCGGGCCCTCGAAAGGCACCCAATCGACGGACCCTAAGCAGGCATCCGTTCCCCTCGAAATGTAGGGAGCCTACCGCTGTGCCGGAAGGGGTTCCTTGGCGCGATCTCATGGAATCGTTAAGGAAAGCGATGACCGCAACCATCCAGTCGATCTATCGCTATGCGGTGAAAGGGCTAAGCCCCGAGAGCCTGCCCGGCGTCCGCCTTGAGCCCGGCCAGACGCTGCCGGCCGACCGCCGGTACGCCATCGAGAACGGGCCGAGCGGCTTCGACCCCGCGACGCCCGCGTATCTGCCCAAAAGCCGGTTCCTGATGCTGATGCGGGACGAGCGGCTGGCTCTTCTCGATACGCGTTACGACGACGCGACCGAAACGCTCGTCATCAACGGCGAGGGCCGCGAGCTTGCGCGCGGCGACCTTTCCACCCCGGAGGGGCGGCTCGCCATCCAGGCGTTCCTCCGCCGCTATATGTCAAGTGAGCTGCGCGGCCCGCCGAAGGTGCTGCGATCGGAAGGCCACAGCTTCTCGGACGTCTCAGCCAAGATCGTCTCGATCATCAATCTCGCTTCGGTCGCAGCCATCGAGCGCCTGGTCGGTGTGCCGGTGCATCCGCTGCGCTTCCGCGCAAATCTCTATGTGGCGGGCTGGCCGGCCTGGCACGAGTTCGATCTGGTGGATCGCGAGATCGCCATCGGCGGCGCGCGGCTGAAGGTGACCAAGCGGATCAAGCGGTGCGCCGCCATCAACGTCGATCCCGATACCGGCATGCGCGATCTTACGATCCCAGCCACACTGATGAAGACATTCGATCACATGGATTGCGGCGTCTATGCGCGGGTCATCGAAGGCGGCGACATCGCGCCGGGTGACGCGATCAATCCGTAGACGCCAGCGGCCGGGCCACCTGCTCGAGCGGCTTGCGCTCCGCCGCCACCCCCCAGCGCCACATGACGGCGGCGGCGGCAATCATCAGCGCGGCGCCGAGCAGATACCCGCCCATCAGGCTCATGCGTGAGCCGGTATCGATCAGTGCGCCGAACAGCATCGGGCCAACGATCCCGCCAATGCCGGTGCCGATCGCATAAAATATCGCAATCGCGAGCGCGCGGATCTCCAGCGGAAAGGTCTCGCTCACCGTCAGATAGGCGGAGCTTGCCGCTGCCGAGGCGAAGAAGAAGATCACGCTCCAGGCAAAGGTCTGCTCCCGCGCCGACAGCATGCCTTGCGCGAACAGCCAGCCAGTGAGCGCCAGCAGCATTCCCGACATGAAATACGTGAATGCGATCATTTGCCGGCGGCCGATCGTGTCGAACAGCCGGCCGAGCAGCAGCGGCCCGAGCACATTCCCGGCCGCGAACGGCAGGATGTACCAGCCGACGTGCTCCGACGGGATGCCGTAGAACGTAGTCAGCACCAGCGCGTAGGTGAAGAAGATCGCGTTGTAGAAGAAGGCCTGCGCGGCCATCAGCGCCAGCGCCACGAACGTGCGCGTGCGATGCACATGGATCAGCGTGTGCACCACGTCGCCGAGCGGAGTGTGGCTGCGGCTGCGCAGCCGTACCTTCGGCAGCGGCGTGTCCGGGATGACATGTCCCTCGGCGCGCAGCCGCGCCTCGATGCCGACAACGATCGTCTCGGCCTCGGCGGCGCGGCCATGCGTCATCAGCCAGCGTGGGCTTTCCGGCAGCCACAGCCGCATGAAGAACACGATACATGCCAGCAGTGCGCCGATCAGGAATGCGGCGCGCCAGCCATGCTCGGGATCGATCACCGCCGGATCGAGCAGAACGATCGAGCCGAAGGCGCCAAGCGCCGCGCCGACCCAGAACGAGCCGTTGATGACGAGATCGGTCCAGCCGCGCACCCGCGCCGGCACCAGTTCCTGGATGGTCGAGTTGATGGCCGCGTATTCGCCGCCGATGCCCGCTCCGGTGATGAAACGGAAGACGAGAAAGCTCCACAGATTCCATGAGAAGGCGGTCGCGGCCGTCGCCAGCAGGTAGACGATCAGCGTGATGAAGAACAGTTTCTTGCGCCCGAGCCGGTCGGTGAGCCAGCCGAAGAACAGCGCGCCGAGCACCGCGCCGGCGAGATACGCGCTGCCCGCGAGGCCGACATCCGCGTTGCTGAAGCGCAGCACCGGGCTCGCCTTGAGGGCGCCCGCGACCGTGCCGGCGAGCGTCACCTCGAGCCCGTCGAGGATCCACGTGATACCGAGCGCGGCAACGACGAGCGTGTGGAAACGGCCCCACGGCAGCCGGTCGAGCCGCGCCGGAATGTCGGTTTCGACGATGGGGCTGGAACTGGCGGACATGCGCCTATCAACGGCCAGACAAGCGGATTCGTTGCGCATCTGCGGCTGACAGAGTGACGCGAGACGGAAAATTTGCGAGAAATCGCACCCCGCCGCCCATCTTGCCTTCGCGAAAGCACCGCATGAGCCTGTATCCCGACTTTAAAGGGCGCGTTGCTCTGGTCACCGGCGCCTCGCGCGGGATCGGCGCCGCGATCGTGGCTACACTTGCTGAGGCCGGCGCCGCTGTCGCTGTCAACTTTCGGGAACGTGCGGCCGAGGCCGGGAAGGTCGCCGCGGCGATCCGGGAACACGGCGGGCGGGCGATGACGGTTGAGGCCGACGTGTCGCGGGGTGCCGCCGTCAACCAGATGGTCGCGCGCGTCACCGCCGAACTCGGGCCCATCGACATCCTCATCAACAATGCCGGGGTCGGCCTCAACCGCACCATCGATACCCTGACGGAGGCCGATTTCGATCTCACCATCGCGGTAAACCTAAAGTCGGCGTTCCTGTGTACGCAAGCGGTCTTGCCCGAAATGCGCGCGCGCAAGTGGGGCCGTATCGTCAATATCTCATCCGGCGCGGCGCGCGGGCCGGGCGCGCTGGGCCTGCACTATAACGCTTCGAAAGCGGGGCTGGAGGGACTGACCCGCGGCTACGCGGCGCGCGTCGTCAAGGAGGGGATCACCGTCAACGCCGTCGCACCAACGATGATCGAGACCGAGATGATGCGCGGGCGCGAAGAGCTGGTGGCGCGCATTCCGCTCGGCCGCCTCGGCCATTCCGACGAGGTGGCGCAAGCCGTGCTGATGGTGATCGGCAACGCTTTCATGACCGGTCAGACGGTGCAGATCAACGGCGGCACTAATTTCATTTGAGTAGTCGGAGCCACAAACTCCGCTGTGCTCCCCTCCCCCATAGCCCGTCCAAGACGGGCGTAAACGCCCTGATGCTGGGGAGGGGTTGGGGGTGGGGGTGGACCGACTCACGCCAAAAACTGCGACCCCCACCCCGCCGCGCTTCGCGCCATAGCCGATCCTTCGGATCGGCGTTCTTAGAATCAAGAACGGCGGCCGAAGGCCGCCTATGCCTCCCCGCAAGGGGGGAGGGTAAAGGAGAGAGCGGAGCCCTACGCGGCGTCCTTGCCAATCAACGCTGGCGTCGCCCCGATCTTTTCCACCTCGAATGGCGTGGTCTGGTAGAGCTCGTTGATCCAGTTGCCGAACAGCAGATGTGCGTGGCTGCGCCAACGGTTTTCCGGTTGGCGGGTCGGATCGTTTTTCGGAAAATAGTGGCTTGGCGGCGCGATCGGTTTGCCAGCTGCGACGTCGCGGAAGTACTCGTCGGCAAGCGAGTTCGAGTCGTACTCGATGTGATTGAACATATGCAGCGCGCGATGCGCGGGATCGTGCAGCAGGCAAAGTCCGGTCTCTTCCGATTCCATCAGGACCTGGAGGCCGCTTGCTGGCGGAATGTCGCCGCGGTGCACCTCGGTCCAGCGCGAGACCGGAACCGAGAAGTCATCGGAAAAGCCGCGCAGGTAGGGAGAAGCCGGCGCCAGATTGCGATGGCGGTAGACGCCGAACGCCTTCTCGGGAAGCGGATACTTCGGCATGCGGTGGAAATGATGCACGGCCGCCTGCGCGCCCCAGCAGACGTTGAAGGTCGAATGCACGTTGGTGAGCGTCCAGTCGAACACGTCGCACAGTTCGTTCCAGTAGGTCACCTCCTCGAACGGCATGGTTTCGACCGGCGCGCCCGTCACGATGAAACCGTCGAACTTCTCCGCGCGGATGTCCTCGAAGTCGCGATAGAAGGAGATGATGTGGTCGCTCGGGGTATTGCGGGCGACATGATTGGTCATCTTGACCAGCGTCAACTCGACCTGCAGCGGCGTCACGCCGAGCAACCGGGCGAACTGGGTCTCGGTTCTGATCTTGTTCGGCATCAGGTTGAGCAGACCGATGCGCATGGGGCGAATGTCCTGACGCACCGCGTCG
The DNA here is from genome assembly GCA_034669145.1 of Hyphomicrobiales bacterium. GTDB lineage: Bacteria > Pseudomonadota > Alphaproteobacteria > Rhizobiales > Xanthobacteraceae > PALSA-894. The sequence goes on from JAXDNY010000275.1 coordinate 13,735, forward strand.
GCTTCGCGCATCAGCATGACGCCTTCGGCTTCGAGAGTCGCGCGGGCAGGAAGCTCGTTCGGAATCTTGATCGGCATCGGCTCAACTCACGCTGCCGCGGCCGCCGGCGCCTCGGGCGCTCGCCCAACGAAAAACCCGGCGAGCCGATGTGCCAGCGCCGGGTTCAAAACACCCCGGCCTTTTAGCAAGTTGTTTAACGTGGCTTGCAAGCCGACCGGCTCAAATTGACCACGACGATGGCCCACAGATAAGGACACTGCAGACGCCCCGTCAAGCCCGGACTGGCGCTGGATTTCGCCTGACAGTCCAAATAGAACCGCCCCATCATGGCTGACGCGCCCAAACCGCCGCCCACGCTTGCCGACCTGCGCCGCGAGATCGACCGCATCGACGAGGCGATGCATCGGCTGCTGATGGAGCGCGGCGACATCATCGACACGCTGATCGCCACCAAGAAAACCGCCGAGTCCGGCTCGGCGTTCCGCCCCGCGCGCGAGGCCGACATGATGCGCCGGCTGGTCGAGCGCCATCGCGGCATCCTCCCGCTCGACACCGCCGAAAGCATCTGGCGCGTCATCATCGCGACGTTCACTTACGTGCAGGCACCGTTCTCGGTGCATGCGGATTTGTCGGCCGGCGAAGCCGCGATGCGCGACACCGCGCGCTTCCATTTCGGCTTCACGGTGCCGTTCGTCACGCATATGGGCGCGGGCGGCGTGGTCGCGGCGGTCGCGGCGTCGCGCGGCGATATCGGGCTGGTGCCGGCGGCGGGCGCATCGGGCGCGTGGTGGGCCACGCTCGAAGGCGGCGACGCGCCGAAGATCATCGCGCGGCTTCCCTTCGTGGAGCGCGCCGACCATCCGGCCGGGTTGCCGGTGTTCGGGATCGCGCGGCCGAACCCGGACGCGATTGTGACCGACGTCGAAAACTGGAGCGTGCGCGTATCGGGCTGGGGTCCGGTCGTCTCGCGTGCGCTCGACTCATCAACGGAAGTGATCGCAGTGCCGGAAGGGACTTTCGACGGCGCGGCATTGCTGGCTTCGGTGCCGAAGGGCAGGATCGACGAACTGACAGCGGCTCTCGTCAAGGCTGGCGCCTCGGTGCGTTCCAAGGCCCTCGTCGGCAGCCACGCGACCCGTTATACCGTCACCGCCGAAGGCCCGGTTTCCGCCGGCCGCTAAGCGCAATCCCTTCCGGAGTTTTGGAATGTCCGTGTTGGAGCGTCCGCAACCGCGTCCCGGTGTCCTCAAGATCCAGGCCTATGTGCCGGGCAAGAGCAGCGCGCCCGGCGTCGCCAAGGTCTACAAGCTCTCCTCCAACGAGACGCCGCTCGGCGCGAGCCCGAACGCGGTCGACGCCTACGCGGCCGTCGGCCGGCATCTGGAGGACTATCCGGATGGCGCATCGACCGAGCTGCGCGACGCAATCGGCCAGGCGCTCGGGCTCGATCCCAAACGCATTGTTTGCGGCGCGGGCTCCGACGATATCCTCAACCTGCTCGCGCGCGCTTATCTGCGGGATGGCGACGAGGCGATCCACACGACGCACGGATTTCTCGTCTATCCGATCGCGACGCTTGGCGCGGGCGCGACGCCCGTGGTCGCGGAGGAAACCGAATACACCGCCGACGTCGATGCGATCCTCGCCAAGGTGACCGAGCGCACCAGGATGGTGTTTCTCGCCAACCCGAACAACCCGACCGGGACCTACATTCCGTTCGACGAGGTGAAGCGGCTGCACGCGGGCTTGCCGAAACACGTGCTGCTGGTGATCGACGCCGCCTATGCCGAATACGTCCGGCGCAACGATTACGAATCCGGCATCGAGCTGGTGGCGACCTCCGAGAACGTCGTGATGACGCGCACGTTCTCCAAAATCTACGGCCTTGCGGGCTTGCGCCTCGGCTGGCTCTATGGACCGGCGCATGTGGTCGACGCGGTCAACCGCATTCGCGGGCCGTTCAATGTCGGCGCGCCGTCGATCGCGGCCGGTGTCGCGGCGATCAAGGACGCGGCCCACGTCGAGCGCGCGCGGCAGCACAATGAGAAATGGCTTGCGTGGACCACCGAAGAGATCGCCAAGCTCGGACTGAAGGTGACCCCGAGCGTCGGTAACTTCATCCTGATCCACTTTCCGGAAACCAGCGGCAAAACTGCGGCCGAAGCCGACGCGTTGCTCACGTCGCGCGGCGCCGTGTTGCGCGCCGTCAAGGCGTATCACCTGCCCAACGCACTGCGCATGACCGTCGGCACCGAGGAAGCGAACCGGCTGGTGGTCAAGACACTCGCCGAATTGATGGGGAAAAAGTGAGTGCCCCGGTTATCGACAAGCTCGCACTGATCGGCGTCGGGCTGATCGGTGGCTCGATCGCGCGCGCGGCGCGCGAATACGGCGTGGCGCGCACGATCGTCGCAACCGCGCGCTCGGAGGCGACGCGCAAGCGCGTGGCCGAGCTCGGCATCGCGGACCAAGTGGTCGACACCAATGCCGAGGCCGCGAAGGATGCGGACCTCGTCATCGTCTGCATTCCGGTCGGCGCGAGCGGGCCGGTCGCGCAAGAGATCGCTTCATCGCTGAAGCCCGGCGCGATCGTCTCCGACGTCGGCTCGGTCAAGGGCGCGGTGCTCAAGGACATGGCGCCGCATATCCCGAAGGGCGTGCATCTCATTCCGGCGCACCCCGTCGCCGGGACGGAGAATTCCGGGCCGGACTCAGGCTTCGCCGAACTGTTCGTGAACCGCTGGTGCATCCTGACGCCGCCCGATGGCGCGGATACGGCCGCCATCGAGAAACTCAACGCGTTCTGGAGCGCGCTCGGGGCAAACGTAGAAGTAATGTCCGCTGAACATCACGACATGGTTCTGGCGATCACCAGCCATCTGCCGCATCTGATCGCCTACACGATCGTCGGCACCGCGGAGGAATTTTCCACCGTGTCGCGCTCCGAGGTGCTGAAGTTCTCCGCCGGCGGCTTCCGCGATTTCACCCGCATCGCGGCGTCCGATCCGACCATGTGGCGCGACGTGTTCCTGCACAACAAGGACGCGGTGCTGGAGATGCTGGCGCAGTTCAGCGAGGACCTCGCGAAGCTCACGCGCGCGATGCGGCGGGGCGACGGCGACACGCTGTTCGAGCATTTCACGCGCACGCGCGCGATCCGCCGCGGCATCGTGCAGATCGGCCAAGACTCCGCCGCGCCCGACTTCGGCCGGCCGCATCCCGCCAAGGTGCTCGATCCGCTGCCAAGGCCCTATGCGGCGGATAGTGAGTGAGCGCAGCACCTCATCCTGAGGAGCCATGCGAAGCATGGCGTCGCTGCACTCGCTCCTCAGGATGAGGACTTGCGGAGATCCCGCAGCACTTCCCGCGCCGCGTTGTGCCCGGGCAATCCCGTCACGCCGCCGCCCGGATGCGTGCCCGAGCCGCACATGTAGAGGCCGGGCAGCGGGCCGCGATAATCCGCGTGGCCGAGCATCGGGCGCGCCGAGAACATCTGGCCCAAATCGAGCGCGCCGTGGAAGATGTCGCCGCCGACGAGACCGAAGGTGCGTTCTAGATCAAGCGGCGAGAAAATCTGCCGGCCGAGCACGGAGCGCGAAAAATTCGGCGCGTAGCGGTCGACCGTGTCGATCATCAGGTCCGCAACCGTCTCGCGATGCTCGTCCCACGACGATCCATCGGGCAGTTCCGGCGCGACATGCTGACAGAATAGGCTCGCCACATGTTGTCCCTTGGGCGCAAGCGTGTCGTCGAGCGTGGACGAGATCACCACCTCGACGATCGGCTTCTTCGACCAGCCGTGGGTGCGCGC
>JAXDNY010000276.1:0-13335 GCA_034669145.1 Hyphomicrobiales bacterium
GTCCTGCTGACGGTGATCACCGCCTCGACGCCGCTGCTGCTCGCGGCCTCGGGCGAACTGGTGGTCGAGCGCGCGGGCGTCCTGAACCTCGGCGTCGAAGGCATGATGATCGTCGGCGCGGCGTGCGGCTTCGCCGGCGCTTATCACACGGGCTCGATCGCGGTCGGCGCGCTGTGCGGCATTTTCGCCGGCATGGCGCTCTCGTCCGTATTCGCCGCCGTGACGCTGGGGCTCGCGGCGAACCAGGTCGCGTCAGGGCTGGCGCTCACCATCCTCGGCGTCGGGGTGTCCGGCCTGATCGGCGCCGGCTATGTCGGGCAAAAGATCGACGGCGCCGCGCACCTCTACATCCCGTACATCACCGACTTTCCGCTGATCGGCAAAGTGATCTTCGGCGAGAACGCCTTCGTCTACTTCTCCGTCGCGCTCATTATTGGCATTTGGTATGTCCTCTACCGCACCAAGGCGGGGCTGGTGTTGCGCGCGGTCGGCGACAATCACGCCTCCGCCCATGCGCTCGGTTATCCGGTGCTGAAAATCCGCACGCTTGCCGTGTTGTTTGGCGGCGGATGCGCCGGGCTGGGCGGCGCCTACCTGCCGCTCGCCTACACGCCGTTCTGGGTCTCCGGGATAACGTCCGGGCGCGGCTGGATCGCGCTGGCGCTGGTGGTGTTTGCCTCGTGGCTGCCGTTCCGGCTGATGATTGGTGCCTATCTGTTCGGCGGCATCACCATCCTGCAGCTCCACGCGCAAGCATTCGGCTTGGGCATTCCGTCGCAGCTGATGTCGTCGCTGCCCTACCTTGCGACCATCGTGGTGCTGGTTGCGATCTCATGGTGGCGGGGCCGGGCAGGGAGCCCCGCGCCCGCGTCGCTTGGACTTGCTTTCGTACCCGACCGTTGAGCAAATACCGGCTAACGGCGCATGCGGGCGCCGCGGCCGGATTAGCTTCCCGCAGGACATCCGGAGACAGGCCATGAAGAAACTTTTGATAGCAGCCGCAGCCCTCGGGCTCGCGCTGGGCGTGACCGGCGCGACCGCGCAGGAGAAACTGAAAGTCGGATTCATCTATGTCGGCCCGATCGGCGACATGGGCTGGTCGTACCAGCACGAGGTCGGACGCCGTGCCATCCAGGAGGCCTACAAGGACAAGATCGATACGACCTATCTCGAAAACGTCAATGAAGGCCCGGATGCAGAGCGTTCGATCGAGCAGCTCGTGCGCGCCGGCAACAAGCTGATCTACACGACCTCGTTCGGCTTCATGGATGCGACCGCGAAGGTCGCCAAGAAATACCCGAACGTGATGTTCGAGCACGCGACCGGCTACAAGCGCGACAAGAACCTCGCGACCTATTCGGGCCGCTTCTACGAGGGTCGCTACATCCAGGGCGTCATCGCCGCCAAGATGTCGAAGACCGGCACCATCGGCTACATCGGCTCGTTCCCGATCCCCGAGGTCGTCTCCGGCATCAACGCCATGATGCTCGGCGCGCAGTCGGTCCGTCCGGACATGAAGGTCAAGATCATCTGGGTGAACACCTGGTACGATCCCGGCAAGGAGGCCGCCGCGGCGCGTGCGCTCGCAGATCAGGGCGCGGACGTCCTCACGCAACACACGGATTCTGCGGCTGCGACCCAATTTGCCAACGAACGCGGCATCTATTCGTTCGGTCAGGACTCCGACCAGATCAAGTTTGGTCCCAAAGCGCAGCTCACCGCCATCGTCAACAATTGGACGCCCTATTACACCGATCGCATCAAGCTCGCCCTCGACGGCAAATGGGCGACCGGCGACGTGTGGGGCGGGCTTAACTCCAAGATCGTGCAGATGGCGCCCTACACCAACATGCCCGAGGACGTGAAAAAGCTTGCGATGGACACGGAAGCCGCGATCTCCAGCGGCAAGCTGCATCCGTTCAAGTGTCCGGTCCTCGATCAGGAGGGCAAGACCGTCGAATGCAAGGGCGGCACGCATCTCGACGACGGCCAGATCCTCGGCATGAACTTCTACATCAAGGGTATCGACGAGAAGCCGCCCGCAAAGTGATCCTCGGCTGTCATCCCGACCAAGCGTCCCGGCACAAGCCGGGGCGCGCGAGCCGGGACCCATCTTGGCGCAAACTCAAACAGCGCGTCTGGCTTCATGGGTCCCGGGTCTCCTCCGCTTCGCTTCGTCGCCCGGGATGACATTTGAGATTGCCAGATGGACGTCTTCCTCGGCGAATGGCTGAACCTGCTGCTGCGCTGGTTCCACATGATCGTGGGCATCGGCTGGATCGGCACGTCGTTCTACTTCATGACGCTCGACTACGGGCTCGACACCAAGGAGCGCAAGAGCGCGGGCGTCTACGGCACCCAGTGGCAGGTGCACGGCGGCGGCTTCTATCACGTCGAGAAGTTCACGGTCGCGCCGCCGCAGATGCCGGCGCACCTGCACTGGTTCAAGTGGGACGCGTATCTCACCTTCCTGACCGGCTTCGGCCTGCTCATCGTGCAGTATTACCTGCACGCCAAGTCCTACCTGATCGATGCTTCGGTGATGCCGCTCGAGCCATGGGAGGCGATCGCGATCTCGGTCGCGTCGCTGCTGGCCGGCTGGGTGGTCTACGAGGGACTGTGCCGCTCGCCCGTCGGCAAGAGCACGGTGCTGCTCGGCATTTGCGTGTTCGCGCTGATCCTGATCGCCTCGGTGCTCTACACCAAGGTCTACTCGGCGCGCGGCGCGTTCCTGCATGTGGGCGCCTTCGTCGGCACCATCATGGCGTTCAACGTGTTCATGGTCATCATCCCGAACCAGCGCAAGATGGTGGCGCAGCTCATCGCCGGGCAAGTGCCGGACGCGCGCTACGGGGCGATCGGCAAGCAGCGCTCGACCCACAACAATTATCTCACGCTGCCCGTGCTGGTGATGATGGTGTCGCCGCACTACCCGTTTCTTTCGGCGCACCCGCAGTCGTGGATGGTGGTCGCGCTCATCATCATCGCCGGCGCGCTGATCCGCCACTACATCAACCGCGTCGATGCGGGCGACGACTGGAACGCGTTCGGCTGGGCGGCGCCGGTCGCGGCCTTCGCGCTGATCTGTGCGATCTGGGTGACGGCACCGCGCGCGCCCACGGTCACGGCCGGCACGGTCTCCGACATGGAGGTGCTGGCGATCGTCGTGAAGCATTGCGCGATGTGCCATGCCGCCAAGCCGACGCACGAGAGCTTCAAGGAGCCGCCGAAGAACGTGGTGCTGGAGTCCGTGGCTCAACTGAAGAAGCACGCAACCCTGATCCTGACCCAGACTGTGCAGAACAAGGCGATGCCGCTCGGCAACCAGACCGGCATGACCGAGGAGGAGCGGCAGAAGATCGGCCAGTGGATCGCGGCGCAGCGCTGATTACCGGGCCGCGCAGGACCAGCATGCAGTTTTCGCTCATTGAGAGTCTTGGGCGGACACCCTATCTAAACCGCATGAATTTCCTCAACTATGCGCCAAAACCTCAGTCCGGCAACGGCCCCGTTGCGCTCAAGACCGCCCTGTGGCGCGGCTTGGCCGGGCGCTGCCCGCACTGCGGCAAGGGCCGTCTGTTCCGCGCCTTCCTGAAAGTCGCGGACCAGTGCGAGGTGTGCGGCGAGGAACTGCACCATCAGCGCGCCGACGACTTCCCGGCCTATCTGGTGATCGTCATCGTCGGCCATCTGGTGGTGCCGCTCGTCCTGCATGTCGAGATGACCTACGAACCGGCCTACTGGATCCATGCCGCGATATTCCTGCCGCTGACGCTCGCGCTCTCGCTGGCCCTGATCCAGCCGGTCAAGGGCGCCGTGATCGCGTTGCAGTGGCATGCCGGGATGCACGGCTTCGAGGAAGCCAAGAAGCTGCGAAGCTCAGGCCTGACACCCGGCTGACCGCTGGCAGGTTCCGGAGCGGCCGTGATAAGCAGCCGCGATGCCTTCCGGTTTTTCCCCACATGAGATCGATGCTCTCGGCGCGCGCGCCGAAGCGATGGTCAATATGCTCGGCGCGATGTCCGCCGAGCCGGATCGCCTCGTCCGCCTGTTCCTGACGCCCGAGCATCGCCGTGCCGCCGACCGGGTCGCCACGTGGATGCGCGAGGCCGGGCTCGCGGTTTCGGAGGATGCGCTCGGCACCGTGCGCGGGCGCATGGGGCAGGGCAGGCGGCTGCTGATCGGCTCGCACATCGACACCGTGATCGATGCGGGAAAATATGACGGACCGTTCGGCGTGATCGCCGGCATCCTCGCCGCCGAGCATTTTCGGGGGAAGCAACTGCCCTGCGGCATCGACGTGCTGGCGTTCGGTGACGAGGAGGGCTCGCGCTTTCCCGCAACGCTCACCTCATCCTCGGCCTGCGCCGGCATCTTCAGGCGCGAGATGCTCGCGCTCGCCGACCGTAGCGGCGTCACGCTCGGCGACGCGATTGCGGCCTACGGCAAATCCCCGGCCGACATCCCCGCCGCCGCCTATACCCGCGATGAGGCGGCCGCCTATGTGGAAGTCCACATCGAGCAGGGCCCGGTACTGGAAACGCGCAGTCAGCCGCTCGGCGTGGTGACGGCGATCATCGGGCAGACCTATCTCAACGTGGAATTTTTGGGCGAGGCCGGCCATGCCGGTACCGTGCCGATGATGCTGCGGCGCGACGCGCTCGCCGGCGCCGCCGAAGCGATGCTGCTCGGTGAAACGCTGGCGCGCGAAACCAGGGGTGAGGTGGTCGCGACTGTCGGCCGGATCGCTGTCTCGCCCGGCGCAACGAATGTGATCCCGGCCAACGTCGTGGTCATTTTCGATATCCGCTCCGGTTCGGAGGCGGCGCGCGTGAAACTCGCCGACGCGCTGAAATCCGGCGTGCGCGCCATCGCGGACCGCCGCCATCTCGGCCTCACCATCACGTCGACGCGCGAGGTTGCGACCACTCCGTGCCATCCATACATCCAGCACCGGCTTGCCGACGCAATCCGCGCGCTTGGCGCCGAACCGCTGCGGCTCGGCTCGGGCGCGGGTCATGACGGTCAGGCGATGGCGAAGCTCTGCCCGGTCGGTATGCTGTTCGTGCGCTGCCGCGGCGGCATCAGCCACAACCCGATGGAATACGCGAGCCCGCGCGACCTCGGCCTCGCAATCGCGGCACTGATCGGGTTCGTCGAGCGGTTCGAGCCGGAAAAACTGGGCGGTTGAGAGCGATGTCTGTTGCGGCACCTTCGATCATCGACACGCGCCGCAGCCAGATGTTTCCGACCCTGGAGCGTTCGGAGATCGAGCGCGTGCGCCGCTTCGGCGAGGCGCGCCGCTATGCCGCCGGCGAGGCGCTCGCCCGGGTCGGGGTTGTCGGGCTTGGGCTCACCATCATTCTCGCCGGCAAGGTCGATATTACGCAGCACGATGAATTGGGGCACCGCCAACTGATCGTCACCCACGGTCCCGGGTCATTCATGGGCGAGCTCGCGCAATTGGCGGGGCGGCCTGCATTGGTCGATGCCGATGCGGTGGAAGCAGTCGAAGCGCTGGTCATCCCGCCGGATCGCCTGCGTGCGCTCCTGATCGCCGAGGCCGAGCTTGGCGAGCGGATCATGCGCGCGTTGATCCTGCGCCGCGTGGGCCTTCTCGAAACGGGCGCGGGAGGGCCGGTCATTATCGGCCGGCCGCAGAGCGGTGACGTCCTTCGCCTCGAAGGTTTCCTTCGCCGCAACGGCCACCCCCATCAGCACCTCGATTCAGCGGCGGACCCGGAGGCCAAGGCGCTCATCGAGCGCTTTCACGTCGATGCGAGCCAGCTCCCGATCGTGCTTTGCCCCAACGGGCAACTGCTGCGCAATCCAAGCGAGGTCGAACTTGCGCGCTGCATCGGCCTGGTCGGCCCCATCGACCCCGATCGCATCTATGACGTGGTGATTGTGGGCGCGGGTCCGGCCGGCCTCGCGACCGCTGTTTACGCAGCCTCGGAGGGCCTTTCGGTTCTTGTGCTCGATTGCCGCGCCTTCGGCGGTCAGGCAGGCGCGTCCGCCCGGATCGAAAACTATCTCGGTTTTCCGACTGGTATCACCGGCATCGCCTTGATGGCGCGGGCCTACAACCAGGCGCAAAAATTTGGAGCCGAGATGGCAATCCCGGCCGAGGTGAGGAGCCTTGAGGCGCAAGCTGGCGGCTTTCTGCTCAAGCTCTCCGAGAACGAGCAGGTCCGATCGCGTACCGTGGTCCTTGCCTGCGGCGCCGAGTACCGGCGGCTCGATGTCGACAACCTCGACGCTTTCGAGATGTCGAGCATCCACTATTGGGCGTCGCCACTGGAAGGAAAGCTGTGCTCCGGACAGGAAGTCGCCTTGGTCGGGGCTGGAAATTCGGCGGGGCAGGCCGCGGTCTATCTGGCAAGCCAGGCCGCCAAGGTCTGGATGATCGTTCGCGGAGCGGACCTGTCCAGGACCATGTCGCGCTACCTCGTCGACCGGATCGCCGGACTGCCCAACGTGGAAGTCGTGACGCAGGCGGACGTCACGGCGCTTGAGGGGCGTGACGGCGTGCTGGAAGCAATCCGCTGGCGTGCGGCTTCCGGCGCGGAAACGCGGCGCCCGATCGGCCATCTGTTCTTGCTGATCGGGGCGGCGCCCAACACGAAATGGTTGGCCGGATCCGGAATAGCGACTGACGCAAAAAGGGTTTGTGCTGACCGGAGCGGACGTCTCCGGCGATGTCCCGGCGCTGCGGACCAAGGTGCCGGGCATCTTCGCGATCGGAGATGTGCGTCTGAACTCGACCAAGCGTGTCGCCGCTGCGGTCGGCGAGGGCGCGCAAGTCGTCGCAGCCCTGCACGGCTACCTGGCCACCGCCTCACAGATCATCACTGCGGGCTGAGCCGGCGCGCGGCCATCGCGGTATCAAAAACCCACGACCGACCCGTGCAGATCATATGCGTCGGCGCGCTCGATCTTCACCGTAGCGATTTCGCCGACGCGCAACGGGCGGCGGCTCGCCACATACACTGCGCCGTCGATCTCGGGCGCGTCGCCTTTGCTGCGGCCTTTCGCAACGCTCGGCCCGACCTCATCGATGATCACCTGCTGGCGTGTGCCGACTTTCTGCTTCAGCCGCTTCGCCGAAATACCCTGCTGGCGCTGCATGAAGCGGTGCCAGCGCTCTTCCTTGAGCTCGTCCGGCACCGGCGCCGCGAGATCGTTCGCCACCGCGCCCGCAACCGGCTCGTAACGGAAGCAACCCACGCGATCGAGCTGTGCTTCATCCAGCCAGTCGAGCAGTTGCCCGAAATCCGCGTCGGTCTCGCCCGGAAAGCCCACAATGAAGGTCGAGCGGATCGTCAGCGCAGGACAGATCTCGCGCCAGCGCGTGATGCGCTCGATGGTCTTGGCCTGTGCGGCCGGCCGCTTCATGCGCTTCAAGACATCCGGCGCCGCATGCTGGAACGGGATATCGAGATAGGGCAGCACCTTGCCGTCGGCCATCAGCGGGATGATGTCGTCCACGTGCGGGTAGGGGTAGACGTAGTGCAGCCGCACCCAGGCGCCGAGCTCGCCGAGCTCGCGCGCGAGATCGATGAACTTGGCGCGGACGCTGCGGCCCTTCCATTGGCTCTCGGCGTATTTGATGTCGACGCCGTAGGCCGAGGTGTCCTGCGAGATGACCAGCAATTCCTTCACGCCGGCCTTCACCAGCTGCTCGGCCTCGCGCAACACGTCGGCGGCGGGACGCGAGACAAGGTCGCCGCGCAGCTTCGGGATGATGCAGAACGAGCAGCGATTGTTGCAGCCCTCTGAAATCTTCAGGTAGGCGTAGTGGCGCGGCGTGAGCTTGATGCCTTCCGGCGGCACCAGATCGACGAACGGGTCGTGCATCGGCGGGGCCGCGCGATGCACCGCCTCGACCACGCTTTCGTATTGCTGCGGGCCGGTGATGGCGAACACGTTGGGAAAGCGCGCGGTGATCTTCTCCGGCTCCGCGCCCATGCAGCCGGTGACTACCACCTTGCCGTTCTCGTTGAGCGCCGCGCCGATCGCATCGAGCGATTCGGCCTGCGCCGAGTCGAGAAAGCCGCAGGTGTTGACGATGACGAGATCGGCGCCCGCCTGGTCGCGCGACAGCTCGTAGCCTTCGGCGCGCAGGCGCGTCAGGATGCGCTCTGAATCGACCAGCGCCTTGGGACACCCGAGCGAAACGTAGGAAACCCGCGCCATCACGTCGCCTTCGGCGATGTTGCCTTCGGCGTACCGGGCTCGCCCAGGTCCCAGTAAAGCCCCGCCATGATGCCGAGCGCTTCGCGCGCGAGCGCCGTCGGGAAATGCTCGTTCGGCGCATGCTGCGAGCAGCCCGGATAGGAGTGCGGCACCCAGATTGTGGGCAGACCAAGCCCTTCGGAGAAGATGTCGTTCGGCAGCGAGCCGCCCACATTCGGCAGCACCGCGGGCTTCTTGTTGGTGGTTTTCGCGATCGAAGTCGCGGCCCAGCGGGCCCACGGATGCTCGGGATCGAGCCGCGTCGCGTTCATGATGTCATCGCGGCCCTTGGCGATCTGCACCATCGGGAAGCCGTGACGGTCGAGGTGGCGGCGCAGGGCGGGCAGGAATTCGTCAGGGTTGGTCCCGACCACGAAGCGGATTTGCCCACGCGCCCAGGCGCGGGGAGGGACCGCGTTTACGGGGCTCTCCGGATTGCCCGCCGTCATCGCGAGAATGTCGAACGTGCACCAGGCGAAAACTTTCTCCGCGAGCGTCAAACCGGGCTCGGCCCAGTTCGGATCGATCTCGGGATCGCCGGGGCCGGATTTGACCTCGCAATCGGCCAGCGCGTGCTTCACCGTTTCCGGAATGTGCGCCGGCACCCATTCGGGGATGTGGATTTGTCCCGTCGGCCCCGTGATGGTCGCGAGCGCGTGGACAAGCTGGATCGACGGGCTCGACAACAGCCCGCCCCAGTTGCCCGAATGGTGGCCGCCCTCGCGCGCGTCGATCCAGATGTCGATCGGATAGGCGCCACGCGTACCGAGCGAGATGGTCGGCCGGTCGGCGGTGAGGCGCGGCCCGTCGGACCCGACCAGCACGTCGGCCTTGAGCAAGTCTTTGTGCTCGGCGCAAAGCTCGCGCAGGCCGGGCGAGCCGGTTTCCTCGCCCATCTCGATCAGCCATTTGGCGTTGAAGCCGAGCTTGCCGCGCGCCGCGATCACGGCGGCCTGTGCCGCGATATTGATCGTGTGCTGGCCCTTGTTGTCGACGACGCCGCGCCCGTAAAAGCGCCCGTCCTGCTCGGTCAGTGTCCAGGGCGACAGGCCCGCATTCCAGCCGGCGTCGAGCCCGCGAATGACGTCGCCGTGGCCATAGCCGAACACCGTCGGCAGGGCAGGGTCCTCGAGCCGTTCGGCAAAGAGAAACGGGCCCTTTGCTTTCGCCTGCGTTAGGGTGCGGCACGCGAAGCCGAGCTTCTCCAACGCGGGTGCCATTTCACTTGAAAGATAGTGCGCAAGCTCTTCCTTCCGCTCCGGATTTTGGCTCTCGGTCGGGATCGCAACCCTGCGCGCGAGGTCGTCCCGGAAGGCGCCGGAATCGAAATACGCCTCGGCGCGGGAAATGGCGGTGGCACGGGTCATGAAGATATTCCAGCAGTTCAAGAATTCGTTCGCGCAGACCGCCGGCGTGGCGGCGCCACCAGGTCCGGCTGCGTCCCGCCGAGGCGTGCTAGCCGGTCTCGCGCGGCTTCAGCGAGGTAGCCTGAGCGCGTCTTGCCGGCGCTGGCGGCAGCGCGATCCACTCGGTTTAGCAGCGCTTCGTCCAGCGTGATATTGAGCCGCACCGCGCGGGCCGGAGGCTCGTAGGGCACAAGCGCCACCATCGCGCGCTTGGCGTCCGCCCGGAACTGCCGATCCTTGCGCAATTCATCGAGCGTGCGCGGCTCGGGTAGCGGTCCGTCTTGGGCGATCCCCTCAACATGGAATGCGAGCACTTCTGCTCCCCTCGCAATGGCATCGTCCAGATTGTCGGCCGTCGTGGTGCATCCCGGGAAGTCGGGAAATGCAACCCCGAAGCGGCCATTTTCTTCGTCGATCAATGCCACCACCTGCATTTCGAACTCCTGTCTCACCACGTCCATCCGGCTTGGCGATAGATTGATCGCAGCGTGCCGGTGGTTTGCTCGCGGGCGCCGGTATCGATGGTCACGCGGCCCGGTTTCGACGCGTGCTTGAACTGCACATGATCGCCGGGACCTTTGCGCGCTTCGCGCCAGCCGTCGTCGCGCAATTTCGCCAAAACGGCACGTGTCTTAGCCGAATGGTCTTTCCGCGGCATTCGGCGATCCGGTATGTGTATCAGTGTGTATGAAAAATCAAGACGCACGTGGCGGAAGGGGTGGGATTCGAACCCACGGTAGACTTGCGCCTACGCCAGTTTTCAAGACTGGTGCCTTAAACCACTCGGCCACCCTTCCGGATCGGCACTCAATGGCGCAAAGGCAACACCCTTTGCAAGCTTTGCCCGCGCGCCGGTATTCGCCTCAGGAAAGCCTCAAAATTTCAATGCCCTATTTACCACCCGGAAAGACCGGCAATTGGCCTGACGGGCGGGCGCGGGTTATCTTAACCATCGCAGGGTAGGGGTCGATCCTGCGACGGTTTCGCGATTGGAATTCACGGGGAACTCTCGGGCGGATGGGGTCGGACGGGGACGCACACCGGCGCATTGCCGTCGGCCGCAGGCTCGCGCAGTTCAGCGTCGTCGCATGCGGCTGCCTGCTGCTGGCCAATTGCTCGTCTTCCACCTCGAAACTGACCAGCCGCGTCGACCCCAAATACGGCGTCAGCGCAAGTCCGCGCGTCGTCGAACCGGGCCAGCCGGTGCCGAAGGGCGGCGGCGTCTATCGCGTCGGCAGGCCCTATCAGGTCGCCGGCCGCACCTACACGCCGGAGGAGAACGGCCGCTACCGCGCGGAGGGGCTCGCGTCCTGGTACGGCGACGACTTCCACGGCCGGCTCACCGCCAACGGCGAAATCTACGACATGCAGGCGATTTCGGCCGCGCACCCGACGCTGCCGATGCCGAGCTACGTGCGGGTTACCAATCTTTCGACGCAGAAATCCCTGGTCGTTCGCGTGAACGATCGCGGGCCCTATCACGCCAACCGCGAAATCGATTTGTCGGCCAAGGCGGCCGACCTGCTCGGCTTCCGCGGCCACGGCGTCGCGAAAGTGCGCGTCGAATATGTCGGCGCGGCGCCGCTCGAAGGCACCGACGACCGCCAGCTGATGGCGACCTTGCGGCATGGCGCGCCGGCACCGGCGCCTGTCATGGTCGCGTCGAACCGCTTCCTGCCGAATTTCAACCGTCCGCCACTGCGTAACGGCGCGCCCCTGCCGCAGGAGCGTCCGTACGATCTGGGTGAACGCAGCGACCGGGTCGCGATGGACAGCTATCCGCAACGCTCCACCAGCGCTTCGCTCGCCGCCGAGGCGCTGGCCCGCCACCCGGTCGACCGGCGTCTGGCCGATATCTCGCCCGACACCGAGCCGCCGCGCCGGATGGCCGCTCGCCTGCGGGCAGCGGAAGCGTCGACTACGCCGCTGCCCGAGGTCACCGCCAATGCCCGTGCGCCGTTTGCCGCACAGCCGCCGGGCGTATCGCCGGTCAGCGCCTACGCGCCGGTCCGCTACGACGGGTCGCAGGCGGTATCGTCCGGCCGCGGCCTTTACTAGGCACTGATTTCACAGCCGATTCCGCCGTTCATCCCCGAATTCTGGGCCTTGCGGCCTTTGATTCGCCGAATGGCCTTGGCAAATTCAGCTTCCGGTCGATACATCTTGGTTGCGGCGCCCAGCGTGCGGAGCATGACCCCATGCCGACATCGGTTTCATTGCCTGTGAGGGCGACGGGCGCGGCCATCGTGCTTGCGGCCGCACTGATCCTGCCGGCCGTCCTGCCCGCGCTGGCGCAAACCCCGCCGCCGAAGAAGGAAGAATTCCAGATCAGCGCGCCCTATGCGATCCTGATCGATGCCGACAGCGGGGCGGTGCTGTTCGAAAAGAACGCGGACAAGCTCAATCCACCCGCCAGCATGTCCAAGCTGATGACGACCGAGCTCGTCCTCCACACGATTGCCCAGGGCAAGCTGAAGTGGGACGACGAGATGACCATCAGCGAGAACGCCTGGCGCAAGGGCGGGGCGCCCTCCGGCGGCTCGGCGATGTTCGCAGCGCTCAACAGCCGCGTCAGCGTGAAGGACCTGATGCACGGCGTGATGATCCAGTCCGGCAACGATGCGTGCATTGCGTTGGCCGAAGGCATCGCGGGCAGCGAGCTTGCGTTTGCCGAGCTGATGAACAAGCGCGCGAAAGAGATCGGGCTGACGCAGTCGCGTTTCACCAACGCGACCGGCATTCACGAGGCCGACCACAACATGACCGCGCGCGAACTCGCCAAGCTCGCGCAGCACATCATCAAGACCTATCCGGACGCCTACAAGATCTACGGCGAACGCGAATTCACCTGGAACAAGGTGCGCCAGCAGAACCGCAATCCATTGCTCGCGATGAACATCGGCGCCGATGGCCTGAAGACCGGCCACACCAAGGAGGCGGGTTACGGGCTTGCCGCATCCGCGGTGAACAATGGGCTGCGGCTGATCATGGTCGTGAACGGCTTCAAGACCATGAAAGAGCGCGCCGACGAAGCACGCAAGCTGATGGAGTGGGGCTTCCGCGCATTCGAAGCGCGCGCGCTGTTCGCGCAAGGGGAGACGGTCGGCGAGGCGAAGCTCTACGGCGGCGCCCAGGGCAAGGTCGCGCTGGTCAGCCCGATACCGATCCGCCTGCTGGTCCCGCGCGCCATGTCGGAGAAGCTCAGCGCGAAGATCACCTATTCGGGCCCGGTGCCGGCGCCGGTGACGAAGGGACAGCCGATCGGAACGCTCAAGGTGTCGCGCGGCGAGAATGTCGTGCTCGAGGTCCCGCTGCAGGCCGGCGAAGACGTCGGAGGCGGCGCGCTGCACCAGCGCGCATTCGACGCCATGGGCGAGCTTGTGATCAACGTGTTCCGCGCCGGCGTGGACCGGCTGTAACCACTGATGTCCGGAAAGTTCATCACCTTCGAGGGCGGCGAGGGCGCCGGCAAGTCGACGCAGGTTGAGCGGCTTGCCGAGAGGCTGAGGGCGCTCGGCATCGGCGTGGTGGTGAGCCGCGAGCCGGGCGGCTCGGCCGGCGCCGAAGCGATCCGCCACGTGCTGCTCTCGGGCGCCGCGAAACCGCTCGGGCCCCATGCGGAAGCGATTTTGTTCGCGGCGGCGCGCGCGGATCATCTGCGCCAGACCATCCGCCCGGCGCTGGAGCGCGGGCA
>JAXDNY010000277.1:0-10944 GCA_034669145.1 Hyphomicrobiales bacterium
TCCATGCTCACCAGCGTGAGATCGAGGAACCAGGACTGCGCCGAGACGAATCCCTTGATCTTCTTGCTCATCGCGCGCGGGTTGAGATCGTGCACGATGAACAGCCAGGGCGGATTGTCGACCAGCCGCTCGTGCGCGGTGCGGTAGGCCGCCTCCATCGTCGCCTCGTCGGTCGCCTCCGCCAGCGTCGCCAGCGCGGCGTCGAAGGCGTCGTCCTTCCACTGCTCGAAGTTGAAGCCATTCGGCGAGAAATTCGCCGAGGAGAAATAGCGCGCCATCACGCCGACATCGGATGACGGCGACGACACGTTGAGCGCCATGGTTCCATGCAGCGCCGCGCTGTCCGGCGTTTGCCGCGCGGCGTTGAGCAGCACCTGCCACTCGACCACGTCGAACTCGATGTTCACGCCGCAATCCTTCTTGAAATTCTCCTGCAGGAACTCGTTCATCGCGAGCGGCAGCATCTGCCCCGAGCCGGAGGTCGAGATCATCACCTTAAACGACAGCGGCTTCGCGGGCGTGTAGCCGGCTTCGGCCAGCAGCGCCTTCCCCTGGGCCGGATCGAAGCTGTAGCGGTTCACCGGCTTGCCGAAGCCCGCGTCGGTCGGCTTCAGCCACCCGACCGAAGGCTCGGCCGTGTTGTTCAACAGGCTGACCAGTCCCGCGCGATCGACGCAGTAGTTCAGCCCCTGCCGCACCTTGATGTCCTTCACCGGGCTGTTGGTGGCGGCCATGTTCAACAGCCACGGCCACACATGCGGATAAGAGTTGGTGACGATGTTGAAGCCCGCGGCCTTGATGGAGGGAATTCCATCCGGCGGCGGCACCTCGATCCAGTCGACTTGTCCCGACCGTAGGGCGGCAAGCCGCGAGTTCGGCTCCGGCAACGGGATGAGGCGGATCGCATCGACCTTCGCCTTGCGCGCCGGATCCCAGTAGCCGTCGTGGCGAGCGAGATCGGCCGACTCGCGCGGCACGATCTTGGTGATGCGGAACGGCCCGGTGCCGGCGGCGGGAAGGGCTGCGACCTTGGCCCATTCGCGGCCGGCCTTCTCGAATGAGGCCGGCGAGGTGAACAGCAGATACACCGCCATGTAGGGGAAATACGACGCCACCTGCTTGGTGGTGATCGCAACCGTGTGGTCGTCGATCTTCTTGTAGGTCCCCATCAGCGGGACGCGGGCGCGCGAGATGCCCGACGCCGGCGGCTCGAACTGCGGTGAGTCCTGCTTGAAATAGCGGTCGAGGTTCCAGATCACGGCGTCAGCCGTGAAGTCCGTGCCGTCGTGGAATTTCACGCCGCGCCGCAGATAAAAGACCCAGGTCTTCCTGTCGTCCTTGTCCTGCTCCCAGCGTTCCGCCAGCCCCGGGCGCAAGCCCGCGAGCTTGTCGGAGCGCGAGAGATCCCACAACACGAGGCCTTCGAAGATCGGGTACCCGAGGAAGCGCATGCCCTCGAAGCCATTGTTCGGCATGCCGGTGGCAGTCGGAATATCGGACGCTGTCATCGCGATGCGCAGCACGGTCTCGCTGGCGGCAGGCGAGGCGAGCGCGAACGAGGCGGTCAACGCCAAGGCAAATGTGGGACGAAATGGCATGCGTGCGCTCCTCTGTACGACCGCGTTGTCGAAGCCGCAGCAAGAAGCAGGCCAGCAGATTGCCGTGACATTGCCGGGAGCGCCGCGTGAGCCTTTGACCAATCTTCGGGCGGACTGCATAAGATTTGCACCGTTTTCCGTAGACCCAAGCTCTCCCGAGGTCCGTAATGCGCATTTTCGCGGCGTCGCTCGCGACCGAAACGAACTCGTTCTCGCCGATCCCGACCAACCGCGAGAGCTACGAGCAGACACTCTACTTCCCGCCCGGCAAGCACCCGGACCGCGGCACGCTGTGCACCGCGCCGCTGTGGGTCGCGCGGCGGCGCGCCAAGCAGGAGGGCTTCGAGCTGATCGAGGGCTCATGCTTCTGGGCCGAGCCGTCGGCGCCGACCCAGCAGGCCAGCTATGAGAGCATGCGCGACGAGATCCTCGATCAGTTGCGCGCGGCCATGCCGGTCGACGGCGTGCTGCTCGGCCTGCACGGCGCAATGGTCGCGCATGGCTATGACGACGCCGAGGGCGACCTCATTACCCGCGTGCGCGAGATCGCCGGGCCGAAAGCCGTCATCGGCGTCGAACTCGATCCGCATTGCCATCTGACCGAAAAGCGCGTGCGCGGCGCCGACGTCGTCATCCTGTTCAAGGAATACCCGCACATCGACTTCGCGGAGCGCGCCGAAGAACTGGTGACGCTCGTCGTCAAGGCGATCCGCCACGATATCAAGCCGGTCACATCGCTTTACGATTGCGGCATGATCGACATCTATCCGACCTCGCGCGAGCCCGGGCGCGGCTTTGTCGAGAAGATGAAGAAGCTCGAAGGACGCGACGGCGTGCTGTCGGTTTCGCTCGGCCACGGCTTCATGCAGGGCGACGTGCCCGAACAGGGGACGCGCGTGCTGGTCATCACCGATAACACCAAGGCGCGCGGCGATGCGCTTGCGAAAGAACTCGGAGCGGAGATCCGCGAGAAGCGCGGCACCTGGTATCCGGAATATCTGTCATACGACGACGCGATCACCGCCGCCTATGCGGAGCCGAAGGGGCCGGTGGTCGTTGCCGATCCGTCCGACAATGCGGGCGGCGGCGCCGCGTCCGACAACACCAACATCATCCGCCGTCTGCTTGAGCGCGGAATGACCGATGCGGCGGTCGGTCCGGTATGGGATCCGGTCGCCGTGCAGTTCTGTCATGCGGTCGGCATCGGCGCGAAGCTTTCCTTGCGTTTCGGCGGCAAGACGGCGCCGACCTCCGGCTTGCCGATCGATGCCGAGGTGACGGTGATCGGCCTTGCCACAGATGCCATGCAAAGCTTCGGCAGCGCCAAGACGAAGATCGGCGACGTCGCCGGCATCCGTGTCGGCGGCGTTGACGTTTCACTGATCTCGCATCGCACGCAGGCGCTCGGCACGGAAATCTTCAGCGCGGCCGGCATCGATCTTTCGACGAAGCGTTATGTCGGCGTGAAATCAACCAACCATTTTCATGCCGCATACGCGCCGATCGCCACGAAGGTGCTCTATTGCGACGGCGAAGGTCCCTCGGCGCTCGACGCGCGCAAGTACCCGTTCACGAAGGCCCGCCGCACCATCTGGCCGCATGCCGAACTGCCCAAGGGGCGGATGATACTCTGACCTCATCCTGAGGAGCCCGCGCAGCGGGCGTCTCGAAGGATGGCCCAGCGCTCCTGGCCATGGTTCGAGACGTACCGCCTAAAGCGCGTTTACGCGCGTCTTCGACGCGCTATGGCACTCCTCACCATAAGCACTTGTCCCCCTCCTGCTTTCCGTGAGTAAATCGGCCCAAATGGAAAACAGGGAGGTTCCGATGCGCACGACCCGCCGACGGTTCGTTCAGGGCACCCTCGCCGCGGCCGCAGTCTCCGGCGCACCCGGCATCGTCCGCGCGCAGGCGCCGACGCCGGCCCGCACCATCCGCGCCGTGATGCAGGGCGACCTGCGCTCCCTCGACCCGATCTGGACCACCGCGAACATCACCGCCTACCACGGCGCGATGATCTACGACACGCTGTTCGCGATCGACGAGCAGATGCGCGCGCAGCCGCAGATGGTCGGCAAATGGGGCCTTTCCGATGACAAACTCACCTATACGTTCGAGCTGCGCGACGGGCTGAAGTTCTCCGACGGAGCTGCCGTGACGGCGGATGACGTTGTCGCCTCGATCCGCCGCTGGGCGGTGCGCGACGGCGCCGGCCAGCACATGATGGCGCGCGTGAAGGATCTGTCGAAGAAGGACGACAAGACCTTCGTCATCGCGCTGAAGGAACCCTACGGCCTGATGCTCGACGTGATGGCGAAGACCGCGACGCCGCTGCTCTACATCATGCGCAAGAAGGAAGCCGAGACCGATCCGAACCAGCAGGTGACCGAATATATCGGCTCGGGCCCGTTCACCTACAATCGCGACGAGACCCGGATGGGCTCGCGCTATGTCTACGACCGCAATCCGAATTACGTCTCGCGTGCCGAGCCCTCGAATGGTCTCGCCGGCGCAAAGAAAGTCATGGTCGACCGCGTCATCTACGAGAACATGCCGGACTCGCAGACCGCGCTGCAGGCCCTCAAGGCCGCCGAGATCGACTTCTTCGAGATCCCGCCGATCGATCTGATCGACACCTTGGAGAGCGATCCCAACATCAAGATCGAGGTGCTCAACAAGACCGGCAATTACGGCATCATGCGGCTCAACTTCCTGCATCCGCCGTTCAACAAGCCCGAAGCGCGCCAGGCCATGCTCCACCTGATCGACCAGGAGGAGTTCATGAAGGCGACCTTCGGCAATCCGAAATACTACAAGAAGTGCCCGTCAAACTTCGCCTGCGGCACGCCTATGGAAAACGACGAAAACACGGAGTGGTTCAAGGGCGCGCCGAACATCGCCAAGGCGAAGGAACTGTTCCAGAAGGCCGGCTATGACGGCCGGCCCGTCACCGTGCTGCACGCAACCAACATCGACTTCATGAACAACGCCGCCCAGATCGCGGCGCAGCGCCTGCGCGCGGCCGGCATCAACGTGCAGCTCGCAACATCCGACTGGGGCGGCGTGATCACGCGCCGCGCCGTCAAGACACCGCCCGACCAGGGCGGCTGGAACATCTTCATCACCTGGGCGGGCGCGGCCGCTGTCGGCTCACCGATCGCGTTCGTCGGCCATCAGGCGAACGGCGAGAAGGGCTGGTTCGGCTGGCCTTCGGACGAGACCCACGAGAAGCTGCGCGACAAATGGGCCTCGGCGGGCAGCCTCGACGAGCAGAAGGCGGTCGCGCGCGAAATCCAGCGCAATGCCTGGAATTTCGTGCCGCACGTCTGGCTCGGCCAATGGTCCTCGCCAGTCGCGTACCGCAAGAACCTGCGCGGCGTGCTGGCGATCCCCGAGATCATTCCGTTCTGGAATATCGAGAAGACCTGACTCGACTGTCATCCCGGAAGCCGCCCACCGGGTCCGGCCGAAGGCCGGCCCGATGACAGGCTCCGGCGGCTATCCGGGACCCATTCATCACACGCTCGGAATCGGGGATATATGGGTCCCGGGTCGCGCTCGCTGCGCTCGCTTGCCCGGGATGACAATGGAGTTGTGAATGCGCCTGTTCTACGCCGCCCTCGCCCTCGAGGCGAACACGTTTCTGCCGATCCCGACCTCGTACCAGGCTTTTGTCGAGAAGATTTACTACCCGCCTGGCAAGCACCCGGAAAAGTCAGGCCACCAGACCGGCGCGATCGGCGCGGCACGCGCCGCCGCAAGGCGCGATGGCTTCGAACTGATCGAGGGCTCCTGCTATGCGGCGCAGCCGGGCGGCGCTGCGGCGCAGGCTGCCTATGAGCGCATGCGCGACGAAATCCTCGGGCAGTTGAAAGCCGCGCTGCCGGTCGAGGGCTGCCTGTTCAATCTGCACGGCGCGATGGTGGCGCACGGCTATGACGACTGCGAGGGCGATTTCCTCGAACGCGTGCGCGCGCTCGTCGGCCCGAAGGCCGTCATCGGCGTCGAACTCGACCCGCATTGCCATCTGACGATCAAGCGCTGTACCGCGGCCGACGTCATCGTGCTGTTCAAGGAATACCCCCACACCGATTTCGCCGAGCGCGGCGAGGAGATGGTCGACCTGACGCTGCGCACCATCCGCCGTGAGATCAAGCCGGTGAAATCCGTGTTCGACTGCCGCACGATCCAGAGTTTTCCGACCTCCATCCAGCCGATGCGCGGCCTCGTCGACAAGATCATGGCGCTGGAAGGCAAGAACCGCGTGCTCTCGGTCTCGATCGCGCATTGCTTCTACTACGGCGACGCTCCCGAATGCGGCGCACGCATCCTCGTGCTCACCGACGACGCGAAGCAGCATGGCGACAAGCTTGCCGAGGAGGTCGGCCGCGAGCTGATCGCATTGCGCGAGCAGGCGGCGCCGCCGGAATATTCCGTCGATGGCGCGATCGATGCCGCGCTCGCTCATCCTGGCGGGCCAGTCGTGATCGCCGACACCACAGACAACGCGGGCGGCGGCGCGCCCTCCGACAACACCACGTTCATCCATCGGCTCATTGCGCGCGGGATCAAAAGCGCGGCGGTCGCGCCGATCTGGGACCCCATGGCGGTTCGCAATGCGTTCGATGCGGGCGAAGGCGCGCGGCTGCCGTTCCGCTTCGGTGGCAAGACCGCGAAAGCCTCCGGCCCGCCGGTCGATGCAGAGGTGGAAATCATCCGCTGCGTGCGCAACGCCTTTCAATCATTCTCCGGCGCGACCGTCGGCATCGGGGACGCCGCCTCGATCCGCATGGGCGGCGTCGAAGCCGTGCTGATCTCGACCCGCGCACAGGGCATGGGCATCGACCTATTCTCAAACTTGGGCATCGACCCGAAGAGCCGCAAAATCCTGGTGGTGAAATCCAACCAGCATTTCTATGCGTCGTTCTCTCAGATCGCCGCGCAGGTCATCTACGCCGAAGGCGACGGCCCGCTGCCGCGCCACTACGCCAAGTTGCCATGGCGCAAGGTGCAGCGCCCGATCTGGCCGCTCGATCAGGTGACGGAACCCAAGCTGATCATCTAGCTCCGCTGTCATCCCGGAAGCCGCGAAGCGGCTATCCGGGACCCATCTATCCCGAACTCGAACAGCGCGATCGCTGTGAGATGGGTCCCGGCTCTCGCTGCGCTCGGCCGGGATGACAGATGTGCTTGTGCGCGGACCGCTCGCGTGGCCTAATTTGTGCAAGGTTGGCGCTTGAGCAGGAGGGGATCGCAATGACCACACGGCGAAGCGTCCTGAAGGGCGGACTCGCGGCCGCCGCACTGACCAGCGCACCATCCATCACCCGTACACAGGCTCAGCCCTCGCGCGCGCGCACGATTCGCGCCGTGATGCACGCCGACCTGCGCGTGCTCGACCCGATCTGGACCACCGCGAACATCACCGCCTACCACGGCGCGATGATCTACGACACGCTGTTCGGGCTCGACGCGGGCTTCGCGCCGCAGCCGCAGATGGTCGGCAAGTGGGGCTTGTCGGACGACAAGCTCACCTACAGTTTCGAACTGCGTGACGGGCTGAAATTCTCCGACGGCCAGGCGGTGACGGCGGCCGATTGCGTCGCCTCGGTGCGCCGGTGGGCGGCGCGCTCGGGCGCCGGCCAGTCGATGATGGCGCGCGTGAAGGACACGCCGGTCGTCGACGACAAGACCTTCCGGATCGTGCTGAGCGAACCTTACGGGCTGGTGATCGACAGCCTGTCCACGATCTCGACCTCGCTCTGTTACATGATGCGCAAGAAGGACGCCGAGACCGACCCGAACCAGCAGGTGCGCGAGACCATCGGCTCCGGGCCGTTCCTCTACAATCGCGACGAGACGCGGCCCGGCAACCGCCACGTCTACGACCGCAACCCGAATTACGTTCCACGCGCGGAGCCTCCGTCCGGCATGTCCGGCGGCAAGGTGGTCAAGCTCGACCGCGTCACGTTCGAGAATATCGCCGACGAACAGACCGCGCTCAGCGCGCTGCAGGCCGGCGAGATCGAGTTCTACGAGGTGCCGCCGCAGGACCTGATCGACGAACTGAAGAAAGACAAGAACCTCACCGTCGAGGTGCTCAACAAGACCGGCCACGTCGCATTCATGCGGCTCAATCATCTCCATCCGCCGTTCAACAACCCGGATGCGCGGCGCGCCATGCTGCATCTTGCCAGGCAGGACGACGTGATGGGCGCGATCTTCGGCCAGTCGAAATCGTGGCAGGCGTGCGGCTCTTATTTCGGCTGCGGCACGCCGATGACCAACGACGAGAACACCGAGTGGTTCAAGAAGGGGCAGGATATCGCCAAGGCGAAGGAGCTGTTCCAGAAGGCCGGCTATGACGGCAAGCCGGTTGTCGTGCTGCAGGCGACCGATCATTACCTCGCCAATCCCGCGGGGCTGTTCGCCGCACAATGGCTGCGCCAGGCGGGGATCAACGTCGATCTCGCCGCGATGGACTGGGGCGCAGTGCTGACGCGCCGCGCCGTGAAGAAGCCGCCGGCCGAGGGCGGCTGGAACATCTTCTCCACGACGGTGACCGGCATCACGTTCTCCGACCCGATCTCGTTCACCGGCCAGGCGGCGGCCGGCGAGAAGTCCTGGTTCGGCTGGCCGAGCGACCCGACGCAGGAAAAGCTGCGCGACAAATGGGCGACCGCGCCGTCGCTCGCGGAGCGCAAGGAAGTCGCGAAGGAATTGCAGAAGAACGGCTGGGACTATGTCCCGCATGTGATCCTCGGGCAGTTCTTCCGCAACGCGGCCTGGCGCCACAACGTGCGCGGCGTGCTCGGCATGCCCGAGGTGGTGCCGTTCTGGAATATGGAGAAGGCGCCAGCCACCTGATGCTCGCCTACATCCTCCGCCGGCTTGCCTCGACGGTGCTCGTGATGGGCATCGTGGCGGTCTTCGTGTTTCTTCTGTTGCATCTGTCGCCCGGCGATCCCGCGGCCATCATCGCGGGCGACAACGCCACCGCCGAGCAGATCGCCGGCATCCGCAAGCAGCTCGGACTGGACGATCCGCTGCCGGTGCAGTTCCTGCGCTGGGTCGC
Organism: Hyphomicrobiales bacterium; assembly: GCA_034669145.1. Taxonomy (GTDB): domain Bacteria; phylum Pseudomonadota; class Alphaproteobacteria; order Rhizobiales; family Xanthobacteraceae; genus PALSA-894. The sequence continues at coordinate 8,674 of JAXDNY010000277.1, forward strand.
GGCGGTCGTGCAAGGCGATCTTGGCATCTCGATCTTTTCCAACGAGCCGGTCGCCAAGCTCATCAGCCAGCGCATCGAGCCGACGCTCTCGCTCGCCCTCACCACGCTGATCGTCGCCGTCACCCTCGCGGTCTCGTTCGGCGTGCTCGCCGCCTGGAAGGTCGGCACCTGGATCGACCGCTCGCTGATGGTGTTGTCCGTCATCGGATTTTCGGTCCCGGTGTTCGTGGTCGGCTACATGCTGATCTACGTGTTCTCGATCAACCTGCGCTGGCTCCCGGTGCAGGGCTATTCGCCGATCGATCAAGGCTTCGGGCCGTGGATCGAACGGCTGGTGCTGCCATCGATCGCGCTTGGCCTTGCCTATGTGGCGCTGATTGCGCGCATCACCCGCACCTCGATGCTCGAAGTGCTGGCCGAGGACTACATCCGCACCGCCAACGCCAAGGGCGTGGCGACACGCTCGGTGCTGCTCAAGCACGCGCTGAAGAACGCCGGCGTGCCGATCGTCACCGTGATCGGCATCGGCGTCGCGCTGCTGATCGGCGGCGTCGTCATCACCGAGACCGTGTTCAACATTCCGGGCGTCGGGCGGCTTGTGGTCGATGCGATTTCGAAGCGCGACTATCCGATCATCCAGGGCGTGATCCTGATTTTCTCCGGCGTCTACGTGCTGGTGAACTTAGCTGTCGACATGAGCTACACGCTGCTCGATCCGAGGATCCGCTATTGAGCGTCATCGCCGAACCTGCACTGATCGCCGCCAAGCCGCGCGGCGCGCAATTTCGCCGCTTCGTGCGGCGCAACCCGACCATCGTGGCGGGCGGCACCATCCTGACCATCATCGCCACGCTCGCCATCGTGGCGCCGCTGTTCGCCGGTGATGCAATTACCATGCAGCCGGCGCTGCGCCTGCGCCCGCCCTCTGAGGCAAACTGGTTCGGCACCGACCATCTCGGCCGCGACGTGTTCGCCCGCACCGTCTACGGCGCGCGCGTGTCGCTGTTCGTCGGCATCGCGGTTGCGGCGATGTCGATCAGCGGCGGGCTCTTCATCGGGCTGATGTCCGGCTACTTCCGCCGCGTCGATGCGGTGGTGATGCGGCTGATGGACGGCCTGATGGCGATCCCCGCCATCCTGCTCGCCATCGCGCTCGTGGCACTCACCCGCGCCAGTGTGACCGCGGTCATCGTGGCGATCACCATTCCGGAAATCCCCCGCGTGGTCCGGCTCGTCCGCGCGGTCGTGCTGAGCGTGCGCGAGGCGCCTTACGTGGAGGCTGCGATCGCGGGCGGCACGCCGACCTGGAAGATCCTGCTGCGCCATATCCTGCCCAACACCATCGCGCCGCTGATCGTGCAGGCGACTTACATTTGCGCCTCCGCGATCCTGATCGAGGCCGCGCTCTCGTTCCTCGGCGCCGGCACGCCGCCGGAAATCCCGACCTGGGGCAACATGATCGCGCAGAGCCGGCTGTTCCTCTCGCGCGCGCCGTGGACCATCTTCTGCCCCGGCATTGCGCTCGCGATGGTCGTGCTCGCCGTGAACCTGCTCGGGGACGGATTGCGCGACCGGCTCGACCCGCGGCTTGCGAGGCGGATGTGAGACGGAAAACCGCTGTCATCCCGGCCGAAGCGAAGCGGAGAGCCGGGACCCATATACCCCTACTCGACGGTCCGGGGTTTATGGGTCCCGGGTCTCCGACGCTGCGCGCCGTCGCCCGGGATGACAGGGGGAGTGGGCGATGACCTCTGCCCTCCTCGCGGTCCGCGATCTCAAGACTCATTTCTTCACCGTCGACGGGATCACGCGCGCCGTCGATGGCGTGTCGTTCGATGTGTTCCCCGGCGAGACGCTCGGCATCGTCGGCGAGTCCGGCTGCGGCAAGAGCGTCACCGCGCTGTCGGTCATGCGGCTGCTGCCGCCACGTCTTGCGCGCACCGTCGAAGGCAGCGTGACGTTCGAGAACCGGGATCTCGTGCAGCTTGACGAAAGCGAGATGCGCAAGCTGCGCGGCAATCGGCTGGCGATGATCTTCCAGGAGCCGATGACCAGCCTCAATCCGGTGCTGACCGTCGGCCACCAGATCGCCGAGTCCGTGCGCATCCACACCGGCGCGAGCGCGAGCGCAGCGTCCGTGCGCGCCGCCGAAATGCTGCGCCTGGTGAAAATCCCCGACGCCGAGCGCCGCCTCAACGACTATCCGCACCAGTTCTCCGGCGGCATGCGCCAGCGCGTGATGATCGCGACCGCGCTCGCCTGCAATCCGAC
>JAXDNY010000278.1:0-6338 GCA_034669145.1 Hyphomicrobiales bacterium
CGATCGCGAGACCGGCGAGCAGCAGCCGCCCTCCGCTGCCGCGCGCCGGCCACGTCAGGCCAGGCCGGCAGAGCAACGCGAGCACGATCAGGATCGGATATTCGGCGACCCAGCGGAACGCATGCGGCGCAATGAGCCCGGTCGCGATGCCGCCGATCATACCGCCGGCCGAGATCCACATGTAGAACGCCGTGAGATGGCGCGGCGCGGGCCGGCGGCGGGCGAGTTCGCCGTGGCACAGCAGCGCGCAGACGAACAGCAGCAGCAGATGCAGCGCGATCAATCCGACGGTCGAGGTGACCGGCAGCGCGAGAAACAGCACGACCAGAATGAACACGACGACCGGCTGCACCAGCACGACAAGCCGGTGCGGAATGAGCGGGCGCGTCTGGAACGCGATGACGAAAGTCAGGAGATAAAGTGCGAGCGGCGCGACCCATAACAGCGGCACCGCCGCGACATCGGTCGAGATGTGCGCCGTCACGGCGATCAGCAGCCCGGAGGGGACGGCTGCGAGCGCGACCCAGATCGCGGCATCGCGCATGCGCGGCGGCGAGGCATCGATGCCGGCGGAGGCGGCTTCCGGCAGCCGGTTGGGAGAGCGCAACAACAGCCATCCGCACAACGCGAGCAGCAGGATCAGGAGATAGAAACCGGCGGTCCAGCCGAGGGTCTGCCCGCCGAGCGGAACCAGCGGCTCGATCGCGAGCGGATAGGCGATGAGCGCCAGAAAGCTCCCGACATTGCTCGCCGCGTAGAGAAAATACGGATCCTTGGCGGCCGGATGATCGGTGCGCACGAACCACGCCTGGATCAGCGGACCGTTGGCGGCGAGCGCGAAGAACGGCAGTCCGATCGACATGGCGAACAGGCCGATGAGCCACAGCGCCTCGCCGGAGGCGGGCGGCGCGCCCCACCCGCTCGCGACGTGCAGCGGCAGCGCGAAGCAGGCGGCGATCGTCACCGCCAGATGGATGATCACGGATGTCCGCCCCGGCACGAAACGCGTCAGTGCGTGCGCGTAGGCGTAGCCGGCCAGCAGCGCGGTTTGGAAGAACACCATCGCGACCGACCACACCGCGGCCGCGCCGCCGAGCCGCGGCAGCACCATTTTGGTGAACATCGGCTGCACGGCGAACAGCAGTGCGGCGCTGAGAAAGATCGCCGCGACGAAGCTCGCCAGCAGCAACTTGCATGACGATGCGGCGGATTGGATCGGCGCACCGGCTGGAATCTCGGAAGCAGTCATGTCCCTGCCAATTCAACCAGAAGGGCGGCCTTTCGGCCGCCCTTCATATTCAAGATCGGTCCGCGAACAGCAGCTTTCGTCAGCCACCCATACCGCCCATACCGCCGCCGCCCATGCCGCCGCCGCCACCACCCATGCAGCCGCCGCCACCGCCGCCGCCCATGAAGCCGCCGCCGCCGCCACCGCCCATGAAGCCGCCGCCGCCGCCGCCGCCCATGAAGCCGCCGCCGCCGCCGCCGCCGCCACCCATCCAGCCACCACCACCGCCGCCCATCCAGCCGCCACCGCCGCCGCCCATCCAGCCGCCACCGCCGGGAACGACAACGATGCCAGGTCCGCGCCAGCCAGGCCCACCGCCCCAGCCGCGCCAGCCAAGTCCGCCGCCCCAGCCGTATCCGCGACGCCAGCGATAGCCGCACCAGTAAAAGCCGGGCCCGCGCCAGCCGTCGTCGTACCAGCACCAATTCCGGCCGCCGTAGTAGTATTGAACGCTTTCGGTGAGCGCGATGGTATCCGCGGCGTCATTCAGCGCGGCCGCTCCCGGGAGTCCCGCGGCGTCAGAGCGAGTGCTCAGCACGGTCACACCGGCCGCAATCGCGGCAAGCGTCGCAAGTCCTGTAACGAGTTTGCGCATGGCTTCCTCCTGTCGTGGAATCGCGCCCCGGCGTCCATCGTGCAGCGTAATGCGCGACCGAAACGCTTGCACGTCAAATTACTCTCAGCTTCTGCAGCTCAGTGAATGATCATTCATATTGAGAGATGAGCCCTCGCTGCCGCTCAACGCCTCTTACGACGCTGCTCGCGTACTGGCGTTGCGCAGCACCGCGCTGATAAAGCTTGCGCGTGCATCGTGCATCGGCAGTCCGCGCGGTTCGAGCACATGACGCGTCAGGAAAAAGCCGGTGAGCGCGAACGCGTCGGTCAGTTCATCCGCCGTCGGTTCGTCGGCTTCCTGCTCGGCGCGCAGGAAGGCAGGCAGCCGCAGCATGCGATCGCGCCACGGCTCGCCCGCCGTGCGCGAGACCGCGCGGCCCGACTTCGGCGAGACGTAATCGAGCCCGGCGGTGACGCCGGTCGCGGCGCATTGATCGAGATCGAGCCCGAAGCCGAGCTCGGCGAGGAACTGCAGCTCGAAGCGCGCGATCAGCGCGGCCGCGAGCGTGCGGTCCTCCAGATGATCGAGGATGTCGGCGAGCGCGTCGTGCACCTGCTCGTGCGGATCGCGCTCCGGCAACAGCCGGCAGAGCGCCGCGAGATGCGTCACCCCGAACGCCGCGTGCGCCGCGATCATGAATTCGCCCGCGCGCAGGCGCAGCCCTTCGACCACATAGTGACCGAGATGCTCGTCGAGCCGCGCACGCCAGGTGACCCGCACGACGTTGCCGGGCTGCAGCACCGGGCGCATGCGCGAGCCCGACCCTCCCCGCACGAGGCCCAGATGCCGGCCATGCGCGCGCGTCATCACTTCGAGAATGGCGCTTGTCTCGCCGTGGCGGCGCACGCCCAGCACGATGCCTTCGTCGGTCCAGTCCATGCTCACCGTTTCGCGGTGCCGCCGCGCTTGCGTTTCGGCGCCACCATACCACCGGATTCGTCGTCGGTGACAAAGCAGCGATAGTAATCCGGCAGCTTCTGTTTCTTGACCGCGCAGGCGTGGATCGGATCGAGATCGCTGATCACGCGGTACGGCAAATACGGCCCGATCATGAAGCGGATGCTGCCGTCGGGCGCGCTGCCGAAGCGGTCGATCTCGCCCTTGAGCTGCGGGCGGACGCTCAGGATCGCCTCGCGCAGCGCCTCGCCCTCGATGAAATTGTCGGGAAGCTGGTCGAACGGCCCGTCGAAATAGTTGTTGGCCTGCATGTTTCCCGCGAACGCGCCGATCAGGATTTTCCGGCTCAGCCGATGGTCCTTGTAGAACGCAAAGCCGGTGCGCTTGCCGACCTGGATGCGATCGGTCTTCTTCGCCGGAAAGAACGCGTCCGCGACCTTCTCGGTCTCGTCGAGCACGTAGTGGAAGATCCTGAGTTTGGAGTTGTAGACGAGAAAGAACCGGATCGCCGATTCATCGAAGATCGGCCCGAGGAATTTCTCGTCCCGAGCGAGCGCGCCCGGCGGCGGCTTCACGTTCGACAGGTCGTTGAGAGCAAACACGACGCTCTTGCCCTGATAGGACACGCGGTAGACCAGCCGCTCGACCTTCTCGATTGTCACGCCGCGCGAGCCGTCCAGCACCAGGTGCTGGACCGGCGCGTCGTCGTACCACTGCGAGGTATCCTCGAAATAGGCAAAGTCCGCCTTGCCGTCGTCGCGGTTGCTGGCGTCGAGCCGGATGTTGCCGGCATAACGGATGCCGTTGTGCATGAAGCCGAAGTAGTAATAGTTCTCGGTCGGATAGACCTTCACGCGCTCCGGCAGCCGCGACATCACGAAGCCGAACACCGCCATCGGATCGTCGACGTTGAGCGCGGTCGCGCGCGTCACGTCCTCGACATAGGACTGGTTGGTTTGAAGCTGCGGCGGCTCCTGGGCCTGAGCGAGGCTCGGCAGGAGCGCAAAGGCGGCGATTAGCAGGCGGACCGTGACGGCGCTCATGAGCAAAACTATTCCTTCGGAAACTCGATCCCCATCTGCCGGTAGCGCTCCGGGTCGTCGCCCCAGCCTTCGCGCACCTTGACGAACAGGAACAGGTGCACCTTCTGCTCGGTCAGCTCCGCGATCTCCTTGCGCGCCTCGGCGCCGATCGCCTTGATGGTCGCGCCGCCCGCGCCGAGCACGATCTTGCGCTGGCTTTCGCGCTCCACATAAATCGTCTGCTCGATGCGCACGTCGCCGCCGCGCAATTCCTTCCACGCCTCGGTCTCGACGGTCGCCTGATAGGGCAATTCCTGGTGCAGCCGGTTGAACAGCTTCTCGCGCGTGATCTCGGCCGCGAGGCTGCGCATCGGCGCATCGGAAATCTGATCCTCCGGATAGTGCCACGGTCCTGCCGGCGAGTGCCCGGCCAGCCAGGTTTTCAGCTCCTCGGTGCCGTCGCCGCTGAGCGCCGACAGCATGAACGTCGCGTCGAATTTCGCCTTCGCGTTTGACGCCTCGGCGAGTTTCAGCAGCGTGGACTTGTCGGCGAGGTCGACCTTGTTGAGCACCAGCACTTTCGGCTGACGCAACTCGGAGAGCTTGCCGAGAATCGCATCGGCGTCCTCGTCGATCCCCTTCTTGGCATCGATCAGCAGCGCCACGATGTCGGCGTCATGCGCGCCGCCCCACGCGGTCGTCACCATGGCGCGGTCGAGCCGGCGGCGCGGGCTGAAGATCCCCGGCGTATCCATCAGCACGAGTTGCGCGGCGCCGACGATCGCAATCCCGCGCACCAGCGCGCGCGTGGTCTGCACCTTGCGGGACACGATCGTGACCTTGGAGCCGACCAGCGCGTTGGTAAGGGTCGACTTGCCGGCGTTCGGCGCGCCGATCAGCGCCACGAAGCCGCAGCGCCGATTGTCCTCAGGCAGCTGCCGAGGATCGCCCTCCGAGGGCTCACCCATTCGCCGCGTCCGTCTTCACGCCTTCACGCGTGAGCATCGCCGCGGCGGCGGCCTGTTCGGCGGCGCGCTTGGAGCGTCCCCGCCCCTCGGCGGGCTGCAACGCCGCGACGTCGACCGCGACGCGGAATTCCGGATTGTGGTGCGGCCCGATGCGCTCCACCTCGCGATAGGCCGGCGTCGGCAGGCCGCGTCCCTGCGCCCACTCCTGCAGCATCGTCTTCGGATCGCGCAAGGGGCGCACCGGCGTCAGCATGCGCTCGCGCCACAGCCGCTCGATCAGCGCGGCCGCGGCCGGATATCCGCCGTCGACGAACACCGCGCCGATCAACGCCTCGCACACATCCGCAAGGATCGCGGTGCGGCGACGTCCGCCGGCATTCGATTCCGAATTGCCGAGCCGCAGCGCCGCGCCGAGATCGATCGCGCGGGCCACGTCGGCACAGCTCTCGCGCCGCACCAGATCGGCGAGCCGGCGCGACAGCTCGCCCTCGTCCCCCTTGGGGAACGCGCGGTAGAGCATGTCGGAGATCGCAAGGCCGAGCACGTGATCGCCGAGAAATTCGAGCCGCTGGTAGCTGCCGCCGCGGCCCTGCTTCGGCGACGCCGCCGAAATATGTGTCAGCGCGCGATCGAGGATCGCCTTGTCGGCGAACGCATAGCCGATCCTGCCCTCGAGCTCCTCGCGCGACTGGGTGCTCTTGGCCTTCCGGCTCATCGAACGATCGAGAACAGCCTGTCCCAGCGCACGACCCACGGCCAGCGCCACACCTTCCAGGCCGCCTCCCCTTCCCCGACCGAGAAGAAGATGATCTCGGCGCGGCCGACGATGTTGTCGATCGGCACGTAGCCGACCTGGCTCAACACGCGGCTGTCGGTCGAGTTGTCGCGATTGTCGCCCATCATGAAGTAGTGATCGGCAGGCACGGTGTAGACCGACGTGTTGTCGTAGAACGAGTTATCGACCAGATCGAGCGTGTAATAGACGACGCCGTTCGGCAGCGTCTCCTTCCAGCGCTTGATCCGCTTGATGCCGGGGCCGTCTTCGGTGCCGACGTAATCCTCGGCGCGTTCGCGCTTGATCGCCTGTCCGTTGATCTGCAGCACGCCGTCGATCATCTGGATGCGGTCGCCCGGCAGGCCGATTACGCGCTTGATGTAGTCGGTGGAGTCGTCGCGCGGCAGGCGGAACACCACGACATCGCCGCGCTGCGGGCCCTTGCCCAGGATCGGATCGCGCCCGGTGAACAACGGCGGCGAGAACGGGAAAGAGAAGCGGCTGTAGCCGTACGTATATTTCGATACGAACAGATAATCGCCGATCAGCAGCGTCGCCATCATCGAGCCGGACGGGATGTTGAACGGCTGAAACAGGAATGTGCGGATAACGACCGCGATGAGGAGAGCGTGGATGACCACGCGTACGGTTTCGGCGAATCCGCCTTCTTTCCGCTTTTGTTCGGCTGTGGTCACGCGCATTGGCCTCTGAATCTCGCTCGGGTAGACGCCCCACCCTTCGGCCGCCCTTGTAGCGGTTGAGTGCCGCACGC
>JAXDNY010000279.1:0-10992 GCA_034669145.1 Hyphomicrobiales bacterium
ATCCACAAGATTTGATCTAACGCACCGCTGTTACAATGCGGCGCGTTACGTGGTTATGGATTCCGGGCTCGCGGGCTGTCGCCCGCGCCCCGGAATGACGAGAAATGCTCTCCCGCCTTTCCATCCGCGACATTGTCCTGATCGAACGGCTCGACATCGACACCGCGGCCGGCCTGTCGGTGCTCACCGGCGAAACCGGCGCGGGCAAGTCGATCCTGCTCGATGCCTTCGCGCTTGCGCTCGGCAGCCGCGGCGACGCGAGCCTTGTGCGCAACGGCGCGGAGCAGGGGCAGGTCACGGCCGCCTTTGAGGTCGAGCGCGGCCATCCGGCGCTCGCGCTGCTCGCCGATAACGGCATCGGTACCGAAGACGGGCTGATCCTGCGGCGCGTGCAGCTAGGTGACGGGCGCACGCGCGCCTTCGTCAACGATCAGCCGGTGAGCGTGCAGATCCTGAAGGCGCTGGGCAGCGCGCTGGTGGAAATCCACGGCCAGCATGACGAACGCGCGCTGGTCGATGTCGCAACGCACCGGCGGCTGCTCGATGCCTATGCGGACCTTGAGGACGATGCCACGGCGGTCGCGCGGCTGTGGGGCGAACGGCGCACCGCCGAGGAAGCGGTTGCGGCGCACCGTGCCCGCGTCGAGCAGGCGCGGCGCGAGGCCGACTGGCTGCGCCACGCGGTCGAGGAACTAACGAAGCTCAAGCCCGAGACAGGCGAGGAGACCGCGCTCGCCGAAAGGCGCGCCGCCATGATGGCGGTCGACAAGGTGGCGGAAGACCTGCGCGACGCGCATGAGGCGGTCGCAGGCGACCGCTCGCCCATCTCCGCGCTCTCGGCTGCGCTGCGCCGGCTGGAGCGGCGCCGCGCGCAGGCGCCCGGCTTGATCGATCCGCCCGCGAAGGCGCTCGATGCGGCGCTGACTGCGCTCGACGAGGCGCGCAGCCACCTCGATGTGGCATTGCGCGCGGCAAACCACGATCCGCGCGAACTCGATCGCATCGAGGAACGGCTGTTCGCGCTGCGCGCTGCGGGCCGCAAATACAATGTCGCGGTGGACAATCTGGCGGCATTGACGGCGAAGCACGCCGCCGATCTCGCGGCGCTCGATGCCGGGGCCGAGGCGTTGAAGCGGCTCGAAGCAGCGGCGCTCGGCGCGCAGGCAAATTACACAAAGGCGGCGGCTGCGCTGTCGGCGGCGCGCACCAAGGCTGCGGCGAAACTCGACAAGGCCGTGACGGCGGAACTCAAGCCGCTCAAGCTCGAACGCGCGCGCTTTTCAACCAACATCGAGACCGGCGAGGGCGGTCCGGACGGGATCGACCGCATCGAGTTCTGGGTGCAGACCAATCCGGGCACGCGGCCGGGGCCGCTGATGAAAGTCGCCAGCGGTGGCGAACTCGCGCGCTTCCTGCTCGCGCTGAAGGTGGTGCTGGCCGACCGCGGCTCGGCGCCGACGCTCGTGTTCGACGAGATCGACACCGGCGCGGGCGGCGCGGTCGCGGACGCCATCGGGCTGCGGCTCGCGCGGCTCGGCGATAAAGTGCAGGTGCTCGCGGTAACGCATGCGCCGCAGGTCGCGGCGCGTGCCGACCGGCATTATCTCATCACCAAGGATGCGCTCGCGCGGGGAAAACGTGTCGCCACAAGCGTGAGCGAGCTTGCGGCCGACCGGCGGCGCGAGGAAATCGCCCGCATGCTGGCAGGCGCCGAGATCACCGACGAGGCGCGCAAGGCGGCCGAACGGCTGATCAGGGCGGCGGGGTAGCTGTGTCCCGCACGCGGTGCATCACCATAGCCGACGCGAACGCGTCGGCGTTCTTAGACGGCCGCGTAGCGGCCGTATGGTGGTGCACCGCAGATGCGGGACCCCGGTACCTTGTGAGATGAGATAAGAAACCGGGGTCCCGGGTCTGCAGCGCATCATTGCATGCTGCGCTGCGCCCGGGACACCAGAAGAGTGCGGGGCGCGGCGCGCCCCGGAATGACAGTGTGATGGCTTCGCGCGATCTAACCAAAATCTCCGTCTCCGACCTCTCCGCCAAGCAGGCCAAGGCCGAGCATGCGCGACTGCACGCGGAACTGACCGCGCACGACAAGCGCTATTACCAGCAGGACGCGCCGACGGTCACGGATGCCGAATATGACGCGCTGCGCAAGCGCTACGGCGATATCGAACAGCGCTTCCCCGATCTGCGCACGCTGGAAAGCCTGACGCTGAAAGTCGGCGTGGCGCCGACCGGGCGCTTCGCGAAAATTCGTCACGCGGTGCCGATGCTCTCGCTCGACAACGCGTTTTCCGAGGAGGACGTGACGCGCTTCGTCGAGCGCATCCGCCGCTTCCTCAAGCTCGACGCCGAGGAGCCACTCGTCTTCACGGCCGAGCCGAAGATCGACGGGCTGTCGATGTCGCTGCGCTACGAGGATGGCAGACTGATCAACGCCGCGACGCGCGGCGACGGCGCGGTCGGCGAGGACGTCACCGCCAACATCAAGACGCTTCACGACGTGCCGCAGCAGCTCAAGGGCAAGACCATTCCGGCGATCGCCGAAGTGCGCGGCGAAGTCTACATGACTAAGGCCGACTTCCTCGCGCTCAACGAGCGCCAGAAGGCGGCGGGCCAAGAGCTTTACGTCAATCCGCGCAACACCGCGGCGGGTTCGTTGCGGCAGAAGGATGCCAGTATTACGGCCTCGCGACCCTTACGCTTCTTCGCCTATGCGTGGGGACAGATGAGCGAGATGCCGGCACAGACGCATTCCGGCATGGTGAAGTGGCTCGCGAGTTGTGGCTTCAAGACCAACCCGCTGAGCAAACTCTGCCGCTCGGCCGAGGAGTTGCTCGCGTTTCATTGTGAGATCGGGCTGAAGCGTGGCACGCTCGACTACGACATCGACGGTGTCGTCTACAAGGTCGACCGGCTCGACTGGCAGGAACGGCTCGGCTTCGTGTCGCGCAGTCCCCGCTGGGCGATCGCGCACAAGTTTCCCGCCGAGCAGGCGACGACGTTGCTCAAGGACATCGAGATCCAGGTCGGACGCACCGGCGCGCTGACGCCGGTTGCGAAGCTGGAGCCGGTCGGTGTCGGCGGCGTCATCGTGCAGAACGCCACCTTGCATAATGCCGACGAGATCGCGCGGCTCGACGTGCGCATCGGCGACACCGTGACGATCCAGCGCGCGGGCGACGTGATCCCGCAGGTGCTCGGTATCGTGCCGGAGAAGCGGCCGAAAGGCACGAAGGAATACGAATTTCCGAAGAAATGCCCGTGCCCGCTCAAGACGCCGGTGGTGCGCGAGATCAATTCGGCGGGCGAGGAGGGCGTGCGCTTCCGCTGCTCGGGCGAGTTCGCGTGCCCGTTCCAGAAGACCGAGCACCTGAAGCTGTTCGTCTCGCGCCGCGCCTTCGACATCGACGGACTTGGCGAAAAGCAGATCGATTATTTCTTCGAGCAGGGCTGGATCAGGGAACCGGCCGACATCTTCACGCTGGAAGCGCGCAATGGAAAGCTCAAGCTGGAAGAGATCGAGGGCTACGGCGAAACCTCGGTGCGCAACCTGTTCGCGGCGATCCGCGAGCGGCGCGAGATTTCGCTTGAGCGTTTCATCTATGCGCTGGGCGTGCGCCATGTCGGCGAGACCACGGCACGCGCGCTGGCACGCGGCTACGGCACATGGGAGGCGTTCCACGACGCCGCGCTGGCGGTCGCCAAGGGCGACGAGGAAACGCGCACCGAGATGGATGCGCTCGACCAGATCGGCGATACGGTGATCGATGCGCTCGCCGCCTATTTCAAGGAGAAGCACAATCGCGACATCGTGGAGCGGCTCACCAAGCAGGTGCGCATTCAGGAAGCCGAGAAACCCGCGAGCAATACCGTGGTGGCCGGCAAGACCGTGGTGTTCACCGGCTCGCTGGAGAAAATGACCCGCGAGGAGGCCAAGGCCATGGCCGAGCGGCTCGGCGCCAAGACCGCGGGCTCGGTGTCGAAGAAGACCGACTATCTGGTGGCGGGTCCCGGCGCCGGCTCCAAGCTCGACAAGGCGCGCGAGGCGGGCGTCACGGTGCTGACCGAGGACGAATGGTTCGCGCTGGTGGGCGCCGCGCGCTAACTCGTGGGTTGCACTTCCCGAATGCCTTCCCTAAGGTAGTCTGCCGGTCCAGTGCGGCGGGTGGCCGGTTGTGGAGTTGGCATTCGTGTGAGTTCATCGCGATGCGAAGTCTAGTGCGCCAGACGTGGTCGGCTCTGTGCCCTGATCTGAGCCGCCGAAACTGGGAAACCGACACCACCTTCAAGATGCTGTCCAACGCCATCCTGCTGTTCGGGATGGTGCTTGTCTTGTGGGGTGCGGGCGCGGGCCTTATGCGCACGGTGTGGCTTTATGACACCGCGAAAGAGAGTTCACGCTGGCTGCAGGGGTGCAGTGACGACTGCAACGCCGCGCGAGTCATCGGCATCGTAGTGTTCGCGCTCGTTCAGATGGCGCGGGCGATCAGCGCGTTGCTCGCACTGGCGCTTATGGCCGCGGCCATTGGCGGCGCGCTGGGGTTCCTGTTTGGATTGCCGCGGCCGCCGACGGCCGCCGAGCAGCAGGAGAAACAGCGAACCGGCGCGCGCTGGAAGCTGAGCACGAACCTGACGGAAATCTCCGACTGGCTGACCAAGATCATTGTCGGCGTCGGGCTGGTCGAAGCGACCAAGGCATGGGGTGCGTTCACGGCATCGACGGTCGTCGTTGCGGGATATCTCTTCGAATCCCGCCATGGCAGTCCTGCTGTGGTGGGATGCGCGCTTGCCGGCGGGGCGGTATTCGGATTTCTCTTCGCGTATCTCTACACGCAACTCATCATCGCGCGCCTGCTCGCGGAAGCCGACACGGGCCTGACGGCGCCGTCCAAGATAGCGACCCAGCACTTTCGTCTGATCAAACCTTCATCGCAGGCGATCGCGCCGCGCATCTCACGCAGCCGCGACCCGCGCGCCCTCGCGACCACCGCCCGTCCGGAACTGCCAGATGTGCAAACTGCGTTGCAAATTGCCTCGATCCCGTTTGGCGATCTGACCCAGCGCCCGGATGTTACCTTTGAGGATGTGTGGAATTGGGGCCGGGCCAAGGCGATCCTCAACGACTACTGCGAGGCCGCGAAGGCCTATATCCGCCTGCTCGGAACCGAACGCGGCGACACATCACCCGTGGATGATCCGCACCTGCTCTTAGAGGCGGCGCGGGTGCTCAACGCGGCCGGTCCAACCTATCAGAACGCGGCGGCCGCTCTTGCCCAGGCCGCGCTACAGGTGCGCGACAAAGCTGAGCAGGAAGTGCGGGACGCCATAACGGGCGACGTCGCGGCGCTCCTTCTGTCCGGCCGGCTGCCGGGTGGATACAGGGAGGCGCTCACGCTTCTCAAATCGATCGGCGAGAAACCGAGGGGAGATTCCGACACCAACGGGCGCCTGCATCTCTTGCGTGCACTCGCCAAGGGGCAAAAATACAAGGCCCTGCTCGAAGCAAAGGCAAAAGCGGGGAAAGTCGTGGACGACGACCCCGAACTGAAGGCGCTGAGAGAGGAGATCCGCGAGGACCTCAAATTCGCCTTTGGGCAGGAAGGGGGCGAGAGCCTGAAGGAGGCCAACAGGCCGTTCTGGGATCCCCATTCCGAACAGGAAGATTTGGCTGCCGAAGAGGCCGATCTGCGTGCGGTCTACCAGGCCGACACAGAGTTTCAACAGCTGGTGGACACGCCCCCCGCTCCTGCGCCCGATAAGACGGGGCAATAGCGGTTGGGCAGCGTATTCCGAACTATTTTTTCACCAACCCGAAAAACGCCGCCAGTCCGCACGCACACAAGACAAGCACCACCAGCGCCAGTGGCAGCGCGGTCTGTGCGCCTTCGAGCAGATGGCCGATCAGCTGCGAGGTCGCCGCGCCAAGTCCCATTTGCATGAAGCCCGTGATGCCGGCCGCGGTGCCGGCCGCATCCGGGCGAACGCTGACTGCGCCGGCGATCGCGTTCGGCAGCATGAAGCCGGAGGCAAAGCCGATGATCATCTGCGGCACGAAGACGACCGCCGGACCGCCTTGCGGGACAAGCAGCACCCACACGATGCCGACCACGGCGCCGAGCACCGTGAGGACCACGCCGGCGCGGATCATGACATCGACGCCGTATTGCGCCGACCAGCGGCCGGCGGCGAAATTGCCCGCCATGTAGACCAGCGACAGCACCACGAACCAGATGCCGTATTCGGCCGACGTGCGGTGCATAATGGTGACGACGACATGCGGCGCGCCGCCGATGAAGGTGAAGAACATCGCCGAATTGAAGGTCGAGACCAGCGCATAACCGATGAAGGCCGGATTGCCGAGCAGGCTCCGGGCGTCGGCGAGGAAGCGCGCGACCCCTTGGCCGGTCGGAACGGTGCGTGTCTCGGGCAATTGAAACACCGTCCAGACGAGCACGCCGGCCGCAAACACCCCGACGAACACGAAAATCGCCTGCCAGCCGTATGCGGTGTCGAGCGTGCCGCCGATCAGCGGCGCGACCATCGGCGCCACGACCATCGCCATGGTCACCCAGCCGATCATCGAGGCGGCGCGGTCGCGCTCGTAGAGATCGCGAATGACGGCGCGCGCGATCACGATGCCGCAGGTCGCGCCGAAGGCCTGCAACGTGCGCCAGACGATGAGCCCCGCGATGGAGGTGCTGCTGAGCGCAGCGAAGTTCGCCACCACGGTGAGGACGAGGCCCGCGAGCATCACCGGCCGCCGCCCGAAGCGGTCCGACAGCGGTCCGAGCACGAGCTGCGAGATCGCCATGCCGAGCAGGTAGAGCGAGAGCGTGAGCTGCACCGTGCCGGCGTCGGTGCCGAACGTGCCGATCAGGCCGGGCATGGCCGGCGCCAGGATATTGAGCGACAGCGGGCCGATGGCCGTCAGGCCGATCAGCAGCGCGAGCAGCCGCCACGGATGTCCCTGATCGGTGTGAACGACTGGGTCTTGCAAGCGATCCGGATCAGGCACGGAGCGGCCTTGTGGCGGCTTCAAGCCAGGCGCGGGCGTTGGGATCGACCAGCGGCAGCAGCGTTTCGGCGACGCGCGCGTGATAGGCATCGAGCCAGGCGATTTCGTCCGGCGTCATCAGCGCGGGATCGATGAGGCGCCGGTCGAGCGGCGCGAAGGTCAGCGTTTCGAACGCGTTGACCTCTTTCTCGGCACCCGCAACCGCGGCCTTGGTCACCAGCACGAGATTCTCGATCCGGATGCCGAAGCTGCCGGCTTTGTAATAGCCCGGCTCGTTCGACAGGATCATGCCGCGCCTGAGTGGCGCGGTGCCGAGCTTGGAAATACGCGCCGGGCCCTCGTGCACCGACAGATAGCTTCCGACGCCGTGGCCCGTGCCGTGGTCGAAATCGATGCCGGCGCTCCAGAGATATTGCCGCGCAAAAGGATCGAGCTGCGCACCTGTGGTGCCGTCCGGAAACACAGCGCGCGCGATCGCGATATGGCCCTTGAGCACGCGCGTGAAGCGCTCGCGCATTTCCGCCATAGGCGCGCCGACCGAAATCGTGCGCGTGATGTCGGTGGTGCCGTCCTGATACTGCGCGCCGGAGTCGACCAGGAACAAATCGCCGGGCGAGATCGTGCGGTTGGTCTCGCGGGTCACGCGGTAATGCACGATCGCGCCGTTCGGTCCGGCGCCGGAGATCGTCGGAAACGACAATTCCTTGAGCAGGCCGGTATTGCGGCGGAACGTCTCCAGCGCCGCGACGGCGTCGATCTCGGTGAGCTCGCCCTTCGGCGCCTCGCGGTCGAACCAGGCGAGGAAGTTTGCGACCGCGGCGCCGTCGCGCGCATGCGCGGCGCGGGTGCCCGCGATCTCCGTGTCGTTCTTCACCGCTTTCATCAGCGTGATGGGATCGGCGGCGCGCGTGATCGTGCCGCCCGCGTTGCCGATGAGGCGCGCCAGCGCGTCCGCGGCGGTCGCTGAGTCGAGGCGCACCGCCGCCTTCGCGGCGCCGAGCGCCTTGAGGTCAGCCTCGAACGCTCCCGGCTCGCGCACATCGGCGAGCGCTTCGAGATAGTCGCGCACCTCGTTCGAAAGCTTGCGGCCGTCGACGTAGACCGATGCGCGGCCCTCCCGCGGCACCGTCGCGAAGGCGAGCGGCAGGGGCGTGTGCGAGACGTCCGAGCCCCGGATGTTAAAGGCCCAGGCGACGTTGTGCGGGTCCGAGACGACCAACGCCTCGGCCTTGAGCTTGGCGATTTCAGCCTGCACGCGCGCGAGCTTCGCGGCGGCGGGCTCGCCGGCAAATTTCAGGTCATGCACCGTGACGGGCCCAAGCGGTGGGGCAGGGCGGTCAGACCACACCGCGTCGACCGGGTTGGGATCGGCGGGGACCAGCATTGCTCCGGCTGCCGACGCGGCCTTGGCGAGTTTCTCCGCGCCGTCGGCGGTGTGGAGCCACGGATCGTAGCCAAGCCGCGCGCCCTTGGTGAGGTTTGCCTCGATCCACTTGTCGGCCGGGTTTTCGACCAGATGCTCGACCGCGAACAGCGATACGTCGATTTGGTCGCGCACCTGCAACAGATAACGGCCGTCGACAAAGATGACGGCGCGCTCGGCCAGCACGATTGCGGCGCCGGCCGACCCCGAAAAGCCGGTGAGCCAGACGAGCCGTTCCTCGGAGGGCGGCACATATTCGTTCTGATGGCGGTCGGCGCGCGGCACGATGAAGCCGTCGAGGCCGCGGCGCTTGAGTTCGGCGCGCAACGCGGCAACGCGGCCGACGCTCGCCGCGCGTTCGCCGGAATCATCGAACGTCTGCAGGCGCGCCTCAAACATCGCGGCAATCTATGGGGCGCACCCCGCTGGGGCAACTAAACACAGCGCCCCTTGCCCTGAAAATGCGCCGCTCGCCGCCTTGTTGTGCATTGCAGCATAAACTGGGCCATCCACGCGCCGAATCATCACGCAGTGTGATCGAAACCTTTCCAAATATTACGTGTTGATGCGGCTTTCGCGCGACTCCCATGCACTTTGGTCGCTACCGAAGGGGCGGCAGATCGCTATGTTGCAGTGCAAGAAGTCAAGGACCGCTTGGTGAGGGGTCTTCCTGAGCTTCGCGACATCAGGAGCGACACCATGACGACCGCAACTTTTTCTTCTCTCCCCTCGGTCAAACCGGCCGCGCGATCCGCGCCCAACCGCGGGTGGTTTGCTCGCTTCTACGCCGCGCTGGTCGAGGCAAGGATGCGCGCTGCGATGCGCGAGATTACGATGCGCCGCCATCTTGTTCCGGACGGCATTGTCAAGACCGCCGAATATCAGGCGACCGTAACGAAGGACGGCGCGTTGCCGTTCACGCGCTGATCCTCGTTCTTCTGATGACGCTCGTCCCGAAGTGGGTGGCGCAGGCGCCGCTCGAGAGGATGAGATTCAGTCAGGCTTCGCCAGAACCAGCGTCACCCACTCACCCAGCGGAATGCGGCGGACGAGCTTCAAGCCATGCGGCCGGTAGGCAGCGAGAGCAGCGTTCTCCTGATGGGCGAGCAGGCCGGAGAGCACGACGCGCGCGCCGGGCGCCAGCAGGCGCCGCATCGGCCGTGCCAGCCGGGTGAGCGGTGCGAGCAGGATATTCGCCAGCACCAGATCGAATGGCGCGCGCGCAAGGAAACCGGGACCCGTCAGCCCCTGCGCGCGGATAGCTGTGACGAGCGGCGCAACGCCATTGAGGCGCGCATTCTCGCGCGCGATCACCACCGCCTCGGGGTCGATGTCGCTCGCCAGCGCGGGCCTGCGGAGCGCCCTGGCGGCTGCGATGGCCAGCACGCCGGTGCCGGTGCCGATATCGAGGATCTGGCGCGGGCGGCGCTGCTTGAGAAGCCCGTCCAGCGCCAGCAGGCACCCGCGCGTGGTGCCGTGATGTCCGGTCCCGAACGCAAGCGCCGCCTCGATCTCAATGCCGATCCGGTTCGGAGCGACCTGTGCCCGGTCATGCGCGCCATGCACGGTGAACCGGCCGGCGATCACCGGCTTGAGATCGGCCAGGCTTGCTGCCACCCAATCGCGCGCCGCGATGGTCTCGAAGGTGAGGCGGGCGGCAGCTTCCGTACCGGCACACTGGCCGACCACCAGCCGTACCTCGGCCTCGTCCGGGGGATGTTCGAAGTGGAGCTCCACGCTCCAGGTCCCGTCGGTGCCCTCGAAGGCAGCGGTCGCACTGGAATCGAAACTCTCCGAAACGGAGTCGGCGATGCGTTTCGCCATGGGCTCATCGCTGACGAGACGCGCCACGGTGGAATTTTCTCGGCTGTTCATGCTTCGGACTCAACGCTTTCGCCGATACCCCTTAGGGCCGAATCGAGAGCCATGCTAGATTCGCGCAGTTCTCGCGAATCAGGGCACCGGGCATGAACGTCATCGTCTTCGCCTCACGCAAAGGCGGTTCCGGCAAGAGCACCCTCACGGCGCACCTCGCCGCGCACGCCAATCGCCCCTCGCGCCGCTGCATGCTGATCGACTGCGACCCGCAAGGCTCCATTTCGCTGTGGCACAGGCTGCGCGGCACCGCCGAGCCGCAGTTGCGCAACGGCACGCGCGGCGGCGTCAAGGAGATCGTCGAGCAGGCGCGCGCCGACGGGGTCGAGTGGGCGTTCGTCGACACGCCGCCGAACATGTCGGGTATGGCGACCGACGCCATCAGTGAGGCGACGCTGGTGGTGATCCCGGTGCGGCTCGCGGTGTTCGACCTCGCGGCCGTGAAGGAGACGATCGATTTCGCCCGCCAGTCGAAGAAGCCGTTCGCGCTGGTCATCAACGCGGTGCCGGCGCGGCGCGACAACACCGAGTCGCCGTTCGTCACGCAGGTGCGCGAAGTGCTGGCGGGCCTGAACGTGCCGGTGTGGGCCGGGCAGATCACCCATCGCACGATCTATTCGATGTCGCTCGAATACGGCGAGGGCGTGAAGGAATACGACGCGGACTCGCC
>JAXDNY010000280.1:0-21702 GCA_034669145.1 Hyphomicrobiales bacterium
CTCAAGAAGAAGAAGGTCGCCATCGTCAGCGATACAACCGGCTACGGCACCGCTTCGGTCAACGCCTATGTGCCGATGCTGAAGCAGATCGGTGCCGATGTCGTCTATCAGGCGCACGTCGATGCCGCCAATCCGGACCTCAAGCCCGAGATCCTGCGCATGCAGGCGGCAGGCGCCGAAGCGATTATGCCGTGGAGCGTGAATGCCGGTTTCCTCTCCCGCATCATCAACACGCGGGGACAACTGGCATGGGATGTACCGATCTGCGGCCAGACCACGCTCGGCTCCGGACAGACCAAGGCGCTGCTCGAGAAGCCCGAATACTGGGCAAAGGTCTATCCGAACAATTTCCGCCCGGTCTGCTACGGTCCGGACGGCAAGCTCCCCGAGCGCACCAGAGCTTTCGTGGACAAGCTGCGTGCCGCCAAGATCGATATGAGCGACACGCTGCTGTGGTGGATCGCAGTTGGCTACGACACGCCGTATCTGATCGCCGACGCCATCAAGAATTCCGGCCCCGAGGCGGAGAAGATCGTCGCGCACTGGAACACGCTGAAGGATTACCCGGGCATCTATGGGGAGTACTCCTTCACGCCGGACGAGCACAACGGCTACCCGGACCGGCAGGTCGTAATGGTCGAAGCGAACTCGCTCAAGGACGGTGCGTTCAATCTGGCGCCTGGCTACGGCGGCGCCTGAGGAATGCTTCAGTCGATCGTCCTGTCCGGTCTGGCGATCGGCAGCGTCTACGCGCTGATCGGCATCGCCTACAACGTGATGTACTCGGCTTCGAGGGTGTTCAGCTTCACGGCTGGCACCCTCGGGATGATCGGCGGGATTCTGGGCTCGCTGTTCATCCTGCGGATGGGCCTGCCGATCTGGCTTGGCTTTGTGCTGGCGCTGGCGGGCGGCGCCTTATTCGGCGTCGTCACCGAAATCCTTGCGGTACGACCGGTGCTGAAGAGCCTCGACCAGCACCTCTATGTGCTCTCGACGCTTGCACTCGCGCTGATGACGCAGCAATTCGCCGCAATCGAGTGGAGCACCGAGCCGCAGCCGTTTCCGCGCATCTTCGATCTCCCGCGCGGCGGATTCGACCAGACATTCTGGCTGCCGATGGTCGCGTGCGCGCTGACGATCGTCGGGCTGGAGTTGCTCTATCGGCACACGCTGGTTGGCCACGCGTTCCTGGCGATTGCCGAGGACAACTACGCGGCGCGCGCGCTCGGCTTGCCGGAACGCAATCTTCGCATCGCGAGCTTCGCGATCGCCGGTGCCGTCGGCGCGCTCGCCGGCTTTGCGGGCGGTCAGCTTCTGCTTGCCTTCTTCGCCAATGCGCCGATGCTCACCTTCTACGGCTTCGTTCCGGTCGCCCTTGGCGGAATGGGCAATAATCGCGGCGCGGTCGTGGCGGGCCTGATCCTCGGACTGTTTCAGCAGGCGGCGAATTTCCTCGTCGGGGGCATCTTCGCATCGGTCGCCGTGTTCACTGCCTTCATCTTCGTCCTGCTGGCGTTCCCTGATGGACTTGCCGGCCCTTCGACGCAACGGCGTGTATGACGGAGGTACCCGAAACACAACCGTCACCCACCCGAGCCTCCTTCGGCTCGGGCGCGTTCAGCCATGTGCTGCCGTTCCTCATCCTGCTTGCAATCGGTATCGCGCTGCCGCTGTTCGCAGGCGGCTATTGGGGCGTCATCGCGCAGCGGGCCTGTGTCTATTGGGTGCTGGCGGCGGGCTTGAACCTCCTTGTCGGCTTCGCCGGCCAGCTCGCGATCGGCTGGGTCGCGCTGCTGACGCTCGGCGCCTACACGAGCAGCGTGCTCGCGACCGGCAACGTCTTGCCGCCCATTCATCCCTGTCTCGCGCTTGCGGTCGCAGGCGCGGTCGGCGCGGTGTTCGGCGTGATCGTCGGCCTGCCGGCGCTGCGGCTGCGCACCTTCTACTTCGCGATCACCACGCTTGGCTTCGCTACGATCGTTACGCAGATCGCACTCGCGTGGACGAGCGTTACCGGGGGAGGCGTCGGCGTGCAGGGCCCGGTCTTACCGCCGCCCTTCGATTCGCAGTGGGGGTTCTACTACTTCTGCTTCGGTATCGCGGCGGTCTGCACCTGGATGACGATGAACATCGCAGCGAGCCGCTTCGGCCGCGCGCTCACCGCGATCCGCGATGCCGAGGTCGCGGCGGAAGCGAGCGGCATCTCCAAGCCCGGACTGCTGGTGACGGTGTTCCTGTTCAGCGGCGCGGTTGCCGGGGTCGCGGGTGGGTTGTTTGCGTCGCTGCAGTCCTACATCACGCCCGATGCATTCACGATCGAACTGTCGGTGCTCTTTTTCATCGGCATCCTTATTGGCGGACGCGGCTCGGTCCTGGGGCCATTGCTCGGCACGATTCTCCTGACGGTGCTGCCAGAACTCGCCGCGCCGCTGGTCGCATGGTCCACGTTCCTCTATGCAGCCCTCCTCCTTGTCATCGTGCTGGCGATGCCGGGGGGCATTGCCGATCTCCTGGACTTCAAGAACCGGCGGCCGCTGCAGAGCAATCGCGCCATTGTCCCGCGCCCTGAGTTGCTGCCGCGCCTGCTGGGGGAGCACCGCAATTCCGGCAAGCTGACGCTCGAAGACGTGGCGCTCAATTTCGGTGGCGTGCACGCCATCGATGGGCTCGATCTGACGATCAATCCCGGCGAGGTGCACGGCCTGATCGGCCCGAATGGCAGCGGCAAGACCACGACGTTGAATGTGATCTCCGGCTACTACGCACCGCAACGTGGCACCGCCAAACTCGGCGGCGAGGTTCTGCCTGCGCTCGCGCGCCACACCCGCGCGCAGATGCGCATCGCGCGCACGTTCCAGACGCCGCGCCTCGTCGGAGAGGCGTCCGTGCTGGAGAACGTGATGATTGGCGGCACTATCGATGGCCAGGGGACGTTTGCCGAGTCGCTGATCTCGCTTCCGCGCCATCGCCGCGACGAAGCGATGCTGCGCGAGAATGCGGCGCTTGCGTTGTCCATCGTCGGGCTGGAACAGCTCGCTGCCGTGCGCACCGACCGCCTGCAACACAGCGAATTGCGCTTCGTCGAAATTGCGCGTGCCTTGATGCTGCGCCCCGCCTTCCTGCTGCTCGACGAGCCCGCGGCCGGGCTCTCGGCGGAGGAGATCCGGCGGCTTGGCGCACTGGTGGTGGAGATTGCCAAGACCGGCACCGGCGTGCTGCTGGTCGAGCATCATGCCGACCTGATTTTCGACATCTGTCACCAAGTGACAGTCCTTAATCTCGGCAAGAAACTCGCGGCCGGAACGCCGGCGGAAATCCGCTCACACCGGGAGGTGGTCAATGCCTACCTCGGCGGGTGAGTTGCTGCGCATCTCCGGCCTTTCAACCGGTTACGGCAAGGTGATCGTGCTGCGCGGCATCGACCTCACCATCGGTGCCGGCGAAATCGTCGCGTTGTTGGGGCCGAACGGCGCGGGCAAGACCACCCTGCTGCGCGCGGTCTCGGGTTTGTTGCCGTGGTCGGGCAGTGTGCAGATCGGCGGGCGCGATCTTAGCGGTGCGGGTCCGCGCGAAACCGCCAAGGCGGGGCTCGTACACGTGATCGAAGGGCATCGCGTGTTCACGCAACAGAGTGTGTTCGACAATCTGCTGCTCGCGGCCTACGACCTGCCGCGCGGCGAGCGCAACGCGCGCGTCGAGGAAGCGCTCGGCTTCTTTCCCGAAATCGCCGAGAAACGTCACGAGCGGGCGGTCGCGCTCTCCGGCGGGCAGCAGCAGATGCTCGCCGTGGCGCAAGGACTGGTGCGGCGGCCAAAACTGCTCATGCTGGACGAGCCATCCGCGGGCTTGTCACCGGTGCTGGTCGACCGCGTGTTTGATGTGGTGCGCCGGCTGCGCGAGACCGGCACCGCCGTTCTGCTGGTCGAGCAACTCATCGAGAAGGCGCTGGCGCTGGCCGACCGCGTTTATGCGCTCGCGCGAGGCTCAATCGTGCTGCAAGCAGCCACAAGCGAGGCCGATCTGCCGCACCGATTGGAGCTTGCGTATTTCGCGACGGCGGAGCCTGGCGAGTGAATTGGCGTTGATGTTTCTCGGAAATCTACGACCTTCCTCCATCGACAGAAATAATCTGACCGGAAATCCAGCTTGCATGATCGCTTGCGAGGAAAAGCGCCGCGGCCGCGATATCGCCAGCTGTCCCCAAGCGCCGCGTATGAATGCTCTCGATCAGCCGCGCCTGACCATCGGCGCCATAGCTTTGCCATTGGTGTTCTGAAGCGGGGTTTGAGCGCACAAAGCCGGGCGCAATCGCGTTGCAGGTGATGCCAAAGCGGCCGAGGTCCTGCGACAGCTGTCTGGTCAGGCCCACGAGTGCATGTTTGGCCGCCGTGTAGGCCTGGATGCCGGTGAGGCTCGGCCGCAGGCCGGCACCGGATGCGATGTTGACGATACGGCCGAACTTCGCGCTTCGCATCGGCGCGGCTGCCGCTTGCGACAGCCAGAAGGCGCCATCGACGTTGGCCTGGAAGATCACCCGCCAATCGTCTTCGCTGACATCTTCGATGGGGCGGCCGATTTGTCCGCGCACGCCGCCCGCGGCGTTCACCAGGATGTCGAGCCGCCCTTCCTGCCCGACGATAGCGCGAACCGTGTCGCCTGCCGCCGCCCGATCCGACACGTCGAGCACGTGCGCCACAAAGCCATCCGGTTTCGCGAACGCGGACAGGCCGTCGGCATCGAGGTCGGCAATATGTACGCGCGCGCCGCCCGCCTGCAGCCCCTTGGCGATCGCTTGTCCGATGCCTTGGGCGGCGCCAGTTACGAGCGCGACATGGCCATCGTGGTGGATGTGCATGTCTCTATCAGTAGGTTGAACGTCTCAAGGGAAAGGGGGCGGCGCCCGTCTTCGACATCGTGGATCAAGGCAACCAGCCGGTCGATCGCGGGCGTTGCGATTCCCGCCTCGCTTGCGACGGAGCCGATGATACCGATCATTTGGTCGATCTCAGTCTTGCGCTTGCGGACCGCAAGATCGCGCCAGACGCCCGAGTGGGTCTTCGCACCGTGGCTCGTATACTCGGCAAGCGCCGCAATGGCCGCGCGCGAGCGCTGCTGGTTGGCGCCAGGCAAGAAGGCCTCAACGTCGAACTCTTTGAAGCCCACGGGCTTGACGCCGCGCGCGTTGGCGACCGCGATGACCTCGCGTCCGAGCGTATCGAACACGGCGAAGCGCCTTGAATCGGCGAAGTTCTGCGACATCGGGTCGTCGTTCAGCGCGGTCGCAAACAGCATCGCGCCGTAAGCAAGCTTGCCCCACAGATAGCCCCAGATGTTGTCGGTCACCACCGCATCGGGCTCGAACTTCTGGAGTAGCGCGTGCATCTCGCGTGTACGCGGCCGGATCGATCCGTCGATTTCTCCGACCACGACGGCGCTACGGTTGCCGAACAGGATCTGCCCCGGGCCGTGCCAATCGGAACCGAAGTTGACAAAGCACCCCATGGTGCGCCCGGGACCTACTTTCTTGGCGATGGTGATTTCGTTCAATCCATTCTGCGCCGAAAGCACGAACCCATCGGCTGCGAGATGTGGCGCGAGCTGATTGAGCGCCGCTTCGGTCGCGGGCGCCTTCACGGCGAGCACGATGCGTCTGTAGACGCCGTGGAGCTCGTGCGGCTCGGCCGCCGGGACCACGACCTTGTATTCGTCGACCGGCCCGGAGATTTCCAGTCCGTCCGTCCGACACGCTCGGACGTGCTCGCCGACGACGTCGACCAGTAGCACCGGCACGCCCGCGCGTACCCAATAGGCGCCGATCGTGCCGCCGATCGCGCCCGCGCCCCAGATCAGAATCGGCTCGCTCATCCTATCCCCGGCATTTCACCGATCAGTTCGTCGCCGGCTTGATGTTCATCGCGAGCGTGTCTTCGTCGACGCGCGCCTTGATGGTGATCTTGCCCTTCTGCATCGCCCAGGCCGAACCGACCGCGACGATCGGCAGGCGCGGGCGGTCCTTCAGGACGATCTCGTTCGCCTTTTCGAGTAGGGCGCGGCGCTTGCCTTCATCCATCTCGGTCGCGGCGTCCTGGATCGTCTTGTCCAGCTCGTCGTTCTTGTAGCCCAGCACGTTGAACGCGCCGAACCGCTTCTCTTTGTCGTTCGAGTGCGCGACCGAGGAAAGCGTGTAGTGCGCCTCGCCTGTGAGCGTGCCCCAGCCAGACATCGACATGGAGTATTCGCCGCGCGTGCGCGCCGGGAAGAACACGGCGGCCGGCTGCGCGTTCGCCTGCGCGTCGATGCCGATCGCGGCGAGCATCTGCGCGATCGTGGTGCCGACCTGCCGGTCGCCCGGCAGGCGGTCCTGCGTGAACGCGAACGAGATCTTGAAGCCGTTCGGATAGCCCGCGTCCGCCATCAGCTTCTTGGCGGCGGCGACATCGTATTTGCGTTCCGGGAGCGCCTTGTTGTAGCCGAAGATCGACGGCGTGACGAGCTGGTTCACCGGCTTGCCGAGTCCTTCCATCGCGATCTCGGCCAGCGCCTTGCGGTCGATCGCAAGATCGATCGCTTCACGCACGCGCGTGTCCTGCAGCGGGTTCTTCGGCAGCGCCGAGCCGTTCTTTCGCGGTGATCTGGCCGGCGGGCGGCGTGTCCCGCATCTCCAGCTCCATATTGAACACATAGACCGTGTCGATCCTGGCGACCGAGATCTTGGGATCGCGCTCAAGCGTCGCGACGTCGGACGCCGGCACGCGCGTGATCAGATCGAGTTGGCCGGCCTTGAGCTGTGCGACGCGCGCGGAATCGTTCGGGATCTCCTTGCGCACGATGCGGGCCCACGGCTCCTTGCCGCCCCAGTAGCCGTCGAAGCGTTCGGCGACGAAATCGCCCTTCGGCGTCCATGAGACGAACTTGTAGGGGCCGGTGCCGACGGCGGCCTTGCCAGAATTGAAGACTTCGTTGGCATTCTCCTTGGTCACGCCGGCCGCCGCCTTGTGCGACACGATGAACAACCGGATGAAATCGTTTGGCAGGTTCGGCGCCGGACCGTCGGTGACGACGCGTACCGTCAGCGGATCCGGGGTCTGTAGCTCCTTCACGCGCCGGACGTAGATCGTGGTCGGGTTAGGGCCCATCGGCGTCTGCATCCGGGTGATCGAGAACTTCACGTCCTCTGAGGTGAAGTCCGCCCCGTCATGGAATTTCACGCCGCTTCTGAGCTTGAATTCCCATGTCGTCGGATCGACCGCCCTCCAACTCGAGGCGAGGCGCGGCTCGATTTCCAGTCCGTCGCCCGACCACACCAGCGTGTCGAATACGTGCTTCAGCGTCTCGGCGTGGGTGCCGGTCGCGGTGAAATGCGGGTCGATCGAGTCCGGGCCACCGCGCACGCCGATCGTCAGCGTCTGCGCGAGACCGAGTGTCGTGGTGGCCGCCAGTATTCCGGCAGCGATCAGCAGGCGAGGGGTTGTGCGCGTCATGGCGTGGTTTCCCGAATGGTTCCGGCCCTTAGGAAATGGCGGCATCTAGGTCGTAGGATTG
This sequence comes from Hyphomicrobiales bacterium, assembly GCA_034669145.1. Classification (GTDB taxonomy): domain Bacteria; phylum Pseudomonadota; class Alphaproteobacteria; order Rhizobiales; family Xanthobacteraceae; genus PALSA-894. The sequence continues at coordinate 7,543 of JAXDNY010000280.1, forward strand.
ATCGTTCCAACGGTGCGGTTCGGCGTCAAGGGCCTGTTATAGTGGCGCGACAACGGGGCGTGTCCGATGCGTATTGCCGAGATGAACTGGATGCAGGTGCGCGACCATTCGGCGCGCGACGACCGCGCCGTGCTGCCGATCGGATCGACCGAGCAGCATGCTCACCTGAGCCTGTCGGTCGACACGATCCTCTCCGAGCGCGTCGCCGTGGAGGCGGCCGAGCCGTTGCGGATTCCGGTGTTTCCGGTGATCGCCTATGGGTTGACGCCGAACTTCGTCGAGTATCCCGGCACGGTCACGCTGCGCATGGCCACGATGTGTGCGCTCGTGACCGACGTGCTCGACGGCATCGTGAAATCGGGCTTCCGCCGCATCCTGATCGTGAACGGCCACGGCGGAAACATCCCGGTCCATGGCGCGGTGCTCGAATGGCTCGGGCGCAATCACGGCTGCCGGGTGCAATGGCACAACTGGTGGAATGCGCCGAAGACCTGGGCCAAGGCGATGGAGATCGACCCGGTTGCATCGCACGCGTCGTGGCTGGAGAATTTCCCCTGGACCCGGCTGCCCGGTATCGCGCAGCCGGGCGAGCAGAAGCCCATGATGGACCTCGCCCGCTTCGTCCAGCTCGATCCGGTCGAAAAGAAGAAGCTGCTGGGCGACGGCAATTATGGCGGGCTCTATCAGCGCAGCGACGACGAGATGCTCGCGATGTGGCGCGTGGCCGTGGAGGAAACGCGCGCCCTGATGCAGGACGGTTGGACGTGAGCGCGGAGGCTTGATGCTCGGCTTCGTCATTCAGCGGCTGCTGCAAGCCTTCGTCGTGATGATGGTGATTTCGTTTCTGGTCTTTCTCGGCGTCTACGCCATCGGCAATCCCATCGATGTCCTGATCTCTCCCGACGCGGACCAGCGCATCCGCGAGATGGTGATCCGCCAGTACGGCCTCGATCTTCCACTCTGGCAGCAATATCTCGGCTTCCTCCAGCGGCTCGTGGCAGGCGATTTCGGCCGCTCGTTTGTTTTCAACATGCCGGTTCTGGAGCTGATCCTCTCGCGCCTGCCGGCGACGCTGGAACTCACACTCTCGGCGGTGCTCGGTGCGACATTGCTTGGCGTGCCGCTCGGCATGTATGCGGGCTACAAGCCCGGTGGCATTGCGTCGAAGCTCATCATGGGGCTTTCGATCCTCGGCTTTTCGGTGCCGACCTTCTGGGTTGGTCTCGTGCTCATCTTCACCTTCGCGGTCATTCTCGGTTGGCTTCCGGCGGGCGGGCGCGGCGACACGGTCGTGCTGTTCGGCGTGGAGTGGAGCTTTCTCACGCTCGACGGGCTGCGCCACCTGTTCCTGCCTGCGCTGAACCTCGCGCTGTTCAAGCTTGCCATGATGATCAGGCTCGCGCGCGCCGGCACGCGCGAGATGATGCTGACCGACACGGTGAAGTTCGCGCGCGCAGCGGGCGAACGCGAAGGCACGATCCTGCGCCGGCACGTGCTGCGGCTGATCGCGATCCCGCTCGTCACGGTGTTCGGGCTCGAATTCTCCTCGACGCTCGCCTTCGCGGTCGTCACCGAGACGATTTTCTCCTGGCCCGGCATCGGCAAGCTGATCATCGACTCGATCTCGTCGCTCGATCGGCCCGTGATGGTCGCCTACCTGATGCTGGTCGCGTTCCTGTTCATCATGATCAACTTCCTGGTCGACATCGCCTATGCGGCGCTCGACCCGCGCTTGCGCGTGCGGAGAGCATGATGGACGAGCCTCTCGCGCGCATCTGGGCCGAATTCCGCGAGAACCGCGTCGCGGTCGGCGCGCTTGTTGTCGTTGCGGCGATTGCGCTGGTCGCGCTGCTGGCGCCGCTGATCGCGCCGCAAAACCCCTACGATCTCGCGAGCCTGGTGCTGATGGACGCGCGCCGCCCGCCGGGCTTCGTCGGATCGGGCGGCTATGTGCACATCCTCGGCACCGACGCGCAGGGGCGCGACCTCTTCTCGGCGATCCTCTATGGCCTGCGCATTTCGATCCAGATCGGCGTCGCGGCTGGCGCGGTTGCGCTGGTGCTCGGCGCCGCGCTCGGCACGAGCGCCGCCTATTTCGGCGGGCGGATCGAAGCCTTCATCATGCGCATCGTCGACCTGCAGCTTTCGTTCCCGGCGATTCTACTCGCGCTGATGCTCTCCGCACTGCTCGGAAAGGGCATGACGCAGCTCGTCGCCGCGCTGGTGACCGCCCAGTACGCCTATTTCGCCCGCACCGCGCACGGCGCCGCATCGGTCGAACGCAGCAAGGAGTATGTCGAGGCGGCACTCTCGACGCCGCTACCCGCGCGCACCGTCGTGTTCCGTCACATCCTGCCGAACTGCTTGCCGCCACTCATCGTCGTCGCGACGGTGCAGATCGCGAACTCGATCGCCCTTGAAGCGACGCTTTCGTTCCTCGGGCTCGGCCTGCCGCCGACCGAGCCCTCGCTCGGTATGCTGATTGCTAACGGGTTCCAATACATGCTCTCCGGTCGCTACTGGATCTCGATCTATCCCGGCATCGCGCTGATTGTGCTGATCGTCGCGATCAATCTCGTCGGCGATCAGGTGCGCGACCAGCTCAACCCGAGGCTCAAGCGATGAGCCTGCTCGAAGTCCGGGACCTTCAGACGCATTTCTTCACCCGCGCCGGCGTCGTGAAGGCAGTCGACGACGTGTCGTTCGATGTGGCGGCGGGCGAGGTCATCGGGCTGGTCGGCGAGTCGGGTTCGGGCAAGAGCGTTACGGGGCTCTCCATTCTCGGCCTAGTCGATTCGCCCGGCCGGATCGTCGCCGGCTCGGTCAAGCTCGCCGGTCAGGAACTGGTCGGGCTTGCGCCCGAAAAGCTGCGCGCCTTGCGCGGACAGCGCCTCGCGATGGTGTTCCAGGACCCGATGAGCGTGCTCAATCCGGTGCTCACCATCGCGACGCAGATGCGCCTCGCGCTCGAGGCGCACGGTCGTGTCTCGAACGAAGCGGCACGCGCCCGTTCGATCGACGCGCTCACCGCAGTGCGCATCCCGGATGCCGCGCAGCGGCTCGATGCCTATCCACACCAGTTTTCCGGCGGCATGCGTCAGCGCGTCGCGATCGCTATCGCGCTGCTGCACAGACCGGCGCTGATCGTGTGCGACGAGCCGACCACCGCGCTGGACGTGTCGATCCAGGCGCAGATCCTGACCGAGATGCGCGGGCTCGTGCGCGATCTCGGAATGGCGCTGATCTGGATCAGCCACGATCTCGCCACCGTTTCCTCGCTCGCGAGCCGCATCCTGGTGATGTATGCGGGCCGCATCATCGAGGAGGGGCCGACCGCCGCGGTACTGCGCAGTCCGCGCCACCCCTACAGCCGCGGGCTCCTTCAATCGCTGCCCTCGCGGGCCGAGCCCGGCCAAGACCTGGCGCAGATACCGGGCTCCACGCCATCGCTGCTGAGGTTGCCGGAGGGTTGCTCGTTTCGGCCGCGCTGCGGTGAAAAAACCGACGCGTGCCTGCGGATGCCCGAGATCGAGCGCCACGGCGCGCGCGCCTTCCGCTGCCACCATCCGCTCGCAGCGGAAGTGCCATGAGCGCGCTGATCGAGGTTCGCGACGTCTCCAGGCAATTCGCGCCGCGCCTCTCGCTCGGCGAGAAGATCGCGGCAGCACTCGGCAGCGCGATCGAAATGCGCACTGTGCACGCACTCGACCGCGTTTCGCTCGCTATAGATCCGGGCGAGGTCGTCGGCCTCGTCGGCGAATCCGGCTGTGGGAAGTCGACGCTCGGCCGCGTCATAGCCGGTATCCTGCCGCCGACATCCGGAACCGCGAGCATAGCGGGCGAACCGGTCATGATTGGGGGGCGCAAGCGCACCACGCGCGTGCAGATGGTCTTCCAGGACCCGTTCGCATCGCTCGATCCGCGCATGCGCGTCGGGCGGGCGATCGCCGAAGGGCCGCTGGCGCACGGCATCGTCGGCCGCAACGATGCCGGCTCCTACGTTGCCAAATGGCTCGACGCCGTCGGCCTCGATCCCGACTTCGCGAGCCGCTTTCCGCATCAGTTCTCGGGCGGGCAGCGCCAGCGCATCGCGATCGCGCGTGCGCTTGCGATGCAGCCCGACGTGCTGGTGTGCGACGAACCGGTCGCCTCGCTCGACGTGTCGATCCAGGCGCAGATCATCAACCTGTTCCTCAAGCTGCGCCGCGAGCTCGGCCTCACCATGCTGTTCATCAGCCATGACCTTGGCTTGGTGCGGCATATCTCGGACCGGATCGCCATCATGTATCTCGGCCGCATTGTCGAGATCGGCGATGCGCGGCGCGCCTACACAAATCCCCTGCATCCCTATACGCGGGCTTTGCTCGACAGCGTCCCCAAGCTGGTGCTCGCGGACGGCGAGATCGTCAGCTTCAAGGCGATCCACGGCGAACTGCCCTCCGCACTGTCGCCCCCGAGCGGGTGCCATTTCCATCTGCGCTGCCCGCATGTCGTGGATCTATGCCGCAGCAAGGTTCCACAACTGCGCGAGATCGAGGCTGCGCGCCGCGCCGCATGTCATCTCGCTCCGATTAGCTGATGGTGCCGTGAGGCTACGTCGGCACGTCGGCCACTTCTTCCCCGATTGCCTCCAGCAAAACCTCAACCCAGCGCTGCGGAACGCGCCGCGCAATGAAGACAATTCGGCTGCTGCGGTCATCGGACGGCCAGCGGTCGAGCCACGCCGGCGGATGAAAGACATGTTGGACGCCATGGATCACCGCCGGCCGATTGGGGCTCTCAAGAATGTTCACGATACCCTTGAGTCGGAGCATGTCGGCGCCGCAGTGCTCGGCGAGCGCTTCGAGAAAGAGCGTCAGCGCCACCGCGCGGATCGGTTCCTCTCGAACGATCGCGTAAGTCTTGATCTCGGCGTCATGACGAGCGTGCGAGTGTCCGTGGGTCTCTTCGGCCAGCCACGCCTTGACGTCCGCCGACTTGGTTTGAGGATCATAGAGACCCGAGTTAAAGACTGCCGCTGAGTCGATCCGGCCATGATCGGCAACGAGCACCGGTGCGCCCGCGTTCAATGCGTCGAGATGCCCGTGCACTGCGGATTTGGCGGGTCCAGCCAAATCCAGCTTGGTCAGGACGATCCGGTCGGCGACCGCAACCTGCTTTTGCGAGATTCCCTCCCGCGCGAGCGTTGCCACGCCGTTGACGGCATCCACCGTCGTCACGACGCTGCCGAGCACGAGGCGGCCTGCAATCGTCGTGTCGGTCATCAGCGTTTGCAGGATCGGCGCCGGATCGGCCAGCCCGCTCGTCTCGATGACAATGCGATCGAAAGGCGTGCAGCGGCCTTCATCCCGCCGTTGCAACAGCTCCCCAAGGGTTTGTGCCAGATCAGTACGGATCTTGCAGCACAGACAACCGGTCTGCAGTTCGATGAAACTGTCCTCGCTCGCCTCGATCAGCTCGTGGTCGAGCCCGACCTCGCCGAACTCGTTGATGATGACGGCGGTGCGTGAGAACTCCGGCTGGCGCAGCAGATGGCGCAGCATGGTGGTCTTGCCGCTGCCGAGGAAACCGGTGAGAACCGAAACGGGGATCACGCTGGCGTTCATTGCGACGGCACCAGCGGTGCAACGGCGATACGCACGCGGTTTGCCGCATAGCCGGGATCGAGCGCCTCCCTGACCTGGCGCAGAACGGCCACCAGCGAAATCGCGCCGCGCTTGCGGCCATCGACCGTGATCGTCCACCGGAACGGCAAATCCGGCGGCGCGCGCTCGATCCGGACGTCTTTGCGGGTCCCGGCGATCACGAGCACGCCGCCGACGGCGCGCGCCACATTGCCGCCCACACGCCACGCCGCGAGGCTCTGCGCCAGCAATTCACACACACGATCATTCGATATCTCGCTCAAAGCGGCGCACCGTTTAGGATTTCGGACGAAATCTTGCGCTTGAGATAGCGGCCGTCATTCGGGCTCCCGAAGTATTGACCGTTCTCCACCATCACCTTGCCGCGCGAAATCGTCACGACCGGCCACGCGAAAATGTCGTGACCTTCCCACGGCGTGTAGTCGGTCTCGTGCAGATCGGCGGCGCGCACCTTGCCGCGCCGCGTGGGATCGAGGATGGCGATATCGGCGTCGCTGCCGACCGCGATCGCGCCCTTGCGCGGATAGAGCCCCATGATCCGCGCCGCGTTGGTCGAAACGAGGTCTGCGAAGCGCGACAGCGAATAGCCGCGTCGCTCGACCATCTCAGTGTACATGACGCCGACGCGCGGCTCGACGCCGGAGTTGCCGCCGGTTGTGTCGTCGATCCGATCGCCGATGGTCTTGTCCTTGAGCGAGCAGCACAACTCGTCGGTGGCGACACAATGGATCACATCATTGACCGTACCATCCCAGAGCGCCTTCTGGTCGTCCGGAGACTTCAAAGACGGATAGGTATGATAGATCTGGCCGTTCGGCCGTTTGTAGTCCTCGGCCGAGTACAACATGTATTGATGCAGCGTCTCGCCGTAGATCGGCAGACCTTTGCGGCGCGCTTCGGCGATTGCCTCGACGCCCGTGCGGGCGGACACGTGCATCATGTAAAGCGCGGTGCCGGGCACGCTTTCGGCGAGCCGCAGGACGCGGCGGAAGCTCAAATCCTCCGAGAGCTGGTTGTGCACCTCGGCGAGGTTGTGAAAGCTCACCCGGTTCTCGCGGATGAGTTTCGCGTACATGTGCATGACGATGTCGTTGTCTTCCGCATGGATGACGCCGAGTCCGCCCTCCTTCGCCAGCACCTGGAACGCTTCCCATATGTCGCCGAAGTCGATCATGCGGCCGCTGCCCGCCGGCCGGATATTGGTGGTGAAGATCTTCAGCGTCGGATAGCCGGCCTGGATCGCCTCCGCGAGCTGGCCGGAGAATTCGGGCGGCGGCTCGGAATGCAGCATGATGTGGTAGGCCCAGTCGCACGGGCTTTTTCCGACGAAATCCTTATCGCGCGACTCAATACCTTGTTGCGCCGTGGCACCATCCCGCCAGTAGGCAAAGTCGATCAGCGTTGTCGTGCCACCGAACAGTGCTGCCATGCCGACATGTTCTGGACCCGCCGTAATCAGCGGCGTGCCGTCCGGCTTGGTCCACGCATGGTGCATGTGCACGTGCGGATCGATGCCGCCCGGCATGACGATGTGCCGTGTCGCGTCGATCACGCGCTTGGCGGAATCGGCCGCGAGCGTGCCAGGCGCAGCGAGCGCGGCGATGGTCTCGCCGGCGACCGCGACATCGCACGTGACAACGCCCTCCGGTGTCACCACCTCGCCGCTTCGAATGATGAGATCGAACATCATGCCTCCTGCGATCAAGAAAAGTCAGCTCGCTAGTGAAAGCTTTGATCCACGCAGTCCTCGTAGACGTGTGCGCGCGAAATGAAGCCGCCGGATTTCAGGCTGTCTGCCAGGCGCTCGAAGCCCTGCCGTGATACGTCAGGCGTGCGCGCCCAAAGTCCCGCATCGTGGTAGCGCTGCAGCGAACTTTCCAAAAGCTCGCGCGCAACGTACGGGTAGTACGGCGCAACGGCGTCCGCCAACTCCGCCCCGTTATGCTCCGAGACCCAGGAAAGCGTACGGCGGGTGGCCCGCACCATGGCGTCGAAGGCTGCGCGGTTGCGGCGGACGCTGTCGCGGCTCGCGAGGTAGGTCGTATAGACGGTCGGCCCGCGCGCGTTCGCCGCGTAGAGGACCTTGCCTGCACCGCTTGCCGTTGCCATCGAGACGTACGGCTCGAACATCTGCACCACGTTGAGCTCGCCTCGGCGCAGCGCCTCCAGATTGTCCGCCATCGTCCGGCCGGTCACGCAATCGATCTTCGCCGGATCGACGCCTTGCAGTCGCAAGTCGTGCTGCAGGCAGAGCCAGGGCGTCGGCACCTCGGACACGGTCCCGAGCTTCAGCCGCGTCAGGTCGGTCAGCCGGAACGCCGAAGGATCGCTCTTGCCGACCAGAAAGAACGGGTCGCGCGACGCAACCTCGCAAAAGCACACCATCGGCGAACCGGGGGCTTCGTCGTGCGCCTTCATCACGCGCATCGGCCCGCCCCACGAGATGTCGATCGACCCATCGATCAGGCCCTTGGCCGCCGCGGCCGGCGCCGGCGAATTGAGCAATTCCACCTCCACGCCCTCTGCGGTGTAGAACCCGAGCGCGTGCGTGGCATAGAATGGCGCGTAGAACACCGCGCGAAAATTCTCCGAGAGCTTGACGTGCATGGACACTCCGGGCGTGACGGCGATGAACGGCACTAGTGCCCCGAACCCGAAGTTCGCTCAAGCTCCGCGGCAACCTCGTCAGCGAACTTCGGGTTCAAAGGGGCACTAGCATCATTAGTTTCTGGTGTCCTTCGATTCCGAAGTTCGCTTCAGAGCGTGCTGCAAGGTATTGCGAACTTCGGAATCGGGACACCAGCGGTGAGACTGCAGTTGAGGGAGCCAGCAGATGAGAAGCTTGCCAATCTTTTCGCTCATTGTCGCGGCTTTTGTCATCACCCAGGCCGACGCCACGCGCGCTCAGGCGAACTACCCGAACCGCCCGATCCAGCTTGTCGTCACCGTTCCGCCCGGCGGAGCGGCCGATATCATTGGCCGGATCATCGGTGCGAAGCTTGCGGACGCGCTCGGTCAACCGGTCGTCATCAACAATCGCGCCGGGGCGGGCGGCACCACCGCCGCCGCGCAGGTCGCCAAGGCGGACCCCGATGGCTACACGCTTCTCCTGAATACAATCGCAACCCACGGCATCGGCCCGCATATCTATGCGAACCTGGGCTACGATCCGGTGAAGGATTTCGCGCCGGTTATTCTCATCGCGAAATTGCCGCTGATCATGGCGGTCAACGCGGAGGTCCCGGCAAAGACCGTCGCGGACGTGATCGCGCTCGCGAAGGCGAAGCCGGGCCAGCTCACCTTCTCGTCTTCGGGCAGCGGTGGCGCGCCGCATCTGGCGGGCGAGATGTTCAAGCACCACACCGGCACCGATGTGCAGCACATTCCCTATCGCGGCAGCGGGCCGGCGGTGATCGATCTCATCGCCGGACGCATCACGATGATGTTCGACGCGACGCCTTCGCTGCTGCCCCACATCCAGGACGGAAAGCTGCGCCCGATCGCGGCCGCAAGCCCGCAGCGGCACCGGCTGCTCCCGGATGTCCCCTCATTCGCGGAAATCGGCTATCCCGGAATCGATATCGCGCTCTGGTATGGCGTTGCGGCGCCCGGCGGCACGCCTGCGCCGATTGTGCAGCGGCTCAATGCAGAACTCGCCAAGATCGTCCGGATGCCCGACATCGCCAAAAACTTGAGCGAGCAGGGGGCCGACCTGCAGGGCGGCAGCGTGGAAGACTTCGTGAAATTCATCCACGACGAGATGGCGCGCTGGGGCGTGGTGGTGAAGCACGCGAACATCAAGGCGGACTGAGGCGGAGGCGATCCGATGGATTTCACCGGCAAGGTTGCGTTGGTCACCGGCGGCGGCAACGGGATCGGCCGCGCGACATCCGCGGCGTTCGCGCGCCACGGTGCGAAGGTGGTCGTGGTGGACCGAGACGCCGCCGGTGCGCAAGCGACCGCCGGCATCATCCGGCAGAACGGCGGGGAAGCCACTGCGGTGACGGCCGACGTCACCAAGGCCGACGACGTAAAGGCCTACGTGCGGACGGCGGTCGAGACATTCGGCCGGATCGACTGCTTTTTCAACAACGCCGGCATCGAAGGTAAAGTCGCCGCAACCGCCGAGCACGACGAGGCGGCGTTCGACGCTGTGATCGGCGTGAACCTGAAGGGCGTTTTCCTTGGGCTTCGTCACGTGCTGCCGCAGATGATCCGTCAGGGTAGCGGTGCGGTAGTCAACACCGCATCCGTCGCCGGGCTGGTAGGAACGCCGGGCATGCCGGCCTACGTCGCGTCGAAGCATGCCGTGATCGGGCTCACCAAGGTGGCGGCGGGCGAGGTCGCGCGTCAGGGAATCCGGGTGAACGCCGTGTGCCCGGGGCCGGTCGACACGCGCATGATCCATGCGCTCGAGGAGCAACTCGCGCCCGGCAACGCCGCCTCGGTTGCCGAGCGTTATCAGGCGGCGATCCCGAGCGGGCGCTACACGACCGTTGAAGAGATCGCCAGCATGGTGCTGTTCCTCTGCTCCGACCTCGCCTCCAACACGACAGGCGGACAATTCGTCGTCGACGGTGGACGTACCGCGACGGGTGGTTCGGTCACCAATCTGGTGGGGCGGTGAGCCCGACCAACTACAAGAAGCCGACCGAGAGCCACGGGAAGGCCGCCACGATGATCGTGCCGATCAAGAGCGCGCCGAGATAGGGCCATACGCGCGCAACCGCCTCGTCAGGATCGACATTCCCGATCGCGCACGCAGTGAAGAACCCAACCCCGAACGGCGGCGCGAACAGGCCGATGCCCATCGCGAGGATAACCACGATCGAATAGTGCACCTCATGAATGCCAAGCTGGCGTGCGATCGGAAACAGCAGGGGCGCCAGCAATACCAGCGCAGGCACGCCTTCGAGCACGCTGCCCAGAATGACAAACACCACGATGCTCAGCGCCATGAAGCCGGCGGCTCCGCCCGGCACCTGCGACATGACGGCGGTAAGCTCACGCGAGAAACCCGATTGCGTCAGCACCCATGCCATCGCGGTCGCCGTGCCGACGATGAACAGTATGGAGCCCGACAGCGCGGCGGTATCGACCAGCATCGGCCATACGCGGCGCCAGTCGAACTGCCGGTAGATGAAGAGGCCGGCCGCGATCGTGTAGGCGATGCCGATGGTCGAGACTTCCACCGCCGTCGCCACGCCTTCGACGACGGCGGCGCGGATCAGGAACGGCAGGATCAGCGCCGGAATCGCGATCACGAACGCACGCGCGACCTCGGATCCGGTCGCGCGCTTGCGCACGACGAGATCGTCGTCGCCTGAGCGAAACCAGGCGACGGCCGCGAGCGCCAGCGCGAGAACCGCCGCTGGGAGAAGCCCGCCGGTGAACAGCGCCGTAATCGACACGCTTGCGACCGAGCCAATCACGATCAGCACCACGCTCGGCGGGATTGTCTCGGCCATCGCACCCGACGCGGCGAGAAGCGAAACGAGCTCACCCGGTTTCATTCCGCGTGCCTTCATTTCGGGAAAAAGCACGGGCGCAACCGCGGCCATATCGGCCGCCTTGGCTCCTGAAATCCCTGACACGAGATACATCGCGCCGAGGAGCACATAGGAAAGCCCACCACGAACGTGGCCGAGCAAGGATGCCAGAAATGCCACCATGGCGCGCGCCATGCCGGTCATGTCGATCAGAATGCCGAGGAATACGAACAGGGGAATCGACAACAAGAGGATGTGCGACTTTCCCTCGTCCATGCGGCTGACGACGACGGTCAGCGGTGCCCGCGTCGCGAGCGCCACATACCCGATTGTTGCAATCCCGAATGCGAATGCGATCGGGACGCCGGCCGCAACCAGGATCGCAACACCGAGAACGAAGAAGATCGCGAGATTGTAGAGGCCGAGGCCCATGAATACAGGGCGGGCAAGCCAGAACGCGAGACACAGGACAATCGCCAGTGCGACGCCCAGCGCGAAAAAGCGTGCACTGGGTGCCGTCAGCGCAAGACGCAGGAATGCAAATACGGCGATGAGAATTGCGCCCACCGCGACCGCCGACGCACGCCAGGAGTTGCTGATGTCCAGCCCCGGCGTGCGGACGATCGCCTCATCGATGGAATACTCGATCGCCGGATAGATGATGAGAAGGACGAAGACGGCGATCACCAGGAGTACCGCGACTTCGATCCGTTGGCGCAGGGCCGGGGCCACACGGCTGATGAACGTCGTCAGCCTCATGTGAGCGTTGCGGCGCATGGCAAGCACCGCGCCAAGCACCGAGAGCCAGACGAAGAGGGTGGAGGCAAGCTCATCCGCCCAAATGAGCGGCCGATGAAAGGAGTAGCGTGCGATCACGCCGACAAACAGCAGGCCCACCTCGAACAACAGAATCACCGCCGCGACGAGCGCGACGACCAGGCCCAACGCCTGCTCGGTTCTGCCGATCCAATACGCCGGTCCAGCCTGCGGTGGTCCCGCAAGCGGCGCTGCCTGGCGGTCAACTGCGTGTGACACGAATGGGTGATCGCGTCAGGACAGAGCTCCGCTGTACCGCTCCAGCGTCTTCCACGCTTCCTCGCCGAATTTGCCACGCCATTCGGCATAGAAGCCGGCACTCTTCAGTGTTTCCTGGAAGGGCTTCTTGTTCACGGTATTGAAGGTGAGGCCCTTTTCCTTCAGCTGCGTTTCGAGTGTCGCGTTGAGCTTTGCCATGTCCTCGCGCTGCTTCACGGCTCCTTCGTTAAGCAGGCGAACCACTGTCGCGCGCAGGTCTTGCGGAAGCTGATCGAAGGTGCGCTTGTTTGCCACCATCCAAAAGCCTTCCCACATGTGGCCGGTCAGCGAGCAATACTTCTGGACTTCGTAGAATTTGGCCGCGTCGATCAGCGCGAGCGGGTTCTCCTGGCCATCCACGACCTTTGTCTGCAGCGCCGTATAGACCTCCACGAAATTGATTGCCGTCGGCGAGGTGCCGAGGGCTCGGAACATTGAGGTGAAGAGCGGGCTCACCGGAACGCGCAGCTTGAGTTCTTTAAGTTCGTTCGGATCATTGATCGGCTTGTTCGACGTCGTGATCTGCCGGAAGCCGTTGTCCCACATCCTGTCGAATGCCACGAGCCCCAAGGTCGCAACCTGCTGGCGGATGTGGGCGCCAAGATCGCCATCGACCGCGGCCCATACGCCGTCGAAATTCGGGAATGCAAACGCGATGCTGGGGATCGCCGATACGGGGACCAGGTTGGCGAGCGGCGAGCCGACCGTGAAAATATCGAGCGCGCCGGAGCGCACTTGGCTGAGCATATCGGTCGAGCCGCCGAGTTGGCTGTTTGGGAAGATCTGGATGTCGACGCGGCCGTTGGTCGCCGCGCGAATGGCATCGCAGGCTTCCGCCGCGCGCTTGTTGATGGGGTGCGCGGCCGGCAGGTCGTTGCCGTATTTCAAATTGAATTCAGCCGCTTGCGCACGACGACTGATGAGGCCGACGCCCGCGAGAGCGGCTGTACCAGCCACAATTGTTCGCCTGGAGATTTTCCCCATGGCATCGTCCTCCCCGATTTCGCTGCATTTCTTGCTTTGTTTGCGACGTTAGTTCGCTCCGATCGCAGTCGCAAGCGGCACGCTACGGCTGGATTGCCGCAGCGAGCTTCTCGGCGATCATGATGGTCGGGATGTTGGTGTTGGCGCGCGGCACCTTCGGCATCACGGATGCATCCGCGACACGCAGACCCTCGATGCCGCGAACGCGCCCAGCGGGATCGACGACGGCATTTGGATCGTCCGCCGCACCCATCCGACAGGTGCAGCTCACATGGAACGTTCCCGCAATATTCGCGCGGACGTGCTGTGAAAGGGCATGGTCGTCGGCTGCGAGCTCCTCAAGCGGCACGGCAGCGCCGGTCAGCTGCGCGAGACCGAAATCACTGAGCGCAGGGCTGAGATCGAGGAGGCGCGCAATGATCGCCGATGTCCAGGCGTTCGCGGTGGTTTTCTGATTGAGCCGGCGCAGCCGATCGGTGAAGCGGACAGGGAAGGGGCGTCCGATCAAATGCCGGACGGCATTCGACGCAAGCAGCTCTACGACGAAATGGAAGCCGTGTTTCATGCGGGCAAGATCGCGCTCGTCGTCGACGAAATTGAATTCGATCAAGGGATATTGCTGCGGGTCGTTCGATACGAGGGTCACCTGACCGCGCGAGAAAGGTTTCCACAACACCGGCCCCAAGTTCGCAATCTGCGCGCCGAGGGCGCTCCAGGATGATTTGCTTTGCAGATTGATAATGAGATCGGTCTTCGGGCAGCCGGGAAGGCCGGAAGAGAGGCGAAAGCAGGAGAATTGCAATGTCCGCGGCACTTCGGCCTGACGCGCATGCGGCCGCAGATGTGCGCCGACGAACAGCACTGGATGGTTCTGCAAGTTCTGTCCGACCCCCGGTAAATCGGCGCGAACCTCGATTCCAAGCGCGCGCAAACTCGCCGCCGGTCCGATGCCGGAGCGCATCAGTATT
>JAXDNY010000281.1:0-207121 GCA_034669145.1 Hyphomicrobiales bacterium
GATCGCCCGGAAAGTCTTATTGCCGGGCATCATGCCGTGGATTTTCTCAGGTCTTCGCATCGCCGTTCGCTATGCGTTTACTGCCGCCGTATTTGGGGAACTGATCGCTGGTAACAGCGGCATCGGATATCTAATCGAGAAGTCAGCAGGCAGCTTCAATTCAAGCGGGATTTTCGCAGGCGTGTTTGTACTCGTTATATGTAGTGTCGTTGCCACCCAAGTTATCGGATACGCAGAAAAGGCAGTTCTTCCTAAGAAGCGCATCGAAGGCGTCGCGTGATACATGTCGATACGCTCCGTAATGTGTCATTATGCGATTCAACTGCCGCGGCGCGTTCGCGTAATCGAGGGCGGAAAGGTATGAGGCGCGAAGTGGTCGGTCAGAGCCAACGGCACTTGCGGCTTCCTTTCACGTTGACTAACCCCCGCGAGCAGGCAATGCGACGGCCACAAGGATGGGTTCCTGTTAGGTTGTCCCGCAGCGTGTTCGCAGCCCAAAGCATATAGCTCGCAGCCGATGCGTCTTTCGGGCATGACTGTGCCTGCGCCATAGATGAAGCGAAGGTTGCGCCCCCGACAACAAGACTCGAAATCAAGAGTAGTGCTCGCATGGTGCTTTCTCCGTTTCAGCTAGGGTGACGCGAATACCGACCGGCGTCAAAAGACAGAGCAGCGCATCCTACCCATGGACTGGCCTAGTTTTGATTTCGCGGGTGGCCCTATTTCGGCCAGTACCGGCCTTCGCTCATGCCCTCGTAGTTGGCGGCCTCGTCCCTTTGAGGAACACAATAATGGCCGCGCACGTTATGGCGAGCCATGGCAACGCCAACGATTATTGTAAGAGCCTCGCCACCAACCGGCTTCCGCTGGCGGGTCATCATGGATGGTGAAACGGTCGGGACCGGCACTGCGGCGACCGAGTTCGAGGCGCGCACCGCTGCCAACGAAGTCGTCAAGCGTATAGAGGCGAAGCCGCCGGAATCGCCCTAGTTGGCGGGCTGCCGTGGTTGAACGATTCATTGCGACACGCGTTGAATCGTGCCCAAGGCTTTCCCCAAGTTTGCCCTTGGGCAAGCCCCGGCGTGCGTACCCCGGCCGACCTCGGTCCCCGCGCGCGACCGGGGCGCCCTCATCACTCGCATGAGGTTGTGCGCGTTTGATCGCATGGCCGTCGCGTCACTGCTGAGCGAAAGCGAGTGTTACCGCAGCCAATATCCCAGGATGCAAGAACTGCGACGGCACTGGTGGGGTCTGCGAGAACTGTCTATCGTGCACAATTCGATGGAAGCTTAGCCTCGCCCGAAGCTTTCATCAGAGGACGTCGGGTTACCGGGCGCAGCAAAGGACAAAGGCACGTGGGAGCACCAACCAAAGGCACGAGGGTCAATGATGACGGGGTTTCATTCCCAATCATCCTTGGGACCTCCGGTAACGATAAGCTCCAAGGCAAGGCTGGTAATGACCTTCTGAAGGGCGGCGCGGGTAGCGATGACATTGATGGCGGCCAAGGCTTTGATACTGCTCTGTTTACCGGCTCGTTCTTCGACTATGACTTTGTGATCAAGGGTACCGGCAACGATAAGGTGACGGTAATCGACCGTGTCGCCAACCGGGACGGCGCCGACAATCTCAAGCAGGTGGAGGCCCTCCAGTTCGCTGACGTCACGATCCGGCTCGACCAGAACAACGCCGCTGTGACTCGTGCGGACACCGCCATAACGGATGAGGACTCCCGGGTTGTTATTAACGTGCTCGCAAACGATAGGGATTTCGAGGGAGACGCACTGACGATCACGAAGATCAACGGCCAGAGCGTCAGCGTGGGTCAGGCATTGAGTCTTGGGAACGGCGCCTCGGTGACGCTCAATGCCAATCAAACCCTCGTATACGACCCCGGAACTGCATTCCAGCCACTCAATGACGGCCAGCAGGGTTTCCAAGCCTTCACTTACACGATCGCAGACAGTAAGGGCGCCTTAAGTGCGCCTACAGCGGTGAACATAACCGTGGATGGCGTATTCGATCCGCCTGTCGTAACCCACATCGTCGACGGCGCGAGCCATGTAGCGACCCCGGGCGCGGACTGGTTCGTGTACGATTACCATGATCTATTTACCGGGGAAAGGTTTCAGACACGTGAAAACATGTTTTATAATCCGACAATCACCATTGCAGGCTTTGACCCCAGGATGGACCATATCGTGGGTGAAAATGTCGGGTTCGCGAGTGCTTTCGACCGATGGAATTATTCCAACGGACACACGACGCAACTGGCTCACGGAACTTTTGGTGAATTTGACGCTAATCACGATCTCTTTGGAGAAGCAACCGTTAATGGCTTAACCGCCGGCGTTGTTCACCTGGAGATAGGCAACGCTGCTTACAGCGCCGAGCAAGGGTTCTTTGTGCACGACATCGCCGTAATTGATCTCGTTGGTCTGTCTATCACGGACGCGAAGTCGACCGGGCAAACGATCTTCTCCATCACGAGCGGTGAGTTTTTCTTGTAAAAAATTTGGCGACGTTCCGGGCGGAAAAACCCGAGATACTGCCCCTCACGATCCATCAGGTAAATGAATGCCGAGTGGTCGACAGTGTAGTCGGAGCCGTCCCTCGTAGGTACCCTCGCATAATAGACCCGGTACACGCGCGCCGCTTTCCGGATCGCCGCCGCATCGCCGCTCAGTCCGATCAGGCGAGGATGAAACATCGGCACATAATCAGCCAGGACGTGTGGCGTGTCGCGCTCCGGATCCACGGTGATGAACACCGGTTGCACCGCATCGCCGGCTGCGCCTAGTTGGTCCAGCGCAAGACCAATGGCCTGAAGGTCGGTCGGGCAGATATCCGGGCAATAGGTGAAGCCGAAATAGACCAGCATCAACTTGCCGCGGAAGTCTGCGTCCGTTCGGCGTAGGCCGTTCTGGTCGGTGAGCGCGAACGGTCCGCCGATCGGCTCCCGATTCCACATCACCGCGTCCATCAGCTCAGCGGTGGAGCGCTCAGGCGGTTGGGCAAGCGCGGAAGCGGCGATAAGGCAGAGGAGAACCGACGCCGCGAGGATGCAAGTCAGCCGCATCGCAGGCCCTAGGCGCTGAAGATCAGCCGGCTCCCGGTCGCGGTCTGAATAACGCGGTCGGGCATCTGGGCGCGCGCTTCCAGCATGAAGTTGAGCCCGCTGCAATGCATCGGGATGAGCACGTCTGGATCCAGCTTCCGGATTTCGGCCATAACTTGCTTAAGGTACTCAGGCTGGGCCGGTCCGAGATGGAAGCCGCCGACGATCGCGTGGATCTTCTGAATGCCGGAAACCTCCTGGGCCTGCCGCACCGAGTTGACGATGCCGACGTGACCGCAGGACGAGATCACCACGAGCCCCTTGCCGCGGATGTTGAAACAGGTCGCGTGCTCGTGCACATGCTGGTCCGGCGTCATTTTTCCCTGCAGCTCGGCCGCCGTGTAGTGACCATAGTCGCAGCCTGCGCTCTCGCGCGAGCTGTAGTCGACGAAGCCGTTGGGCAGTACCCGCTCGACGCTGTTGCGCTTGATCTTGCCGGTCGTAAAGACGTGGTCGGCGATCACGGTCGGCGTCTCGCACAGCACCGTCGTCACCTTGTGTGCATCGATCTGGCGACGCTCGAGCGTGCCGTTCTCGCCGAGTTGCCCGATCGCTGGCCCGCTCAGCCGGTGGCAGAAATTATCCTCGCCGCCGGCATAGAGCTTCAGGTCGGCCGGGAGCACGTTGCGAAACTGGCCGAGGAAGCCGATCAGGCCGCCGTAGTGGTCAACATGGCCGTGGCTGACGATCAGCGCGTTGATCTTGCTGGGGTCAACCTTCAGCAGCCCGATATTGTTGATTAGCGCCCCAGACGTGTAACCGAAGTCGAGCATGAGGGTGCGCTGCTCATGCTCACGCTGCGTTTCCAAGAACAGCGACAGCCCCCACTGATTGTGCAGCACATTGCGGCCGTCGGCGCTGCGGCTTGGCCCCGAGCCTTCGTGAACAACGCCGTTGACCGTGCCGCCGCGCAAGAACTGATCATGCACCTGATCGATCAGGACCCGCATGGTGAGCCTGTCGATGGTCGGAACCTGGATCGGTTGCGCGCTTGCGATCTCGACGCATCCGAAGCCAGAGCCCGCCGAGGCGGCGGCGAAGGCCGCTGAGGCTTTCAGGAAATGGCGACGCGGCATTAAGGATTTCATGGGGGCTCCAGAATGTGTTCATTCGGTGGGCTCTACGCGGCCTCGCACATGTCCTACCGCTTCGGCGCCGCCTCACCGAAGGCGAGCAACGGCGCATCGACTTGAGCTGATCGGCGCAAATATACATTGAGGGCTCCCTAATAAAAATACATAAAACCGCGGCTTGCTATAGACTGTAGCTATGAAGCTTGAAGCTCGCCTACGCGCCTTCGCGGCGTTTGTACGTCGTCGTTCGTTTTCCGGCGCCGCGCAGGAATTGCGAATTAGTCAACCGTCTGTATCGACACACATTGCCGACCTTGAGCGTGAGTTGAACGTGCGCCTAGTGGAGCGGCGCTCGCGCCGCCTCACGGAGGTCGGCGACAAACTTGCGAGCCATGTGCTGCGAGCCGAGGCGATCCTCGCGCAAGCCGGCCGGGTGGTTAATGCTATGCGCCAGCCAGAGCTTGGGTCCCTCTCGGTCCACGCATCCGGCACGCCCGGCACGTATATGCTTCCAGATGTGATTGCGAAGTTTCGAGAGGCATGCCCTGGTGTGTCCTTTGATTTCCAGATGGGCACCTCCGCGGAAGTGGTCCAGGCCGTGCGTTCGCATCGCGCAGAAATCGGCATCGCTGGGAGCTTTCCGACCGGGCCTGAAATCACTGCCGAGCCGCTTACCCAGGACGAAATCGTTATCGTGGGCCCGCGCGCGTACAAGGGGCAGCGGGTCTCGCGCGATGACCTAGAATCACTAGTGTGGATTTCACGCGAGGATGGCTCTGGTACGCGCGCCGTTGCCGATCGCGCGCTCGCGGACTTGGGCATCGTCCCCAACCGTCGTCTCGCGTTTCCGGGTTGGGAACCGGTTAAACTTGCGGTCCGACGCGGTTACGGTGTGGCCGCGCTCAGCCTTCTTGCTGTAGCTGAAGAACTCGCCTCCGGGACTCTCGTCGTGATCCCGTTCGCGCCATGGAAGGTGCACAGGACCATGTCTATCGTTCGCATTCGCGATGCGGCGCTCACACCGGCAGCGCAGCTTTTCGTGCACCTGTTGCGCGCTCGCGTCGGCGACATTTCTGCTTTGCCTAGGACGAAGGTTGCGCGGAGCCGTCGTAAGCTCAGTCGACCTTCAGCCCCAATCTCTTGACGATAGGGCTCCATAGCTCAAGATCGGCAGCCAGCGATCGGCGGAAGCTTTCTGGGTCGAGTTGAGAACCGGTTCGATGCCACCCTCGATCAACGTCTGTTGGTAATTTGGCTCGCCGATCGTTGCGCGGGCCGCGCGCGCAAAGTTTAGGATAATCTGGTTTTCAGTGCCGACGGGCGCGAGCAAGCCAATCGCACTTGTCACGGTCAAGCTCGGAAACCCCAACTCAACTGCGGTCGGAAGTTCAGGAGCGGCGGCGAGACGGACAGGGTTTGTCACTGCCAAAATTCGGAGCCTACCGGAACGATGAAGTGCAATAAGTTGCGCCGTCACGCCCGGGACTGCCATTTTGAGCTGTCCGCCTAACAGATCAGTGACGACGGGACCAGTCCCTCGGTATGGCACCGGCACAATCTCCAAGTCCACCAAGGACTTGAAGAGTTCACCCGTAAGGTGGGGAAGCGATCCTACTCCCGCGTGCCCATATGACAGCTTGTTTGGGTTAGCCTTCGCATATTCGACGAGATCGTCCAGTGTGTGAATTGGCAACTTAGGATGCACTGCGATTGACAGGACATGCATCGCCACACACGCGATTGGCATGAGGTCATTGACCGGGTCGTAGAGCGGTCGGTTCTTCAGCAGGCCCTCATTAACGTGCGATTGGGTCCCGCCGAGCAGGATCGTGTGACCGTCTGGTCTGGCTCGCGCGACTGTGGATGCACCAATCGACGAACCGCCCCCTCCAATGTTCTCCACCACGACCGCGCCGATCAGGCCCTTGCGCCGGTTCTCGACAATTTCATCGCGTTCGCCGCCTCGGCATCACTGGGAGTTAATTCGGTCTCCGAACTTGTCAATTATGCCCGTGCAAATCCGGGCAAACTGAGCTGGTCCGCACTCCCGGGCATTCCAAACTATGCGTTTCTCGCGCTGCTACGGAGCCAAAAGATCGAGGCCGTGCGTGTCGGCTATCGCGACTTCTCGCCCGCCTATCAGGACCTGCATCAAGGGCGGCTGCATGTCGTCGTCGCCGGGGTCACAAACTTCATCGGCCACCGCGACAATGGCAGCGCCAAGATACTTGCCGTCGTCAACCGCGAGCGATCTGACTGGCACCCGAGGTCCCGACGGTGCTCGAGGCAGTTTTCCTGAACTCGCCTTCGACGGTCCGGTTGGGCTCTATGGTCCGCGCGGGATGTCAGCCGCTGTTGTGGAGCGCGTCGCGACCGATGTGCGCGCAATCGCCGCGCAGGAGCAATTTCGCCAAAAGCTCATCAGCGGTGGCGCCGCACCAAGGAGCGGGACCCCTGCGGATTTCGTCGCGATCATTGCCGAGCAGCGCACCAAGATCGGCGTCCTGCATCAATCCGCCACCCGAAAGGACTGAGCATGCTTGCCCAACATGAAACCGCGAGACAGAACGGGAAAATGAACCGATCGCGCCGGAGTGTTCTCGTCGGCGCAGCCAGCGCGGTCGTCGCAAGCGGGCTCGTTTCCCACGCTTCGGCAAACACAGCAGCGCCGAAAGGCTACGTGCTCGGCGCCATGGAAGGCGAACATCTGATCCAGCGTGGTGGAAACATCTTCATCAAGGCGGACCCAACGAGGGGCTCCGGCGCGCTCGCGATGGGTACCCAGCAAATCCTCGCAGGTGTCGGGATTCCCGTGCACCGACACTTTGAGATGGACGAGGCGTTCTACGTCGTCGATGGCGGCGGGACCTTCATCCTGGACGATGTGAACCATTCTGTTGAGAAGGGTGGCTCCATCTTCATCCCGAGGAACGCCTGGCACGGCTTTCAGAATCCGGATCGCGAATTGCTGCTGCTGTGGATCGTGGCGCCACACGGTCTGGAAGCCTTCTTCCGTCAGGTTGCGACGCGCCCGGGAGTACCGCCGACGCAGCGGACCAAGGAACAGCTGAACGAGATCGCCCGAAGGCACGGGACGGAATTCAGGTAGATTTTTGCTTCTCACTTCGACCGAATGGTTTGCGACAGCCCATCCGCGGTTAAACTCTGGCTTGGTCCGCTTTGGGTCGATTCTGTTGAAGAAGTCCGGCGACAGATCGCCGTGGCTCGGGCGATCAGTTGGCAGGGATGGCGGCGCTGGACGGTTCTCAAGCCGGCGCTGGTTTAGCATCGGGATCAGCTTTGCCATCTTCCTGAGGTTCTGGGCGGTTGCTGCGAGGAGGAACTCGTCGCGAGCGCCACATGGTCCTCGTAGTCGAAGGCGGTCGAGCTTGAGGATGCGCTTGAGGTGGGCGAAGAGCATCTCGATCTTCTTGCGCAGCCGTCGCGATGTCCGACCTTCCCAGGAGTTGGCAATGGCGCGGGCCATATCGCGAGCCCCTTCATGGATAGAGCGAGGCACCTTGCGCACCGGACTATTCGGGCAACACGTAGACTTCAGAGCGCATCCCGCGCAGTCGTGTTTAGTCGCGCGATACAGGATCGTCGCGTCGTCATTCACCAGCGTGCCCGTCGTGGTCAGCGTTTTGCCGCCAGGACAGAAGTACACGTCACGCTCATGATCGTAGCGGAAGTCCTCGCGCGAGAAGGTGCCGTCCTTACGCGCTGACTTGTCGAACACGGTCACATGCGGCTCGATGCCGTGCTGATCGACGAGCCAGCCGAGCATCTCGGCTGAGCCATAGGCGCTGTCGCCCATGAGCCTTGCAGGGTAGAGGTCGAAGCGCTCCATCGCGCGTTCGATCATGCGCTTGGCGGCCAACACCTCGGCCTGCCGGATCGCCGTCGTCGCCTCGACATCGACGATGATCGCGTTGTCGGTGTCGATCAGATAATTGGTCGAGTAGGCGAAGAAGGCCCTGCCCGCCATGTGCGCCGGTCCAGCGCGCTGCGGGATCGGCCGGTGAGATGAACTTCGGTATTACCTGTGTTGCAGCGCCGAATGCGGCGTCGTCGAGGACAGTCAGATACTCATCGACCGCACGGCCTGCGGCTGGCGACGCAAGCCACTTCTCGCCCTCGATCCCTTTCTGCCGGTTCGCGTCCGCCTTGATCAGGCTGGCATCGACCGCAAAGCCTTCCCCGCCAACCAGCCCCTCATGGATGCAGCGTCGCAACACCGTCTCGAAGACGCGCCGCAACAGATCGCTCTGGCGGAAGCGCCCATGTCGGTTCTTCGAGAAGGTCGAGTGGTTGGGCACATCGCCATCGAGCCCGAGCCGACAAAACCAACGATAGGCCAGATTGAGGTGAACCTCCTCGCACAGACGCCGCTCGGAGCGGATGCCGAAGCAGTAGCCTACGATCAGCATTCGGATCATCAGTTCGGGATCGACCGAGGGTCGACCAATGGCGCTGTAGAATGGAGCCAGCTCCCGCCTCAGTTCACCAAGCTCGACGAACCTGTCGATCGAGCGCAAAAGATGATCGGCTGGAACGTGCCGTTCGAGCGAGAACTCATAAAACAGAGCAGTCTGTTCGACTTGCCGATGCCCCATCATGATTCAGTCCTCTCTAAACAGACTGAATCAGTGAGCCTTACCTCGCGCAACCAAAGAGTTTTTCAACAGAATCGGTCATTACCGAACATCGCGCCACACTGCGATGATGTCCGCTTCACCTCTCAGAGCAGAGATTGCCGATCAGTGCGGGAACGTCCACTCAGGGCCCAATTCGAGAGGTACATCTTGGCAGAGATCGCGGCGCGGTGACAGCCAGAGATTGTGGCCGCACATCGATGCCGGAGCGACACGCGCCGGGCGTGTGCCGCTCCGATAAGAACGGCGTCACGCTTCATTGCTGATGGCAAAACGTTTGGAGTCCTCTGCGGCATACGCTGCCACTGCATTATCGGCGGCGCGCGCCGCGCGCAGGCGCTCGATCAGCTGAGACACACGGCTGGCCGGGACCGCACACGTGACCTCGTTATTTGACATACCTGTGCGCACGCGGCTCAGCATGCAGCCGACGCTCACGGCGATCTCGCCGCTCTCTTTGGCGATCGGAATGATGTGACATTGCGGTTTGCCTTCGAAGCGAAGGCCCGGCCACGCATCGTGCAGCAGCATCTGCTGCTTGCCATTCAACCGCAGCAGGATGACTGACGGCTCGACTGACATGTCGCGCAACGGTCCATAAACCACACTTGTCGGCTTTTCGCGCACGACCGCGATCTTTGCCACGGCTCCCGGCGTGACCCATCCCGTCTCACACAATGCAGCAACATCGGCATTACCGGCGATCTCCTCCATCGTCTTGAACCCATGCGTGAGGCTTCCCACGCTGCAATTGCCATGGTCCTCCGCCACCGTCGCGAACACGCCGCGCGTTCCCTCGGTCCAGAAGACACAGCTCGCGGCAGCGGATCCGGTCCGGCCATCCGCCGTTGCGGGCGGCATGGTTCGTTCGATGCGCGGGATTCCCGCAGGCACGTGGTTGAGAAAGGCAATCGCTACCGGCGGCGCCGCGAGGCCCAAAAGCTTCTGCAGATCGAGGTGCCAAGTCTCTAAGCGAGGCTGCGACATGTGCCATTCTCCTGATCAACCGCTGAATTACCGTCCAATCGAACAGTGCCATTCTTGCGCCGCCGAACGGACGCGGTCAGCCGGTGTCCTTACTCGCCGATAAGCTGAGAAACAGGATGGCTCCGTAGAACGTGCCGTTGGCAACCCGCCTTCGCGCTTCGCCATCGAAGCCATCGATCAGGTCCTGACCGATCTTGCCCGCCTGAGCAGCGGCGCGAGTGCCGCGCGACAGCAACGTCAGCAGGTAATCCGGGGTCGTCGTCTGCACGTAGCCATGCGGCTCGACCGACTGCACGCTGAACCCAGCTGCGGTGACGAGGCGGGGCAGCCGCCTCATAATGTATGGTGCGTGCACCAAATTACGCAGTACCGCGCCTGCGGCTGACTGAAGTGGATCTCCGTCTGACAGGGCGACGGTAAGGGTCGCAAAGTCACCGTCGAAAATCACGAGCTGTCCGCCGGGCTTAAGAACCCGGTTGGCCTCGGTCAGCGCTCCCTCTGGGTTGACCAGATGCGAGTAGACCGTGTGCGCAATAACGAGGTCGAAGGAGGCGTCTGCCTGCCCCGTCGCCACAGCGTCGCCGACGGCGAATGAGACTTCCGGCTCGCCTGCGAATGTCTCGCCAGCCATGTCAATAAATGCGGAAGAAGGATCTATTCCGACGAGTTGCGCCGGTCTGAGGTGCTCCATGATGAGCTTGGTCGCCGCCCCGTTTCCGCAGCCGACCTCGAGAATCCGAGCGCCCTCGGGGAGAGTAATCTGCATCATATAGCGGGCACAGATTGTCTGCATGGCCGGCTCCGATGCTCGAACGTTCATCGACTTGGCAATGTCTTCCAACACCTCGCGTGGCTGCTCTCTGATGCGTGCAAGCTGACCGATCACGATGACACCGTCCGTCGTCGCGCAGGCTATTGCCTGACGCCTGAAACTTGTCAGATCTTAGCTGCGCTTAGCTCCAGCGCAGCAGATGCCTTTCCACCCGCCCCGCAATCGCGAAGATCAGCAGGACCACCACCATGATCAGAAAGATCAGTGCGAACATCAGCGCGGAGTTGTAAGTCGACTGCGCAAACGAGAGGAGATAGCCGAGCCCGCGGCTGGCAGCCACGAATTCCCCGACGCAGGCGCCGGTGAAAGCGAAGCCGACTGCGATCTTGAGGTTGCCGAGCACCCAGGCCGCCACCGCCGGCAGGTACACATGCCGCACCAGATCCCAGCGGCCGCCGCCGAGCGTGATGATGCGCTCGACAAGCTTGCGGTCGACCTGCCGGATGCCGTTGAACACCGTGAAGAAGATCACCACCGCTACCAGGATGAAGGACAGCGCCACCTTTGAGGCGAGGTCGATGCCGAGCCAAATCACGAACAGCGGCGCCAGCACGACGCGCGGAATAGCGTTGAGCAGCGTCATCACCGGTTCAAGGAGTTCAGCGACTGGGGGCAACAGCGCGGCGACAACGCCGAGAAGGATCCCGGCCAGAATACCGAGCGCCAGACCGAGCAGCGCGGCGGTGAAGGTGGCGTCGATATGCGGCCAGATGCGGCCGTCCGCGAATAGTTCATAGAGAGCTTGGCCGATGAGGCTTGGGCTCGGCACAAATAGCGGGTTAAACAGCCCGGCGCGCCCTGCCGCCTCCCACAGCACCAGCAGGATGGCGAAAGCAGCAAGCTGGCGCATCCATTTCCAGCGGGGGTCGAGCGTTGTCATTCGGCAGCCTCGGCCAGGCGGAAATCGACCTCGTGGGAGAGATCGTTCCAGAGTCTTTGGTAGAGTGGCCCAAACGCCGGATGCACGCGCGCCTTGACCAGATCGCGCGGGCGCGCGATCGGCACTTGGTACTGCTTAGTGATGCGCGCACGCGGTCCTTGCGAGAGCAGATAGACACGGTCGGACAGGCTGATCGCCTCTTCGAGGTCATGGGTGACGAGCAGAACGCTGATGCGCTCGCGTTCGACCAATTCGGCGACGTCCTGAATGATGCGCGCCCGCACGATGGCGTCGAGCGAGGCGAATGGCTCGTCCATCAGCAGCAGTTTTGGCTGCATCGCCAGCACTTGCGCGATCGCGACGCGCTTTCTTTGCCCGCCCGAAAGATGACGCGGAAAGCGGCCGCCAAAACCGGCCAAGCCGAGCTTGTCGAGCCAGAGGTCGCCGTGCTCCAGCGCTCGCCTGCGATCCATGCCCTTAAAGGTAAGCCCGAGCGCGACATTGTCGCGCGCGGTCTTCCAGGGCAGCAAAGCGTCGTCCTGGAACAGCATGCCGATCTCGGACGGCGCATAGCCGGCTTCGACCGTGCCCGCGAGCGGTCGCTGTAGACCGATGATGGCCCGCAACAGGCTCGACTTGCCGGAGCCGGACGGCCCGACCAGGCTGACGAACTCGCCATGGCCGACTTCGATGCTCGCGCCCTCCAGGACCGGCTCTCTGCCGTACGAGATCGTCAAATCACGGACGCGCAATTCAGCCTCCGACTATCGTGGTGTCGTGCAGACCCGAGAGACTCGCGCCCGGCTTGATGAGACCGGCGGTGATCAGACTCTGCTCGACGCGTTTGGCCGATTCGAGGTCAATGTTCGCCGTTTCGGGATAGAGCGCGTCGCGATGACGTGCGATGATCTCGCCGAACTCCTTGAGATCGAGCCCGGTGGTCATCTCCTTGGGGAAAGCAGCGACCAACTGATCGCCGGTCATCCTGCGGAGCGCCTTGAGCGCATCTGCCAATGCCCTCGTCAGCGCAACCATTTCAGGCCGGCGCTGTTCGATCTCCTTGGCACGCACCGCCATGCCCATAAATTCAAAGGAACCGCCGAGATAGTGCTTGGCGTCTTCCAGGTCCATTGCGTTCACAAGCACGCGTGCGCCAGAGCGCTTCAGCAATGTCAGAGCCGGCTCCTGCACCAGGCCGGCATCGATCTGGCCCTGGCGCAACGCTTCCAGCAGATTATTGCCCATGGTCGCGAACTTGACCTTTTGGGAGTCGGCGCCAGCTTGCTTCAGCAGGTAAAGCGCCAAGGCATGATCGGCAGTGCCGAGCGCCGCAACGGCGACCGTCTTTCCTTCCAGATCCTTTATCGATCGAATCTGGTCGGCGGTCTTTGGGGCGGTGACAACGGCAAACAAAGGAAGACGCCCGGTGACCGCGAAGCGGCGGATGTCCGCGCCGACATTGGCATAGGCCTGGAGAGCAACGTCCAGCGAGGTGGCGGCGTAATCCACCGCCCCGCCGAGCAGGGCCTGCATCGCGGCGTTGCCTCCGCGGGTATGGACGATCTGCACATCAAGACCGTGATTCTTGAAGTGGCCGGCCGCGCTTGCGACTTCGTAAGGCACTCCGCACAGAAGCTGGCTGCAGTAGGCGAGCTTGATCTGCTTGCCCTGCGCTTCGGAGCGCGTAACGCCCGCCGCCGGGATGACGCTTGCAATGAGCGCCGCACCTTTGAACATCGAGCGGCGAGACACGTCGGTATCAGGTACGCGGGCGGTGGTTTCATCGCAGCAGCTCATGGGATCCTCCGAATCTGGACACCGGGGCTAGCGGTCTCGCGCCGCGCGTCTCGGTGCCGCGCGAGAGGCATATGTCGTTACGCGCTTCGTTGCAGCAACTCGTTAGGACCGCCACGCTCGGATGGGCTGGCCTTCTTGACGTATGCCGGAGCGAAGAATATGCCCGGACGGGCTTACCCGTCCAATGCATAATTCTTCTAAGCCTCTATGCAATTTGGAGATAAACGAGGATATGGATGTCAAGCGCCTGCGAACGTTCGTCGCTGTAGCCGAGGTGGGCACGGTCTCCCGAGCGGCATTGGATTTGCGCATCAGCCAGTCTGCTCTATCGCGACAGATCAGCGATCTCGAGCAGGAATTTGGTTTCAGGCTTTTTGATCGTGTTGGGCGCCGCCTTATCCTGACCGCCATCGGCGAGCACTTGCTCGAAGATTGTCGCAGCGTATTGGGACACTTCGTCTCGCTTGGCGAGCGGGTCGAGCTGCTTCGGCGCGGAGATAGGGGGATACTGAAGGTGGCCGCTCCGCCGCACACGATCGAAAGTGTTTTGACGAGGTTCCTGCCTCGATACGCTGAACGCTTTCCGAACGTGCACGTGAAACTAAGCGAGGCTCTTGGGGGCGAGCAGACCGCCATGCTGGAACGCGGCGAGGTGCACATCGGCATCAGGCACGAACAAGGTACCGATCGCCGCTTCGAGAGCCTCGCACTGCCGCCGGACGAGGTTTTGGCCGCGTGCGCCCCATCGGTCCAGCTTGGCCACGCCGGAATGATCGATATCGGCCGCCTCGCAAGTTATCCGTTGCTGCTGCTCGAGTCCGGTTACTCTATTCGGAGGTTGTTCAACGCAGCTTGCCGTCTCGCAGACGTCGTGCCCAACATAATGCTCGAGAGCCGCGCGCCCCACACCTTGCTCGCGCTGGCCGAGGCCGGGCAAGGGGTCGCGATCATTCCGTCGCTCCTGCGAACGGATCGCTACACGTTGAGAATCGTCCGCGTAACACACCGGCGCAACCCATTGCGGGACCGATTTGCCATTCAGTGGGACAGCCGGCGCCCAATGCCGCCCTATGCCAAGAGCTTTTGCGAGACGCTCGCCAAGTACATGCGCGAGGTCCTCCCGATCACGGAGCCTTCGGTGGGCAAGTCGGGCGCCGCACGGAAGCAAGTTGCTGTCCGAGAACGTCGCAAGCACATAGACCGAGGCTGAAAGGTCCGCTTTGGGTGGTGAGTTCAACTTATCAGCGCAACACGTACCTTAAAACCGAGGACGTGGAGCGATGGCGATGAAGAGGACGTATCATCGGGTTGGGTTTACAGCAGTTCAGAGCGCGGAGCTCTGGGAGCGATGGAGGAAGGGTGAAGGCCTGAAGTCGATCGGGCGCACGCGAGGCGAGGTTTGTACCATCGCGCACCGTCTCTCCGACTGTTCAAGGAGCGGCGCTCGTACGTATCGAAGCCAAAAGCGGGTAGTGGTAAGCTTTCCAAGATGCAAGCCGAGTACGGCCGTCTCATCATCAAGAAGGGCGGCGAGTCAGGGATTGAGGATGTGCAGAACCCGGGCCTAAGACCCGCCCCCTTCATCACTCGCCGTCGCCTCTTAGTTAGCAAGGAACGGAGCCCCATTGCCCGAGAGCCATTACGACGAGGCCGACCACCACGGCGCCAGCAATCGCAGCAATCCAAGCAGCCGCGCTGATCCGACGATTCACTGGCCTCCAATCGCCGCAGGCCTATGGCCCTCTTTTTCTATAAGCGCGCCATGTTCACCTCCACCCGGCGCCTGCTCCCGGTACATCCGCGGCGAGCGAGCGCCTTCCATAGAAAATCCAGACGCGCTGGTTGTTCGTTGCCGGCCCTACCGTTGCGTGGTCTGCGTCTTAAGGTCCTCCGCCATCTTCAGATGCTCTTTGAGGTGCGGCAGGTGCTTGGAGGCGAACGCTTTCAGGTCTGCGTTGTCTCCGCCTTTGGAATACTGCTCGAAGAGGGAGACCGCGTCCTTATGCGCCGCGCGCTGCATCTCGTCGTATTCCCGATCAAACGCCGCATCCTTCAGGCCCTTAAGCTTGTCGATCTTGCTTTGATGATCCTTGTCCATGGCTGTCGGGAGGATCGCTTTCACCTTGCCTGAGGTGACCAAAGACTTCAGTTCATTCGAAGTCTCGGTGTGGTCTTTGATCATTTTCGCAGCAAACTCTTTGCTCTTCGCGTCGGCATACTGCTGGGCAAGTTTACTGGATTCCAGTTCAAACATGTCGCTGATAGTGACTTTGGTGACGAATTCCTGTGCAGGCGGAGCGCCCTGGGCGTTTGCGGCAAATGCGAAGAGCGAGAACGCCGCGACTGTTACGAGCATTCTGTGCATGGCGATTAGCCTCCGAAAGGAAATGATTTCCCTCAAATGCGCAAGGCAGCCAGCAAGTTCCGGCGCTGGGCCTTAGACCGAGGCCGGCCCGAATCCAGCTCGGACGTCCCTAGTTTGCGGGCTCGCGCGCCCAAGAAAAAACCCGCCACAAGGGCGGGGCGAAGTTGGGTTGGTCTGTCCTCTAGCTCGGTTAGGTTAGCCCCGTCGACGTGATCGTCAAGTCAGGTACACTGAGGCGGCGCGTGACGTACAGCGCCAGCTTTCCGTGTGTCGGATACCGGACAGACACACTAGCGGGCCGAATGTTTTAATAAGCCGGTCGCTGGCCTTGAAGGGTGGCAGCGATGGGGGATGGCCACTTGCCCCCACCCGCTTTCATAGGGGGCCCGGCCGATGCCAATCCGCCGAAGCCATGCCTCGTTCGAACCTGAGGCCATCGAGATCATGTCTCAAGCTCTTGAGACGGCCTGCAAGGTCTTCACATCGACGGCGAGATCAGGGAGCGGGAAACCGTCGCCGCGCGCATCATCGACTTGACCCGCAGCGGGGTCATCGACGCCAAGGCGCTAAGCGCGCGCGTGGTCTCGGAAGTGAGGGCTATGCGGTCGCTGTAAGCCGCCTTATTTGCCCCTACTGTGTGACACCGCACAGACTCTTTCGCCGCGACCGCCTAGGGCCTGCAGCGCTATGTGTGAGCGAAGCCGCCAGAATAACGCGTTGCGGGGCCGCTGTGAGGCGAACGTGACCCGCACGCGAGCAGCCACGACCGTGCCGCGACATCAGCTCACGCCTATCGTCTCGCTTGCTTGATCGCCCGAGTCGGATCGGTAGTCTGCCTCAAGGGACGACGCATGGGCGATCGAAGACCAACGAGGGGACTGAACCCGCGTGTTCGGATGGCGGTCGGCGTTCGACCATCAAGGCTCGAACAGGACGACGAGCTAGCGCGCTTGCTGGAAATCGGCGACATCAGCATCGAGACGATCGAGCGGATCGCCGAGCTGATCGCAGACATGCCGGGCAATCGCAAGTAAACGGCGCCTGAATGGGTAATATTTCAGTTCGCTATAGCGAGCTACCCACTCTTCAATATTGGTGCACCGGTGCGGCATGATCGCGATCGGCCGGCGTCCGGCTGTTGCAGCGGTTCGGTCGGGGCCGGGCAGGACGACGTCGATATAAAAGTCAGAGGGTGGGTGCCGCTCCTGCGATCCCCCATATCTCGAAACGACGCCGTGATTGCCGGCGCAAGCTGACGGACGCCAGAAGGTCCATCCGTTAGGCGGGCCTGATCTTGACAGGCTCCAGCTCGCAGGGCGGAGGAAGTAGCGAGGGCCGAGGCTTTGGAGCAGTTCCTCTTGCGCTTGCATGTCGCGCCGTTCCAAGCGCGTAGGCATTCGGCACGACCCCTGCTTCAATCTCGTTCCAGGTGATGGGGACCGCAATTGGCAGGCCTCTGCGCGCCCGCGGTGAATATGCTCCGATCGCCGTCGCGCCGCGACCGTTGCGCAGATAGTCGATGAACAGCTTGCCAACGCGCTGCGATGCACCGGCGAGCGTGGCGTACTTGCCCGGCTTTCGTCGCGCGATCTTCTCGGCGAGCGACTTTGCATAGCGGTGCATTTCGGAGTGGGTCAGAGTCGGCTCGGTCGGCGCCATCAGGTGCACGCCGCTGCCGCCGGTGAGTTTCAGCCAGCAATCGAAGCCTTCTCGCACAAGCAGGTCGCGTAAAACGAGAGCCGTTTCGACGACATACTCCGAGCCGATACCGGGACCCGGATCGAGGTCGAATATCAGATGGTCCGGCCGCTCGATGTCGTCGATCGTCGCGGCCCATGGATGCACCTCGACCACGCCAAGCTCTACCAGGCCTTGCAGTCCTGCGGCGTCGTCGATCCATAGGCGGACACCTTTCTTGCCGTCCGCCTTGCGCATTTCGAGGGAGTGCACGGCGCGTGGTAGCGGCGGCAGCGGGCCCATATGATAGAAGGTCGTGCCTGCGACGTGCCGCACCAGCGTGAGCGGGCGCCGCGCAAGATGCGGCAGCGCCTTTTGCGCGACCTTCTTCCAGTGCGCCTTTAGCTGCGCCGTGGTCGCACCACGGCATCCTCGAGCGCGCGCATTATATTCTCGGCCGGCACGCCACGCACACTCGCAGGCGCGGCGATCGGCTTCCTGGCAAGGGCTGACTGAGCGATGCGCGACCGGAGTACGTCCATCAGCAGCGGAGCTTCTGGCGTTTCGTCCCAGCCTTCGAAGATCGCATGCCGCACGCGGCGCGGCGCGGCTCCGGCGCGGTGCACCACACGGGCTTTCAGGATTGGCGTAACCCAACGCGCCTTTGGCTTTTCGATATCTATTTTAATCGCAGGCTTGTCGATGGCGATCGCGTCGAGCCTGCGCATCATCGGCTCGATCTCATCGAGCTTCACCCCATACCGCTCCAGCTTGCCGGCGTAGACGAGTTGGTTGATTTCCCGACGCGCGAGATAGAGACCGTCGAACCGGTCCGCGTCTTCGCGCGCGTAGCCCACCACATAGAACGTCTCGCGATATTGGCAGGGCACCTTGATCCAGTCGCGCGTTCGTCCCGAACGGTAGGGTGAATCGACCCGCTTGGAGATAATGCCTTCAGCATTGTGCCGATGTGCATGTTCCCAGACCTTCGGGCCATCGAACTCGATATGTTTGCAGAGGTAGAAGCGCTCGGAAGCGTTTTCGATCAGCCCTTGCAACAGCGCTTTCCGCTCGATCAACGGTCGGCGGCGGACGTCCTTGCCGTCACAAAACAGGATGTCGAAGGCGCGGAATTGCAGCGGATCGGAATCGTGGCCCGCAACTGCCTTCGACAGCGCGAAGAAGTCGGTCGTACCGTCGCGGCGCGGCACCACCATCTCACCGTCAATCACGAAATCACCACCGGGAAGCTTCAGCGCCGCCTCGGCAATAGTCGCATAGCGGTGGGTCCAATCGTGGGCCCCGCGGCTGTAGAGCGTGACCTTTTCCCCTTGGCGGTTCAGCTGCGTGCGGAAACCATCCTCCTTGATTTCGTGCACCCAGCGTTCGCCGGCCGGCGGCGTGCCGATCTCGGCGGCGAGGCACGGCTCGATGAACGGGAGCATGGGCGGCCGAGCAGACGCGGGACGTCGTCGCCGCAGCGCGACTTTTGTCGCCGGCGCGACTGGCAAGGCTGTGGGAAGACGGCGCGCCACGAGCTAACTGACTCTGCGGGCCCGTGCCGACGACCGTTTGTCGACGCTGCGTTTCGAAGCTGCTGCCGTGCGCCGCGGGGTCGGCTTGATAGTATCGGGAGCTGGCTTTGCGACATGCGGCGTCAACTTGGCAATCTTCCGACTTGGCCGCTCCGTCGCCAAGCTGCGCCTCAACGCGTCCATCAGATTGATGACGTTCTCCGGAGACGGCGTCGATGCGATGCTTCTAGCCGGCATGTGCGCCTGCTTCTCGCGCAGCTTCTCGACCAGCACCGTGCGATAGCGGTCCTCCAGATATGCTGGATCGAAGTCTTCGGTCTTTGTCTCCAGGATGTGCTCGGTGATCCGCAGCATTTCATTGGGGAGCGTCATCTTCGGAATGTCTGCAAAATACTCCGTCTCATCGCGAACCTCGTGCGCGTAGCGGAGCGTAATCCCTCGAAGGCCGCTTCCCATCGGCTCGACAAGGATAGGACGCTCCCTGCTCGCCAACACAATGCGTCCCAGCCCGACCAGGCCCTTGGCAGCGACCGCATCGCGGATGACCGCGAACGCCTCCTGTCCAACGGCGTCGCGCGGGACAATGTAGTAAGGCGTATTGAGATAGCGGGCGTCGATCTGCGCCCGCCGCACGAACCGGTCGAGTTCAATAGTCCTGGTGTTCTCGACAATCGGACGCGGCGGTGCCGGAGCCGGAACGACGGGCGGTGCCGCCTGGCGCTCCGGGTCACGCTGCCTGACTGGCGCGCTCGGCTTTGGCGGCGCTTCCCTGGTGGGCTGGACATGCCCGGCGGGCGCGGGAGCAACGCTGAACGGCCTTATGCGCGCTTCCTGCTGAGCCTGCTCAATCTCCTCATCTTGAAGGATCAGGAACTCGTTTTCTCCGACTTCGTAGCCGCGCCCCTTATGCTGAGACTCGACGACTTCGCCGGTGACAGAATCCACCATCTGCTGGCGAAGACGGTGGCCGGTCTCGCGGTTCACCTGCCGGAACGAGATTTTCTCAGCCGCCGAAATCGCCGGGTAAAGGGCGATCGGACACGACACGAGGGACAGCTTGAGAAAGCCTTTCCAATGTGCACGCGGCGCCATTACCTACGAACTCCCCACGCAACTGCAACGAGTCATAAGTGGTTATTCCGACTCAAGATTCCGAGTCGAAAGCCCGTCAAGTTACGAAAGAGTCACCGAGGAACTTGGCCGTTTTCGACGGAGCGCCCCTGACGGCGGCGTATCTCCGGTTGCGGGCTGCGGTACTCTCGTCGAAGAGTCGCTACGGCGTGATGACCACCGCCGAGAGAGCACCTATGCTCTTTTGAATGAGCATCGGTCCTGTCGATTCGGAGCGGGGCACGGAGCTGCGCGCCAGGGCGCTGGAGCACCTTGAAGCCGCTCGCGCTTGCATGGATGAGTCCGGCGACGGAATGGGCAATTACCTGATTGAACGTGCCATCGACGAAATCACGAGCCAGCAATGGCCGGCGCTCGATCTGTTTTCAGAAGAGTGGCCGACGAAACAGAAGCGGACGCGCTAGACCGGCTCTTGCCGGGCAGCATGCCATGCTTGCGGCTACCGGGCTTTCGACTTCGGGAGATCGGTTCGCATCTCACGAAACTCCGACGGGCCCTTGAGCAGCCGACGTTTGCGTTTCTCACGGATATCGGCCGGCACGGAGTGGTCACTTAGATAATCCACCATCTCGCCTGCCAAGCCGGCTGCTTTAGCTGCGGACTTCTTATCGGTTGGCTTGGCAGTGCGTACGCTTGCCAAGCCGATCTCGATGAGCCGGCGGATGGCTTCTGAACGGGAGGGCGTATCACCCAGCCCGGCGGCCCAGGCCTCGACGCGCGCCCGCAGATCTTCCGGAAGGCGAATAGCTGTCACGGGGTCGCGACCAGTCGCAGGGCGGCCACGTTTCTTTTTTGTCTTTTTCCGTACCGATGTCGGCATGTTTGCGGATGTACCCGCAAGGGCCCGCCGGCAACAAGCCGACGAGCCTTGCTGTCATTTCACCTTCAGATTTTCGGCTGACTCCTTGCCTCGATTCGAGACGATTTCATAGTCCACTTGCTGGCCCTCATTGAGGGTGCTTAGACCCGCCCGTTCCACTGCCGAGATGTGTACGAACACATCCTTGCCGCCACCGCCCGAAGGCTGAATAAAGCCATAGCCCTTTGTCGGGTTGAACCACTTCACTGTTCCACTGGCCACGTCGCATCTCCTGTTGACGAAGCCCCCATCATGGCAGACGCGCGCTGCCCCCGACAGCCCTGATGGCGCGGCAATTTCAGCGCGCATGGGCTGTGCGCCGCCATGAGCCGTGTTTCGACAATGCTGGTAAGAATTGATTATGCCTGATCCTTGCAAGCCCCATTGGATAGGCGAACCTCCTTTCGGAACTGACGTTCTTCTTGCATCATGCATCTCCCTGGGGGGAAACCATGGGCCGCTACCACCCTTCCGTCTGCTCCACTCTGCTGATCGCTCACAGCGCCCGCTTGAGAGAGGAACAGCATCGACTCGCCGACGAGCGCCGCCGCGAGATCTCCGACCTCGTAGATTTTCGGGTGGCGAATAGCTCCTATAGAAGCCCACCGCTCAGCGAAGCAGGGTCCGGCCATATCCTTACGGGCAGCGCAGCGTCCGCCTCACTCGGTCCCTAGGGAGCCGCAGCGCGGCGATCGGGCCGCCCTTGGCGGGGTAGGGCGCCACCCATATGTTTCCCGCCATGTGTGGACGCTACTCAGCCGATCTACGTTGGGACGATGTCGCGAAGCTCTACGACCTGTCCAAGCAGGGGCCGCTGCCTCCATGGAATTTTCCACCGAGCTACAACGTCTGCCCGACTGATCCTGTCCCGGTGATCATTCCAAATTTTGATCGACGGCAGCTGGTCGTCATGCGCTGGGGCCTTGTGCCGGGCTGGTGGTCCAAGCCGCTCAAGGAATTGAGGCTCGCGACGTTCAACGCGCGAGCGGAGACCGTCGAGGAGAAACCGTTCTTCCGGGAGGCATTCAAGCGGTCACGCTGCCTGATCCCAGCGTCGGGCTACTACGAATGGCACTACTCGAATCCCGACGACAAGAAAGAGAAGCCGCAGCCCTACTATTTCAGTCGTCGCGACGGTCAGCTCATCACCTTCGCCGGGCTCTACGACACATGGCACGATAGAGCCGAGAACAAAACATCCAGTCGTGCGTCATGGTCATCACCGAGCCGAACAAGCACGTCGCCGAAGTTCACGACCGCATGCCAGTCATACTGGAGCCCGATCAATTCGATACCTGGCTGCGGACGAACGACGTGCGTGAAGCCGCCAGCATGCTGAAGCCAGCGGCGGAGGACGTGCTCGTAAGACGGCCCGTCTCAAAGCGGATCAATAGTTCCAAGACTGCGAAGGACGACGCGACGCTGCTTGAAGAAGTGACGCTGGTGACGTGAACGGCCAAGAAGGGACAGGGTTAAAGCCTCGGGCCGGCATCCATTTGCGCTCCGTGTCCATCGTCCTTCCGAGCGCTCGTGGCTTGACACCCGAAGAACAAACAGAGAACATTCGTAGCCGATAAGGGACGGGTCATGGCCATACGAGAGGACATCAACCGAGACTATCCCTATCAGGTGGCCCTCCCGCTCGACGACAAGCTGGTGGGTGTTCTCAATTGGCTCGACGAGCGGCTCGGCCGCTGGGACATGTACGTCGACCTGAGAGACCAAACGATCCGCTACTGCTTTCGCGACGAGGCCGAAGCGTTCGCCTTCAGCCGGCGCTTTGTTCAGATCCGCGAGGCGGGATGAGGCGCAAAGGCGAGTTGTCGCCGTCTCGCGTCGATCGAGAGTGGCCGCATCAGATCATGTTGCCGGCGGACGAATGCTTGGGTCAGCAGTACAGCGTCATCGCGGAATTCTGCGCGGACCTGTCCTTGTGCCCGCGAGGGCACTCGCTTGTCGTATCGGACAGGTGGCAGCGTGTCTTCTGCTTCGCCGAAAGAGCGGATGCCGAGAAATTTCAGGCGCGGTTTGGCGGGGTGTGGTTCGATCCAACTCGGCGCGGCCGCGGTACTGGCTGGATGCGGATCAGGCCGCCGAAGCAGAAGTTCTACTAGGTGCAGTGCTCGCCATGCCGAACATCACCTACTACGTTGTCTTGGCCTTTGTTCGAAACGAGGAAGGCGAGGGGGAGTTGATCGCCGAGGCCCCGGCGCAGATGCCGAGCGCTACCGCGGCAACATCACGCGCCCGATCGCTCGCCAGTACCAGGGCTGGGGTTATTGCATTCGCTCGCACCGGCGATCCCGACATCGGTGAGTTCGCCGATGCCGTCCTGCTGTTCAAGGCCGGTGAGGTCCCGGATAACGTTTTCGATGTAGAGTGAGCTGCCGGACCACAACAGTTCACCGTCTGTCGGTTACTTGATGGTGAAATCTTCCTTCGTGAGCTTCGTGCCCTTCATCTCTTCGCGCATCCAGGTGGGAAGCATCCCGCGCCCGGACCACTTCAGCCGCTTGTGCTTCTTGCTTTGATATTTCGGCTTGGCCTTGGCGCGCTTGCGGGTGTGCGGCACGCGCATCACGGCTCGCACCGCGGCGCCGGCCTTGTTCGAGGCATAAATCTGAAGGCCAGCGAGTTGGCCCTCGAGGAATTCCCGCTGCTGCTGGACCTTCGCCGCGAGAGTGCTTTCCAGGCCCGCGATGTAGTCGCGCAATTGCCCAACATCCATTTTGGAAACAGAGGTCGAAAACTTGCCGACCTTGGCAGGTGTGCTCTTATTCTTCGAGCCTGGGGGTCGGCCGCGACGTTTCGCCTTCTTCGCCATGGGAGTTCCTCGTCATGATTCCACACTGCGCGGTATAGGGTAGCCGCGCACCTTTGGAAACCGGTGTCCTCAAGGGGACGGAGGCCCTGTTGGTGGCAACGAAAGATCAGCGGCGCTCGTCGGCTATCGCGGCGACTTCCGCCTTTCCGCGGACAACGACGGCTCGACGGTCAATTTGCAAGGAGAGTATTTCATTCGTCTAAGCGGCGGCGACGACATCGCCGTACTGCCAGACCTTGAAGGCGCGTTGACGAATCCGAGTGAGAACTTAGAGCAACGCCGAGACGGCCGATCGCTTTTCGCATCGGCACATGCTTGTTCAAGCATCGGTTGTGGTACTATATTTTTGCGATGCTGCCAAAGGGGTGACATCATGATGAAACTTGGCTTGAGGGGCGTGGCGCTTCTGGCTGCGGTGGGGATAGCGCCGGTATCCGCGCACGCATGGGGGTTCAAAGGTCACCAGATTGTTGGCGAGATCGCGGATCAAATCATTGCGCGAGATCATCCTGCTTTGCAGGATCGCCTGAAGGATATGCTGCCGGCCGGCAAAGGTCTTAGCGATGTGGCGGTCTATCCGGATTGTCTTCTGTTTGCATGCAATGTTGTTCAGCCAGGCTTTTTTGATTCTTTCATCAAACGCAATCCGGAAAGCGACAAATATCATTTTACCGATGTGCCCATTCAGCGAAAGCGATACGCTGCCAACACCGCCGGCACCCATCGCCACGATGTGGTTCAGATTCTGCGGTACGCCGTTGGACGCTTGCGCGGCCTGCCGCCGACCGACGTTCCGGCTGATTTCGATGAAAACGAGGCGATTTGGGTCATGACGCATCTGGTTGGTGACATCCACCAACCGCTGCACGTTGGCTCGCGCTACTACGACGATAAATGTCTCAACGTTGTCGATCCAAATGTTGATGGCGGCGCCGGACTGCCAGACTTTGGGATCGGCACCAAATTTTCCGAAACGCATGGTGGCGGGTGGTTCAAAATTCCTCCCAATCGCCAACTTCACAAGATTTGGGACAATGAAGCGGTCGAAGGCGCAATGAGGCTCGCCAACGTTCACGATGGATCAATCAAGAAGTTCGCGGAAGCGGTTCTGGCTAATCCTCCCACGGGATGGAAGACCTCCGGCGACGTAAGCACCTGGAGTCGCCGGTGGGCCGATGAGATCC
The DNA here is from genome assembly GCA_034669145.1 of Hyphomicrobiales bacterium. Taxonomy (GTDB): domain Bacteria; phylum Pseudomonadota; class Alphaproteobacteria; order Rhizobiales; family Xanthobacteraceae; genus PALSA-894. The sequence goes on from JAXDNY010000281.1 coordinate 24,918, forward strand.
TTCCCTTGGCGCGGGAAGCCCACGAGCGCATCAAGGTGACCGTTCCCGGCGTTGATCAACAGGCGTCGCACGACAAGGTCGAATGCCGTTGGGAGGCGACCCTGCAAGGCAACTACGACGATTGGGCCGCAGAAAAGGTCCGTGAACAGCTGGCGAAGGCTGGTTTCCGGCTCGCTGAGATGTTGCGTGTTCTGTTGGACGACTGACTCAAGCGAGAGCTGTTGTCAGCTGAGATTTGCGTAGGGACCCGGGAGCCGCCCGACCCGAATATCTCGCGCCGATAAAAGGCAGCTAGCGTAGACCTTCGAGCTTCTGCGCACGCGCAAGCAGGTTGGCGACGCTTGGGACATGCCAACGCGAACGCGCGCCGTCGGACTCTGTTTGTTAAGTGAGCGAGGGACCGCGCCGATCGCTATCGCGCCTTTCCTCGACATGCTTAGCAGGGGCTTGCGGCTGCGTATCGCGAATGCGATTTTTCGGCTGTGATCGGCCTGCGAGGAACGGCCCATGACGGCTGAGTGCTACACCCCGGGGCACACATCGAACGCCAGCGACTTCATGGCGAAGCGGTCGCTGCAGTCGCACGGGCAATTCTTCTTGAGCCATCTCACGCCGGGCGTCTCGGTGCTGGACTGCGGATGCGGCCCCGGATCCATCACCCTCGGGATCGCGCGGGCCGTGCAGCCCGGCTTCGTCACAGGTATTGATTTCGGCACCTCGCAAATCGAACGCGCAACGGCTCGCGCAACAGAGGAGGCCGTCTCCAACGTGACGTTTCGCGTCGCCGACTGCTACGCTCTGCCGTTCGAGGACAACACGTTCGACCGGATCTTCAGCAGCGCCCTGCTGGAACACCTGTCCGATCCGGTTCGCGCCGTGAAGGAGCTCCATCGGATACTCAAGCCGGGCGGCATTATTGGCGTCTGCGGACCCGATTGGGGAGGGTTCTTACTCTCCCCGCCCTCGGTGGAACTCGCGCGCGCGGTGGCGGCCTACACCAGCCTGCAAACCCGGAATGGCGGCGACGTGCATGTGGGGCGCAAGCTCGGCGACCATCTTGCGACGGCCGGGTTCGCAGGCGTGCAGATGTCGGCGCGCTACGAGTGCTATCCGTCGCTAGAGATCATCGGCGAATACTTGGCGCTGCAACTGGAGCAGCAAGGCGATGCGTCGTCGGCGTGGACCTTGCGAGCGTGGAGCAGGAGCGAGGGCGGCATGTTCGCGCAGGCGTGGGTCTCGGCCATTGCGCGCAAGGCACGTGCCTAACCCTGTTTCGCATCGCGGTGCGAGCCGACGCACGAGGAGGTCAGTGTCGCCCTCCACCCCAGCCTGCCCGCTCTTCGTTCCACTGTTGTAGGGGCCTCACTCGCTTTAGCGTATTCCCGCGCGCATGAAGCTCTGCACGAACTGGCGTTGGAACAACAGAAAGCCGATCAGCAGCGGTGCGGAGGTCATCAGCGTCGCGGCCCAGATAATCGCCAGATGCCCTGATCGGCGGAAGAGAAGACCTGCCAGGCCCTCAATCATCGGGCAGCACAACGATGGTGACCTCCGCTTGGCACACGAGGCACTCGAGGGGTCTCGTCTCCAGGTCATCCTGAGCGGGACCTCACGAAAACCAAGGTCGTGGGGACGCCGCATTTCGGGCATTGCGGCGCGACCCCCCTCCGATGTCTGGAATTTCAACCATGACGCTAGTGTGTCACAATTAGACGGTAGCTGAATGTTTTCGCCCACCCGCTGTGCGCTGCCGCAGAAGACCCAGCAGAAGCAGCGCGTAGGCGACGCGCGAGGCGCGAGATAGTCCTTGGGTTGAGTGGGTCGGCCTGGGCGGTTGCGAGTCCCGCCGTCTCTCGGCTATTTACGTTGCCCGCGGCCCCGCATGCTTAGCGATGTTTTGAACTTACTTGGCCCCTGAGTGGATCGGGGCATTTCATTGGGGAGGAACACCATGCGAGCCATCTTTTTGCTTTGCGTCACGCTCATCATCGCTCCCTCGATAGTGCGGGCGCAGGGCTGCTCGAAGGATGCGTCGGCGGCGAGTTACGCGCTTTGGGCAGCAAACACGCTCAGAAGCGACGTAACCGGTACCCACCCCTGCGGGCGCCGGATCGCGTGTGCGCGAGGGCTGGTCAACGTGAAGGGAAGTCGTAAGTGCCGCTGGCTTTGAGGGATCAGCGCGCCATTGCCTCGGTGTGACATTGCTAATCCGAGTCGGAGCGCGATCGCTCGCGGGCCATACAGACAGGCGCCGATGAGTCGGCAGGACGGCATAGGGATTGCGGGCCGGCGCGTTGTAAGCTCGGCAGGAAATTTCACACACGCCGCAAAGCTTGGAGCTTCGTCAATCGCCTAGCCCGGCATGGCGGGGGTTGCTTCCGCAACAATGCAGCTTCCGCTAGGCTCTATAACTCCTTGGCAGCGACAACCGGAAAGTCAGCACAACCGCACGTTCCGTAACGTGTCATTATGCGACGGGACTCGGCCACGTTGCGGCAGCAAACCAAACGAGATGACCGCTCATGCCGTCAGCCCTAGCTATCAATCCAACGTGGTGATGGCGCAAGGTGCCGGCGCCGTCGCCCACATTCGCGCTGCGATCTCGCGCTCTTCCTCTCCCAAGGCATCCAGATAAATCGCAGTCGTCGTCATGCTGGCGTGGCCGAGCCAGCGCTGCACGAGGTTGAGCGGCACGCCCGATCGGATTGCATGAATCCCGAAGCTGTGCCTGAGCCCCTTCGGCGTCATGTGCGGACCTTCCGCAATGGATGCGTCTCGCATCACCACCTTCAGCAGCTGCCATCCACGGAAGCGTGTAAACTGCCATAAGCGGCGGTCGCGTTCTTCCAATGTGTGCGTCTCGGCCAAGGCATCGAACAGATCGATCGGGACAGGCACCTCGCGGATCACAGCCGTGCGCTTGCGTTTCTTGAGCGAACGGATCGCGACGAAACCAGCTTGGCGCTCGATCGACTGCGGGGTGAGCGCGAGAGCCTCGGATATGCGGCAGCCTGTGTGGAGAAGCATCAGGCAGAGGGTTCGCAAGTCGGCTCGGGGACAGGACAGAGCCGCAGTGAGGAACCGGCTGCGCTCGGCAGTGGTCAGATATTTTCGCTGGCCGGCAGCCGTATAGAGACTGCCAACGCGACCGTCGTTTCTGAGCATTCTTTGCCCCAATCGTCCCGGCTACCGCGCCGGGAGCGAATGCAATGGTTTTGCCTATTCTGTTGACCCCTCCCAAAGCCCCGCAGTTGCGAGGCTTTTCGAATTGACGTGAGCGCACGCTACCCTAGGTGGCAGTAAAAATCAAGTATCCTGGCGTAAATTATTGACACTACACAGAATAGGCAATTCTGTTGAAAGTCATTATCGGCGCTACCTCCTACTGATACACAGCATCGGAAGGTTCAACTGTCAGCTTAATCTTCCGAACGCTGCTTGAATTCTGGCGACCCCAGCTCTCGCTCTGCGAAAGCTTCGGCACTCAAGGAGAGGAACGTCATGACAGAAGAACCTACCAGCTCAGTCAGAATGAAGAAGCGCCGGGCCGGCGCCGCGGATGTCGAAATCGGCCGCAAGATTCGCGCATTGCGGCTGGAGCGCGGCTTGTCACAGACCGATCTTGCGGACGCGATCGACCTGACGTTCCAGCAAGTGCAAAAGTACGAAAAGGGGACGAACCGCGTCTCGGCGGGGCGGCTGGTGCAAATTGCCGACAAGCTCAACACGCCCATCATGTTCTTCTATGGCTCAGCCAAGCCGGGATCCAAAAAGAGGGACGCCCGCGACAGCGGGCTTGCGTTGATTCAGACCAAGGGAGCGATGCGTTTGCTGCGCTCCTACGCAGCCATTTCATCGCGCGCGATCAAGTATGCGCTAGTTGTGCTCGCGGAGTCCTTGAGCAATCAGAAGCGCAGCTAGTAGGCCCTCCGTCATAAGGCGGCTACTCGCGCGCAGCTGGCCGGGGCGCGTGATTCTCTCATCGGACACTGAAAATGACAGGTCGAGATGGAGCCCCGCCGACCTACCGCAGTCACTCGTTTTGTAATCTGACATTATTGTGTACGTCGCCTTCCCCTTGACGGGCATTTGGAACCCGCCACTATGTTGCAATGCAAGAGTTCAAGCGAAATCAGGTCGAGGAAGCGATTGTGCGGATGGCCTATCCGCACAATTCCAGGGCAGCTACCGAGGTTCGCAACCGCCTCAAGCGGCTCTTGGACACTGACCGAGCTCTTGGGCGTAACTCCCGGTCGAGCGACCCCGAGCGCGCGAACTATGCGTTCTTCAGTTCCGAGGAACCTGGGAAGGGAATTGAAGTCAAGTATTCAGCCTACGAGGCGTTCGCGCTTCACATGGGCTTCATGCTGCTATCCTTCGGCCATCCGCAGCGCTTGGCCGTCTTGATTGCTCGGCGAGCACGCCAAGAGCTCGAACCCAAGTACCCGGGGATAGTTCGAAGTGATTCATCCCACTTCCTTGTGATCGTTGCCCGTCAGAGACGTCAGCAGGTTGTGCGTTCGGTGAACGTACTTGCTGAAGCCAAATTGGGCGAGTTTCTGGAGCGCGAGAAGGATGGCTTTATCATCCGGATGGAGCTCACCGAGGCGGCGCGCGTACTTCGACGGCACTTGGAAGAGACCCTTCCTAGCAAGAGAGGTCGCGGAAGTTCGTAAGAGCTACGGCGTAGCGCTCTAAGCTTCGAAGATGGAACTGCTTCACCTGCTTGTGAAGCAGCGCCCTTGCAACAGCTTGATTTTGGAAGTATGGATTCAAGTTCTTATTGCTCGGCGTGACTTTCCCCGCCGATCCAAGCACCGCTTACGTCGCGGAGCCGATCGAGCCCAGTGGCTCTCCTGCTAATCGCCAACTGAATCGCGCCGGCCGATACAAGAGGAAAAGGCGATGACAAGAAGGTCAAGAAGCTACATCCTATTGAAACCCTCGTCAGGGTTTCCATTAAAGAGCTGAACGGTCGTCCGCCGAAGCGATCGCGAGAGCGCAAAGGTTCGAACGAAGAACTTATGAGCGTGCGCACTGATCTGCAACTCGCAATCATCGGGCAGACGATCGTGGTCTGTGGGATCGCTCGGATGGATCACTAGGAGCGACCGGCAAGCACGCCAGCAACTTGGCGATATCTCTGATGGGACGGGGTTTAAGGAGATACAATGAAGAGAGCGGCAAGACACCGCTTTGCAGAACCTCAACCTGAATTCCACACACGACACTTGAAGCATGCTCCTCCGGACCCCTCGGCAGCGGATGAGATCGAATACATTTCTCCCAGGAAGCTGAAGCCGGATCCGCGCAATGCGCGGCAGCATAGCAAGAAACAGATCGAGCAACTCGTCCAGGCCATCCGGCGCTTCGGCTTCACGGCGCCGATCCTTATCGATGAGGACAACAACATACTCGCGGGCCACGCACGCCTAGAGGCCGCAAAGCTGCTCAAGCTGAAAACAGTCCCGTGTCGGCGGTTGCTCAATCTGAGCAAGGTTCTCAAGCGCGCGTACATCCTCGCCGATAACAAGCTCGCTCTGAATGCGATTTGGGACGAGGAACTCCTGGCAGGTGAGCTGCAAGGACTGCTGGCGGACAGGCTCGACGTCAGCCTGACGGGCTTCTCGCTCCCTGAGATCGATAGCTTGATCGAGGGACTTGTTCCTGAGGAGCCTGGCGCACCCGAGGACGACATTCTGCCGGCGAGCGTTCCGGCACGCTGCCGGCCCGGCGATCTCTATCAGCTCGGTCCCCATCGCCTGATCTGCGGCAACGCGCTCGACCGCGCGATCGTGAAGGCGCTCATGGGCCGTGAAATCGCCTACATGGTGTTCACCGATCCTCCCTGGAATCTCCCGGCGGAGAGCCTCGGCGGCAAGGGGAAGATCAAGCATCGCGATTTCGCGATGGCACATGGTGAGATGAGCCGCGCGCAGTTCACCGAATTCCTGCGGAACGCCTTCACACGACTCGTCGAAGCCAGCGCCGACGGCTCAATCCATTTTCTGGTGATCGATTGGCGTCATCTGCGTGAGATGCTTGATGCCGGCGAGGCGGTTTATTCAGAGCTGAAGCAGCTCATCATCTGGGCCAAGGACAACGGCGGGATGGGCTCGTTTTATCGCGGGCGTCACGAATTGATATTCGCGTGGCGCCAGGGTTCGGCACCTCACACGAACAATTTTCGACTGGGAGAAAACGGTCGCTACAGGACAAACGTCTGGCAATACAAAGGCGTCAATACGTTTCGTGCAGGACGCATGGAGGAGCTCGCGCGGCATCCGACCGCGAAACCGGTGCAGATGATCGCGGACGCCATCAAGGATGTCTCACAACGTGGAGGGATCGTCCTCGATCTCTTCGGCGGCAGCGGCTCGACTCTCATCGCAGCTCATAAGACCGGCCGCCGCGGCTTTCTATGCGAGATCGACCCAACCTATTGCGACCGGATCCTGGCTCGTTGGGAGGCATACGCAAAAGATGACGCGAAGCTGATCTCCCGCGCGAGGCCGATGCCGCCCAAGCGGAGGACTGCGCGATGAAATCCAAGCGCAAGGGCGAAAGCGCCTATGAGGTCGGCTACAAGAAGCCGCCGAAGCGAAGCCAATTCAGAGCCGGCAAGTCGGGCAATCCGCGAGGGCGGCCGAAGGACCGGAAAAACGAAGACACGATCCTCGACGAAATCCTGCATCGCAAGCTGCCGATGCGTGATCGCGGGCGTATCCGCGAGGTGCCGATCATCGAGGCGATCTTCCTGAAATTCACCGAAGCAGCACTGCGGGGCGATCCGAAAGCCGCAGCGTTCCTGCTCGGTCGTTATGCACCACCGGCGGCCGACGAGGCCGGCGACCGGGATCTGAGCCGTGAGGATCAGGAGATTCTCGATGCATTCGCCAGAAGGATGCAGGCCACTCCAAAGAAAGGAAGCGAGCGATGAAACACGAACGCGATCTTGTCGATGCACTCCTACGTACCGATTTTCCGAGTTTCGTGCGGCGGTGCTTCCAGACCCTGAACCCAGGCGTGCCCTTCATGGCGAACTGGCACCACGACGCGATCGGATTCCAACTCGATCGCGTCCGTCGCGGCGAAAACACCAGGCTGATCATCAACATGCCGCCGCGCTATGGAAAATCTCAGATCGTCTCAGTGGCATACGTGGCATTCGAGCTCGGACACAATCCGAACCGGCGCATCTTCGTGATTAGCTACGGCGCGGAGCTCGCCGACAAGCATGCGGCAGATTTCCGGTCGATCATCGAATCCGATTGGTACAGGCGTGTCTTTCCCGGCATGCGAATCAAGCGCATCCACGAGAATGAGGTCACGACCACGAAGCGAGGCTTTCGCAAGGCGACGACCATCGGCGGAACGCTGACAGGGCTCGGGGGCGACGTCTTCATCCTAGACGATCCGCAAAAGACTCAGGACGTCATGTCGGAGGCGCGGCGCAATACGGTGAACAACTTTGTCCCCAATACGCTGATGTCGCGATTAGACGACAAACGCTCCGGATCGGTCATCATGGTCACACAGCGCGTGCACGCCCAGGACCTCAGCGGCTTCTTGCTCGATAACTCATCCGAATGGGAGCATTTGAGCTTGCCTGCGATCGCCGAGGCCAACGAACGGATCCAGGTCGGAGAAGGTACCTTCCATGAGCGCAAGGCAGGTGAGGCGCTCCACCCCGATCGCGAGCCGGTCGAAGTGCTGGAGCGAATCCGGCGCGAGCAAGGGAGCGACACGTTCTCGGCGCAGTATCAACAGTCACCGGTGCCGCCCGGCGGTAATATGTTCAAGCGAGTGTGGTTGCGGCGCTACGAGGTCGCGCCCCCGCGAAGCTACCGTACCCGTATCTTGATGAGCCTGGATACCGCGGCCAAGGGCGGCGCACACAATGATTGGTCCGTCTGTACAGTTTGGCAGGTTGAAGGTCGCAAGCTCTTTTACTTACTCGATATGGACAGACGGCAATGTGAGTTTCCGCAACTCCTCGAGATTACGCAGACTCTTGCCCAACAGTACAAGCCTCACGCGATCTTGATCGAAGACGCATCGACCGGGAGCGCGCTTCAGCAGATGCTTCGTCCGAAAGGGCTGCCGGTTCGGCTCGTGAAGGTCGAGAGCGACAAGGTGGGTCGCGCTTACGTACAGCAGGCCAAGTTCGAGGCGGGACAAGTCCTCTTCCCAAGTAACGCGTCTTTCCTGGCCGAATTGGAGTTGGAGTTGCTGCGTTTTCCGCAAGGCAAAAATGACGACATTGTGGATAGTATCACCCAGGCGTTGGGCCACAAATGGGGCTACGACACGTCGCTGAGCTGGGTGGGTTGATCAGGCTAGGTCTTCTGCTGGGCGCGAAGATTCGACGCGTTTCTGGACTGCGTCGACACATAGTCGAGCCATAGTCGGAATTCCGTAACGAGCGGCGGCTCCGGCCGCGCCCGAAACCATCGCTGCCGTTCCATGTAGACACCGTAGTCGTTCAGCGTGCTCCAGGCCCCAGTCCCGGGGAGTTTGGGGAGCCCGAGCGAAACCGCCATGCTCATCACGAACTGATCGAGCGGCACATGACAGTAGCCGAACAGATGCTCGTAGCCGGCGATCCGGTCGCCGAGAACGAAGACATACTTAAGCGTCATGTTGAACCACTTCTGGGCGTGCCCGACCGTGAAATGCTGATACCCCGTGTTCCGGAACGCCTCGATCAACTGTTGGCACGCAGCCTGATGCCATTGATCGAACTCCGCCTGCGTGCGGGCTTGCTTTGCCTCTGTGACAAGGTCGCGTACGCGGTTTGGTATCCCGCCCTTGTCGTATCTGGAAACGCCCCGGACCGTTCGCTGCAGGTCGCGATAGGCGAGACGGACACAGCTTGTCAGGAGGTCATTCTTGCCGAAGTGAATGGCGATAAGGAAGTCTTCCATCGCCCTCGGGCTGATCATTGAGCGCGGGTTCACCGGTAATCCGGATTCGGTCGAAGAGACTGGCGTCCCCGCGGCGCCGGCTGCGACCATTTCGGTTTCGACGTCAGATCCGGACATAACGGCGCAGGGTGCAGGGCTAATGTGTCTTCTGTAATCCTATTTTGGGATAATTCGGCTTTGGGATCAACTCTTTGCGCCGATGAGTCCCTCGGCGCGCCGCACCCTGAAGTCGGTCCACTCGGACGAGCAGCAGCTCCTGCGCGAACTGTTGATTCGGGCGCGCGAGGAAGCCGAGCTTACCCAGCAGAAGCTCGCCGAGCGTCTCAAGAAGCATCAGTCCTTCGTGGCGAAGTACGAGGGTGGTGAGCGTCGCCTCGATGTAATCGAGCTGATCCGGATTTGCCGCGCAATCGGGGCTGACCCCAGGCCTATCTTCCGCGCCTTACTAAAGGCGATCGGGTAACAGCTCCAGGCTCGGCGGCAACAAACCGCTTCGGGCGATTTTTGATCATCGCATTGCTGCGTTTGGGCCAACTGAGCCACAAGATTGCTCAGCTTCTGCTCGACTTCGCGGCGCAAGAGAGCGTGTGTGGTGGCGTTCAACCAAGGGAGGATGCCCCATGGACGCCACCATCGCCGAGACCGCCATCAAGGCCTACCTCAAGGAAATTCATACCCGCCTCGACGAGGCGGCCAGCATTGCCAAGGCGGCCAACGCCTGCGCTGAGTCCGGGAACGCCGACAAGGGCGTTCATGTTGCCCTCGACATCGAGCAGCTCTGCTACGAGGCAACACGCTTGCTTGACGCCGCGAGCCTGATCAACCGATTGGCCAAGGAGTAGCCGCAGCCAGACCTTTACCATTCCTCCTCGTCGCTTGATCCCGCCAGCGCCGTCGGCCTCCGCGGGCCTGCCGTCGTGCAGCGATCCTGCTGCCCGACACAAAAGGCAAGTCCGATGTCCAAGCTCACCGATACCCAGTTGATCCTATTGTCCTCGGCCTCGAAGCGCGAGGACGGGATCGTCGTTATTCCGAAGACTCTCGACGAGAAGTCCGCCGGCAAGGCGGTCAAGCCGCTGATCGGCCGCAAACTGCTGACCGAAATCACCGCAAAGCCCGATATGCCGGTGTGGCGGCGCGATGAGAAAGTTGGCAACAAGGCGCTGCAGATCACGAAGTCCGGCCTTGCGGCGATTGGCTTGGACGAGGCTAAAGAACCCGCATCCGGCAGAAGCAGCGGTACGAACGCAAACGCGTCAGCCGTCGCATCGAAGGGCAGGGGTCGCAAGTCGGCTTCCGCCCCAGTGGGAAAGCAACGTGCAAGCCGATCCGACTCTAAGCAGGCCGAGGTGCTCGCGATGCTGCAGAGTGCCAAGGGCACGACGGTCCCGGCGATCATGAAGAAGACCAGCTGGCAGCAGCATTCCGTGCGCGGGTTCTTCGCCGGGGTCGTGAAGAAAAAACTCGGCCTGACGCTGACCTCCGAAAAGGTCGGCGATGAGCGCGTCTACCGGGTCACTGGCGCAGCGAAAGCTGGTGCCGGAGAGGCATCGCACCGCGCGAAGGCGCAGAAGGGCAAACCGGCAAGATCCAAGCAGGCCCGGAAGGCAACACGCCGGAAGGGCTGATCGTGGTCAGCAAGTCGAAGAAGGCACTCGAGGCCGAGATCGCGCGCCTGCCCGATCTCGGCCTTGCCGAACTGCGCGTGCGCTGGAGGGCTGTCTACGGTTCTTCAGCGCCGAAATTTTTCCGCCGCAAGCTCCTAGTCCGCGCCGTCGCGTACCAGATGCAGGTGAAAGCGTTTGGCGGCTTGTCGGAGGCGACCAAGCTGCGGCTGCGCGAAATCGCGGCCGCCGCCCGCGAAGGCACCTTCGATGCCGCGATGGCCGACCCCCGCATCAAGCCCGGCATCAAGCTCATCCGCACATGGAAGAAGAGCACCCACGAAGTGATAGTCCTGGACGATGGGTTCGCCTGGAACGGCGTTCGTTACACCTCGCTCTCGACCATCGCGAAGGCGATCACCGGTACCAGCTGGAACGGCTGGACGTTCTTCGGGATCAAACGCGCCGCTGCACGCAGCACCCACGACGTCCGCGGAAAGTTCAAGCGACCCGCGCCCGGTCGAGACGGGAAGATCGTGTGGCTGCGCACCCGCCAGGCGAAGACGCGCCGATCCGCCGATCTGGGGGCTGCCGATGCATGACGTTTCAGCACGGCGGGAATTTCGCTGCGCCATCTATACCCGCAAGTCGAGCGAGGAGGGGCTGGAACAGGACTTCAACTCCCTGCATGCCCAGCGGGAGGCGTGCGAGGCCTACATCAAGAGCCAGAAACACGAGGGCTGGAAGGGCCTCTCCACCCATTATGACGACGGCGGCTATTCAGGCGGGTCGATGGAGCGTCCCGCCTTGCGACAGCTCCTCGCCGACATTGAGGCCAAGCGCATTGATGTGGTGGTGGTCTACAAGGTCGACCGGCTCACCCGGTCGCTCGCAGACTTTGCCAAGATCGTCGAGGTATTCGATGCGAGCGGCGTCAGTTTCGTGTCGGTGACGCAGGCCTTCAACACGACCACCTCCATGGGGCGGCTGACCCTCAATGTTCTGCTCTCCTTTGCCCAATTCGAGCGGGAGGTTACGGGGGAGCGGATCCGCGACAAGGTCGCGGCGTCCAAGAGGAAAGGGCTCTGGATGGGCGGATTCGTGCCGATGGGCTATCGCGCCATGGATCGCACACTCATTGTATATAGAGACGAAGCCGAGACGGTCCGGCGGATCTTTGCCCGTTATCTTGCGCTCGGCAGCGTATCGAAGCTCGAAGCCGAGCTTGCCCGCAACCAGCAGCGCACCCGCGCCTTCACCTCAAGCGGCAACAAGACCTGGGGCAACCGGCCATTCAGCCGCGGGCATCTCTATTACCTGCTGTCGAACCCGGTCTATGCCGGCAAGATCGTGCACAAGAAAGAACAGTATGCTGGTCAGCACGAAGCCATCATCGATCAGAAGACCTGGAACGCCGTGCAGGCGCAGCTTGCCGCCAATACGCGGCAGCACAAGGGGAGGATACGGGCCAAGGAGCCGAGCCCGCTCTCGGGCCTGCTCGTCGACTCCAAGGGCACCCGCCTGACCTCATCCCACGCGACGAAAGGCGGACGGCGCTATCGATACTATGTCGGCACGCGCATCCAGCAGGGCCAATCAAAGCCATGGCGTTTACCGGCCCACGAGATCGAGACAGCAGTCCTCAATGAACTGCGGCGGTTCCTCGTCGATCGCCAGAGGGTCGCTAACGCGCTCGGAGCGCGATCGCTGAAAGCTCATGAGCTCAAGGAGGCGCTGTGGACCGCGAAGGAAATCGCAAAGCAGATTGATCAAACCACCGCGCACCGCGAAGTCGTAATCAAGTTAGCCAAGCAGGTTTGCGTCACGGAAACGGAAATCACCATCGAAATCCGACTCGCTGCGCTCATACCCGATAGCGCCCGACCGCCTAAGAATGAGAACCATCGCCTCAGTATTCCCATCGAGCTAGGGCGGAGGGGCGGCGAGGGCGCGATCATCCTCTCCGGCTCCTCTGGCCCAGAAACCAAGACCGATCCGACCCTCATCAAGGCGCTCGCGCGCGGCTTCACGTGGTTCGAGGAACTGGCGGCAGGCCGCACCGCAACCGTCGCGGCGATCGCAAGACGCGCACGCATGACCGATCGCTACGTGAGCCAGATGATCGACCTGGCCTTCCTCAGTCCTCGGATTGTCGAGAAGGCCCTAAGCGGCTCGCGAAATGTTCGGCTCACCACCAAGAATCTCGTATTCGATGTCGAGATCAGCACATTGTGGGCTGAGCAGGAGAGGGAGGCTTTCTCATCACGAGCAGCGGTTTCCTAAACCGAAGGTCGGGGGATCGACTCCCTCCGGGACCGCCAAACCATCATGAAATCGCTAAAGAAAACGGTGCTCACGTAAGGTGAGAGCCCCGACATTAGCCCCGAGTTGGCGGGGCGTTTCGGACCCTTCATGTTCTCGCGACCGTAGAGCGCGCCGACCGGCTCCCCTGTGTCTCGGTGTGTCCCGGCCGGGAAACACGCTAGGCGGCTGGCCTACGTGGGCGCGTCACCCTAGATCGACGTAACAGCATCCTGTGGAGCGCGTGGCCCATAGAACGCTGAGTATGGCTCAGCGGGCGCAAACAGAAAGCGATCTCGGATCGCCTCTCCATTCTCATCAACCAGCCGGGTCGCAATCGGCGGTAGCTCGCTCTTCGCACGCTCATAATCATCGAGCGCAATCGGGTGCTCCGGCATCGGCGGCGCATTTAACCGCAATAACTGGTCTCGCCCGATCAGCAGTCCTGCCTGGCCCACAGCATTCTGGGTTTGGAGATGCATCGCGGATGAAACGATGTCTCGCCAGTACCACAAGCCGCCATGCCGGATTTGTTTCTTTGTAATCCGGATTTCGGTGTCGCCCGAGCCCAACGAGAGAATATGGACTTGTCTCCGATTCAGTTGATAGCACACGAGTGCGTCTACTAATCCAATCATCAAGGGCGCGTTGGCCCAAACGCCGCCGTCCGCAAAGAAGCGGCCTCGGTCTTTGTACACCGCGAAGTAAGTCGGAGCCGCCGCTGTCGCCAAAGCAGCAGTGAGCATCGGCTCGCGCCAATCCTTTTTGTAGTCGCCGTGGTGCGGCGTTTTGAAAATATGGACCTCGGTGAACCCATCGAAAGCGGGGATACACAATCGTCGCTTCGCATCGCCTAGGATCGTCGTGCCGAAAACAGCGCCTAGATGTCGCTTCAGAACGTCCGCGTCGTAGGAGTGGTGCCGCAGGCCGCGCAGGAAGCGCCAAGACTTACGTACCTTCAGCACGTCCCACCTTGGCGCGGGAAAAACCTCACCACCGTGCTCTAGATACAAGCGCAGAATTTCTTTCGCGCGTAGCCCCGTCGATAATGCGAGCGCGATGATGCCACCTGTCGATGTTCCAGCGATTAGATCGAAATAATCACCCGCCGACCTCGCACCGAGGTAATGCTCTTCAAGCTCGGTCAAGATCGCGGCCGGGAGCACTCCGCGAATGCCGCCGCCATCGATGGAGAGGATACGGAATGGCTTACCCTCAGGCCAAGGCAACTGCTCGCGCAAACCTTGGAGCGTTCCGTCAGACCGTCTCAAGACGTTTCGCTCCCTCCGGCAGGAGGTGCCGGCCACCACCTTTCCACTTCTTGGTGACCAACCATCCTTCATAAAAATAGAGCCACTCCGATGCCCAGAAAATGGTTGTGTGGGCGATCAAGTCCTCAATGCTCCACTCGCGCCCGGACGGGCTGAAGAGGCAGAGATAGGGCATCGTCGGATGCAGATCGCTCACGTAGCAATGCGGTATCGGGCCTTCCTCATAGTCGTTGTGCCGCTCAAGAAGGGGTTTAACGACCTGAACTCTCGGCTGGGCGTCTCGAAGGCTGATGTTTTCCAGAATCATGGGAATGCGATGGCGCACTCGCACCAAGTGCTCGCGCTTGTCCGGTGCGAGTAGGCCCTCCCACATGACGCTGTCGTTGTCGCGCTCAAGGACCTTGAAGCCGGGCCACTGGAAATCCATGCCCCGGATTTGTTCGTCGATGGTGGTCATTCGGCAAGGCGTCCCCCGCCCTCGCGCGTGGCAGCGCGAACTGGAGTGGTTCGGGCACCGCTGATGACCGCGGGAGCCGCGACCGATGCGGCCGATCCCAAAACCTTACCGCGTTGTCCCATATGAAGGCGCCCGGCCTCCATTTCGTGACGTTGGGCATCAAGGTAGCTTTCGATCGCGTAGGACGCCGCCGACTCACCGAACACGCGCTTCAGCAGTTCGGTTTTCTCGGCGATGCTCAAACTCTCGTTTCGCAGCCTATAGAGATCAACAATCAAACGCCGCAGGTCCGCATCGTACATCGTCTGAGTGGTGTAATTCTCCGGCCACCTGTCAGTGAATTCGTCAGGTGGGTATGCCGGGTTGAAAACCTGAACCGTATTGCGCGGGCTTGTTTGCTCGCGAAGCTTGAGGCGTACCGCCTGAGCTACACTGATCACCTCGTCCACCAAGCTCGGCTCCACCGGCCCCGCATCGAGCGCGATCGCGGCGAGTACCACTGATGGCGGCTTGCGCAGCTTCCGGTCTCGAACGCGGAAGGCAACGTCGCGCGCGCGCTTTATCAGTTGGATCGCGACGACACGTGGTGACTTTTCCTCGATCGGCGCATGATCAGGCATCGGCTGGGTCTCAGCCTTCGCCAACAATTCACCTTCGACTAGCAGCCGCCGCCCTTTGAAGAGGTCATAGAACAGCGGGTCAAATTCGACCCGCTTGTTGAACAAATCGGCGAAGCCCCACGGGTTGACGAGCTTGTGCGCGGTCTCGCCCGTCTCCTTCTTGTAGTGAAAGAGATGGCCGGCGCGCTCCGGCTGGCCGGCAATGCGCGCGACCGGCATGAGGTCGACTGTGGTGCCGTCGTCGTACTTAACCGTCACGCATCGGCTGTTCTGCGTCACCATACCGTGGTAACGGCTGCCTGGCTCGCCGTTGATCGCTTCGAACAGCAGCCCGAGGATAGTCGCGGGCGGCGCATGTGGATCGACATCGAGCTCCATCACCACGTCGACATCGTGTTGGTTCTTGGCGACGCGGGAGGCGATGGCTGTCCCTGTCGCGAAGCTCCCACTCGGGTAACACTCCACCACTTTGTTGTGGAGCGGGCTCCCTTCCCGGTCGACGTGCTGACAGAGCGCCCGGAAATTGCGATCGGCTGCTTCGTGTTTTGTCTTGGTGAGTTGAATACGGCGAGCGACGTCCATCAGCAGGGCGTCCGCGTCCGAAATTTTGGGCCATGGTCCCCGATAGGCAACATTCATTTTTGACTCAGTTCCGCCCGCACCGTGCCCTATTGCTTCAAATCGGGACCAGATCGGCTTCCCGCAAGATATGGTCCCAAAAACTTCTTTTTCACGCAACATCTTGACTCAAATCGGTTTTGGAGTCCGTCCAACACCCGACTCAGTTGTATGCGGGCTCTAAGCCCTCGTCGCGGAAAGCGGGGCTACACGCCGCCGGAGTGAAGATAGAACATAGCACGAACATAACCGAGATGCCCGAGGCCCCCCCGCATGACCGCCGATCAACCCCTGCCCGGAGGCATCGCCGAAACCAATGATTTGGAGGCAGCAGTCGATGCCGCGCTAGCAGCCTGCGACGGCGACCTCCGCGCCACGATCCGCGCGCTGATCGTCGCGAACAGCTTCCTGACCGAACAGGTGGACACGCTGACGAAAGAGCTAGATTGGGCGTGGCACTGGATCAGCCCGGGCTACACGCGGAGCACAAATCAGCGGCGGATGAAGTCGGGCGATCCGGAATGAAAGGCTGTTATGTGGTGCCGTGCATAGGATGGCTTACTTCAAGATGGCAATTTGTTTCCCTGGCTTCTCGCAAATTGGACAATTGCATCGAGTAATCCAGATATTCCATCGACCGCATTCGTAGCAATATTTGTGTTTGCAATTGGTGCAGAAAAATAGGTGGTTTGGCTTTTGGGCCCACTCGGGACCATGACCGCAAGTAGGACAATGAGCCATAGTCACCCTCAGCGGTATAAGAAGAGCAACAGAAAGCACTTCATTCCGGCGGCCTCCTTATGCTCTTGTTAGCCCCAGCCCGACCACCGGAGGCTCTTGGACGACAACACGTGAGAACAGATAAAAGTAGGCAACCAAAACATGGGACAATATCTTGCCAAATACGCCTAGATAGGGCGCAATAAGGATGCAGACCAGAAGACATCCCCAATAGAATACCGCGCCGATTGGCGAGAATGCGATCATTGCTAGCTTTTGCTCGGGGGGCAGCGGCGCTACCAAAGCAACACCTGAAAATATTATGACAAACACACTACAGGTAAATCTGAACCATGTTGTAGTCATCCATTCTGCGATTCTGCCAGCAGCACTACCGCCAAACGACCCTGGCCTTCTTGACTTGAATCTAACATAGAGCTGAATTGACACAGCCTTACTCGCCTTACAATCGGTTGATGCATTCGCTCATGAATTGGGTCCAGGTCAGGCCTGATGACATCTGCTCACGCCACTCTCCTGTACAATCACGTTGCCGCTGTCGAACTTCGGCCGGGCTGAGAGCCCTCGGTTGAGGTGTAGTCGTGTCCTGATCTTCAGCTTGCGGCGCAGCACCCGGCTGCGCTGCCGGTAGCGATACGCTATTTGGCAGGCCCAACCGAAGGTCGATCGTGCCTGAGGCGACATAGGCGCGGCCGTCCCACTTGTGGATTTGGAATGGTCCCTGAAACTCGAAGCCAGCGCCGTTGTACCCTTCTATGATATCTTGGACTCCATTCGTTCTGGATTCACGAAATCCAATGCTCAGGCTGTCGAACACTGACCGAAACCCTGAACCGGTGTCCATCCAAAGCACGGTCAAACACCCAGCACTTGGGCAACCAACCTGGTCACGCGACGCTACGAGGTAAGCGGGTCTTCCGTCCGATCGAACATTTACTGGCCGCACAAATAATCGATTTTCGCTTGGCGCTCCTAGGTCGCCCATCCTTATATCCCACGCTCCTCTTACGAGCTGAACCGTACAGCCGGTCGCCGAAGGGCACCGTAACGGCGCTGTGCTGAGGTCCGCTAGCAGACGGGGGACCGCGCTTTCGAATGGGCCCCCGATGGCCGGACTCTCGGCAGGTGGAGCGATGGGCTCTGGCGCCGTTATCGTCAATGACAACTGCGACGCTGATTTCCCATTCAGCGTAGCGAAAGCCGTATACTCCCCTGCGTCCAAACCTCGCCACTCACAGAAGAAGGTTCCTTCAACGTGTTGGGCGAATATCTCATTGCATTGCCTAACTGTGCCGCCACCCACAAGCTTCGCGCCGAGCTTATCTTGATACGGTTTACCGTTGCGATATTGAGCATGCATTGCGACAGTCGCGGCCGGCCCAACAAACACGCGAGCGACATCTACTGGATTGCCCTTACCATCCACTGACTTCGCTAGCACGACCTTTGAGATTGCAATTTGCGGAACAGGCACCGGGCTCTGTGGAGGCGCTTGCGCAGAGGGCGTGGGTAGTTGCGGAATGCTCTGACGCGAGCCATTGTTGATAAAGTACAGGATAAGAAGCACAGCAGCGGCGCCAAAGAGCCATTTTCGACCCGTCTGCCCCGAAGTTTTGGCTCGATAACTAGTAGCTTGTATTACCTTCGTTGCACTCGCGGTACCGACAGTCCCGCCGGCAATCGGCCTCCCTTGAGTTGAAGCAATGGTCTGTTTGCGCCTTGCTTGAGCGGTACGTTTCTCTAATGCGCATAAGCCGCAACCTTTCGAGAAATGGGCATGCTCACCGGGTTTAGTAGAACACTTGACTAAGACCTTGCTTCGGATAAGCGCGTTCAGATGATCTCGCCATTCAATCGCTGAGGGGCGGTGTCCTTTCGGGTGAAAGGACCGATCGAACAACGCGCGTGTACTCCCCTCCAAATACTCATGTATGCTTGATGGAGTCGGTTTGATATTCGCGTGCGGCTTTGTGCCGTAAGCATACAGCCCCGCAAATATCCTCTCTTGCAGGGTGCTCGGGTGGGAGCCGTTATCAACGCCTTGATAGGGATGAATTCCATTGTTAAGTAACCTGAAAATAATTACGGCAAGAGCGAAACAATCCTGCTCAAGTCCCAGCTGGTCAGGTCTTTTCCCCCGCGCATCTGGCGAGATATACTCGTCTGAAAATTGTCGGGCTGGAACACGGGTCGCGCCACCGATACTGAAGCCGTCCGTATCCAGAATCGCGAGGTACCACGCATGAGGATAGAAGCGTATATTCATCGGCTTCATATCGATCATGAAATGGCCAAGGGCGTGCAGATCGGCCATCACAGCCGCAAGGTTAGCTGCCAAAAGAACCCGGGCTCCGGCGAATTCGGGCAATTGCTTCCGTGCTCGTGAGCTCTTTTGTAGTATATTTTCTAGCTCGGTAGATGCCTGAAAGTCGACCTCCGGCATCAGGAAGCCTCGGAATTCACCACGTCCATCTATAATCTTTGCCGTCGGCCAAGCGATTTGCACATACTCGCGCGAATTATAACGAAAATTAGGAAGGTTGGGAGGGGTCGCTAGCATCGCCGCGACCTTAGCCCTATATTCGTCGAGGTCCTTCGGATTCTTATAGAGCTTTGCAACGAGCCCCGCTTGGCCAATTACTTTATGAATTGTCCCGGCCGCGCCCTGGGCAATGACGTTGCCAAGACGTACGGGGCGTCGCACGGTTGATGCGTCATCGACGAAGTATGTCGGTGATTTTGTCATCGTAGGGAAAGCCGATTACCCTGCTCGCCCGAAACGTAACCCGCTTTGACTAAGTGCTTGCGAAGCGCGTCAGGGAAGGAAAGCGTCCGCTTCTTGTCCTGCGGGCATTTATATATTGGAACATTAATAAGGCACTCTGCCAAGTCCCAATCTGATCGACGATCGTAAGATGCAAGCATCTTGCGCCAAGCTTCGTCGATCTCACCCACCAAACTTTTGGCGGCTACCCAACCTCCGAGATAGCCATTTGGTTCAGCTGATGCGTTTGGTTCAGCCCGGCTCTCCATCGCCTTTAGTTCGCTTCGGAGATAACCGAGATACCTGCGATCGCGGGTCACATTTACTAATCGCGTGCCCTCAAGTCTCCAAATTTGAGTCGGAGCAAAAGACCCTGCGTACGAAGAAAATGCGTACAAGAAGCTATTATCGACGTTTACTAGCGTGTTGATTCCATCTCCATCGAAATCAAGCAGCGCGTATCCACCATCCCCATCAAGTGTCTCTGCATTTAGGACCCGCCATTGCCCGGATGAGTCGGTAGTAACAATCTTCGTAGCCGTACAGCAATGAGCGCCACCCGTATAGTAAGAAAAAATCGCTTGGGGGAGGTTTGTCGACGCACTGAGGCGCGTCAAGATTAAACTGACATCTGGATCGTCGCGACCATCATCGTCGTCAATGCTTACCGAAAATGCTGATCTTCCATCCTGCCGAAAGGTTGCGACGGCGATTCTCGCATTTACACGTTTTGTGGGTTGACTATCGATTGATATAGAAATGCCGTTGTAATTGATCGCTGCGCGGTTCTTTCCATCGTAACTAAGTTCAGCCAAAATAGGCCCCGGCTTTGGTGGTTGAGACTCCCGCTTCTGTCGAGCCTCGCGCCCTTCTGTCTCCAAACGGGCCATGCTCGCTCGGAGTTCTGTTGCGACGCTTTGTGGCACGCCCTTTGATATGAGGTGGCCAAATTCTAACTCCCCGCCGTCCATGCCGAGGACCGCCCATTCGCTAGTTCCGGGGGTGTACTTCAGCAGCGTCTGGCCGCCGAAGTCGGACGTCGGATCTGTCCAGTTTTGGAGCGCATAGTCTCTAACAATTACGCCATCGTGGAGAATAAGTCTTTCGCCTTGGCGGCGTCGTAGGGTCGCTCCAACAGCTTCTTTCGTCCGATTTGCCGTGCCGTCCGCCCCGACCGGGCTTTGGAAAGGTAACGTGGTTGCCTTGGACGGTGGCACCGGTTGTGGCGGTGGCCTAACCGATTGTTGTGAGACAAGCGCATAACCGCCTGCGAGCGCGAACGCGATTACAACTGCAGCTGCTGTCGGTATAAATGATTGCCGGGGACTATTCGGGGCCGGAGTCGGTACCAGTCGCTGGGGCGCGTTCGCGCCCGAGAACGGCGCTAATCGCCGGGGCGAGAGCGTGGTCGGCGTCGGCGCCGAGGCGACTGATGCCGTTGCCAAGGTATTTAGAACGGTGCCTGGCGACTGGACCGTTACAGGCGGGGCGATGCGAATGACAGTTCGCCGCTGTCCCGCAGCCACCAGTCGATTCTCTAAGGCGCAAAGCCCACAGCCATTAGAAAAGTGAGCATGATCTTTCGGGTCGCGCGCACACATTACCAGAGTACGGTTAGTTATAAGCGAGTTTAGATGATTTCTCCACTCGGACGCTTTTGGCCGAGGGCCCGTCTGTTGAAAACTACGATCGAAAAGCGCTCTCGTCTCATCTTCGAAATATTCATGTAGACTGGACGGGGCCGGTCCTACTCCTTTGTGACCTGTAAAGCTGTATGCGTACAAACCAGCAAAGATGCGTTCTTGGAGCGTGGACGGATAGTTCCCCAAGTCAATTCCTTGGTACGGATGAATTCCATTGTTCAGCAAACGGAAGATTATCACCGCTAGTGCGAAAAGGTCTTGCTCTTGGCCCAGCTGCTCCGGGCTCAAACCGCGAGCCTCTGGTGCGATATATTCGTCGGAAAACTGCTGCGCGGGCAGCCGACGCAAACCGTTTATATTGAAACCGTCTGTGTCGAGTATGGCCATATACCAAGCGCCCGGGTAGAAGCGCATATTCATCGGCTTCATATCGATCATATAGTGACCGAGAATGTGCAGCTCTGCCATAAGCGCTGCAAGGTTTGCTGCCAATAGGACCCGAGCTCCATAGAATTCCGGCAGCTGCTTACGGCGTCGGGCACTTCGCTGGAGGATGTTTTCCAACTCTGTAGAAGCCTGAAAATCGACGGTTGGCATTAGAAAGCCGAGAAACGCGCTTCGTTCATCCACCACGGCAGCGTTCGGCCAAGCAATTTGAACGTAAGTTCGCCCCCTAAATTGAAATGCTGGCAGGCGCGGCGCCGTACCCAGCATCGCGAAAATTTTTTCCCGATATTCGGGAAGGGTGGCGCGGTCCTTATATATCTTGGCTACAATTCCCGGCTCGCCCAGGACAGGATGAATTGTCCCCACTGCCCCCTGTGCTATCACGGTGCCAAGCTCGATTTCTCGTCTTGCGAGCGCGCCACCTTCAGTAAAAAATCTAGGCATTGGCGGCGCACCTAAGTGCCCATAACAAAGTCTTATCGTCCCCGGTGACCCGCCTCAGCGCGTCCTTCTGCAGAGTGGCGCTTAGAGCCTCCTCCCCTTCTTCGCGACTGCGAGTCGCTAGGTATCTTGAAAGCGGTTCAAAGAAAGGCGCATAGGGCCCGGTTGAACGCGGGGCCAACGCGAAAGGAGTGACGCCATCACTCATGAGGAAGATGAGATCGCAGTCCTCGTCTATGGGGGTTAGTCGAAGGTGTTGATCCCAATGCGGTTGCGTGAAGAAATATGTTTCGTTCGCGTATTCGCCGTTCTCAGGAAGTGACAGTATGCTCCGAGACAAGTCGGCGATGTGGGTTGCGCACGCGGCACCGTCGCCTATGTGGAAGAAATAACCGCCCTTGGGACCGGCTATGACGCCCACCAATGTCGCGTGAAAGTCCGACAGCGTCGTGGCCTCGGACAGCTGCGACAATTCGCTACGAACTCGCTCCACAGCATCGAAGATCCACTGCCGAGCCTCGTTTTCGTGCGGCGCCGAGTGACTGTTAATCTGACAGACTACGTGCGAAACAATTCCTTGGCAGATCGCTTTCGCACCTTCTGCTGATCGCAAGGCAGAGCCCGCCCCATCAGAGACAGCGCCCACCAGCCATCCAGTCTCGGTCGTCGAGACTTGATGGAAATCTTGACAAGGGGTGCCCTCTGCTAGGTGAGAAAAACCAGCTATAGACACTCCGACTATCTTCCAATCGATTGCGGGCATATCCGGCCTGCGCTTCTCCAAGGCAGATAAATCAGGCCGAAACTTGCATCCAATCGGACGGCGGCGGCAGCTGCACGTTTGTGCCTTGGGCAGCCTTCGACGCGCTGCTCGTGCTCCGGCTAAGCCACAGAAAGAGTTCTTTGAACTTCAATCCTTGGAGCTTAACCGGTTGACGCGATGAAAACCGCGCAAGCTTGCCAAGATCAACATCCCCGCCCGCGCCGATGCCGAAGAAGATAAGTTTTCCCGCCTGTTCTGCCGATCTGCTCTGATCAGCCGCCTGCTCCCAATCGTCGTCAGTCGGCTGTCCGTCAGTTATCAGAAATACCCACGGACGATTGTAAGCAATTCCATTTGCGCGATAACGAGCCTTTTGCTCCTCAAGTTTAACCAAGGCCAAGCGTACCGCTTCTCCCATGGGAGTTAGTCCGTTGGCGGTTACATGGGGTGCGGAGAAGGACATAGCGTCTGTCCAGTCGCACAGAACCTCAACGTCCCTATCCCCGCTGAACTTAATTACTAAGAGCTGGACGCGCTGACTTGCTATGTCGTCTTTCTTCAGTTCATCTTCTAAGACTTTCAACCCAGCATTCAACTCATCGATAGGCTGCCCGGAC
This sequence comes from Hyphomicrobiales bacterium, assembly GCA_034669145.1. GTDB lineage: Bacteria > Pseudomonadota > Alphaproteobacteria > Rhizobiales > Xanthobacteraceae > PALSA-894. The sequence continues at coordinate 48,132 of JAXDNY010000281.1, forward strand.
ATCGAGCCCGAACCATCAATCAAGAGCACGCAGGGCAGACGTTGGCTTGTATTGTCCGTCAGCGTCAAATCAGGAATATCTATATTACTCATAGAGTTACACCCCGCTATCATGCCGCCAGCACGGAAGGTAACCGACTTCAACGGTAAATAGCAATCGCCCTTCTTCACCTTTCGTTAATGGATGTCCGGTGAAGGCGAAGTCGTTCTCCGAACACAGCACTTGCTTCATGACATCGGTGAACAGCAGCTCGTCTATCATCCCCTCCACTTCTTCCTCGACGCCTTTCACGCTGCTCTCAACGGTGAGCTGGTCGAGGCGCTTGGCGTCCACGAAGGCATGGGCCAGTGCACGGGTGCCCGGTGTCATACCGCCTGTGGGTTGACGCTGGGCTGCGCCTGCCACACTGAGGAGAGCGACGCAGCGCCGGCTATCGGCACGGTGTTGCACTGCCCATGATCGAAGGCACTTACAGCCTCTCCACACACTCCGAAGCTGCCGATCTGCTTCCTTCCTGGCTGGCGGTCCTTGCGGGCCTCCGCGAGGCTCATGGCGGGTAGCGGCCGAGCGTGATGCGTTGGCGATCGCTCCCCTTGGTGATGACCCATGCTTTGCGGTTCTTGCCGATACGGATACCGAATCCGCGCGCATCAGAGAACCGAACCACGCACGCCGCGATTGGAGAAAAAGGCGGCTTCGGGCGCGTTCGTAGTCTCCGGTCGCCATTCTCTTGGTTCGGTTCTTGCTCGAATGCCGCGCATCGGCGCGGAAAACGCGCCTTTGCAGACGAGACATCGAGATGCGACAGGAATATATGACTAGCTGGCGGAGGAAGCAGTCAGCTGCGAACCGGTCTCGGCGGTGAGATTCCCTGCTAACAGGGAAAAGAACAGGGAATCTGCTCGAATTCGACCCCTTTGGCCTCCTGTCGATGCTAGTTGCGCCCGCCAACCGGGCTCTTCTAACTTGAATTCCCTACAAAGACGAACAGGGAATTTCGGCAGCGATAGCAGGGAACGGACTCGCGGGATCAGGGATGGCAGGAAAGCTGGAAAGTGGAAAGCGTTGCCGCCCTGCCGATGAAGAGCGCGCGGCTCCAAGGCTCTGGCGGCAAGGTCAAACCGGCGGCGCCGGTGTCACCTCGCCGAGGACGCGCTTGAGCATCTCGGCGGTCGCCAGGTCGAGGCGTCCGACCTTGCCGCTGGGGGTCTGGCGCGTGCCGCTGAACATGTGCTGCTTGAACATCTTGAGCGCTGCCTCGGTCTGGGTACCGAAGCCTCCGTCGACCGCGCCGCAGAAGTAGCCAATCTTGGTCAGATTGCGTTGCAGCTCGGCGACCGCCTCGGTGACCCCGTTCAGAACCTCGCCGCCATAGCGATGCGCGGCGTCGCTGTCGCCGCTGCGGATCGCCCCTAGGGGCCGGAGCTGAAAATATCCGCCGAACATGTCTGCGGCGACTGTGCCCGGCGCAATCTGCAGGCTGAGGCCGAGCTCTTCGATCCGCGTCCATGTGAAAGTGAATCCCGGGTCGCTCGACTTGCGCCCCAGACGCTTCGGACTCGGCGGGTCGCATGGTTTCGGCGACGTTGGCTCGCAGATGCCGATGTCGCTGTGCCCGACGACGCGGCCGGCCGGCACCTGTGGAAACGCAAGGTGCAGCTTCTTGACCAGAGCGACGACTGCATCGATCTGCGGGACCGGATAGTCGCCGGACTCGTGGCTCATCTCGATGCCGATCGACGTGCCGTTCATGGCGTCGCGGCCCTGCCAATGGCTGTAGCCGGCGTGCGCCGCGACTTGGTCCTCCATGACCAGCTTGTACACGTCGCCATTGGGCGCGACGAGATAGTGGATGGAGACCTGGTTTCCGTACAGAAACCAGTTGAGGTCGCCCCCCAGTTTACCGGCGGTGTGGTGGATGACAATCATATCGATCGCGCCCGGCCGGTTGCTTGCGATCGGCGCCTTAAGCCATGCCGGCTGGAGCTTGACGCGCAGCGTGTTGCCGCTGACAACCAGTTCCTCGGCAGGCGATGCCGCAACGATTGCACCGTTCTGGACCGTTACGCGGCCCTGGAGAGAGCGCCAGACCCGTTTCTTCGACGGATCCGGCGGAAAGTTCGGTCCCATCTCCGCGTCCAAGGTATCAGGTGCGCGAAACACGGCTTCGTGCTCGCCGTCCGCGACGCCGGAGAGATCAATCCTGGCGTTGCCGCTTGCATTGGTCGTCGCCACGGCGGTCCCGATACTGATGCTGCAGTCGGGGACGCCTTCTGAAGGCAACGGGCGGGTGATGACCGTGACCCGCTGCGCGACGGCAAGTTCGAAAGCCGCCCCGCCCCCAGGCGCCGCGTCGTCCGGTTCGGGGAAGTCCGGTGTGCTTCGGGCCGGATTGGGATTTGCCAGGATCTCGTGTTCGTCGCGTTCGTCCTCGTCGCGATACGCTTCAACGTCGCCATCGGAATCGTGCGTACCCATAATCCATCTTCCCAAATGAGTGTTTCTGATCTCTGTGGTCTGTGCCTTTGGTGCCTTCAAAGCAGGCCAGGCTTGAGCCCCTGCCTCGCCGTTAGGCGCACGTCCTCTCCGGCGGAACGAACCCTTTGTTGATCACGCGGCCCAGGCCGGTATTGCGGCAGTCGAAATGCATGATGTCGCCCGACGCTGTCGGCCCGAAATCCGACGCGCCCCACGCCAAGCAGCCGACATCGCGTAGGGCGATGACCAGATCCTTCGCGAGGTCGAGAAAGCCGTCGCGCGGATCGCGACCGACGAAGCCGTCGTCGGCACCAAGAGCGTCGATGTCGGACACGATGGTGTTGCGCCAACGCACAGCTGCCGCATCGACCGTCTCGCCGGCGTCGAAGATTCCCGCCGTCCCCTTCTGCCGATGGTTTTCGAGCAGTTGCTTCAGCTCCTCATTGTCGTTGCGCAAGGCGAGGTAGCTGCGAAAATCGCGGTCAAGGGTCCATAGGCGGTCATAAATCTCCGCCGTTGGCTTGCCGGCGAGCTGGGCATGAAGCATGGCGGCAGCGTTCGCGGCGTTGCCGAGGGCGGCTCCCGAGATGAGGCGTCGCGCGCGTTGCAGCACCTGTACGATGCGGCCTCCTTTGAGCCAGGGATTGCCGGCATAGTTGATGTCGGTCGCAAGTCCGAACGTGTGCATGCTGCCCGTCGTCGCCGTCGGCCTCGATCCGCGGTGAAACTCCCTGATCCCGACGGCTGCGCCAAGCTTAACGGGCGTTAGGCCGCGATACTCCGGCAGGCTCAGCAGATGACGCTCGGCAGTCCGGAACCGCCGCAGCAGCACGGCATGAATTCCATTGCTAAAGGTCTGGCCGAGAAATGCCGGCGCGGTCATGTGTCGGAACCAATTGGAGGCGTTCAGGGTGGCCGGGGCCGGTGGATTGTCCGCCTTGCCGGCGAGCTTGCTGTTGATGTTCGTCAGATGCGCCTGTGCGGTCGGGTTGGCGACGTCGACCTGGTTGAGGCCTGGCCGACCGAGGTAGAGGCCCAGGTTATCGAGCGTCGCCTCCCCACAACGTCCGTCATGCTGCGATGACTCAACGTAGGTCTTGCGCTGAAACTGGTGGATCGCTTCGACGAGCACCGCATCGGCCGTGGCCGCTGCCGCACCACGAGCTGCCGCGATCGCAGCCTTGACCGAGCCGGGATCCACATAGGCGGCGAGCGTCGCGTCGATGCGCGGGAGACTCACGCCAGAGACATTGGGATGGCGCTGCTGGTTCCAGGCGAGCGCCGCATCGTTGGCCGCCTGCGGGAGCAACGGCTCAAGTACGACGCGCTGCTCGTCATCGGTAAACGGCGGGACGGCCAGCGTCGGATCCGCGAACACCAGCTCATCCGCAAAATCGGCGAGCGCCCGTGTCAGTTTCCCGTCGCGGGCGAGAACGCGCAGACTCTTGGGCACGCGTCCCGCGGCATCCTTTCCGCGCCATCGCCTGTACGATCCGGCCGCATCGCGAACGTGGATGTGGCGACCATCGACCGCCTCCACGAGCGCGATCGCGGGTCTGCCCTTCCGGGACACATCGGCGACGAGATCGCCGGGCGCGATACGTTCCGGCTTATCGCCGGCCCGAGCCGCGGCAGTGGCGGCCGCCTTGCCTTTCCGGCGGCGGGGCCGCGGCACAGCCGCCTCCGTAACCAGCGCCTGAAACCTCGCGCCACCATCGCCGAGCCGTGTGACCGCCGCGGCGGCCTGCGCGTTCCACAATCGCACGTCCTCCGATGTCGCGGGGTGCGCATCATGCTCGCAACCATCCTCATCCAGGTCCGCCGGGTGCGCGGAGACCGCCATCGCGTCGCTCATCGGCGCGCCTTGCGCATCGGCCAGCCGTTGGATCACGTCCCAAGCCGCCAGGGCATCAACCTTCTGCGCCGCGAGCCGGGTCGCAAGACTAGCGCGACGATCGTGGTTGCAGTTCGGCCAGGTGCCCGGTGCAAGCAGGACTCCGTTGATGGCTCCCAGCTTCGCGCTCATCGAAGCAAACGGGTTCAGTGCGTTGAGCAGCGGATCTAGACACGCCGAGAAGCGGACATACGCAGACAGGAGCAGAGCCTTGAGTATGAACGTATCGCGGTCGGGACGTAGCGTGTTCACAGCCGGAATGCCGGCGGCCTGGATCTTGTCGAGCCCCGGACGGAGCCACTGCCCGGAGATGCCCATGATCGATTCCTGCACGTGCGGCCAGACCACCGCGTCGCGGCATCCCTCCGCGATTGACCGACGGAATACGGCGTCGATCTGGGAAAAGGCGTCGTGGCCGGGAACGCCGGACTGAAAGTATCCGCAGTTGCGCGCATGGTCGGCATCGCGGCCGGTCAGCTGGACCGTGCTGCCCGACGCGTTGACGTCCATGGCGAAGACCTGCTGGCCGCCGATGGTCACCATCTTCGGCGACCAGCCGAACGAATTGAAACACGCGCCGAAAAGCGCCGGGTCCGACCGATGGAACGCATGCAGGAAGCGAAATATCGCCGCCCGGTGCACGTTGAACTGGATCGAGCCCAGGCTGATGCCTGCGCTGAGATCATAGGCATTGATCGATTCGAGCCGGCCCTCCCGGCCCGCAATGACGCGAATGTAGCAGTCGGGCTCCGACACCGGATAGCGCAGCAGCGGCAGGGTGAAGCCGTGCGTCTGCCCGCCACGAAAACTCTTGGCGGGCTGATTGACCGCTGTCACCGGACAGACGTGCGACGCCAGCCGTGCCAGGAGTATCCGCAACGCCGGCGCCGACATGCTGGCGAGATTCGTCTTCGACAAGTTGATGCCGGTCGGCCAATTGGCCGGCTTCACCTTGCCCAGCGCGTCGATCCACGCCTTCCGTTGCGCGTCGCGGTCGGACGTGACCATGGCGTAGAACTCGGGCATGCGTGGAACGTCGACCCATCGGTTGCTCGACGGACCAGGATCGGCGGGCAGATAGAGCCGCGTGGCCGTCCCATCCCGCACAAATAGGGCCACTACGGCCAAGGGCGCCTCGGGCATGAAGCCGATCACATCCGGTAGGCCTGCTGGCGCCGTCTCGGCAATGCGCATGGCCTCGATGCTGCCGGGGCCGAAGAGCGGCCCGACGTAGGCGAAAGAACCGCCCGTCGGGACGGTCGCAGCGATCGCGCCATCCAGCCCGGACGAATGGGTTCCGGCCGATGCGCCGGTCAGTTGCAATGTGGAGGACGCAATCGTCGCTGTGCCGATTTTCACGAGCATCGCCTCAATCAGGGGTCGCTAACACGCTCGGGGCGAGGGTAGCTGGATCGCTCGCGCGAATAAAAAACACACCGGGCAGTGATCCTCTCTCGATGCTAACGAACGTTGCAGGGCTCGAACTGCCCGCCCAGCGGGATGCCGGCGTCACCGTCGATCGGCAGGAAACCCCAACGATAGCCGGTGGCGTAAAGTTCGACCTTGAGCACGCCTCGGGACGTCTGAGAGTACTTTTCTGAGTTGGGCGCGAGCTGCTTGTAGGCAAGGTGATAGAGCTTGTTCTTTGGTCCGAATTTTCCCTTCTTGTCACGGTGCGACGCGTAGAGCCCTGCGCCTCCGGTACCAACGACAAACGAGCGGATCCCGTCGGGCGACGCAACTCCATCTACCGACTGCTTGGCGAATTGCTCGAAGCTGTGGTCGTGGCCGGTCAGCAGCAAGGATGCTTTTTGTGCGTGCAGGACGGGGTAGGCGTGCTCCAATTTGCTTCCCGGCTCCACGGTTGCATCCTCGCGGGGATCGTCCTTGTGTCCGTGGAATCCGGAGCTGAAACGGAACGGGTGGGCGAACGCCACCACGCAGCGCGCGTTGCTGCTCTTGAGCTTTTTCTCCAGCCATTTCAGCTGGGTCGACCCCTTCCCGATCTCGTCGTAAGCGTTCAGGCCGATCAGTTGCCACGCGCCGTTGGCGGGATCGGGAAAACGCAGCGAGTAATAGCCGTTGCGCGGATCGCCGTCAGCATAAAGCGCCTTGAGCTCCTTCTCGAAATATTCGAAGAAATATCTGCCTTCCTCGGTTCGCCGGTCATGGTTGCCTATGACGGGTAAAGTCAGCGCCTTCTTGCCGTTTGCGCCCCAACTCGAATTGTAGCACTGGAAAAACTGCGGCTTGGTTCCGTCGTCGTAGGCGAGGTCGCCGAGAGCCAGGATGCGCACCGGCACACCGGCGGCCTTGGCCTTGGCAATCTCGGCATCGAGGATGGCGGCGGTTGCCTCGTCCTTGCCGCTGCCCGGATTGCATTTGGCAATGTCGCCGGCCGCCAACAGGGTGCCGATCTGCGGTCCCGGCTCCTGAGCCCGTGCTGCGGCACCCGCTACGAGGAAGCAAAGCAAGGCCAGCCCGATTGTTCGCGCGCCTGCGAAGCTACGCCCGCCGGTCGCGAGCGTGCCGGGCCTGTCCGGGCGTGCGGGCGCGAGGCCGCCATGCGGAAACTGCGTCCCGCCCCATTTGGCTGATTTCATTTGCTCGCTGAGCATCATCATCTTCCGCCTGGAATGACCGGCCGTTCAGCAGAGCGCCGGCACATGATTCAACACCAGTCCGAATCGGACGCTAGGGGACCTGGAAGGCTCCGAAGTCACTGATGTTGGGATTGAGGTGATTGATGTCGACGCTCAACCCGTTCCATCCGGTGCTTAGATTGAGCGGCGGAAGTTGAGCGAGCGTGAACAGACCTTTTGCGAAGAAAAGGCAGGTCCCCTCGAAGCTGCACGACGCGGCTGCAAGCCAGCTGTGCTTGCAGGTCCCGTCGTTCACAAACGTTTTGCACACGACCCCGTCGCCATACACGCCGAGCGCATACTTCGCCCCGATGGCGTCCTTAACGCCGTCGAAATAGTCTTTGATCTTCGGAAGGTCGGCGCTCTTGTAGCCATTCGGCAGTCCCTCGACGGCGAAATAGATGGTCGTGCCCAGCGGCTGCCCGATCGCCGTCGCCTGTCCGAGCGCGCTCTGTCCGTCTGCCTTGCCCTGATTGCGGGTAAGCTTGAGATCGGCCGCCTTGCCGAAGTCTTCGAACACCATGAAAATCTTGATAGCCGCCAGCGACAGCTCCTGGGCTTCGGCCTTGGTGATTTTCCACGTCGGATGTGTCGCCTCCCGATAATAGCGGCCGACAGCAGTGACGCCCTTTCCTTTGAGAAATTGCGACTTGTTCAGGCAACTGATGTTGGTGTCGATAATCATGTTGTCCTCACGTCGAGCACCAACCTGCCGCGGCAGGGCGATCGTTTGGGCCAGATTGTCGTTCCATCTTCGGAAACGCTTATCGTTGACGCAACTATTGCAAGACAAGCATCACTGGTGGTTTAATGCAAGTCTTGGCTGTCATGACGACGGATTTTCCGTGTAACGCGAAAGCCCGGCAGCGGTTTGTTTTTTTGACCCCGCCGGAAAAGAAAGCAAATGGCCCCACCCTTCAAGCAGATGCAGCCGCAGGAATTCGTGCAAGCCGTCTCTCAATTTATCTGGAATCCGAGCAAGACGTTAATTCACATGCATCACACGTGGCGGCCCAACCATTCGCAATATGACGGGCTGACCTCAATCGAGGGCATGTACGACTATCACGTGAACACCAAAGGCTGGTCCGATATCGCCCAACATGTCTCGATTGCGCCCGACGGCACGATCTGGACCGGGAGGCCCTGGAACAAGTCGCCGGCGAGCGCGCTGGGCTTCAACAGCAGCAAGGTCTTCATGTTCGAAACCATCGGTGACTTCGATGTCGGGAAGGATCCTCTTTCGGGCGCTCAACTCGCCACTGTGGTCCTGGTCATCGCCACCCTGATGGACCGATTCAACCTCGCCGTTGCAGCGCTGAAATTTCACAATGAAATGTCGGACAAGAGCTGCCCGGGTAGTTCAGTTAACAAGCAGGATATCCTGGATGCCGTAGGCGGGTTCCAACAGAACACGCAGCCAGCTGATTCTGTGTCAATGAGCGGGCAGCGACGTGACGAAATCCTCACGTCCGTTGGAGCGAACGCTGCCGCCGGCGATATCGATAGGGTTGACGAGGGTGACTTGCCCGAAAATGATCCGGCCTACGAGAAGGCAATCGCGGACTACTGACCGAAGCTGCGTCTGGATTGGTGTCGACGAGCCTGCATCGTCGGGCTCCGACTGCGCCCGAGGGTGTCGTAGTTGCAACAAGCGAGGTGCTGTGGTGCGGTGCAATTTTTGGGGATTGCTTTTCTTGGGGGTGCTTCTTGCTGCGCATTCTTTGACTGCCGGGAATATTGCGCACGGTGCCGACATCACGGCGCTTCCGGCAAGCCTGGGATTTCCTGCCGGCACGGCCGACGTATCGACGCAGTCGGTATTGCTTCGGGCCGCCCGGCCGGGCTCGGTCACGATTGAGTCCGTTCACATCGAATCCGTGTCGGGACCCGACGATGTGCGCCTCGATGCAAGCGCAGTCGAAATCGTGGATTTCACGCCCGGCTCAAGCGGGTCGACAATTCCGCTCAAGATCAAACTGACGCGATCGGCCTTTGGTCGGTCCGGAAGCTACAAGATCGTGCTACGCGTGAAAGGCCAGCGTAGTGACGCGCCGTCTACGGCGCAGCCTACGCCGCCGGCGACGCCGGTCGATGACGCGCTCGAGCTGTCGCTGACCCGTGCGCCTGCGCAGCTCACGGTCGGCATTCCAAGCGGTGCGCGTGTCATCGTTGATCGGGATTTTCCTTGGAACACGGGCGCCCAGCAGGTGCCCATCTCGGTGAACCAGGATTCCGGCCCCGACATCGGCGACCTGAAATTCAAGCCAAGCGCCATCGTGAGAAGCTCGGATAATGTTCTTGTGCCGGGAGCGGTGAGCATCAATCCCGCGGAGTTAAAGATTGCGAGCGGATCGCGAGGCTCCGGCATGCTGGTCTTGGACGGTCTGCAACGGGCCGGTGACTTCAAAACGGAACTGACTTTCACTGCGCCCGGCCTGGCAAAATCCGTGTCGGTGCCGATTTCGATTTGGGTGAGAGACGGCTGGTTCCTACCGCTCCTGGTGATCATCGCGGGCGTCCTCGCGGGCTCCCTTGTCCATTACCTGGCGCGCATTTGGCGGCCGCGTCAGCTCTCGGCCTATCGTCTCACGAATCTGCAAGTTCGCCTGGAATCATTGGCGATCGCCATCGGCGGAACAGCGACCCGGCGCGAGTACAGTCAATTAACCGTGCGTCTGCGAAATCTGATTGACGGCATCGAAATCGATCAAACAACCGACGCACTGATCCAGCAACTCGAGACCGATGTCACGGCGCTGCATAAACAGCTTGCAACGACCGACGCCGCCGCGAGCGATGCCTTGAAGAAGCTCCAGCAGGACCTCGATAAGGCAACTCGTGATCTTACGCTCTACGGTGGATCGGCAAAGCAAGAGCTCGATGGAATTCAGGCGGAGCTGGAACGGTGCAGTCAAACTCACAACGCGGGACACGCTGAGGAAGCGCTGGACTGCGTTAACCAGATAAAGGACACATTCGTAATTGCGCGCGGGCGTTTGGCGCGGGCCGCAATCGAGGCGATGAAGCCCGACATAGCGAGCGTCACCGACCCGAAGCGTGCGGAGCTCACAACCAAGGCGGAGCAGGCCGCCACGAAGATCGTCGCTGCCGACGCCGATATCGGCCAAATTCTCGCCGACCTGCGCCAGTCGATTGATACCGCGTTGCAAATGCCGAGTGACGCCGTGGCCCCGGCAATCGTCATTCGCTATGGCATCAAGGCGACCCCGAACCCGGCAAATCGGCGTGCCGGAAGTCCGATCCAGTTCGAGATCGACCCGACGCCGAGCAAGCCGATCAGGACCGTTCGGTGGACAATCGACGGCAGCTATAATCCGGGTCGCACTGTGAGGATGACGCACAATCACGCGATACCTGGGGACTTTACGGTCGGCGCGGAAATTGTGTATCAGGACGGCACGTCCGATAGCGTTGCCCCGCTTCGAGTAACGGCCCTTCCCGGCGAAGCTGTCGGGCGCATACGGGAAATCTTGAGCGGTATCCAACGTGTCGACATGGGCTTGCTGGCCATTGCGATCATCGTCGCTGCAATCACCGGATTGCTTGACCGCTACGTGGACAAGCCCTTCGGTACTATCGGTGACTACTGCTGGGCATTTCTGTGGGGCTTCGGCATCGACAGCGTGGTCAAGGGATTCGCGACGACCTTCACAAAAATCAAGAGTTGACACGGCGCGCCGTAACGACCGTCAACTATGCGTCGCTGCTCGGGCCGGACTTGCGGCCTTCTCGGCCGTTGCCATGCACCGGCGCGGTCGCGCAGATCGATACGTGACGAGAACTTGCGGCGAACAGCATGTCCGATATCGCCGGCATCGTACGGCTTGAGAGTCCAGAACCGCTCGACGCGGCCCTGCTCGTCGTCGCGCTGCTCGACGTAACTTACCTGGATGCACCTTCCCGGATCGTGGCCGAGCGCAGTTATCAAATCTCGGGTCGGCCCGCCGAAATTCCATTTCACCTGCCGCTGCCGGAGGCGGTTCTGCCGGCGTCTGCGTCTTATGTGCTGAAGGCCGAAATCCGCCGCACCAACCCCGCGGACCTGCGCCGCGGAGACTATCTAAGCACCGCCGCCCATCCGTGGTCGCCGGGCGAAACCGGCGCGGTCGTCACGGTGCGAAAGATCTGAAAATAACGGCAAGCGGCCGACGGGCATCACGTCAGACGAGGCAGATCGCGATAGACGGAAATCATCTCATTGAGGTCGAGCGACGCCATCAGCGTATCCATCTCTCCCGCGAGGCGCGCGATGAGCTGGTGGGTTTCCGGAGCGAGGGTGAAGTTGGAGCTCGGCGTTGCACGCACGGTGGAATAGAGTTTCGCGCGGGCGGCCACATAGGCCACACCCGAACGGAACCAGGGGGCACCGCGCGCGACAAGTTCCGGCATCAGCTCCGCTGCTTCACGATGCTTGCCGTCGCGGGCGAGGCACTCGATCCGCAACGCAACGCCGTCCGGCAGCCATGCGTACTGATCGGATAGCCGACGGCTCCAGGCCTGCAGGCCCTCCGTCTCGTTGGCGCGCAACAGGACGTAAGCGGCGAGAACGGCACGCAGCGGCGACTTCCGATCCTCGGCGTACTCTTCCGCTTGACTGATCAGTCTTCGTGAAATCGAGCGCGCTTCCTGCGCAAATCCCACCTGCACGTAGTCAAAGAACGTGTTCAGCTCATCGTCATGGAAGTCGAATCGGATCTTCACCTGCTTCGTCGCATCATCATACTGCCATTCCGACGTCGTCCGACCCTTCTCGCCGTCGATCGGTACGGCGAAATAGGTGGGAAGCTCGTTTCCGCTGGCCACTTCCAGGAGGACGGGCAGATCGCCGAACGCTGCGTCCATGGTCAGGTTGGAAACTCTGTCCCGCTCCGGCATGGGCGAAGTCCCCATTCGCGCCGCGAGCCAGTTGCCACGAATTTGTGCGGCGAATACCCGCGTGAAGAGTTGCCAGGCTGGCGCAAGAATATCCGCCGCACGCCTCGTCCGGTCTACCCAAGCACCCGTTTCCATCGACGCCGGAACGTCCGCGTCGGTCCAGTTCAGCAGGACCTCCCTTGCCTCACCAACACCGATGGATACGGATTCGTCCGCCGAGAGCTGCTCGCCATTCGGCAGAATCGCGCTCACCCAGTGTTTCCCCGCGGGCACGTTGAGCGGCTCGCCGACGATGCCGCGTGCCCTCAACGCAAAGGTCTTGGGATCGCGCACCTCGACCGCAACATCTCCGCCCCAGCGGCGGCCGGACAGCTTATCCAGGCGAACGGTGATAAATCCCGGATCGGAAACCGGTTTCATGAGTCACCTGGCCGGAATCTGGAACTGAGATCATGCGGCCAGACGGCCGCGCGCTGGCTAAGCGCCTTGCTTTTCGATTTATAAGGGCTGGCTGTAATACGCGGGGACTCGAAGGACAGCCGGTAAATTCCTGCCTTGATCCTGCGCTGGATGGGTATCGTCGGGCAAGGGGCGATCTCATGAAGCGGTACCCAATCGTCGTCGCAGAGCACGATCTTTCCATCCCCCGTGAGCAGATCGGGACGGAGAAAGATTTCGACATCGACGTCAGGAGGTCCGGGAAGATATCGCAAGATCGGGGCGCCCTGCCAACCGCCCGGCGTCACCCTCGTTCCGACTTTGTGCCTGGCATAGAAATTATCCAGCGCGGTCTTCAGAGTGGTCGACGTCACTGGCCACACCGGCGGGCCGTCATTGCTGTCGTCCGGATCCTCCGCCGCGTTGTCGAGCGCCAGCAGCAGTCCTTCGGCGAAGTAAGTCGTCTGTCCGTCGCGGCCGAGCGCGATGGCGTTGTCGACGGTACTGAAGAGCACGGGGGCTGCCCGCTTCTCATTTGTCGGCAAGAGGACATCCCAAATCTCCGCGGGCCTGGGATTGACCAACTTGTTCAGCGCATCACTCGGCCGTACCCGGCAAGCGTCGACAAAATAGAATTGGGTCTGTGCGATCAAAGGTATCTCGTCCGTCAACGCCATGCCGTTGCGGACCTCGCCGAACGAAACGCAGCGCGAAAGCTTCGAAGTCTGAGGCTCGGCAAAGTCGGCAAGCACCAAGATGCCTTCCTCCGGGCTGCGTTGCAGTCCGTGACCGGCGAAATAGAAGAACGTTATGTCCTCAAGGTTATTGCTGGCGGCTGTACGCCACTCCCATGCGGCGTCCTTGAATGCTTGCCAGGTTGGCACCGGCGTCGCGAGCGTCTGCAGGGCCGGCTCGGCCGCCTTCTCCGCAGCGGACGACGCAAGCAGGAGCCTGATCGATTTGACCTTCAGACGCAGATCATCTTTGTGCTCTTCAAGCCAGCGATAGATCCGGTAGGCGCTGATGGCCGCCGACGTCAGCCTGGTGAAATTCCAGCTTTCGTCCCGCGGCAGGTCGTCGTTCTCCGGAAGAAACGCATACTCGCTCACGCCGACGATGAGAGCATGGATCCCGGGTCCGGCGACCCCCTGATTCTCGTAAATCAACGACTCGTTAGGCATCGGTACCGAGGCATGCGCTAGAGGTTGTTGACGGCCGCGATATCAAGCGGACTGAGGCCGTCGCGCTGTCCGATGGTGGCGTTCGTCTGCTTCTTCGGCTTGATCGTATCTTGGTTGTTCTTGGAGAACGCATGTACCGGATAGTGCATGACGGAGCCATAATCGTAGTCGCCAAGGTCCACGCCGTCGACGACATGCTGATCGAAATTGTGTGTCGCGTCCGGGTCGATATTTTCCCACAAGATTTCGATGAAGGTCTCGCGATCGGCACGGCTCTGCTCATGCCACAGGCCGATTGCGTGACCGATTTCGTGAATCGCATTGCCTTTCGTGCATTGCGGACCGAGCACGACCCGCTGCCGGCCGCCTCTGCGGCCAATGGCCGAAGAACAGACGCTGCCGGGCACGAAGGCGACATAGTCCCTATGCTCTTCCTTGGCGGGATCGCGTACGACGAACCTGAAGGGGGTCTTTTCCTCCCAGTGTGCGATTGCGTCGGTTACGCGCGCTTGGTCCGGCAGGTTCGGGTCAATTTCGTAGGGGACAAGGCGGTTCTTCCAGCGGAATTGCTGGCCCTTGATGGCAACGCCAAGATGCTGCGTGTTGGGATGCAAAATGCCGGGATTGTTTTCGATGAACGCGGCGACCGCCTTCATCTCCTCCACAGTGCCGAGAACAATGCATCCTTCGAACACCGCGAGGCCGTCCACCACCGTATAGGTAACCTTTTTCCAGCCTTGACCGACCGGTTTGATATAAGTGGTTCCGACCTGCTTGCCTGGCGCGAATCCTTCCTGACCCATTGTCAAGCACTCCCGCTTCTAACTTTGATCGTATCATATCTCAGACACAACTCCACTAGTCAAATCAACTGCATTGAGACTGGCTGCGACAAAGCTTTGGACCAAATTTCGGAGCGGCACTGCCCGCCGCTGCTCAAGACAAGCCCACTCGATTTGCGTCGGCTGCTCTCGCTGTCTGGCGGGAGAGAGCCTGGGGGCGTGGCGCACACGTTTCGCGATTATCATCGAACCGGAAGCGCGTATCGTCACCGTTGTCGGCAGTGATCGCAAGGGCAAAGGCCTTGCCAAGACAACAGACTGCAAACCTACGCAGCGTGGAACCTCAGCCTTCCGAAGATAACCGCTGATTATTGGTGAGAGTCTCTGAACTCGTTCCTATCGGATATCGATTGGTGAGCAACCCGTCACAGGCATCACCCGGCTATACCCGCAGAAACCGAACGCCGAGCACTACTAAGGTCGCTTCGAAAAAATCGTTACACTCTTACCGCCATCGCTTGCGTCGTGGGGAGCTCAATCAGACATTCCGGCTTGTCGGAAAAAAATTCATTTATCGCGCGAGCGACACCCGGAAGTACTGAGTAATCATGCGAGATAATCACGCCGCCACGGAGCATGCGTGGATAAAAAAACCGCAAACCGGCGATCGTGCTGGCATAAAGATCAACGTCGAGGTGCACGAGGCTAAAACGTAGATGCTCTACCGGGGCAGCAGTATCGGGAAATAGGCCTGCATGGAAATGCACATTGGAGTAGCTCTCCAACAGAGCTCGCACTTTAGGAAGGGGGACGGCAAGTTGTCCCAGCGTGAACACCTTCGCTTCGCGATCCGCAGGTCGCGGCAGGCCTGCAAACGTGTCGAACAAATGTAGGGGACGTTCGCCCTTTGCTTCGCACAGGACACGCGCCGAACTTCCCTCGTAGACACCCACTTCGGCCATGGCACCGTGCAGGTCGCGTTGCGCGCGGGCCAACGAGTAAAGCAAGAACATTTCGTTGCCGGTCAATAGCGACTCAGAGCCGCGTCGGCATTCTCGCAACGTCGCCATCAGCGGAGCGCATTTATGGCCAGCGAGTAACAGAAGTTCAATGCGGGCTAACAGCCCAATTGTGCACCGCCGCAGTAACCTGCTGCGGCTGACGATCCGCTGAGCGCACGGGTATCTCATCCACATGGGTCACTCGCATGTGGAGGCGTCAACATGACCTGAGCACCTTCGGTGTGGGCACGCCGGAGGACCGTCCAACATCCGATTCCGGCGTCGTCACTGCGCTGCGACAAGAATCACGCAGCGTAAGCAACCGGAACACGTGCGTGATCAGCCGGTTGGTGCCACACATGTGCTTTCTAATCGGCCAATCAACTTGTGGCACCTCCACGATGACGCCTCCTCAACTCGTTACGGCCTGATCAATAATACGTATCGCCTCACCCGGACCGTCTTCAGCCATGAGACGGACGGCAAGATCGGCCGCTCGCTTGGCAAAATCGGGATTGGTACTTACCTGCTTTATCGATGACGCCAAATGCGCAGCCGTGATCTGACGTAGCGGAATCGGAGCTGGAGCAACCCCCAAAGCGCAAAGGCGCCGAGCCCAAAACATGTGATCGGCAAAGAATGGGACCGGGACTGAAGGTATGCCGGCCCGCAGACAAGCCGCAGTCGTACCGGCGCCACCGTGATGCATCATCATCTTCATTTGTGGCAGGAGCCACGCGTGGGGCGCCTCTTCCAGCACGAAGATGTGATCGTCAGGCGCAACCGCTTGTAGGGCTCCCCAGCCGGTAAGAACGATGGCCCTCGTTCCGTTTTCCCTTAGGGCAGCCCCCACAATGGCAGCGAGCCGCTCCGGTGCCGGCACTCGCATACTGCCGAAACCAATACAGATCGGAGGAGGCCCAGCAGCGATGAAGTCGATTAGTGCGGCCGGTGGAGACCAGCCACGTGTGTTGTCTAGCACCCAGTAACCAGTTGGCTTTACGGGGTCCCCTTTTTCGGAAGGCACGACCACTGGACTGGCTCCTAGAAGCCCCGGTCCATGGATCATTTGGTGAGGAACACATACCCCCGCAATCGAAACCTCATTGCGTTCTTGCATGCGAGAACGCCATCGCTTGAGTAATGATCTAAACAAGAGCCAATAGATTTGCTCAGTGACAATATGGCTGTAGCGGTTTCCGGGTCCGCCAAGCGAGGCGTCGAACGGCATTAAAATCGAAGGAAATGCTTCAGTGGGGTGAGCCGGGAGCGTGTACGCCGGGATGCACCGAGCACCTGTGTGACGCGCGATCACAAGTCCCGGAATTACTGCGAGGCGCGAGGCAATAATAAGCTCCGCATCATGGCATAGTTCCATGCAGTTGGAGAATGCTTCCTCGAAGATCTTCTCGGCTACACTGTAAAGCCCTCGGGCCAAGTGAAATCCGTTACCGCCGCTATTGATCCAGGCAAGTCCGTCGTCTTGCTGCAGGATGGCTTGCGGATCTCCGCCCATCGCGTGCGCCTTCAGACCATGCGCTGCTGCCACAGCCCGCATGCTTTCATGGGTGGCCATCACAATGTCGTAGCCGGCTCCTGCCATCCTCGTCGCCAGCGCGACGTACGGCTCGACATCGCCTCGTGATCCAAGCGCGATGACTACGCTTTTCATTCAAGGGGTTGCCCGTAGCACGATTTTTCTATCTATGGTTATATCACATGAGGGCGAATATGACTCGGCATTTTCGGCAACCTCTTCCGAAACTTCCGGATTCATTTCGCTTCGGCGTCGCAACCGCCGATCACCAATGCGAAGCCCTTGACGAGCGCTATCCGGACGTCCGCGACATCTGGGACCGGATTCGCGGACGGCAGGAGCGGGGAAAAGCAACTGATTTCGCCGTCCGCTATCGCGAGGACATTGGTTTGGCGCGGGATGCGGGCTGCAAGGTCTTTCGATTTTCGGTAGCTTGGGCGCGGGTCGAGCCGGAGCCAGGTAGATTCAATAGCGAGGCGCTCGCGCACTACCAGCGGGTGGCGGAAGCCGTATGCGAGGCCGGCATGCAGCCAATGGTGACCTTGCATCATTTCGTCTGGCCCCCTCACATCGAACAAAGGGGAGGAATGACCTCTCCTGATTTCCCCAATTGGTTTGCCGCCTATGCGGCCGCGGTCGCGGCTGCTTTGGGATCACGGGTGGACGACTGGATAACGCTCAACGAACCTAACATACTTTGTTTCGGGTATATTCGACCGTGGTGGCTGCGCGACTATGCATTCCATCCAGGACTTCCAGATGAATGCGGCTTGAGTCACCAATTGCGGATGATTGGACGGCTCATTCCCAATCTTTTTCAAGCTCATCGGCTTAGCCGGGAAGCGATTCACAGAATCAACCCACAAGCGCGCGTTGGCGCGAACCCCGCAATACTCGGGCTGCCAGCTTGGCTGCAAAGACTTATCGATTTTGTAGCTACACGGAGCGGGGCTTTGGATCGATTCGAACGAGGGAACCGCAAGCGATCGACGTCGGAACCGGCCGACACGGTGCAGCGGAAATCTATTCTTCAATCAATCGCTGGCCGGTTCCAGCGCTTCCTGGAGCCGTTCAGCATCTTTGCGACGGTCTTGTGCACTAGTTGGTGGCACCTCGGCCAGGCCGGCAGGCTACCTGAATTTCTATGTCCGGAACGCTGCATCGGCACTCAAGATTACGTCGGCCTTGACTATTTTTGGGCCCTTCGAACTCTAAACGTCGCTCGCGTGAAAAATCTGGCTAAAGCGCTAACCACTGGATGGTACGAGCATGCCCCAGTTTGCCCGGAAGCCCTTTACGGCATACTGAACCGTCATTCACGGATGTTCCCCCATCTTCCAGTATACGTCCTTGAGATCGGCTGCGTGGAGGTCGCCGATGGCATCAAGCGAGCGGAATTCTACGAATCGCATATCGAGCAGGTGCAGAGAGCGGTCGCTGACGGCGTTAATGTGAACGCGTTTGTCGCATGGAGTATCACGTCGAATCGCGAGTGGTCGAGCACGTTTGGGCCGGGCTCCGACTTCGGCCTCTATCACGTAGACCTTGACGGCGATCCAATGCTGATCCGACGGACAACACCAGCACTGCAAGTCTACCGAAAAATAATTGCCGACCGCGGCGTCTCCGTATGAGTATCTGGCAAAAGCCGACGCCTGCGACCGCGGCTTCGACGGTGCATACCCAAGACTTAGCATCTGCTCAATCACAAAAGTGGCGTGGGGTTGGCTCTGGTCTAAACTCGGCCTTTAGAGTGCGATGAGCGCGATCCTCGTGACGGGAGCGACGGGCATGATTGGCCACAGCCTAGTGGCTCGCCTGTGTCGTGAAGGCAAGACAGTTATCGCACATTCCCGTCCTTCCTCCGATGTCAGATTTCTCGACCGTCTTGGCATTCGTGTCGTTTGCTGCGAGCTTACGAATGACGAGGCCCTCCATCATGCTTTAAAAGGGGTCGACTGTATCGTGCACTTGGCCGGGGCCGTCTCTGCAGCGGCGCCGTTCTCGGCCAATGACCCCGAGACCCAAGAACACTATCGTCAAGTCAACATCGAACTTACCGGTCGCCTTCTAAATGCGGCTCAGATCAACCTCGTGCGCCGTTTTGTCTACTGTAGTTCTGTCTCCGTGTATGCGCCAGATGCTTGCTCTCCAATTGCCGAAGATGCGCCTGTGCGACCTGCGTCGGATTATGGGATCTCTAAGCGTAAGGCGGAGATCCTTGTCGAGACCGCAGCTACCGAGGGCCTGGAAACTGTCATTGTCAGGCCATGCATAATCGTCGGGCCAGGAGATCGTCACCTTATTCGAATGTTGCGCGCCCTGGCCTCCTTGCCCATGCTACTGATACCGGGCGGTGGCTCACGCCGCATCGACCTAGCAGATGTGGACGATGTAAGTGACCTTCTGTGGCGTTGCATTACGCAGGATGTGGCCGTAGGCAGGGTTTATAATGCGACATCAGGTACCCCGATGGCGATTTCAAGAATAGCCGCAATGCTTCCGGATCAATTTAAGTTGGGGCCCATTCTTCCGATACCGCACATCGTTTTCCAACGAGCATCTCGCCTCTTGCGCCCGTATGTCGGGGAGCGATTGCCGGAAATCGCTCCGCTCTTCGGCGATGTCGGAATAGCGTATCTAAAGAATGATGTGGTTTTCGATATCTCACGTGCGCGCCGCGAACTTGGATTCAAACCGGCTGGACAAGTCGGTGCCGCTGTCGCCCGAGCTCTCCATGAGAGCAAGTTGTGAAATTGCCACTTCTCAAGCCCGAAATATCTGCTACCATGACGTGCTGCAAGGAGCGCCTACAATTCACAATGCGAATCAACCTCACATAACTCCAGATTATGGATCTCGATTCAACGCTGGAAAGACCAAGCCGACTCGGCGCTGCGACAGCATTGGGTACCGCACTCGGTGTCTTAGTCCTTTGTCTAGTGTTTCAATTTGTCGTTCCACGGTCCATGGGGGTGGCACAACACAGTCTCGGTGAGACGAACATCAACTTTAGATCTCTGATTCTTTACGCTACCGCAGGCGGCGTGCACATATTGCTATGCGCCGGCAGCATAATCTTCTTCTGCGAACAACTCAGAAGGAGTGAAACCAAGCGCGAGTACAAAGGCATCTTGAGAAACTCGTCTATTACATTTCTAATTATCTTCTCAGTCTTTCTAATCGCTTGTTATCTGGACATAAAAGTTGTGAGCCAATCTTATGATGATAGGGTACGGCCGTTGGAAAGTGACCCTCGTCTAGCGTTCTTGCTCGCGCGGCACTCTATACCTTTAATACACTCTACATTTCAGCTGTTTGCTGTGTTTCCAGTAGCACTTATCTTCGTGGGCATTGCGGCAGCAGTGATGGCGTCATTTTGGGTCTCTCATAAAGCAATAAAATTTACTCATGGTGCGAGCAATCTTGATAGGTCTGGCATCCTAGAGTTGAAGAGAAATCTGACTCAGTTAATTGGACTAACTACCGTAGTCTTTACGACCAGCACAATCGCCACGGTAACGCTGATGCAAATTGGCAGAGATTGGATTAGGGTTGGCGCTTCTCGCGAAGCATATATTCAAAATGGCCATGCAATGAGTATATTTTGGTCTGCCTGTTATTCGACAACAACCGTTCTTGTCGTCGTTCTACCACTGTGGTGGATTGCTCACCACACCCGGCACATTCAACGGGAAGCCAAGCGCCGCGGTAGGCGTCCTAGTTTCTATGATCAGATATCTGAGGTCATATCCTACAAGTCAATTGCGCAAGCGGGATTGGCTGCTTTGGCACCCCTGTTTACCAGTACAATTGCCGCAGTATTCAGCCCATGAGATTACAATAATCGGACGACGCAGTGGCTCATGCCAGCAGCAGAGAGCCACGCTACAATATGGGAGCCGCCTTTGTCGGCGCAATCGAAATACTCATACCCAACAGGTATCGAGCTCGTCGCGACGTTTCCAAAGAACTCAAAGCAGTTACGAATCGTGTTTTCTTTGAGAATATGTTTTGAAGCATGAGCAGGTCCTGTCTGCGAAACCATGTGAGGCAGGACTATATCTGGCTCTCCATTTTCACGAACATATGCAGCCAAAACCGTTTGAGCCTCACGGTACGCGGCGGAGGCCATTGTTGGCGCATGAGCCACGAAGCAATCGTCAGACAACTTTGGCAATAGCCTGGTGGAATCCACGAACCGTTCAGGCCTGATCAAAGGAACGCAGCAGACGTCGGCAAGGCTACTGTTCGACTTGAAAACGCTCTGGAGCGGAACAAGTGGATCGACAATTGTCACCGAAGCTGCCTCACCCAGCGTTAATGCAGCAGCTTTCCATAGAAGATCTTCGGCATTCCTGATCGTGAATGCGGGAGGATAGACCTTTCCCGGCATTTCTAATGGAAACTCGGCTGAAATGATTGCGCAATAAGGCTTCTCTAGCGTGACGAAGTTGCGCGCTACCTGCGTCGCTGTGAACCATCCCATACAAGCGTCCGATATGTCGAATGTTCGCACGCTCCGTAGATCGAATTTCTGAGCCAAAAGGCTTGCGTGCGATGGCTCCGCGACACCTCGATCTATACCGCAGTAAATCAGAATACCGATCTTTGCCAGGGCGCCTTTC
This sequence comes from Hyphomicrobiales bacterium, assembly GCA_034669145.1. GTDB lineage: Bacteria > Pseudomonadota > Alphaproteobacteria > Rhizobiales > Xanthobacteraceae > PALSA-894. Next base: position 69,612 of record JAXDNY010000281.1, read on the forward strand.
TCCAGCTTGGCGATGCAGTTTCGCCACGCGTCAGAAATGTGTTCCACCGGCTTCGACAAGCCTGAACGCCAGTAACGCTGCTTAGATCCTGCACTCTCGAGAAATGACCTAATGCTGCCCTCGAGTTCGTCGATTTCTCCCACGTACGCTTTGCTCGATAGCTCTAGAGCTAGAGAAATGACGTATTCGTTTGTCGCTACGAATTCTGGGATGCTGGTTCCAACGGCAATGACGCGGGGCATAATCTGGAGTTATGCGGCGTTGGTGTCATATGCGCGCGCAGGCGCGCCGCAGCCAGGCGGCGGATCCAGAACTTGGTCGCAAGTAGTCGGTGTTATGCGAATGTTCCGAGTACGTCTGCACGTTCAAGCGTTGCCCTTAACGCTTCGTCCGACACATGCGTGTAGATCTCGGTCGTCGCGATACTCGAATGACCCAGTAGACGCTGAACAAATCTTATATCTACGCCCGTTTCGATAAGAAGTGTTGCCGCGGTGTGCCTGAGCATATGAGGGGTAACTCGTCGAGAAAGGCCGACCTCGCTCGCATAGCGGCGTAACTTTGACCGAATAGATTGAGGCTTCATCGGCAGTCCGTGACGGTTAACAAATAGCGCTCCGTAGCTACTTGCGACCTTTCGAAGCTGCTGAACTGATCCTCGCAATTTAGCTCGAAGAGCGGCGTCGGCAATGTACGCAATTCGATCGCGCGAGCCCTTTCCCTGGATTCTAAGCGAGGTCCCGTCGGGAGAAACATCATCAATTGTGAGCTTGCACAACTCCCCAACACGGATTCCAGTCGACACCATCAGAAGTATGGCCAAGCCGAGGCCGGCGTCAGGTTCGGCGAATTGGGTAGATCCAAAGGAGTCAGACGATCGCAGCAACGACGACACCTCGGACCGCGAGAGAGCACGCGGCAACCGCTTTCGACGGGGAAGTTGGAGACGCCAGTTGGCGAAGGGATCAGGTAGCTCACCGAGGCTTGCCAGCCTCCGAAAGAATGTTCGCAAACACGCAAAGCGACGACGGACGGTTGCGATGGCTAATTTCCTCGTGCCAAGCATCTCCGTGAGATAGGCCCTGAGCGTGGGTTCGGTTGTGTCCGCGGTGGTCGCGCCAGCCGGTTGCCAAGAGCAAAAATCAGCTAAGTCAGCAGTGTAGGCCTGAACCGAATGCTGCGACAGCTGTCGCTCGACGGCGCAAAATTGCAAAAATTCGTCAGCGGCTACGCGGAGTTGCATGTGGCGACACCAATCCTGAGACAGAATCGAACTTGGCGCAGGCGGTACTCTGACGCCACTAACTTCTGCGCTCACGATTAACTGCGACCAGACTGGCAAACGCGGCAAGACAACCGTGGCAGCTCTTTCTGGCAGCGTGGCAACTCACAATCTATGCCGCCTTCATGGAGACCGCACATAACTTGGAATTATGGGTCGGTCTGCAGCTATCATGCGGCTATTGAACTGGAAAAACTTCAAGGGCGATTGGCAGGATTTTCAACGTCTCTGCGCGGAAATCGTAGAGGATCACGGGTATATCGCAGAACTCAGATCGCTCGGCGGGGGTGACGAGGGGCGCGACATCGATGCACTGGAGATTCTCGGCAATTTTCCCGTGCAGCAACGCCGCGTTGCTTTTTGGGTTGAGTGCAAGAGCCGGTTAGCCCGGCAACCGCGGGCGGTGCCGCTCGAGGAAATCTCGAAGTGCATTCTATTTGCAAGAGCAGAGGGCGTGCCGGCGCTTGTCTTCATGACCAACCACAAGCTTTCCAACGAGGCAAAAGACCAGATCAAGCGCCTTTCACAGCTCAAGGACTTTCGACTTGGCATTAGCTACATCGAAGAAGAGCACCTCGAATGTTTGATCCTCGATCGCCCCGAGTTGCAGCGTCGATACTTTGCCAACGAGATCTCGAAGGCGCCTGTTCGCCGTCTCAATCCAATCGAGTGTATCCTGCGCTGCGAAGTTTCGGCATCTGACGACCACCCGCAGGGACTGTTAAAGTTGATCGCGGTCAATTCCGGATTTCAGCGAGCCAGTATCGACATACATGATAGACGAAGGCATCTAGGCACTTTGACCGTCGATGCCTTTGCCAAATCGGAGATGGCTCTGCCAGCAACGGCATTGCACGCACACGCCAATGGCGAACTAACTCTCACATCACGTACGAGCGACGCGACGGTCAACCTGGTCTCGCGCGTACGCGCTCCTACGGCTGCGCCTGTCCTGGGTCAGTTTTTTGATCCGCTCCGGTTATCCGAGAAGGTCGCGGAGCAGATCAAGAGAGCGCAAGATACATACATTTTGGGAAATGCAGGCGCGGGGAAGAGCACATTGGCAGTAGAGGCTATTCGCCTTGCGGGAGTGGGGGCCATACACGTCGACGCCGACAGGATGGACCAGACAACCCGGTTCATTGACCTGCTTATCGAGCAAATCAATGGTGCTACGTCCGGCTCTTTCGGCCCGCTCGACGCCATCGACGAGGAAATGCCTGGGCGAAGGCCCGCAAGCGAGCTGAACGCCGGCCTCTCGAAAGAGGCCGAACTGAGCGTGGGATTTGAACGCCTGACTAAATCTGGTGCCGGCCACGTCATCGTTCTTGAAAACATACATCTATGCGAAAGCTCCGACTTGCCCGCATTGATGCGCATCCTGTTGACGCGGCCTGCTCAGGGCTTCATTTTTACCGCTCGCCCATCCGAGTTCAGAAGCTCCGATATCGAACGTCTGATCATTAAGAGCCAAGCGCTCCATTCGACTCTAGTCATCAGACTCGATGCAACATCGATATCCTCAACGATTCGCCACATCTTGAGTGAGATATCATATGATGCCAAGACGCATCGGTTCTTGAAACAGTTCCTTGAAATCAAGAATATTCAGTCACTGAAGCTTCTTCTCGAGCTCTTGAGCGCGAAGGACATCCTCGCAGCCGTCGACGAGGGACAAAAGTTTAGGCTAAGCCAGCTAAACACGTCATTGAACTTCACTGACTATTCCGGAGTAGTCGCCGCCCTGATCGAATGCATCAGCGCCGAAGTAGCAGATACGGTGGCGGTACGCGTTCTTGAATTGGCCGCACTATGGGGCAGCATTTTCCCGAGTGACCTAATTATCTACAGCGCAGGTGGCGACGGAGAGCATTGTCTAAACGAACTGCTTAAGTTCGGCATTATAGCCGACAGCGGAGAGGAGGCGCAGGATCTGCGTTTTGAGCATCAATTGACGAGGGAAATCATTCTTGGAGCGATTACAAAGCACAGGAAGCAGACGGTCCACAAATCAATCAGGCAGTTTCTTGAAGCAGTCGGTCCTCAACACCCCCTTTGCGTTCCGACGAGGAAGGCCCATCACATCGCCGGCGCCGGTGATCCATATGGTGCAGCAGAGCTACTGTTAGGATATCTTACCTCCTCAAGGAGCAAGCTCAGTCGACCGGAAGCGCTTTCGATCGCATGTCGGACGCTCTCATTGTTCGATAGGTCGGCCGACAGGAGTGTCCCGACAAGCGAGGCGACGTCAGAAGCTAACCTCCTCACGTGGATCATCGAGTTAGGTTATCTATGCCATGGACCCGATTGGGGTACGGACTACATCCGGCGGCTCGAGTTCTTAGCATACTCAAATCACGTGTCGAGTCTGCTTGGGCGCGCGGCCTATTTCTGGTCTCGATACCAAATGTATCGACAAAATCATGTTGAGGCTTCTTCGCAGGCGAATTCGGCAATCCGGTTTCTTCAGCTGGAGCAGGATGATCCCTATCTTGTCCAAGCTCTCAATCGGCTCGGCAGCATACAGAAGAATCAGCGGCAGTTCCTGCAATCGGCTCGAACGCATCGGCGCGCCGCCGCAATCTCGCGACGGCAGAAGAATAGACTTGAGTTGTCACGATCGCTTCGCGAACTCGGGGCTACGTTCTTGGAGGCCGGTCGCCCGGACCGTACTGTGCGGCTTTGGGAGCAATCTCTGCGGTTTGCCGAAGAAACTGCGGACGTCGAAGAGATCGTTATTCAGAAAGTAAACTTCTCCTACGTCACGGCGCTGCTCCGCCGATCGGCTTCATCCCCCCTCCGGCTTTTTGAAGAAATAGAAGCCTTGGCGAGACATTTTGGATTGCTTGCCCAACTTGCCAAGAACTACATCAATTGGGGCAACTGGCTCTTTCACGAACGCAAAGAGGGTGCGGCGGGCTGCAGCATGATCGGGGAAGCTCTCAAGCTCGCCGATCTGCTCGAATACGAGTACATCAAGATCCTTGCGCTCTTCTCATATGTCTCATTTGCCGAAACCGGCGCTGCGGTACGCCGTCCTGACTACGACGAGGTCCTCTGTCGGTTCGTCAAGGAACGGTTGGTGGCAAATGGGCGCCTGGATGACATGGCGGACAATCGACTGATGACGCTGGTCAAGTTTCTTCACGTTTACAAGCGTGAGAGGCTGGGTACTACACTCGACCGAACAACCAACTCCGACCTTCGATTCTTTATCGAGAGCTTGAGGAGCGTGAACCTTTCAGGCATCGAGAAAGAAAATCCCTATTATCGGGAAGAAAGCAGGCTGTGGGCGATCTATTATTGAAGGCATAGGCTTCTTGCTCCGGCTTCCCTTCGGTGCCGAAGCCAGTCCAGCGTTGTAAGCGCCGGCCATAGCGTGCGTGTGTGATCGGCCAGTCCCCTCACGTGATCCCGCCAAAGGCTGAACAGCGCTTCCCGATTCAGACCGAGGTCAAACGTATCTGCTGAATGCAAAGTGTCTTCTGCCCACTCGAATAGACACCCCCGCAGCCAAGTCTTCAACGGCGGTGAAAAGCCTCGCTTCGCTCGCTGCGAAATGTCTAACGGCAACGACGCTGCAAGGAAAGATCGAAGAGGAGCCTTGGTCGAGCCAGCACGGACTAAGGCATCATCGTGCAGTTGCGCTGCCGCCGAGACAACAGTACGTGACAACAGAGGGGGACGCACCTCGAGTCCATATGCCATGCTCGCCCGATCCATCTTGACCGACAGAACATTCGGAAAATAGAGCGCGAGGTCGAGCGTTCGACAGGCGCGCAAAACGGAGTCGCTTTTGATTGCCTCGACTGGTAACGCTAAAAACGCGCCCCATGTTTTCGTGGGCCGAATAAAAAGTGACGGAGAGCCCGTCGCAATAATAGCGTCATAAGCCTCTATGAGTGAAAGGGAACCGATATCGGACAGTGCGTCAAGGCCCAACCAAGAGGCCAGTCGTGTGTTCAAGCTGCCGATCGTCTCGCTCCGCGATTCCCAGAAATTATGCGTGCCAAACTCTCCTTCGCGAAAGAGCGATACAAGGGCGTGCTGCCTACCATATCCACCGAATAGTTCATCGGCTCCGTCGCCACACAACGCTACGCCGACGTCTTGCGCGGCGACCCGGCAAAGTAGACACGTAGGTATCATCGATGGATCGCCGAGCGGCTCGTCGTAGATCTTCCAAAGAGAGCTGACAATAGAGCGGATGTCGCCTTCAGTAGGACGAATAATACTCGATGGAAGGCCAAGTGCACCGGTCACCTGATTGGCCGCTTCAGCTTCGTCGTAGAACGAATCATCGCTTCCGACGGTATAAGTCATTTGCAGGCACTCAAGCGGCGCCAAGATGGATGCCAGCAGGCTCGAATCTACGCCTCCCGACAATAACAGACCCAGCGGACGATCCGACGCAGTGGATGAAATTGTGGCAGCTTTCACGCATTCGCCGAGATGATTTATGGCCTCGTCCTGGTCTTCGGCGGAAACTCCAAACAACACCTCTCGCGCGGCGCTCACTTCAATGCTGCTCAACAGGGCGCCTGTCGCGGTATGATGTCTTACTTCGCCCGGCATCAGTTTAAAGATGTCCTTATAGACCGTCATTGGCGCGGGAACGCAGCCCATCCGGACGGCAAGCGTCAAGGCTTCGATGTCGATCAGCAAGTTCTTCTCCAGATGCTGATCGCCGAGCAGGGCATGCAACGTCGATCCAAACCAGAACGCGCCACCGACCCTGCCGTAGATCAGCGGCTTCAAGCCGCTTGGGTCGCGCGCAAGCCAAACGCTCTGTGTAGTTCGATCCCAAACAACAATCGCGTACATTCCGTCAATTCGAGAGATCGCTTCGGGTACACCCACTTGGTCAATGGCATAGGCTAAAGCTAGCGTGTCCTGAGTCGACTTGCCCGGCCAGGCAGATAGAGTGGATGTGAGCTCAGGGACGTTCAGAATATTTCCATTGTAAAGGACGACGAATCGACCGCTCGGAGAACAAATGGGCTGCGAGGCTGCCGCACTTTGGTCACGTACGGCCAAGCGGGTATGTCCAAGAATTGCCCGGCTATCCGACCATTCGCCCCGACCGTCGGGGCCGCGTGAGCCTAATCGGTCCAACATTCTGTCGATGGCGTTGGAGGCGCGCAATTCAGCGATGATCGCAGGTTGACCTACAAACCCCGCAATGCCGCACACGTAAAGCCCCTTATCGTTCTGCCGGTGACTCCGGTAACGTTCCGGCCGCGTGACCGTTAGCAAGACGGCTGAATACCCTCGCTGTGCGATCGCCGACGATATCCCATCCATAGGATAGCGCGCGGTCTCGGCCGCGCTCCCCCATCTCGACGAGCCGCCTTCTATCCGAAATCGCGAGGCGAATCTTCGCAGCAAGATCGTTCGCGTCGCCAGGCTCGAAGAGCAGTCCTGTGATGCCGTGATCGACAAGATCGGCCAGGCCACCCGCCCGAGATGCCACCACGGGCACCGAGGCTGCCATTGCTTCCAGGGCCACCTGACCAAACGTCTCATAGCGGGAAGGCACGACGAGGAGGTCCGTCAGTCCCAGTTCCGCGGCAACCCGATCATTGGTCTGCCTCCCAAGAACGGTAACGCGACCAGGCAAGTCAGCTAACGGGCAACGGGAGCGGTCAAGGTCATCGTTGGTCGGGCCGAGGAGAACCAAATCCCAAGACGGATCCCGCACGTTGCGAAGTGCCGCGAACAGGAGATCGAGGCCTTTTGACCATGTGGAGCGCCCCACATAAAGCAAACGCCGGCGGCGCTGAAATTTCTCCAGGTCAATGCCGCGTCCGATAAGCACGATCCGCTCTGGATCCGCCTCATAATGCGTCAGGAGCGTCTTTATCTCAGATGGCGCAACAGCGATTGTGGCGGTGGCGCGTGCCACAGCCTCGCGTTCAATGCCGATGCGCTCTGTCAGGACGGTATGTGCGACTATCTGCTTTGTAACGCCCGACGAGCACATGGAAAATACGTGAGGTATACCGAGGGAGCGCTGCAGTTCCAAGGCAGGGATTGCGCTCAACCAGTAGCACGAGAGCAAAAGCTCTATCGCTTTGAGGTTTCCCAGCGACTCTTCGATTTGACCCAGAAGCGGGCGAATGACATCGGCACCGTCGTCATATGTCAGCGCTCTGCCACTGCCGAGCGGAATGCGGATAATTCGGCAGTTGTGCGTCGGCGCTTCAACTTCAAACTCGCCCCTGGAGGCAAGGGTTACAATATCGACGGCCCAACCCCGGCCAATCAGATACGCGCTAACGTCTCGAACATACTTCGATTGGCCGCCGGTGAATTCATCCCCGTATCGGCCCAGCGGATCGGAATTCAACGAGAAAATAGCGATCCTCACCGATTGATAATTCCAAGTTATCGGTCGACGGAACATCAGACCCGCGCCGTCTTCAACTTTGCACTACTATTCTGGCGGGTAGACGGCGGTGGCGTCAACTAGTAACACCGAGCTAACTTCTCATTTCTTCCGTGAACTGTTGCCCTAGGACGGTCGGATTCGGCTAGGTTTGAATTTGTAACCTCTGATCGCGCGAATTGCTGACCTGCGTGAAGTTGCTTTCAGATTGGCTTAGTCTCAGCTGTGCTCGCACAGGCCGAAAATAGGGTCAGTCGCGCTGCCGTTTCGACACAAAGACGGACGCAAGATGCGCTCGGTGAAGAATTTCTCTTTTGCCTGTGCCTTGATTGCCGCCATCGCGACTACGTTCCCGTTATCAGCGCAGGAGCGCGACTGGCCGAACCGGCCGGTGACTATCGTCTATCCCTGGGCCCCTGGCGCGACCGACGCGTCCGTGCGCGTCATCGCCAAGGCCTTGAGCGAGCGCTTCGGACAGCCCTTCATCGTCGAAATCAGAAGCGGCGCCGGCGGCAACGTAGCATTGGCACAGGTCGCGAAGGCGGCTCCCGATGGTTATACGATCGTCTATACGGCGATCGGGCCGGCGGTGCTCAATAAGCTCATGTACAAATCCATTCCCTACGACCACGACAGGGATTTCGATCCGATCATCCTCCTTTCCGATACGCCCCAAGCTATCATCAGCAGCCCGAAACTCCCGATCAAGACGCTCGCGGAGCTCGTCACGTATGGGAAGGAGAACCCCGGCAAACTGACGATCGGCCATCCCGGTGCGGGAACGATGGGTCACCTCACCGCCGTCCTGTTTCTGGCGCGCACCGGAATCGATGGCTCCGCCATCGCCTATCGCGGTACGACGCCGCTGATTACGGACCTGCTTGGCGGCCAAATCGTTGCGGGATCCCCGGCCTATACGCCCGCCGTCGAGTCCGCGATCGTGCTGGCAGTAACCAGCGAGCAGCGGGCCGGCTTTCTGCCGCATGTGCCGACTGCGCGTGAGGCCGGCTTCGATGTGATCGCCGGCAGCTGGACCGCGATCGCGGGCCCGGCCGGCATACCGCGCGACATCGTGCTGAAGCTCAATGCCGCGATCAACGATTACCTAAAATCGGAAGAAGGCAGCCGATTGTTTGCACAGATCGGCATGCGGGTGCTGGGTGGGCCGCCCGAGCGGGTAACGCAAGCCGTGCGGGAAGACCGGCTTAAGTGGGAACCGGTCATCCGGGCGGCCGACATCAAGCTCGATTAGCGCGATTGTCGGGAGAGCGGGCAGCCATGATCGAATCCATGACCAAGATCACGACAGGCGCCGGCCGAATGGATGCTTTCGTGACTCATCCCGAGGGCGACGGACCATTCCCTGCGGTCGTACTGTTCATGGATATCTGGGGCCTGCGGGAAGAGCTTTTCGACATCGCACGGAAGATCGCCGTGGTCGGCTACCACTGCACGGTGCCGAATTTCTATTACCGGCATGGGAAAGTACGGCTCGCGGTTTTTGGTGAAGATGGCCGGATGAAGTCTTTCGGCGCGCTGCCGGCGCAGGAGCAGCAGCGCATAGTGGCACAGCGGCGTTCGCTTACCGACGAAATGGTCGTGGAGGATGTGAGCTCGGTGCTCGCGTTTTTCAAGACACAACCTGTCAAAGGCGGAGCGAAAGGGTCAATCGGCTACTGTATGGGGGGAAGGCATGCGCTTTGCGTGGCGGCCGCGTACCCGGACGATTTCCGGGCAACAGTGAGCCTGCACGGCACCACGCTTGTAAGCGATACGCCGGGTTCGCCGCACCGTCTGGCGGACGCCTATCGCGGTGAAATCTATTGCGGCTTCGGTGAGCGCGATGAGCACGCATCTCCGGCGACGGTCGCCGCTCTTTCTGCGGCGCTCGAAGGCCGACCGAACGTGCGATACAGCTATCGCGTCCACCCAGGAGCGGAACACGGCTATGCGCTGCCGGATCGCGACGTGCACGACAAGCAGGCCGCCAATCGCGACTGGAAAGCGATCTTCGGCATGTACGAGCGCGTCCTAAAGGTCTAGTCCCGTAGCTTGCGATCATTCATCACCTGAATGAACACCTTTACCGCGGGTGCGGATTCTGTGCGGCGATAGACGCAGGCGATCGGCGAGTGTGGTGGCGAAGCCACGTCCAGTTCGCGGTAAGCAACATTCGGAAGTCCCAATCGCCTCATGCATTGCGGGACGACACTGATGCCATATCCTGCCGAAACATAGGTGAGAACTGACGAGATGTCCGGGGCGCGTATGGTGACGTTCGGCTTGAAGCCCGCAAGCACGGTTACCAATTCGGTGTACACCGGAAATCCGATATCCAATTCGAGCGAGGCCGTGATGAACTTCTCGTCGCGCAGCGCGGCAGGCGGAATGCGTTTGCGTCGCGCGAGCGGATGATCGCCAGGCAGCGCCACGATCAGCGGCTGCTCATAGACGACGAAGCCGCGCAGCTCGGGAGGATACTGGCGCATCGGCCGCGTGAAGCCGACGTCGAGCTTGCCCTCCACAATGGCATTCAGCTGACCGAGTGTCTCCTGGCGGCGTAGGACGATCTCGATCGCGGGGTTGGCTCGCCGAAACGTGCCGACGAATTCCTGGATGTATCCCGCAAAGCTTGCCGACATCATGTGACCGATCTCAATGCGGCCGATTTCGCCGCGCGCGGCTTGACGCGCTACCCGTTGGGCTTCTTCGGCTTGACGCAGGACCTGCCGCGCCTGGTCAAGAAATCTCACTCCCGCGTCCGTAACCTCGACGCGAGTGTTGGGCTTGCGGCGGCACAGCGTGACACCGAGGCGAGCTTCGAGCCCTTGGATCTGATGCGTCAGCGTTGAAGGCGTGATTCCGAGCCGCTCGGCGGCGCGGGCAAAATGCCGCTCCTCGGCGAGCACGACAAAGTACCTGAAAACGCGGAGCTCGATGTCAGCCATTTATTCGATGCCATCGAATATATCACACGCACGGCGATAATGACAACCTAACGGCGTGGGGAGACATTCATTGCTACCCAACTGAGTCTCTCGGTTCAACGCCTTGGCCCGAGTTGAAACCACCAATTTTGAGGTCCGGAGACGGTTGCATGAAAGAGCGCTCGCTGTGCGGCGAAGCCGGAGCGATGACACCCGGCACCGGGGTTGGCGCTGAACCGGCACGAGCGAAGGGATGCGGCTGATCAAAGCGTTTTGTCGAGTTACCCATCCTCATCAATGCAAGCGGCTCATCGATCAAACCGAAGCGAAGCGCCGCTAAGCATAGACCTGCAATGGAAGTGCCCAAGTGAGAACGAAATCAAAACCACGCGACCCGATTGATGCGCAGGTCGGACATCGCATCCGGATTTACCGCAATGCACGCGGCATGTCGCAAACCGCTCTGGGCGACGAACTCGGGGTCACGTTCCAGCAAGTGCAGAAATACGAGAAGGGGGTCAATCGGGTCGGCGCCGGCCGTCTTACGCGCATCGCCGGGGTACTGGGGATACCAGTAGGTGCACTTCTTGGAGCCGACGCCGAACAGCCGAAGACTCAGTCATCTTCCGCGGACTCTAGCGTGCTCGAGTGCCTATCCATGCCGGGCGCGGTGCGACTTGTTCAGGCTTACGCGCAACTGCCGAATTCGGCCATCAGAAGCACAATCGTAAGCTTGGTTGAGCAAATCGCCCAAGGCAAGATCGATAATACAACTCCAGGCTGATAAGGGAGTTGGCCCCTTAGCTGAAGTAGGGCAGCGAGACGTACATAATGTCGGAACAGGAGTGATAGTCGGTCGATCTCAGCGCTTTATTCCATAACGGTCATTATATGCGACAGAAGTCGGCCACGTTGCGGCAACAAACCAAACGACATGACCGCTCGCGCCGTCAGCCCTGGCTATCAATCCGACGTGGTGATTGGGCCGGTGCAGGCACCGTCGCCCACATGCGCGCTGCAATCTCGCGTTCTTCCTCTCCCAACGCATCGAGGTAAATCGCCGTCGTCGTCATGCTGGCGTGGCCGAGCCAACGCTGCACGAGGTTGAGCGGCACGCCGGATCGGATCGCATGAATCCCGAAGCTGTGCCTGAGCCCCTTCGGCGTCATGTGCGGACCTTCCGCAATCGATGCGTCTCGCATCACCACCTTCAGCAGCTGCCATCCACGGAAGCGTGTGAACTGCCATAGGCGGCGGTCGCGTTCTTCCAATGTGTGCGTCTCGGCCAAGGCATCGAACAGGTCGATCGGGACAGGCACTTCGCGGATCACAGCGGTGCGCTTGCGTTTCTTCAGCGAACGAATCGCGACAAATCCCGCCTGGCGCTCGATCGACTGGGGGGTGAGCGCAAGAGCCTCAGATATCCGACACCCTGTGTGAAGAAGCGTCAAGCAGAGGGTTCGCAGGTCGGCTCGGGGACAGGAATGGGCCGCAATAAGGAACCGGCTACGCTCCGCAGTGGTCAAATATTTTCGCTGGCCGGCAGACGTATAGAGACTGCCGACCCGACCGTCGTCTCTGTGCATTCCTTGCCCCAATCGTCCCGGCTACCGCGCCGGCGGCGAATGCAATGGTTTTGCCTATTCTGTTGACCCCTCCCAAAGCCCCGCAGTTGCAAGGCTTTTCGAACTGACGTGAGCGCACGCTACCCCAGGTGGCAGTAAAATTCAAGTATTTTCGCCCAAATTATTGACACTACACAGAATAGGCAATTCTGTTGAAAGTCATCACGCGCGCTACCTCCTCCTGATGCAGGCCGTCGGATGGTTCAACTGTCGGGTTAATCTTCGGTACGATGGTCTGATTCTGATCCAACTCAAGCTCTCGCTCTTCGAAAGCTTGATAACCAAGGAGGAAGACGGCAATGACCGACGAGACTGCAGCCTCTGGCAAAATGAAGAAGCGCCGTGCGGGCGTTGCCGATGTCGAAATCGGCCGCAAGATTCGCGCATTGCGGTTGGAGCGCGGTTTGTCACAGACCGATCTTGCGGACGCGATCGACCTAACGTTTCAGCAGGTGCAAAAGTACGAAAAGGGGACGAACCGCGTCTCGGCGGGGCGGCTGGTGCAAATTGCCGACAAGCTCAACACGCCCATCATGTTCTTCTATGACTCAGTCAAGCCGGGATCCAAAAAGAGGGGCGCCCGCGACACTGGGCTTGCGTTCATTCAGACAAAGGGAGCGATGCGCTTACTTCGCTCCTACGCGGCTATTTCATCGCGTGCGACCAAATATGCGCTAGTTGTGCTCGCGGAGTCCTTGAGCAATCAGAAGCGCAGCTAGTAGGCCCTCCGTCATAAGGCGGCTACTCCTCCACCCTGTCACCAGAAATTTTCCGTATTCTGTCATTACGCGAATCTCGAAACCGCCCTTCGGCGGCAACTACTCTGCGGGCCCGATCGCACTGCTTATGAATTGATACAAAGCTCATGAGTAGTCCGCGGTGGGCCGCTGCGGACATCCTATTTAAGTCGGCCGACCATAAGCGCGCGATGGACGCGGTTGCCAGTGAGCTCTATTGATCGCGGGTTCGCCTCAAGCCGCAGGTACACCCGTCCACAAATGCAGCAATTGAGGAATCTGTGATTCCGGTATGCCGCGCAGCCGAAAGACTTCAGCGACCATCGCCTCGGCGATGCGATGCGCGCTACGTCCATCGGCGGCGGTCAGATCGTCAAACACGCTCGTATCTGTCAAGCCGCCGATCGTGATCGCGGGAAGCTGCAGCGTCTCATGCGAACTCGTGAAGTGCACAAGCGCATTGCGCTTGCTTTTGAGCGCCATGAAAGCCTTGACCGCGGGTGCTTCGCGATCGAGCGCCTTGCCAAAAACGCGCGTCGGCCAATTCTTTAGCTTGTAATCCAGTGACCTGCGATCGGTGATGTCTTTCTGAACGCTTGCCGCATGCGCGGCCGACTGCGCTTCCCCTACCGCGACACGAACGTATACGTTCAAGAACGCCTCTACGACAGTGACGGCAAGCATAATGCAGATCGCAGCCTCGGCCTTGATTGATTCCTCCGGCGCGTTCGCATCGATGTGCGCGATGACGCGCCGCAACGATGAAAAATAAAGCCAGACGATCCGATTTGGCGAAGAGAGGGCCATCGTTGTAATTCCGGTTTGCGTTGCCGCGAAATGGATAAGCGCATATACTTCGATTCGGGCTGGGCACCTCGGACCTGTCGCCGGGTCAAACGTCCGACAGCATCCTTCTTCCAAGTTTGAACTGCTCCTTCATGGGCGCAGTGTAATCGGCGAACTGCGGCCCTTTAAAAGAAGGATGCAGCCATGTTCGAACTTCGGATCGCGTTGACGCCTGCCGCTGTTGATCTCATCAAGGCAGACTTGGCGAAGACGCTCGCTTCAGTAAAATCATCGCATCGCATCGAAGCCGTCGCGCGCGGACTTGGTTTTCGGACGAATGCGGCGATGCGCGCGGCCATGACAACAAACCTACCGCTGCAGGCCGAAGTCCGTTGGCACCCGTTCGCGTCCTATCTCGCCGAGAAAGGGTTTGCGCCCGAAATCGCGCCCTTCTTCCATTGTTGTGCGCGTGTGGCGTTGAACGCTGTTATGCAGGCACATCCGCGCTTAACGCTATGGGGTATCGAAACGGGTGAGCGCGAGCGACTGCCGGGGGGCGCGCGCGAGACCTTGGAGCAATATCGGGCACTTAGCGCGGCGACGCGCGCTGAGTTAATGAAGCGCGACAGCATCGAGCAGTTTCTGCTTTCGCTTGCTCTTCTCGCCGAGGTAAGGGCGACCAAGACGATCAGCGACTCAAGCAGCTACTGGGTCAAGCACATTGCCGAGAACTTCCCCTGCAGGTATCCGCATGGCGCGACGTTGGGTCCGGCCTACGTCGCCAACGGCGCAGTCATTGCCGCAGCCGCACACGCGGGCTTCATCGTGCGCGAATATCCCGGTTCGCCGAACACAGGTTTCAATATGTCGAGGCGGAGCCTGATCGATTTGGATTGCCGGGTGCGGCCGAACGGACCGTATGCAGGGGTGCGCCGAGCGAAAGAGGTGATGCGCCGAGAAAGGGCGCCGCGTGCGGCTTAGAAATTGCCGCAGGTCTCTGTGTGCCACTTACACCGGCAGCGCTGAGGTCAATGAGAAACACCAGCAAAATCAGCGTGATACGCGCCCCAGCCCGTCCATCCGGACGTGCAACCACGCGCACAGGAAAACTTTTACGCGGGGCCGTGACGCTCTACAATTGACGCTCAACACTTTTGCGAAGTGGGGCTGTGGCCTGTGTGGGCAGATACTGAAACCGAAATCGACTTCCTCAACTATTCGGAAGTCGCTGAGCTGATCGCCGAGCTCATCGCGACGCCGGACCTGCTGCCGCTGTCCTTGGGGGTGTTTGGCGGATGGGGTGTCGGGAAGTCGAGCACGCTCCGTCTCGTTGAGGCCGAGCTGGCCAGGACGCCCGATAAGTATTTCATCATCAAGTTCGATGCTTGGCTCTATCAGGATCTGGATGACGCGCGCGCGGCCTTGATGGCGGTCGTCGCCGGGGAGCTGGTCGAGGCGGCGCCCGAGGGCCTGGTCGAGAAGGCTAAGAATCTTCTCCCGCGGATCAACAAGCTTCGTGCGCTGGGGCTGGCCATCGAAGGCGGAGCGGCCTTGTTCGGTGTACCCACGTTCGGATTTGCGTCACGGGGTATCGACGCGATCGGCGACGTTTTCTCCGGCAAGGCTGACGCGGAAGACGTAAAGGCGATCGAGGGCGCGGCCGCCGATATCGAAAAGAAGTCGAAGAGCTTGCTTCGGGAGGCACCCAGCAAGCAACCGCCGGAAGAGATCGCAGCCTTCCGCAAGGAGTTCGGCGAGGTTCTGACCGGCTTGAACCGTACCCTTGTGGTCTTCATCGACAATCTTGATCGCTGCCTGCCGCCGAATGCCATTCACACGCTCGAAGCGGTCCGGCTCTTTCTGTTCATGCCGAAGACGGCGTTTGTGATCGCTGCCGACGAGGACATGATCCGCCACGCGGTGTCGGAGCACTTTCGGCAACCCGGCGAGCGGCATGTCGCCGACTATCTCGACAAGTTGATCCAGATGCCGGTGCGTGTGCCGCGCTCCGGTGTCCAGGAGATCCGCGCCTATCTCTTCCTTTTGTTGGCCGGCCAGGCAGTGAGCGATCCCGCGCAGCGCGAAAAGCTGCGCAGTTATCTCATCGAGCGCCTGCAGAACTCTTGGCGCGATGAGGACTCTTTCGACGTAGAGAAGACGCTGGATATCGTGGCACGAAAGGATGACGAGCCGCTGCGGCACTCACTGGAAATGGCCGACCGGATGGCCCCGATGCTGGCGCATGCCACGCGTGTGCAAGGCAACCCACGGATCGTCAAACGACTCTTGAATGTCGTGCGGATGCGCGTCTCGATCGCGCGCAAACGCAAAATGCCGCTCGATGAGGCAGTCATCGCCAAGCTTGCGTTATTTGAGCGCTGTACAGACACGGCGGCCACCGAGGCGCTGCACGATGCGATCAACGCCGCATCCTTGGGTAAACCTGAGCTGCTCAAGGACATCGAGCAGGCGGGAACCGAGGACGAGATCAAAGCAAAAGTACCCGAAGGATGGGAAAAGCATCTCGGCTTTGTTGCCGAGTGGGCGCAGCTCGATCCCAAGCTTGCCGGTATCGATCTGCGCCCTGCCGTTTACTTGGCGCGTGAGACAGTGCCGCTTCGTTTGTCGGCTGCGGCGGTGTCGCCCAAGGTGCTGCGCGCCGTTGAGGCGCTTCTCAAGACGTCGACCATGAGCTCGCGCGCGGCGACCCTCGCGATCGGCACCTTGGAGGGCGCCGAACGCATCGCTGCGATGGAGCAGCTCATCTCCGAAATGCGTAAGAACCCGGACTGGAGCAAGATTCGACCCGAGTTTCGCGGCGCGGTTCTGCTCGCTCGCAACTCTCCCGAGGGAAGGAAAGTGCTCGGCCGTTTCGTGCGTGCCTTGCCGGAGCGGCCCACCTGGATGAACCCACTCATCAAAGACGACGAGTGGGTCGAGGGCTGATGCGCGATGGGAACGTCAAGCTCAAGCAAGGGTCCGAAATCCAACTCGCCACTGGTCCCGGAATGGGCCGACGTGACCCCAAACGTCCCGTTGCCACAGCCAGAAGGCCAGCGCTTTCGCGGATTTCGCACGGAGTTCGGTCGCGCGGCGGTCGGGGCGGGTACCGCATCGCTCCGATCCGCAGTAGGGAAGTATGCGCGTGAAGCCACAGGCGGCGCGTCCATCGGTCCCCGCCGTTTCAGACCCGCTTATGATGCGGGGGCGAATTTCGTCAGGGCGCTGGCCGACCTTCAGTCCGGCGGTACCGGTGAGGCGGCCACCGGCGCCGACCTGTCGCATCTCGCCGGGCAATCGCTCGACTACGCCGCGCAGGAGATCGCGCGGGCCCTCGCCCCGGACAATGCCGATGCCGATCTAATCGCAGCTGCCATTCAGGAAGCGATGGCCGCCGTCTTGCCGGACGCGGAGGTGTTCGATCCCAATGCGATCACACCCGACCAGATCGTCCAGATGCTGGTCGAGTTCTTCAGCCAGATCCTGTTTCAGGAAATCTGCAACACTGCGAGCGATGCATGGAATCGGGCGCCGGGGCCGGCGGAAACCACCAAGCTCGAAGGCGACTTGCTCGAACTGGTGCGCGCGGTTGTCGACAAGCACCTCTCGCCGCGCTTCGCCGCGGGTCTTGGCAAACTCTCGCGGCAGCAGATTGTCGCGCTCGAACGCGCCGCCGTGGCCGAGGTGTGGCGCGAATGGGAGAGCCTGCAATGACGCGGCTCTTCTTGCACAAGGACGCAAAGAAGATTCCGCGGCGGTCGAGCGGCCCGATCCATGTTTGGCTCTATGGCAATACCCCGCCTTACGCACACGCGGCGCGCGTCGGTTCGCAAGTGCTCGAACTCGCACACCGCCTGACCGTTCGCCCGAGCCCCGCGGCGATGGATTTTCTGTCGATCGCGATGGCAATCACGGCGGCGGATACCTTTGTCCTTCGCGGCGATGCCGATGATGCCTGGAGTCGTAACTTCGATATCGTCTTGCCGCTGGCCGAGCCCAAACGATGGAAGGCGCTCCAAGCACCACTGGAAGAAGCGCTACGCTTTCTGAGTTCGGATCGCTGGTCGTTCGATTTCAAGCCCGGGGGCGTGAAGCCGCCCTCCTTGCCAGCAATTCGGCGGAAGCGCGATGTCTACGATCTGTCGAAGGTGGATTGCGTGTCGCTCTTTTCCGGCGGGCTGGACAGCGCGATTGGTACGCTGGATTTGCTCGGCGCGAAGAGGCGCCCCTTGCTCGTCAGTCATTCACCCGGCGGTGACGCCAAGAAGCAGGTCGCTGTGGAACGTCGGCTGCCAACGGAATGCCAGCGTGTCTCGGTCAACACCTATCCCACGTGGTCCGGCGCCGATGATGACAGCATGCGGACACGAAGCTTTCAGTTCGTCGCGCTCGGCGTGCTTGCAGCACAAGCCATCGCGGAATTTCGGGGAAAGAAGAGTATCGACCTCTATGTCTGCGAAAATGGGTTCATCGCGCTCAATCCGCCGTTGACACCACGGCGCATGGGCTCGCACAGCACGCGAACGGCCCATCCACATTTTCTTGAATCGATGCAGGAACTCATCACCGCCGCCAAGATTCCCGTACGGATCGTCAATCCTTACGTGCATAAAACGAAAGGCGAGATGGCCGCGGTTCATGCTGGCACAGCGAGTTTTCGCGCCTTCGCCGCGGAAACCGTGTCGTGCGGCCATTGGAAGCGTAAGAACCAGCAATGCGGCCGGTGCCTACCTTGCCTCATCCGGCGCGCAGCACTGCACCGGGCTGGGATCAAAGACAGCACGTCCTACCAGTCGCCGAACTTGCAAGACGTTATGAAGAACCCTGAGCTGCGCGACGATCTCGTGGCTGTACAAAGTGCGATCGTGCGCGAGCAGAGCGTCGAGCGCTGGGTGCTGAAAGCAGGGCCTCTCCCCGCACAGCCCGCCGCGCGCAAGGCGTACTTTGGTGTGGCGGAGCGCGGGCTGGAGGAATTGGCGGTCTTCCTACGCGCGGAAGGATTTGCTTTGTGATCGACTTCCACTGCCATCTTGATTTGTTTCGTGATCCTGAGCGCATCGTCCGCGAATGCGAAGCGGAGGGCATCTATGTTCTCTCCGTGACGACGACGCCGAAAGCGTGGCGAAAGACGGCAGCGCTCGCGAAAGGGACGCGCCATGTCCGCACGGCGCTTGGCCTTCATCCGCAACTCGCGCACGAGCGCAGCCAGGAGCTTCCGCTGTTCGAGGCGCTACTCGGGGAAACGCGCTACGTTGGAGAGATCGGGCTCGACGGATCAAAAGACTTTCGCGAACACGCCGACATCCAGATGCGGGTCTTTGAGCGCATCCTATGTGCTGCCAAGGATCGGGGAGGGCGCATCTTCACGATTCACAGCCGCGGTGCGGCGGACGCCGTTCTCGCGACTCTGCGAAAGCACAGGTGTGCGGCAACGGCGGTACTTCACTGGTTCTCCGGAACGCAGAAGCAGCTCGCCGAAGCCGTTGCGATGGGATGCTGGTTTTCCGTTGGCCCGGCGATGTTGCGCTCGGAGAAGGGCCGTAGTCTGGCGAGCAGCATGCCGCGCGCCCGCGTGCTGACCGAAACCGATGGGCCGTTTGCACAAGAGCGGGATCGCCCTCTCGAACCTGGCGACGTGCGAATGGCGATCGAGCATCTATCCGGCTTGTGGGCCATAGATCGCGGCGAGGCCGATCAAATCCTGCGCGCCAATCTGACCGAGTTGCTTGCTCGCGTACCTGAGGCAGCAACAGCGTGAGGGTCGATCATGGCCATTCGAGACTGGTTCGCTAAGCCGCCGTCAGACCTGCAATCCTCTGCGGATTTGCCGCGCATGGTCGTGCCAGCTGCGGCGATGCCATCCGAGGCCACGCCGAATGATGCTAGTCGAGCCCCTGTTGCTGCTGACTTCCTTTGCATGGACGTCGAGACCGCCAACGCGGACATGGCAAGCATCTGCGCCATCGGGCTGGTTCCACTTCAAGGCCGGCGTGCCGGTAAAGCGCCTCAAGATATTGGTCGACCCCGAAGACGAGTTCGATCCGATCAATGTCTCTATCCATGGAATCACACCAGATGACGTCGTCGGCAAGCCCACCATGGTTCAGGTCTTTCCGGTGGTTTCAGCCGCGCTCGCGACCGCGATCGTCGTGCACCACACGCATTTTGATCGTGTCGCCCTTTGCCGCGCGGCGTTGAAGTACGGCTTTCTTGATCCAAGCTGTCGTTGGCTCGACAGTGCGCGCGTCGCGCGCCGTGCATGGGAGCGTTTCAGGCAACGCGGATACGGTCTTGCCAATCTCGCGGCAGAATTCGGCATCGAGTTTGAGCATCATGACGCCTGCGAAGACGCCTACGCGGCGGGACAGATTTTGCTGAGAGCCATCGGACTCGGGCACATCGTTGGAAGATTGGTTCGTTCGCGCCGTCCAACCTATCGGCGGGCGGGGCGGGCGGTACGCCATGAAGGGCGAGGAGGGTGGCCCCCTAGCCGGCGAAGTCATTGTCTTTACCGGCCGACTGGCGATGCCGCGGCGCGAGACCGCCCTTCTCGCAGCGAGGGCGGGCATAGACGTTGCGGATAGCGTTACGAATGACACCACCTTGCTCGTCGTCGGTGACCAAGATCTCCGGCGGCTCGATGGTCACGACAAGAGCACGAAGCATCGCAAGGCGGAGCAGTTGATGGGCCAAGGCGCGACCCTGCGCATTTTGGGGGAAAGTGACTTCAATTTGCTTCTCAGTCTCTACGGCCTCAATCCAGACCCTGTTACCGATCCACTACCGGAGCCCCGCCCTAAGGACGCGCTGGTCGTCACTGAAATGTCGCCGGAGGCGCGGCGAATTACCGACCTAGTGGAGGCGGTCAGAACCGCAAAGCGCGAAGATCGACTCGAAGACGCCTGCAACCTGCTCATTGAGGAAGTCGAGCGACAGGAGGCGGAGTCTGCGCAGAACGGTTACGGTGTTGCGCCGTGGTACTACGAACAGCTCGCCATCGTGTATCGAAAGCAAGGCCGCGATCTGGATGAGCTGGCGATCCTTGAACGGTACGACAGGCAGAGAAAGGCGCCCGGAGGAACACCGGCTATCCTCGCCGCAAGGCTCGAAAAGGTACGTGCGCGCCTTCAGAAAAATTCCGTCGCGTGATACAGGCTGCAAGGTCTCCCGCCGCTTGCGAATTTCTAACTGAGCGCGAAGGCATCCAAACACTCCGCGCCGCCTGTTTCGGCGCCGCGCAGACTGCGTCGGCTTGCCCTCTGTGGGCGCATTTAGCCAAGATGCATGCCGAGGGTGCCGCATGGTTTGGCCACGCTGCTAAGATCGCGAACCAAATTGCAGACGCTTGTTCGACGCCAGATAGCTCGACTTCTTCTTAGCAATAAGTTGACAAGTCTATCGGCACCAAGGCCTTGCTCCAGCCGAATGTACGAAGCTCATCAAGGGAATTTCGGAATTAAATAAGCTAGGTTTTCCGCGTTGCGCCCTACTGGATGCGATTCACGTCTTTTTTTGTGAGTAGATCCTCGGAGGCGCAAGGCTGGCTTTCACCTTGGCCGGCGATCCGATCGCTCGGGAGCTACAGCGCCAAGGCGACGCAGTCTTCAGGGTAGTGGCCAAGATGATGAGCGCCGGGCCCCACCAGGCTCATAATCTGAAGGCGCTCGGTTCAAATCCTACTCCCGCAACCAAACTTCCCAAATCAAAACAAAGAGATAGCCCGCCTTAGGCGGGCTTTTCGTTGTATTGCCACCCTATACTAGCCGCTAGCGCTCAAAACATAGTCTTTTCATATAGTTACAAGCTTCTTTTCCGAATCAATACCTCTTCGCACAATTTCCTACATGGCACATGACGCCTCAGTGCAGTGCCGGGCAATTACTACTACTAATGCGTGAAGGCCACAGGCATGCCAAACTCGGAACTTCTGATGAGAGGAACGCTATGACAGCAGCGCACGACCCTGTGCGGGAAGCCGAGGAGTTGCGCGAGCAACTTGGCTCGGACCGCCGCAGGCTGCTGGCGTTTTTTGGCGCAGGCACCTCTCAAGCGGTCGGCATCGACGGAATTCTGCAACTGACGAAAAATGTGCGCGGCGATCTTTCCGCGCAGGAGCAACTTCACTACGACCGCTTACTCGCAGCCAGCGGCCCTGACGCTAACGTCGAACATGTTCTCGACCGAGTTAGGCTCTGCCGCGAGATGATTGGTACAAGTGCGACCTTCGAAGCCGACGGCCTCACTGGCAACAAAGCGGAGGAACTAGATCGAGCTATCTGCCGTGCCATCTATGAAAGAGTGAAGATTGATCCCCCGAAAGGATTTCTGGCTCACGCGGAGTTCGCGGCTTGGCTCAGCTCAATCCATCGGACGAAGCCAGCCGAAATTTTCACAACGAATTATGACGTTTTGATCGAGCGTGGCTTAGAGATCGCACAAGTCCCATACTTTGATGGGTTTCTCGGGACGGTGGAACCGTATTTCTCTGATGCTGCATCGGACCTAGCGGACGAAGCTCATTCCGGCATTCCAAAATCGTGGGTGCGTTTCTGGAAATTGCACGGATCGATTGGATGGAGATCAGCGACAGAGGCCTTGACGGGAACGAAACGGATAGTTCGAGCGCCCTTGGTTACGCCGTCTGCCACCGACGACCTTATGATCTTTCCATCTCGGGAGAAGTATTCGGCCTCTCGCCGACTACCGTTCATCGCCTTACACGATCGATTGAGACGACTAACGACGGTGGGAGAGTCACTGCTCTTGATCGCGGGGTATTCATTCAGCGATCAGCACATCAACGATATAATCTTGGGAAGCCTACGAGCTAACAACCGTTTTTCAGCCACAGTGTTGCTCTTCGATTCATTGAAGAAGAAGGAGATTGAGGAGAATCTAATTCGGCCAGCGCAAGGAATTCGAAATCTCACGGTGTATGCGCCCGACATGGCCCTTATCGGCGGTATCCTCGCTCCCTGGACGAAGCCGGCCAAGCCGCCAACCAGCGCACTCACTAACTGGCCGTTCTGGGATGACACGAAGCAGGAGTTCACGCTCGGCGACTTTGCAAACTTCCCAACGTTTCTCCGAGACTTCATTGGCGCTCGTCCGCTTGCGACTGGTGGGGGCACAGTGTGAAGGACGAGGCAACGTTCATCGGCACGGTGCGCCGCGTAACTGGAGCGACCGTATACGCGACCCTTTCAGCCGATCTTCCTTCGACCAGTCCGATTGTTAACGGCCGTGTCTATCGAATTGGCCAAATAGGAAGTTTTGTTCGAATTCCACTTGGCTTCCTGAATGCTTACGGCATTGTGTCGATGGTGGGAGCGGTAGCGATCCAAGGAGACGAGTCCGTCAATCTCATCGCTTCCACGAGCGCAGAGTGCACTCTCGAGATCAAGCTTATCGGCGAAGCTTACCGCGGGTCGCCCTTTCAACGCGGGCTTAGCATCTATCCTACGGTGGATGATGAAGTGCATGTCGTTACACAAGACGACTTAGCTAAGATATACGCCCCCTTTGGTTCATCGCCTGTACGCGTGGGCAGCCATTCAGCATCTGAAAGCTTAGAGGCGACACTCGATCTCGATAAGCTGGTGACACGCCACGCGGCCATTCTGGGATCAACGGGTTCAGGTAAATCGAACAGTGTTGCCGCGATCCTGAAGGCCATCACGACCGGTTCTTTCCCGAAGGCTCAAGTCATCGTCATTGATCCCCACGGGGAATATGGAGCGGCATTTGCCGGGCGAAGCCGCGTTTTGAGCATTGGTGACAAGCTCCATCCATTTAGGCTTCCCTACTGGTGCCTTTCGTTTGATGAGATCGCTTGGTTTCTCGTTGATCGCCGCGCAGCGTCTGAGACCATTCAAGACGGCAACTTGCGTGATAAGATTTTCGAGTTGAGGCGTAAGGCTGCGCAAGGAGTCGCCGTTGGCACGAACCAACAAAAGCTCACTCCAGATGAGATCACAGTAGACTCACCGCTGCCGTTCGATTTGCGGGCCCTTTGGTACCATTTTGACCGGCTCGAACGCGTCACTTACCA
Source organism: Hyphomicrobiales bacterium (assembly GCA_034669145.1). Taxonomy (GTDB): domain Bacteria; phylum Pseudomonadota; class Alphaproteobacteria; order Rhizobiales; family Xanthobacteraceae; genus PALSA-894. The sequence goes on from JAXDNY010000281.1 coordinate 93,408, forward strand.
AGAGATCGCGCGCAGCAATGAAGCCATAGTAGCCGAGGGCGATGCAGCTACGCTCAAATCAGCACAATTCTCGCCTGCCGGAGCAGGCTCTTCAGCCCCCTTCAAGTCCCAGCCGCCACCCGTCATGGCGACCTACACAAATAAGATACTTCAGAGGTTGAGGGACCGACGCTACGACTTCTTGCTACAGGCCAACGACTATGACGGCGTGAAGAAAGATCTGAGCGACCTAGTTGCGGAATGGCTGGATCATGATCAACCGATAACCGTATTTGACTTAGCGGGCGTTCCTCCAGAGGTGATTGACCTTGTCGTTGGCCTGCTATCGCGCACCTTATTTGAGGTTATGTTCTGGGGTCGCGAACTTAAGGACGTTGGGAAGCAGCGACCGATCCTCATGGTATTCGAGGAAGCCCATCGATATCTTCCGAGTGGCGAGGGATTTTTCATACAAGGCTACGCGCGGCGATCGGTTCAACGAATTCTCAAGGAAGGTCGTAAGTACGGCATTGGCGCGATCCTTGTTAGCCAGCGACCATCGGAGCTTGACGAGACTCTTTTGTCGCAGTGCGGGACTTTTATGGCGCTGCGGCTTAGCAACGGTCAGGATCAGTCTCGCGTGAAGAGTGCTGTGCCGGATGAGCTGGCGGGTCTCGTCGATTTGCTTCCCGCGCTACGCACCGGTGAGGCGATTATTTCCGGTGAGGCCACACAAATTCCAAGTCGCGTTCGTGTGCAGTTGATCGAGCCGCGTCCAAACAGTGGCGACCCGGAAGTCTCCCGCCTATGGGCAGATCAGGCTAAGCGTGATGCCGATTACCGATCCGCCGTGACGAATTGGCGCCGTCAGCATGTGACTTAGGGAGCGCGCGCGATGGAATACATAACGGTTTCATCAACTAGCATTAGCGCGGTCGGATACGACGACGCGTCCAATACACTTGGTATTCGGTTTATTAACGGTACCGAATATCATTACTTCGGCGTTCCGCAGGATGTGTTCGAGGGTGCGAAGTCTGCGCCGTCAGTTGGACGTTATGTCGACCAGTACGTCAAAAAAGCGGGCTACGCATTCGCGCGCGTTGCTTAGAGCGGACCTAGCGATGTGAAGGCCGGGCACGTACATACCGCGTAGAACGCGTTCCACTGCCCGCGAAAATCTTCCCGGACCTCCCGGAAGCTGCGATGAAACCGCGCTATGCTGAAGGCTACAGCTTCTACACAAAGTCCGGTGCCCGAAAAATACTTGAATGCATTCGAGCGTCGGCGCGTGCTGTCGGCAGCCGCGACGCTTGCTCCCGATGAAAGGCTCTTTGTTCTGACACTGGCATGGACCGGGCGCTCGTGTGAGCGAAGTCCTCGCGCTAGTAGCACCCGCGCTTCAGATCGATGCCTCCGTCGTGGCAGTCCGAACGTTGAAGCGGCGACGGCACCACGTGCGCGCGGTGCCAAGACCCCGCCCGTTGATGACGGCCATCAAACCGGCGATACCGGCTCGCAACAGTTCAGTGTGATGCTTCGCGACGATGATCGGCTTTGGCGCTGATTGCAGACGACGGCGTGGGGGCTCGTGAAGCACGTCATGCGAGCACCCGGTATCGTGGGATGGCAGGCTTGCCCGAATGGTTTGCGGCACTCGGCGTCGCGACCCTAGGTGTTGTCCCGCTGAATATCCGGCAGAAGTGGCTCGGGCTGAGACTATTAGCATTTATTTGGACGCGTGCGGCCCCGAGGAAATGGCTTCTGCGGAGCGGTTCTGGCAACTACACTTGCCAAGCTGATGCGAAGATTGCTGAGGGCAGAGTGCGTTCTTCCGGCAAATTCTCAGCGGAAACCGTTGCGACGCTCAGTCGGCGTTCGGCCATGCTTTGCTCGAACCCCGACTGCGGGGCTCTGACAACCGGACCCGCGAGTCAGGCCGATGCTTCAGTAAACATCGGCGAGGCAGCGCACATCTATGGGCGCACCAACACGTCGGCGCGCTTCAAGGCAGGTCTCACCGAAACGGAGCTGTGCGACATCACGAATGGAGTGTGGCTTTGCAGAAATTGCCACAAGCTCGTTGACAACGATGGGCTGCGGTTTCCAGCCGACTTGCTGTTTGCGTGGCGGCGACAACATGAGGCGGCGGTGCTCGCACGGATCGGAAAATCAGGCGACGTGTTGCGGGAGAAGATCAATCAAGAGCACCTGAAACAGTTCGCGGACACGAGCTACCTTGCGCAGCAGATCATCATCGACCGACCACGACTGTGGGAATACAAGCTCGCTGTCGAGATTTTCCGAAGTGAATTCAGGCCAGTCCACGCCCGCTGGCAGCAACTTCAGCGCGGCCTCTACTCGCGGAGGTCCGCCATCATTCCTCTTGGCGAGTTCTCTGATTGGATGTCTGCCAAGTTCGCCGAGAGTTCGAGAGCTATCGCGGCATTAACGCCGTTGGGCCACGACCTTATGGCTTCATTTGGTCCGCTAGGCGTTCCGGGTGACGAGCGTGCGATTGTGGATACGACGAGGCTGATTGTAGCGGCGGCGCGCAATTTACTCGAATGGGAGGAAGACCTGCGCTTCACCCACGTACCAAATGAGTTCCATGATGCGCTCGTGGCCATCCGAGGCTTTGCCGGAATGCAGCTTGATGAGCTGCTCCGCATCCCAGATGGACTATCTAAGATATTGGATGAGGAAAATCCGGCCGGGGAGCGAAAGATCAACCTCGTGTTTACGGTGCCGGACGGATCGGTCGAGGCCTTCGGTGCCGCGATGGAGCGCGCGACGCAAGAGCTGCTTGCGAAAGGCTAACCTACTTTCGGAGCACGGGTGTGAAACGCCCCTCACAGGTGGCGGGATTGAAGTCCAAGACAACATTCTCGATCGGCTGCGGCTCCAGCGCGCTTGAAGACCAGTTGAAGTGTGTCGGGTTGCCGTACTGGATGCGAACCGCGTCGGTTCGTTGACCCGTCTCATCTCCCACGACGATGGCTTGCGTGATCTTGATCGCGCCGCGTGGCACCGGAGGCAAGTGGTCCTCTAGGTGATCCGACATAAGGTCGATTTGGCAGCAGACGGACCCGGCGGCGAAAAGGAAGAGCATGTGCGGGACAACGTCTGTCGGCACGGTGCGTTGAAGCAAAGCGCCATATGTATACGGAGGCGCGTTGCCGACCGACCCAAACGAGAGCGCCACTTCAAGAACAGGAAAATCTTCGGTGTCGTCCGGCTTGCAAAGCCACTCGGTGAGTTTGCGGTAGTGGCCAAGCTCCCCATCTGGCAGCAGCGCGACGCCCATCTTGGCCAACGCCTTGTAAGCGTGGCGCGGCCTGAACGGCGTCGGCGGGAGCGGCGTTGATAGCCGCATCATGCTCGTGCGCGGACCGCCGGAAAACACTTTGCTTGGATCGGTATCGTTAGCGACCGCAAATAGACTGCGGCGATTCTCGGCAGTGCGCCGTTCTTCAATGAACGTCTGTCCGCTACTTCGCCCGGTTTGCCGGGTCTTGTTCCCTTTGCCTTTCACACCGCCCAACGTGAGCAGAGGGCCAACGGCGTTGGCCAGCGCATCATCGTACTGTGAGAAGATTTTGGTGTTGCAGGTGTCGCACTCGTCTCGGAGAACACCCATTTGTTGCCGAGCGCCTCGGGGAATGTGTGGGATTCCTTCCGGAACACAGCTGGATCACGGGCTCCACAAAAGCGGCAGCGACCTCGTTGCCCCAGATGAACACGCGGTCGGCCAATCGAGCCTCTGACTTCAGTCAGGAGCCGATAGCGACCATCAAGGAGCAAGTCGCCGATATGGGGACCAGGGTGGTTCATCAACCGGGCAGTTCTCAATTCGCTTAGATGCCAGCGTTTGAAAGCGCCGGCGTGCGCATTGTCGATTGAGTCGCCGGCGACATCAATTTGTTTCCTGCGCTGCAATCCACGCTAGGAGAACGGACTTGCGCGCGTACACGTCGCACCGATCCGGAAATGCGGAATGCTCTTGTTCTGGATGAGATTGTAGACCGTGCGACGGCACTCTTTCTTTCCGTACATGAACTCCGCAATGGCGTCGGCTCCATAAGAAAACGGACGCTTGCCAAGCAAGAGCAACATTACTTTCAAGGATTGCAGCTTCGGCTAACGAATTGAGCGGGACCGGCCCTGCATGGCACATACATGGCACATGAAGCGGTTGCGGGTTGGCCGTCGACCAGCTAAGTCGTTGATCCAACAGTTACCACGGGGTGGAGCAGCCGAGGCGGCGTTATTAGGCGGCCTCCGACCTTGGCGGTGCGATGGCGGTCACCGGCAGCGTGGTTTCGGCGATCTGAGCACCCAAGGCCTTCCGCGCCACTTCGAGCAGGTGCTCGTGGTGGGTGAAGAACAGCACCTGCGTCTTCTTCGCGAGCTCGCTCAACACGCGGAAGCCCGCGGCCGCACGCTTGTCGTCGAAGTTGATGAACAGGTCGTCCGCGATGAACGGCATGGGCTCGGCGTGTTCGAGATAATCCTCGATCGCCGCGATCCGTAGCGCAAGATAGAGCTGATCGGCGGTGCCGGTGCTCATGCCGGAAACGAGCACCCGGCTTCCATTCTGCCGGATGCCGGCGAGTTGAACATCGTCCTCGTCATACTCAAGCTGCAGCGTCTGAAACGAGCCGCAGGTGAGGATGGCGAAGAGCTCCCCTGAGCGCTTGAGCATAGGTGCCTGCTTCTCGCGCCGGTAGCGATCGATCGCCCATTTCAGCACCACGATCGCAGACCGCAATCGAACATACTTCTCGGCGATTTCAGTCATCTCGGCGAGTGCAGCTTGGCGATCCGCCTCGGCGCGCGCCGCGCGGTCGTCGCCGCCGATGGCCTCGAAAGCCTGACGGGCGGTGTTGCGGCTCTCGCGCGCTTCCAGCAGGCGGTCACGGAGTTCCTGGGCTTCCGTATTGACCGTTTGCTCTTTCGCCGCGATGGCGTCGAGATCGCTGCTCAAGCACTCGGCGCTTAATTCCGCGATCGAAAGACCATCCCCGTCGTCGGTCAGCACTTTTGTGACGCGGTCCAGCTCTGCGCTCAGCCTGCGCATCCCGTCTGACCGTTGGATAGCGAACCGAAGCTCTTCTAGCGATGCAACGCCAGCCGTCTGCTTCAGGGTTCCGATGGTCTCACCGGCTTCGCGGCTCGACTCCTGGCATTCGTCAATCTTCTCTCGCAGTCCATCGACGTCCGCATCCTTCGAAACTTTGAGGTCCCGCACCCGCGCGGCCTCGACAGCCATGCGATCCAGCTTCAAGACCGCCTCTTCGCAATCCGTATCGTGCAGCTGCGGCGCGATCGCTTGCACCAGCGCGGCGACATCGGCTTCGAACGCTTTGACATCCCGCTCGATCTTGTCGATGCGCTCATGGCGCAGCTCGTTGACGCGGACTGCCGCCTCGCGCATGTCATCAATTGCACTGATCTGCGCTTCCGCGGTCTCCGGCGTCGCGGCGGCAGAGAATTGCACCACCTTCAGGGCCGCCTCCCAAGCAGCTCCCCATTCCTTCCACTCGGCCTCGGTTTTCTCCACGTCGGCACGCTTTCGCAGGACGATACCCGCGCACTTGCGATGTGCTGTCTCAAGATCGCGCCGTGATTTGGTTTCGGCCTCATGTGTCCGCTCGACTGCCGCCGCCGATTCGATCACGAGCCGGAGCGGCTGCCCGGTCAGGGAGGATGTCGTGATCCCCAGCTCTTCAAGCCCTGCCAACACAAGACGTTTGGCGTCGTCCTCGCGCTGTTCGCATGCGGCCGTATTGCGCTCGGCGATCCCACGCTTCGCGATCAGGTCGACAACATCGGATCGCGTGCGCAGCCAAGCAATCATGACGTCCGGCTCTTGCGGTGCAATCGGGAGATCCGACCAGAGACTGATCCAAGCCTTGTCGAGCGCGGAACCTTCTTCGACGAGCCCCTTCTCTTCCGCGGTCAGGGCGTCCAACAGATCGTCCTGGGCGCTGATTTGCCGGCCGACCACCGCAAGCTCAGCGGCGGCGCCTGCGTGATCGAAGCGCTGATCGGCCGCTTCGTCGGCGTCGCGCATCGCGGTTTCGAATTCTTCCGTCAGCCGTTCAGGTTGGCTGAAAGCCGCAATCTCATCTTCTGAAACGGCGCGCCCCTCAACATGGTGCCGGCGGATGATCGACCAGCCAGTGTCGCGGCGGTTGCGCAGGCGCTCGAGTTCGTCCGCCGCGACGACATGCTCGTCGGCAATGATTCGGTCATACGCCTTGCGGTGACGGATGCGCTCCTGCTCTGCGCTACGGATGCGTTCACGGCAGGCCTGCAGCCTCTGCTCAAGATTCCGGCGTGCATCGCGATGCGCTTCAATGGAGGCCAACGGCGGAACCAGCATAGCTTCCAGGGCGGAAAGGTCATCGACCGTGGGACGCAAGGTCTTGAGCGCGCGGGCGGTCGCGGTGCGCGCTTCTTGCTCCTCGCGCTTGGATTTGGCGGTATCGCCGGCCAGGTCGCCAAGTTCGCGGACGGCCTTGACCACCATCCCGAGCTTGGCAACGTCGGCCGTCGGCCCCAGCGTGGCGCTCTCGTTTGCGATCTCGGCCAGCTTCTCCTCAGCCTCGACCAGAGCTTTCTTGGCAGAGTCAACGGCTCCAAATTGCGTGCCGCGCCGGTTGAGCAATGTCCGGAGTGCAGTGATCTTGGCTTTGGCGGGGATGCGCGTGATCAACTGGTCGACGCTCCCATTCCATTCGAGCTCACCGGCAAGCCGATTGAGCGTCCCTTCTGCGGCAGCCAATTCGGCCTTGCGCTTGGGCAGGTCAGCCTTTCCTGCACGGACCTGAATGCGGCGATCACGCAGCTGCGTGATGTCTTCGACGTGCGCGAGCAAGGCGTCGTCGAAGGCCAAAGCCGCGCGCTCCACCTCAAGCGCGGCAATCTGCTCTTTCAGTGTCGCGATGCGCGTCGTTGCGGCCGCTTCATCCTTGGCCGCGCTCTCCAGAGTCTCGGATGCGTCGGCATCGAAAGCATTGACCTTACCGAGGGTCTTGATCTCCTCTTCCGTCTCGGCACGTTTGCGCACATCGCGGTAGACGCGACGGATGCGGCTTAGCTTGCGCAGCTCCGCTGACTTCGCCTCAATCTCACGTTCGATGAGCCCATAAGCCTCGTCGGACGCCTCGTAGGCCGACTTGACGGACTGCCACTTGCTCGTGGGAACGAGATTTTCGCGGATCGAGGCCTCGGCCGTCTTAAAGCGCTCCTCTGCCTGGAAGTACTTGCGGTGCGCGGCGCGGCGCGAGGCCCAAAGCGTGTCTGCTTCCGCCTCCATCGCCTTGAGGTTTTCGCGCAGGCCCATGATCCCGGCGCTTGCCGAGAACAACATCTGCCCGACGTCGTCCTGAGCCTGCAGGATTTCTTTACCGCCCTGACGCAGGCGTTCGTGATCAAGGCTGAACATACGCGTGTAGAAGCGGCGGTCTGCGCCAGCAAGAAACGGCGCGAGGACCCCCTCGCCCGCAGGAGCGGGAATGTCATCGGCGGTGAGCAGTGTGTCCTTGTTGCCTTTGCGGCGGCGCACCTTGAGGGAATCGCTCCCCTTCTCCAAGGTCGCGCCCACGCGCATGACATTATATTCGTGTAAGAAATTGTGCGGCGAGTTCGACGGAATGCCGAAAAGCATGTCCTCGACGGCTGCCATCGTGGTCGATTTGCCCGCTTCATTCTCGCCGAGCATCATCTGAAAGTCCGGCTTGTTCGCCGGCAAGGAGATGATGGCGTTCGTGAAGTGACCGTATCGAAGAAGATCAAGCTGTCGAATGCGCATGACTACACCTTCTCCGCTGTGATACGGGCGCCCAGATACGCACCGGCTTGGGTGATGAGGCCGGCGAAGTTTCCATCGATCGCAGCCTTGAGGATCGGATCTTCTGCATGCGTACGAATATCATGTGGCAGTTTGCGGATGAGTTCGCCCAAGTCCGATGCGAGCTGAGTCTGCAGTTCGGTATCGCCTGCGGCGCGTTCCGTCATCCGCTGCAACTCACCGAGCGCGTCCTTGCGTGACGCCGCGGCTTCAGCACTGGTCGTCGCGATGACGACCCGTTCGATCCACGCAACCTCCTCGCCCAAGCCCAGAGCAGCAGCCCTGGCCTCGGCCAAAAGACGATCGGCGGATGCGAGCAATTCACCGTGCAGTTCGGTCTGTCCGGTCAGTTCAACGCGGCAGGCGAGCAGACGGCCTTGCGCCTCGTGCGCGACGGCTGCCTCGATCGCGTCCCGGACGAGATCGATTGCGTCGACCGCGGCGCTGCATTGATCCACCGCTACCCGCAAATGGGTCCAGCGCACGCAATCAACGTGAAGCCGTGAGACCTCCGCGACCTGACCGTCTTCGACGGTAATCAGTGTCGCCCCTTTCGGGCCGCACTCACGAACGTGCCGGCCTTGCAGATTGCCGCAGAACACGATGTGAGGGCACTCATGGAGCACGGCCGCCTGGTGCACATGCGCGAGCGCCCAGTAATCGTATCCCTTATTGGTCAGGTCCTCGATGGCGCACGGCGCGTAGTTCGCGTGACCACCTATCCCGCCGAGACCGGTGTGCAGGACACCGATGTTGAAGCACCCTGCCGTCGGCGACGGATACCCAGGGACCAAATTGTCCATCGTCTCACGCTGCCGAAAGCTTTGGCCATGCACCGCAACGTTGAGGTCCTTCAGCCGGAAGGTTTCAGGCTTGCGCGCCGAGAACACGCGGACATTGGCCGGAAGTGTCAGACGGCGCGTGATCTGATTTTCAGCATCGTGGTTGCCGTAGAGCAGGAACACGGGAATGTCGGCCTGCGCGAGCCGGCCCATCCGTTGCACGAAGTAGAGACCGGTCTGGTAGTCGCGCCACTCTCCGTCATAAAGATCGCCCCCAATGATGACGAAGGCGACCTCTTCTTCGATGGCCTGCGTGACGAGATTGTCGAGCGCTGTGCGTGTGGCGGTACGGATGCGCTCGGCAGCCGCACCCTCCTGGCCCGCGAGTCCTTTGAGCGGACTATCGAGATGAATGTCACCCGAGTGGATGAAGCGGAACGACTTCAAAATAGCCTCCCCAAGGATCCGGCGGCGGCCATTCGACTGCGCGGCCCCGCCCCCTCACCAGGTGATCGGAAATTCGGGGGCCCACCCGGAAAGGCCACCGGCGAATTTTTCGACGATAGCAGAAGTCGAACATAAAGCGAACAAAATAGACGCCCGCCTTGGAGCGGGCCCCTAGACCTAGTGGTTGCCCACAAGTTTCTGTTGAAGCGGGTCCATTATGGACGCGCAGGCTGATTGTTGTTGCCAAGGTTTCGGAGGCTGGCATCGGTTATGTCGGCAGCCGCAATGGCGAGGCCGTCGGCCTGGAGCGCGTTCATAATGAGGTGTCGTATGCTTGTTTGCGGCTCGGCCGTACGGATCGCAAAAGCGGTCCAAACATAGTCCGGCAATTCGACATTGAGTGTTTTCATCGCGACGCAGGCGGATGCAGATCAAGCGGCTCGGTCCTAGCGCCGAAATGCCTGGTCGCGGGCAGAGGCATGTTCGGCGAGATGTAAGACTTGGTAACGTGAGCGACTCGTTACAATTTCTCACATTCCTAACGAGTCTTCTTAGCGACCGCCGAGAAGACATTCATCTTTGGCGGGAATCGAACGAGGCGCGAAGACCGGCGGGCTCGCGGCGCACTGCCGCGTCAGTGATCGTGCGCGGAGCGTGGTCAATAATTCGCGGACGCCCGAGCTCAAAGTGAGCTTCACACCTTGAGCTTTGTCATCCGCCAATCTTTGTACGTTTGAACAGAGCCAGCGAGCTTCCACTCGCGGGGTCCGCTAGCGCTTCGTCCAAGGACAATTGCCGCGGCTGTGCTTGGGCTTGAAAATCCAACATCGGTTGCAAACCTGTAGTTTTCTGAATTTGCATCCTCGATGAGCTTGCCGTCTTTCATGAGTTGTTCGGCCTGCAGGCGATAGCTTGGCTGCTGCGCCGGCGAAATCTCTCTACGTGCTGTTGATCCTACCAGGACGATGAAGGCTTCGTCGGTTTCGCGTGCGCGCGCTGACGCGCCTGTCGTTTCCAGCACGAAGAGAGGATCGTCCGAGGTAGGCTGGATGGGCGCCCTCTGCGTGACGCGCAAGATGTCGAACCCCATGATCGAGAGCACGATCGTCAATTGCTCCAGGAACGACGCCATGTCGGCGAGATCCGCTTCCGGCAGGCGCGCGAAGTCGGGCGCCGTCGCGTTCATGATCTTGGCGTTGGCGGCATCGATCGCGAGTCGAATGAGGCGAGCCTCGAGGAACCGCGCATGCGCCTTGGTGAGATTGTCGTCGTTGCTGACGACCATGGCGGCGCGATCGAAGAAGTCCATGGCGTCGTCGGCATCATGGCGCCTGAGGCGTGTGCCGACACTGTCGGCTTCGCCGATGTAGGCGATCGTGCCGCCGAACCGGTCCGGGTCGGGGCCGGTCAAGATGTAAACGCCCGTCTTGGCAGCCTCCCGCCGTTCGATCAGGTCAGCGAGACGGTGTCTCGGGGCGCAGAGCACCTTGCCGGTCCAGTTCACGACTTCGGCAATCATCAGCCCGGCGGGATTGCCGTCCGGCAGGAACAGGCGGACCGAGCGGGCTGACGACGGCGAGGACATGATTGGTCTCGTGGCGGGACCGGCAGGCAAATAGGTGCCGCGAGGATCATAGCAGCATCCATCCGAAGTTGGGATAATCCCCTGTTGGGATCAATCGTGCGCGCCGATGAGCCCTTCGGCGCGCCGCCTTCGCAAGACGATCCACTCGGCCGAGCATCTCGCCCTGATGGAGTTGCTGGCGGCGGAACGCAACCAAGCCGGCCTGACCCAGCAGAAACTTGCCAAGCGGCTGGGCAAGCACCAATCGTTCGTCGCCAAATATGAGGGCGGGGAGCGGCGCCTGGACGTGGCGGAGTTCGTTGCTATCGGCCGGGCGATGGGGGCCGATCCGGTACGCATACTGCGGCTCTTCATGAGGCGGATCGGCTAAAGCGGCGCATTTTGCGCGCCAGGATCACGGGATGCCTCGGATGGGGCTCAAAGAGCCATAAGATTGCTCGGCTTTTGCTCGACTTCGCACCCGGGCGGAGCGTGTGTTGGGTCCCGATGGACCAACGCCAAGGCCCCCACATGGAGCGGATCTCAACAGCCAAAGCGCGGCGCGCCCTGCGCGACATTCTCCTCGATGCACGCCGCAAAGCAGGTCTAAGTCAACGTGAAGTCGCGCGCAGGCTCGGCCGTGATCAAAGCTACGTCGCCCGATACGAGAGCAAGCGACGGCGCATTCCGGTGACCGAGTTTATGGAGATTGCGGAAGCGCTCGGAAACGATCCCGCGCGTCTGCTTGACGCCCTGATACGCAAGGTCAGGTGACCGGAGGCGAGGCGGCACGGTCAGCCTCGCCCAATAACGTCACGTCGGTCTCCGCCCGCCACGTCGTTCGACGATCGGCGGGCCTTCGGCAGTGCCGGCAACAGGCCGGCGCAAACCGAGGAACGACATCATGACATCGACCGTCAAGACGACTGAGGCCCGGGCGGGCAGCACCAAGCAGGATCGCGTCGTCGCGATGCTGCGTGCACCAAAGGGTGTGACCATCGCGGCCGTAGGCAAGGCGACAGGCTGGCAGCCGCATTCGGTGCGCGGCTTCTTCTCCGGGGTCGTCGGCAAGAAGCTCGGACTGAAGCTCGCGTCGGAAGACGCCGAAGGAGGACGCCTATATCGCATCGTCGGCACCGCGAAGGCGAAGGGTACCGCGAAGGCTGGAACGAAGAGTCCAGCAAAGGCCGTGGCAAAGCGTGCGCGCAAGGCGAAGGCGTGACGATGGCCCACAAGCCCCTCGATGCGGAATCATTGGAGGCCGAGATCGCGCGATTGCCCGATCTCGGTCTCAAGGAACTACGAGCACGCTGGCTCACCCATTACGGTCGTCCGGCGCCCCGATTCTTCCGCAGCAAGCTCCTGGTCCGCGCCATCGCGTATCAGATGAGGGCTCAGGTGCACGGAGGATTGTCCGAAGCAACCCGGCGGCGGCTGCGAGAGATCGCGGCCGCCGCGCGCGGAACGGCGGCCGATGCCGTGGTGATGCCGCGGATCAAGCCCGGAACCAGACTGATCCGAACCTACAAGGAGGCGGTGCACAGTGTGCTGGTACTGGATGAGGGGTTCGAATGGCAGGGGCGGCGCTATGCCTCACTGTCGGCCATCGCCAAGGCGATCACCGGCACCCGGTGGAATGGCTGGACCTTCTTTGGCCTGAAGGGGCCGACCCCGACGCACCAGCACGATGGCCGCGGCAAGTTCAAACGTCCTCCTCCAGGACCGGACGGCAAGGTCGTTTGGGTCAGGACCCAAAAGGCGCGGATGCGTGCGCAGGGGGAGGCATCTCGTGCCTGAACAACACGTACGATCCACGGAGCGTCGTTGCGCGATCTATACCCGCAAGTCCTCCGAGGAAGGGCTGGAGCAGGACTTCAACTCGCTCCATGCGCAGCGCGAGGCCTGCGAGGCCTACATCAAGAGCCAGAAGCATGAGGGGTGGCGCCTGGTCGCCACCCCCTATGATGACGGTGGGTACTCCGGCGGTTCAATCGAGCGGCCGGCACTCGCCCAGCTAATGGCAGATATTAAAGGCCTGCTCATCGACGTGGTGGTGGTCTACAAGGTCGACCGCCTGACCCGGTCGCTCACGGATTTTGCCAAGATCGTCGAGGTGTTCGACGCCCAACGCGTCTCGTTCGTGTCGGTGACCCAGCAGTTCAACACCACCTCGTCGATGGGTCGGCTGACACTGAATGTGCTGCTGTCGTTTGCCCAGTTCGAACGCGAGGTCACCGGGGAGCGGATTCGGGACAAGATCGCGGCTTCCAAGCAGAAGGGGCTCTGGATGGGCGGCTTCGTGCCGATCGGTTACCGGGCGAAGGACCGCACACTCATAATACACGAAGAGGAGGCCGAGACTGTCCGCACCCTGTTCCGGCTCTACCTCCAGTACGGCAGCGTCCTGAAGGTCACCGAGGAACTCATCCGTCGCGGCGTGCGGACCCGGCCCTATCGCTCCGCCAACAACAAGGCCTTCGGCAACCGGCCGTTTAGCCGGGGCCATATTTACGCGCTCCTCGCCAATCCGATCTACATCGGCAAGATCGCACATCGCGGCGTGCAGCATGATGGCCAGCACGCCGCGATCATCGACCAGAAGACCTGGGAGGCGACCCAAAGTCAGCTCGCCCGCAATGCGCACGGTCATGACGTCCGGATCCGCGCCAACAAACCGAACCTGCTGGCCGGGCTCATTGTCGATGCGCAGGGCCGGACATTCGTCAGCTCCCACACGGTGAAGAACGGCAAGCGCTATCGATACTACGTTGCGCCATCGGATAGTCACCAGGCGGGACAGCCACAGCGCCGGACATCGCTGCGGCTGCCGGCCCATGACATCGAGCGGCTGGTCATCGACGAGCTGGTTGCCTTCTTCACCCACCAAGGCCGCATCATCGAAGCGCTAGCGCCGTTCCAGCTCGATGCTTCGCAGCTGAAGGACGCTCTTACGGCCGCCGCTCGCTTCGCCGCTGCTCTCGCGAGCTCCACCGAGCACAAGCGAGCGGTCTTGCTGACGGTGGTGCGCGCCGCTCGCATCGGAGACAGCCAGCTCGAGATCGACGTCAAGCTGGGCGCACTCGTCGCCGATACCGATATCCCCCGGATCACGGAGGCTGACCAAACGCAGACCTTAAGTGTCGCCATGGCGCTGCGCCGCGACGCCCGAGGTGAGACCAAGATCGCGATCGCCGGAGCTGAGCCACTTGAGCCGGCGCACGCCAGCGGAACACTCGGCTCCCGCATCGCACGTGGCTACCTCTGGTTCGAGGAAATCTGCAGCGGCCACACAGCCCGCGTCCAGGATATCGCCCGACGCGAAGGCGTCACCGACCGCTACGTCAGCCGACTGATGGAATACGCGCTGCTGCCGCCGGCAGAGGTCGAGCGAATCCTCAAAGGCGGGGGCAGTGAAGAGCCCAGAGATGACCTGCTTTGGAAGTGACCGGTTCAGCGGTCAATCGCCGCAGTGCGAGCTGTGATGGGTCGGCAATTCCCTAAATGCGAACACTAGGCGAACGTCTTTCGACTACGCGCCCATCCCAAAATAGGATATCTCTGGAACGCAGTCGGGTGAGTTTTCGGCATAACAGCCTCACTTCCTGAACCTGCTCGGTTAAGGCGACGGAGCACGTCGGTGACTGGCGATAGCATCGATTGCGTATGCAGGCACATGCGATGATTTCCAAGACCATCAAATGGTTGAGTTACGGCCTGGTTGGTATGTTGCTTTATGGATATTTCAGCAGCGTTTCTCGTAAAGAAGAAACGAAGAGACCAGCGCTGGACTTCTCGCGTCCAATTTTTACTGAAGATGGTGCGCAGGTGTGTCCCCAAGGACTGATGTTCGATCTACGTCAGAATGGTGGAATACGCGCCCTTCAAGACGCTGAGCTGTCGATCGTCGGACGAGCAGAAAAATTTGAGAGGATCGGGTGTCAGGCTTTGACAGGCGGGCTACGCGTGTACGCACGGCGGATGACAGGTATGTTTGATGGATATGTTTCCGTCAGCCTTTCACCTGCGATGGACCAAGCGCTTTTCACGCGTGAGTTCAATCTCAAGAACTGATCATGGCAGCCGCGGCTGATCGCGTATTTTTTGATCAGGAAACGCTTTTACGAGCTTGTACCGGATTAGAATCGTGCAAGGGCTTGCTCCGCGAACATCTCGATATCGACCGGCCAATGTCATCCTATGGCTTTCCAGTTCAGCGGCCTCGACCGCACCCTCCATAGTGCGCGCGAAACTTCACCGCCATCCGCGGGCGAGGAAATCGACGCTTATTCAGCCGGCGGCGCACAGCGACAGAGTGCACAAGATCTAGCGGCTTTCAGTGCCCCGAGTATCTCGTTGTGTATCAACGGTCCTCCATGATCGTCGCCGCCTAGTCGCGGTCGGGAATATTCTTGGGCCCGAAATTGGTCACAAGGTTTTTTCAGCACTAGCCGAGCCGGATGAAAGCGGGCTTTGTCGGGGCCAACGACGCCGAATGCCCTCAAGGCATCCCGTGGGTCTTCAAGCGGTCGCGCATGGCTTTCAAAAAGGCTTCCTGCTCCCGCGCCATTGTTGATTCAGCAGGTCCCTGAGAATCGTTCGGAGCTTGGTGAGTGGACGCTGATCCTAACCCCATATCGACCGGGCGGCGGATCGCCTCGGCACCAGACGACTTGACCCGCGCCTCGTTTCCGACCTCCTCGGAAGCATCAATGCGGGTGTCAGGGGTTGTATGAAGGCTAGGGCTGGCTGATGCGGCTTTCAGCAGCGGCTCTTCTTGTCGAGACACAGGTGGGCCTCCCGCCGGTGCAGGAGTCCCTGTCACCTGATTGACGATGCGTCGGATGGATTCTGCTCGCGTTGGAGTCCCGTTCGACAGAGACCACCGGTCGATGTTCGCGATTTCGGACAGGCTCCACCGGGGGCTGATCTGCATCCCAGATCCACTCGCCTTTGGGCGACCCCGCCGTCTGTTTTCTCTATTGCTAGAGCGCGTCATGACCTGCTCACCTATCGCAAGCTTCGCGTTGAAAAGTACTGACATCAATAAATCATCTTGCGGGCAAGGCTTTTTAATGACGTCCGCCGGAGAGAGATCAGGGTGACATCAATAATTTTAAGTAACTGTAATAACTGCGTTTACATTATTGACATCACCAGACTCGCGGGACGGGAAAGCATCCCCCCGCCCCGAACGCCCAAGCGCTCTTGCGCGCCCGCCAGTAACCTCATAACAGGGCATACAGGGCTTTATTGCAAATATTAAGATTATGTTCCAGAAACCCCGCCGACCGCGTCTCAGTCCGGCCCAATAAAATCAATGCCTTAGAAAATTTCTCAAGCCTATTTATTTATTCTAAGCCATTGAAATTGTTCAACTGGAAATTAGCAAATATTGTTCCATATTGCAGGGGACAAAATCCTTTGGAAAAACCTTTCTGAAGTTCGGCGCGTTTGCTGATTAGATTTCAAAAGTCGCTGCGGCACAGCGCTCAAATTCATCAAAGGTTTTTCAATGGCCCGCAGCAATGCGCTCAAGAATGGACCTCAGAACCGAACTGCCAAAGCTGCCTTGGAGAAACCGGATCTGAAATGCCGGCCTGTACGCGACAGTTTCGTCGCAGAGAAAAAGTAGGTCGCAAAACGCGGCCAAAAGCGCCGAAAATTGCAGATGAGCAAGAGTCGCAGACTACGTGGCGGAGGGAGTGGGATTCGAACCCACGATACGGTTTCCCGTATACACGCTTTCCAAGCGAGCGCCTTCAGCCACTCGGCCATCCCTCCGGCTGGTCCGTCTTGTGAAGGTCCGCGCGGCGTTTTTCAAGGTCGGAAACGGGCAGCGGCGCCTTTGCGCCCCTCCAACGGCCGGCTGCGCTGGACGGGCCGCTTCGGCAGTCCGCACCGACGCGGAAGGGCCGGTCCGGCGCGTTCGCCCGAACCCCGCCCGCCGACGCTGCGCAATTGAACCGGGCGCTGCGCCGGAGTAAGCGGATGGCGCCGGCGCCGGCGCCCATCCCGACAATGAGCTCCCCATGATCCGCTTTGTCTTCCGTTTTATCGGCCTCTGGATCCTGGCGGCTGGGTTCGTAGCGCTGGTGCGCGACGGCACCAAGTCGATCGCCGGCAATGCGATCTTCGTTACTTCGCTGACTGACGACTGGACCAACATCCACAACAGCAGCCTGGATGCCTTCAGATCGTTCGTGGAGCGCTATGGTGGCGCGTCCGCGTGGGAGGTTTTGTCGCTTTATTTGCTGGCGAGGCCGACCTGGCTGGTGCTCGGCATCATCGGGTCGATTTTCATCCTCCTTGGCCGCAAGAAAAAGCCGCTGATCGGCTACGGGCGCGACTGATACCCCCAAACTGCTCGCGGCCGCGTGATGATGGAAACGTCCGGGGCAGGCGGATGTGACGGTGCGACTCCGTGCGGAATGTGCGGGTTGTGCTTATATTGGCTTCAGCGAGACCTCAGGAGGTTGCGATGTTCATGTTCAGGAAGAAGCTGGAAATGCCGTCCGCCGCCGACGCCCTGCCGGGGCGCGCGAGCCCGATCCCGACCGCCGCCAATCATTTCGTGCTGAAGCGCCCGCTCAAACGGCCGTATCCGGCCGGCTTGGAAACTGCGATCTTTGGACTGGGCTGCTTCTGGGGCGCCGAGCGCGTGTTCTGGAAGCTGGGCGAGGGCATCCATACGACCGCGGTCGGCTATGCGGGTGGGGTCACGCCGAACCCCACCTACGAGGAAGTCTGTTCCGGCCGCACCGGCCACAACGAGGTGGTCCTGGTGGTCTACGACCCGGCCAAGCTCACTTACGACACATTGCTGAAGACCTTCTGGGAGAACCACGACCCGACCCAGGGCATGCGCCAGGGTAACGACGTGGGCACCCAGTACCGCTCGGGCATCTATGTGACGACGCCTGAGCAGCGCAAGGCAGCCGAGGCCTCCAAAGAGGTGTACGAGAAAGCGCTCGCGGCCGGGCGCTATGGGGCGATCACGACGGAAATCGCGGACGCGGGCGAGTTCTATTTCGCCGAGGACTATCACCAGCAATATCTCGCCAAGAACCCGATGGGCTACTGCGGTCTCGGCGGCACCGGCGTGAGCTGCCCGATCGGCACGGGTGTCGCAGCCGCTTGACGCGCCGTCCGGATGACATTGCGAGGGGCGCCTGCGCCCCTCTTTTTTTGTCATCGCGCCGGGGTATGGTCGCGCGATCGACAGAGGCAAAAATCCATGAAACCGGCCGAACGCGTCATCGAGTTCATCATCTTCAACAGCCGCTGGCTGATGGCGCCGTTCTATCTCGGTCTCGTGGTCGCGCTGCTGGTCCTGTTGTTTCACTTCGGCGTCGGCCTGTTCGAGTTCATCCTGCATGCGCGCGGAGCAGGCGAATCCTACATCACGCTCGGCGTGCTTGGCCTCGTCGATCTGACGCTCACCGGCAGCCTGATCCTGATTGTGATCTTTTCCGGCTACGAGAATTTCGTCTCGAAGATCAACGCCGCTGAGCATCCGGACTGGCCGGATTGGCTTGCCAAGGTCGATTTCGCCGGGCTGAAGCAGAAGCTGATGGCCTCGATCGTGGCGATCTCCGCGATCCAGGTGCTCAAGGCCTTCATGAATCTGGACAAATATCCCGATACGAACAGGCTCGCCTGGCTGGTCGGCATCCACATGGTGTTCGTGGTGTCGACGCTGATGCTGGCGATCTCGGATCGCGTCGGCGAGGGGGCGAAAGACAAGGAGCACTGAGCGCCGGAAACTCAGTCCTTCGCGCGCTCCACGTAGCTCCCGTCCGCCGTCATCACCACGATGCGCGTGCCGACCGAGATGAAGGGCGGCACGTTGGTGCGCACGCCGTTCGACAAGGTCGCGGGCTTGTAGGACGACGACGCGGTCTGCCCCTTCGTGGTCGGCTCGGTGTCGGTGACTTCCAGCGTAACCTTCTGCGGCAGCACGATCGAGATCGCCCGGCCTTCGTGCATGCTCAGCATCACCTTCATTTCCGGATGCAGGTAGGCCGACTGATCGCCGATGACATCGGACTGCATGGTGATCTGGTCGTAGTTTTCCATGTTCATGAAGTGAAAGCCGTCGCCGTCCTGATAGAGGAACTGATGCTCGCGTTCCTCCACGGTGGCGCGCTCGACCTGCTCGGTGGTCTTGTAGCGCTGCTGGGTCTTTACCCCGTCGCTGATCCGGCGCATGTCCACTTGCGTGGTCGGCGTGCCCTTGCCGGGATGGAAACTTTCGGCGTTGAGCACGACGTAGAGATTGTTGTCGAGTTCGACGATGTTGCCCTTGCGGAGCGACGAGG
The DNA here is from genome assembly GCA_034669145.1 of Hyphomicrobiales bacterium. GTDB lineage: Bacteria > Pseudomonadota > Alphaproteobacteria > Rhizobiales > Xanthobacteraceae > PALSA-894. The sequence goes on from JAXDNY010000281.1 coordinate 112,356, forward strand.
CGATGACTTTCACGATGGTTCCTCGATTGTCTGCGGCGGGCCCGAAACGGCCCGATTTGTCGGGGCGCACCATACTGATCTTGCGCCTGCGCGCCAGTCATTTCGTCGGCGGGCGGGGCAGGGGCGAATGATCGCGTCTCCATGGTGGGCGCCGCATGTCTATGCCGACCGGCGGCCGTTCCTGCTCGCGCGAAATCGCATGTCAACGGCATTCCGGGCGTGGTTCGGCGCAAAAAACTTCATGGAGGTCGAGACCGCGATTCTGCAGGCTTCGCCCGGCAACGAGGCGCATCTGCACGCGTTTGCGACCGAGCTCCTTTCGCCGGATGCCTCGAAGACGCGGCTCTACCTGCACACGTCGCCCGAATTCGCCGCGAAAAAACTGCTTGCGGCCGGTGAACGGCGCCTGTTCACCTTTGCGCGCGTGTTCCGCAACCGCGAGCGCGGCGCGCTGCATCACCCCGAGTTCACCATGCTGGAATGGTACCGGGCGGATGAGCCGTACGGCGTGCTGATCGGCGATTGCGCCGCGCTGCTGGCGGCCGCCGCGGAGACCGCCGGGACGAAGAACTTTAGCTTCCGCGGGCGCGAATGCGATCCGTTTGCCGCCCCCGAGCGCTTGACGGTGGCGGAGGCATTCCGGCGCCATGCCGGCATCGATTTGCTGGTGACGCTTGATGACCGGCAAGCGCTCGCCGCCGCCGCGAAAGGGCAGGGCATTCGCGTCGCCGATGACGACACGTGGGCCGACGTGTTCAGCCGCGTTTTGGTCGAGCGCATCGAGCCGAATTTGGGAATCGGCCGCGCGACCGTGCTCGACGAATATCCGGTGTCGGAGGCTGCGCTCGCGCGGCCGACCGCGCATGACCCACGCGTCGCGGAACGCTTCGAGCTCTACATCTGCGGCGTCGAGATCGCCAACGCGTTCGGCGAACTCACCGACCCGGCCGAGCAGCGCCGCCGCTTCGAGAGCGAGATGGCGGAGAAGCAGCGCGTGCACGGCGAGCGTTATCCGCTCGACGAGGATTTCCTCGCCGCACTCGGCCACATGCCGCCGGCATCCGGCATCGCGCTCGGATTCGACCGGCTGGTGATGCTCGCAACCGGCGCGCAACGCATCGAACAGGTGCTGTGGACGCCGGTTGCCGATCCACAGTAGACAGCGTGTCATGACGATCCGCCTCCCATCGGAATTGGTCGCAGCCGGCCTCGCGCCGCGCGAAAAGCTCGCCGATTTGGCGCAAGTCGCGGCGCGATATGCGGTCGCGATCACGCCCGGAATCGCCGATTTGATCGACCGCGCCGACCCGAACGATCCCCTCGCGCGGCAATTCGTGCCCGACATCGAAGAATTGACTACGACACCGGATGAGCGCGCCGATCCGATCGGCGATGACGCTCATTCGCCGGTCAAAGGCGTCGTGCATCGCTATCGCGACCGCGTGCTGCTCAAGCTCGTGAACGTCTGCGCGGTCTATTGCCGCTTCTGCTTCCGCCGCGAGATGGTCGGACCGGGCAAGCAGATGCTGTCGGCCCAACAGCTCGACGCCGCACTCGCCTACATCCGTGCGCATCCCGAAATCTGGGAAGTCATTTTGACCGGCGGCGATCCGCTGGTGCTGTCCGCGCGGCGCCTCGGCGACGTAATCAAACGCATCGCCGACATCGATCACGTCAAGATCGTCCGCCTGCACACGCGTCTGCCGGTCGTCTCGCCCGAGAAGATCACGCCGTCGTTGGTGCGCGCGCTGAAAGCGCCCGGCAAGACCACTTACGTCGCGCTGCACGCCAATCATCCGCGCGAGCTGACGTCAGCCGTCCGCGCGGCTATCGCGCGCATCGTCGATGCCGGCATTCCGATGGTGAGCCAGTCGGTGCTGCTGCGCGGCGTGAACGACGATGTGAAGACGCTCGAAGCCCTGATGCGCGCCTTCGTCGAATGCCGCATCAAGCCGTATTACCTGCATCACGCCGACCTTGCGCCGGGCACGTCGCATTTCCGCACCACAATCGAAGAGGGCCAGGCGCTGATGCGCGCGCTGCGCGGGCGCGTATCGGGTCTCGCTCAGCCGGCTTACGTGCTCGATATCCCCGGCGGCTACGGCAAGGTGCCGGTCGGGCCGGGATATGTCGACATGTGCGCGGACGCGGGCGCAGTGGTGGAAGACATTAGCGGGGCGAAGCATCGCTATCGTAGCCCGGATTGAGCAAAGCGAAATCCGGGAGTCGTCGCCCCGGCTTTCGCTGCGCTCAAGCCGGGCTACAAGTCGCTACGACCCGTGAGGCCAGCTACCGCTCACCAAAGTCCCCGGATTGTTGGCTGACATCGCCACCCCAGTCCTCCGGCAAAATTCCTCGCCGTACATATTGATGAAAAGACGAGTGAGGCCAATCGCTCACGCGTGAGACAAGGCCGTGCCTGACCGGATTGAAATGGATGTAGTCGACATGCCGCTCGAAATCCTTGTCATCGCGAATAGTGTGCTCCCAGAATCGGCGTTGCCAAAGTGCATACTCACCGTTCGGATGACGCCGTAGCTGACGGCCTGACTTCACCAGTGAATCCGTGAAGCGGCGCTTGATCAGGCTCAGACGATTGGAGAAATCGGCATCGCCTTCCGGCAGCGTCATCAGAACATGCAGGTGATCCGGCAACACCACGATCGCGTCGATCAGGAACGGATGTGCCTTCCGTGTTGTGCGGACGGCCGCACGCAACGCCTCGATGTTGTCGGTGAGATCGCGTGAGGATCGGTCGAAAAGCGTCGCTGTAAAGAAGTATGCGCCGCCTGCGACGAAGTTTCGCCGATATCGAACCATGCGAGGAGCATATCCCGGCTTTCGCAACGCTCAAGCCGGGCTACGAAATACGCTGATCTCGGCTACGGGCGTTTCACGCCACCACCGCCTCAGCCGGCGCACTCGCGGCGCGCTCGCGCACCAGCTTCGCGACGCCGACCATGTCGATCTTGCCGGTGCCGAGCACCGGGATCTTCTCCATCACGACGACCTCGGCCGGGACCATGAGGTCTGACGCGCCCTTGCCTTTGGCGAACGTCTGAAACTCGCCACGCGTCGCGCCCTTCTGCTGCGTCAGAAGGACCAGCCGCTCGCCCTTGCGCGGATCGGGCGCGGTGGCCACAGCCGACATCGCGTCGGGCCAGAGTTGCGCGGCCAGCATCTCCACGGCCGCGAGCGAAATCATCTCACCGCCGATCTTGGCAAAGCGCTTGGCCCGGCCTTTGATGGTGACGAAACCCTGCGCGTCGATGGTCACGATATCGCCGGTGTCGTGCCAGCCCTCGTTGGTCGGTTCGATCACGCCGGGATTGTCGGCCTTGAGATAGCCGAGCATCACGTTCGGGCCGCGCACATAGAGCCGCCCGCCTTCGTCCACGCCAGGCACCAGCTCGAGCCGCGGCTCCACACCGGGCATCAGGCGCCCGACGGTGCCGAACTTGTTGAACATCGGCGTGTTGAGCGCGAGCACCGGCGCGGTCTCGGTCACGCCGTAGCCTTCGAGGATGCGCAGGCCGAATTTTTCCATGTAGGTGCGGCGCGTGGACTCCCGCACCGGCTCGGCGCCGGCCAGGATGTAGCGCAGCGAGCGGAAATCATACGGGTGCGCGGCGCGTGCGTAGCCGGCGAGGAACGTGTCGGTGCCGAACACGATCGTGGCGTTCACGCCGTAGATCAGCTCCGGCACGGTGCGGTAGTGCAGGGGAGAGGGATAGAGATAGATCGGCACGCCCGAGACGAGCGGCAGGATCGTGCCGGCGGTGAGCCCGAACGAGTGAAAAACGGGCAGCACATTGAACAGCTTGTCGCTGCGGCCGAAGTCGATGCGCGCGGCCGCCTGCGCGGCGTTCGCCAGCATGTTGCGGTGGGAGAGGACGACGCCCTTGGGCGTGCCTTCCGAGCCGGAGGTGAACAGGATCACCGCCGGATCGTCCGGCTTGCGCGCCACCAGCGGCTTCTTGTAGCCGAACAGTCCGCGCAGCTTGTCGCCGGTCGTCACGGTCGCGCGCACGTCCTCGAGATAGATGACGTTCGCGGCCTGCGCGAGCTGCTCGGCCACCGCGCCGAGCTTGCCCTTCTCGATGAAGGCGCGCGAGGTGACGATGGTGGTCACTTCGGCGGCCTTGCAGGCGGCGAGAATGCTCGCCGCGCCCGCCGTGAAGTTGATCATCGCCGGCACGCGGCCGGCCGACATGACGCCGAGGATCGTCACCACCGCGCCGTTCGCGTTCGGCAGCATCACGCCGAGCGCCTTGCCCTCGGAGGCGAGCGGCTGGAGCTTCTTGCCGAGCACCGCGGCACCAAGCAGCAGGCGCTTGTAGGTCAGCGAGCCCGTCACCGGGTCTTCCACCGCGATGCGCTTCCAGCCATGCACTTCGGCCGCCTCGACCACGGCTTCCAGCACCGTACGGTCGGTCGATGTGGTGCGGAATATGAGATCGGACATGATCTCGTAGAGCGCCGCGCCGGCGGCCTGGCGGCGCCAGCGGCCTTTCAGGTGCTCGGCGACTTCGAGCTTCACCGGCGGCAGCACCGTGATGGTCACCTTCGGGAACCAGCGCCGATGGACTTGGGCACGCGAGAGGCGTGAGAACGGCGTTGCTTCGAGCCCGTCGATCTTCACCGGCACCACCATCGCGCCAGACTTGTCGGCGATCAGCCCGACGCCGTCATAGACTTTCATCAGGCTTCCCGTGACGGTGATGCGCCCCTCGGGGAAGATCACCAGCGGCTCGCCGGCCTTCACGGCGTTGATCAGCGTGCGCGTCGCCATCGGCTTGGAAGGATCGAGCGGCATCGCGCGCGTGAGCTTGAGGAACGGCTTCACCCACCAGCGCTGCGCGATGTTGTAGTCGATCGCGAACACCGGCTCCTTGTCCATCAACGAGAGCGCGGCCGCGGCGTCGAGGAAGCTCACATGGTTGAGTGCGACGATCGGGTTCGGGCCGGCCTTCTCGAAGTTCTCCGCGCCCTTCACCTCCATGCGGTACATCGCGCGCAGCATGGTGGTGAGGAAATCGCGCAGGCCGTTCGCCGGCATGGTGCGGGCGATCCAGATCAGCGCCACGATATTCGCCGCACCGATCAGCAGGAACAGTTGCGGCAGGGTCACGCCGAACGACTGCAGCGCAGCAACGATCAGCGTGCCGCCGACGATGAAGGCCGCGTTGAGCACGTTGACGGCCGCGACCACGCGCGCGCGCTTGTCGGCGCCGGCCCAGGACTGCACCGCCGCGAACGACGGCACGATGAACAGGCCGCCCGCGATTGCGAGTCCTGCGAAATCGATCGCGATGCGGATACCTCTCCACGAGGTGAACACCTCGGTGACGCTGGCGGTCGCCGCCTGCGTCACGCCGTAGGTGGCGAAACCGAGGTCGAGTGCGAACACGCCGAGCATCAGGGCGCCGACCAGCGTGGGGAAGAGCACGATGCGCCCGTGTGCAATCCAGGCCGCGAGGCCGGAGCCGATCGCAATCGCGATGGAGAAGACCGCGAGGAACACGGTGACGACTTCTTCCGTGCCGCCGAGCACGGTCTTCACCAGCGGCGGCATCAGCGACAGCGCAACCGCGCCGACCAGCCAGAACCAGCTCGTGACCAGGCCGCCCCACCACAGGCGGTGGTCGATCCAGAGATCCTTCAGCAGCGCCCCGGTCGAACGCGCGATGTTGGGGTCGACCTTGAGATTGGGCGCACCCTCGCCGGTGCGCGGGATCAGCAGGCTTGCACCCCAACAGAGCAGCGCGAACACCATGATCATCGCGCCGAAGTAGCCGGGATGATTGCCTTCCTTGGCGGCGAGCCCGCCGACGATGGTGCCGAGCAGGATCGCCATGAAGGTTGCGCCCTCCACCAGCGCGTTGCCGGCGGGCAGTTCTTCCTTCTTCAGGTGATCGGGCAGGATGCCGTATTTGATCGGTCCGAACAGCGTGGCGATGATGCCGAACAGCAACAGTGTGACGAACATGATCGGCACGGAATGAAGCCAGAAGCCGACGACGCCGAGCGCCGAAACGCCGATTTCGGCAAACTTCACGCGTTGCGCGATGATCGCCTTGTCAAAGCGGTCGGCAAGCTGACCGCCAAGGCCGGAGAGAAAGAAGAACGGCCCGATGAACACGGCCGCCGTGAGCGTGATCAGCGCCTCGCGGTTGGCGATGCCGGGGGCGAACAGGATCAGGAACACCAGCGCGTTCTTCAGGAAATTGTCGTTGAACGCCGAGAAGAACTGGCACCAGAACAAGGGCGCGAAGCGCCGGGACGTCATCAGCGAATTGGACATTGGTGATTCCTCTCAGGGCGTGAATGGTAGCGAAACTCTCTGCTGTCGTCCCGGCCAAGCACTGCGAAGCGGTGCGCGAGCCGGGACCCAGTAACCACCGTCGTCTCGATTGGGCCAGGTGGATGGATGGGTCCCGGGTCTCCCTTCGGTCGCCCGGGACGACAGTGGTGCACTCACTCCTTGCCGCGTTCGATCTCCATCAGCAGGCGCTCGGCGCGGGCATCCTCGATGCGGTTCACGAACCGGGAGCTCTCGTGCACGTCGCGCAGCGTCTTGGTCATGGTGATGCAGGACTGCACCAGCAGCGCCGCACCCATCGCGAAGTAGGCTTTGATCCAGATGTCGATCGGGGCGAACAGGATGCCGAAGCCGACCATCGCCACGGAGGCGACGAACGACGCGTAGGTGAAGGTGATCCAGGCGCCGGAATGGCCGCTGGTCTGTGCTTGGGTGGTCATGACTCTCTCCTGTGTCTGGGTTGCTTGGGTTCTGGTTCAGGCTACCGGCGCAGGCGCGCCAGTTTTTTGCTTGAGGCGGGCGAGCACGTCGGCGGCAGTCGGGCGCGTGCGCTTGCCGAAGCCCGCGGCTTCGAGCTTTTCCGCAACGCCCACCGGGTTTGCCTCGGCATCGAACGCTGCGTAGGCGTTGTCGGCCGCCGCATCCTCGGTCTGGCGTTCGCGCAAGCGGCACAAGGTCGCCTCCGCGTCGGCGAGCGCGGTAGCCCCGCTTGGGTTGCCGAACCCGTGGCCGGCCTTGAGCCGCCGCACCGACTCGGCGGCAAGTGCGATGCGGCGCCCGCGTTCGAGTTCGGCCAGGCGCTGCCCGGACCGGCGCACCGCCGCCTTCAATCCCGCGATCTCGCGCGCGAAGGTCGCGCGCGCCTCGCGGATGGCGTCGCTGTCAGCTTCCATAACCGCGATCGCCTCGGCCGCCTCGGTGGCGAGTTCGTCGCTGCCGCCGCCAAGCGCCGCGACCGCGCGTTCTTCGAGGTCGGCGATGCGGGCAAGCGTCGTCTCGAGGCGCTTCCCCTCGGCTTCGTCCTGCGCAATCGCCACCGCCAACGCGCGCTTGGCGCGCTCGATGCCGGCCGCGGAATCGCGGATCTGCTGGTCGAGGATCAGCAGTGCGCTGCGATCGGCGAATTCTTCCTCGGCACGGAACGCCGCGCCGCGGAACAGGGTCAAAATGGTCTTGAGCATGGCTCTCTCCGGTGTTATGAACAACGTTCACGAACGGTTTGTATCCCGAAACGTGAACAAGGTTCAAGATAAATTTGAACGCTGTTCAAGCTTATGGTTAATCAATGGTTTATGAGGCGAAAGCGGTCGTCCGCCGCCGCAAATTGAGGGAGGCGCTGATCGCGGCCGCCGAGGGCACGATCGAGCGCGAGGGCCTGCGCGGCATGAAGGCGCGCGAGCTCGCCATCAAGGTCGGCTGCTCGGTCGGGGCGATCTACAACGTCTTCGCCGATCTCGACGACATGATCTTCGCCGTGAACGCGCTCACGCTCGAACAACTCGAGAAGACGCTCACCGTAGCGGGCGGGGATAACGCCGACCCGCAAGGGGGCGCGATCAAGACCCTCGTCCATCTGGGCCTCGCCTACACGGACTACGCGGCGGAAAACACACGGCGCTGGCGCGTGCTGTTCGATCATCGCTTGCCCGAAAACAAGGAGGTTCCCACCTGGTACATGGCGAACCTCGCGCGCCTGTTCGTCTATATCGAGGAGCCGCTGCGCAAGCTCGCGCCCGCGCTGTCGCCGATTCGCCGCGCGTTGCTCGCGCGCTCGCTGTTTTCCGCCGTGCACGGCATCGTGCTGATCGGGCTGGAGGAAAAGCTGCAGCACCTGCCGCTGCCCGTGCTGCGCGAGCAGGTGACCGTGATGATCGAGGCGATGGGGAGGGGGTTGGCGCAGGACGCAAAATGAAAATGCCCGGCCGTCAGTGCGTTCACGCCCGTCTTCGACGGGCTATGCCGGGCATCTCAACTCTGGAATTCGTGGGAACTTACCGCTGCTGTTGCTGTTGCTGTTGCTGCTGCACATTCGACGCCTGCGCCGGCGGCGACCCCGGCAGCACCACGACGCGGGTGCCGACCTGCACGCGGCTGTAGAGATCCGCGATGTCGTCGTTGGTCAGGCGAATACAGCCCGAGGACACGTATTTCCCGATCGTCGAGGGCTGGTTCGTGCCGTGGATGCGGTAGAGCGTCTTGCCGAGATAGAGCGCGCGAGCGCCGAGCGGATTGCCTTCGCCGCCCGCCATGAAGCGCGGCAGATAGGGCTGGCGCTCGATCATCTCGGCCGGCGGATGCCAGTCGGGCCACTCGGCCATGCGCGCGACGCGTTCCGCGCCCGCCCAGGTGAAGCCTTCGCGCCCGACGCCGATGCCGTAGCGCATCGCCTGCCCGTTACCGAGCACGAGATAGAGGAACGTATTTGACGTATCGATCACGAGCGTGCCGGCGGGCTCCGGCGATTGGAAGTTGACGATCTGGCGCTTGAACTGCGGAGCAAGCTCGAACTTGCCTTCCTCAGGCTGATCCTCGGGCGGAAGCGTTGCGACCGTGTTCGGCCGCACCGCGCCAGTGATCTCGCGCGAAGGCCGCTGCCCGGGTGCGAGCTGCATCGGACTCTGCTGGTCCTGATAGGCGGCGGGCGGAGCCGCGCCATACGCGGGCTGGTTCGGCGCATAGCCGGGCTGTGGGGCGGCGCCATAGCTTTCCGGCTGGCCGCTGCCGAGCGGCGCGCGGCCGTAGGTGGGCGGCGGATAGGCCGGCGGATACGCCTCGGGGGTGCGGTCGCCATAGACCACGCCCGGCGGGCGCGCGCCGTAGCCCGGGCCGGAATCGCGCGGTGCCGGAAGGGCTTCGCGCTGCATGGGTGGCGCCATGCGCTGCCCGCGCGGGTCGTTCGGGAAGACGTAGCCGCCCGGCGGCGGCGGATAACTTCCCGGTGCCGCGCGCAGGTGCGGCGGCAGGTCGTCATCGTCGTCATCCGGGATCGCGGCGCCGGGAACCGGCCGATAGGGCGGGTAAACCTGTGTGTTTGCCGGGGGATAGTAGGTCGGCGGGTAGGGCTGCGCCTGCGCGACTTCGAACGCCGCAAGCCCGCCGAGCAGCAGGCCAAAGGCCGAACGCAAGATCATCTGCGGAAACTCCCCGAGCCACGGCCATCCCAACCGCGCCCAATCTATGCGGGCAAGTTGGGGCAGGATGAAGGCGTTCACAGCATACGAATTTGGCTAATGATCGGTAAACGGCCGGCTGCTCGTAGCAGGGGCATTGCTCGGCGGCGAGCGCGGTCCGAGGTGCGATGATCAGGACAAGGTCGGAGACGACGCGCGCATTCTCGATGGCCGAGCATCGTGAACCGAGCCGCCGACCACACGGTCTGATCGGTGGCTCGTCAATTCACAGTTGCCGCTGTACAATGCGCGCTGCGGCAAACCGGGGAGCGACATCATGCAACAGATATCCAGAGCCGTTGTGCTGGTGGCGGCATTGATTGCGATGACGGATCTTGCGACTGCGCGGGACGCGCGGTCCGGGGCACGGCAGCCGGATTTCTCGACGTGTTCGAGCGCCCGCCATGCCTGTGTGGTCGGCACGGCGCGCCGCGGTCACAGCCAGGGCGGATGCGAACGGGCCTACCGGACGTGCATGGCGAGCGGCACGTGGGATACCTATGACGGCATGTACGGCCGCCGCGTGTCGGGGCTTGCGCGGCGCTGAGCGCGGCGCCGTCGCGAAGCGAAGGTGGGCGTGCGAGACGAAGCAATCGTTCGGCCGAATGCGCTCCCCGACGAGAGCGGATCATGCATGCCTATTGAATCAATCTTCCAAAATCTTCGGGCGGCTTGTAGGGCGTTGGACCGCCTTTTTTCTCTAGGTTCTGAAACTGCTCGGCTTGCTTTCGCTCCACCGCCCGAATGATAACGTCAGCTTGGAGCTCCGCGAGTTGATGGTCACTCTTTACGATCTGAAGCATCCGGAGAGTTATGTACGTCACAGTAAGAGCAATTGAAGCTGAAATGGCGGCATCCAAATAATTCGAAGCCGCCTCAAAGGCAGGCATTGTTTTGACGACGTCAGCCAACGGTTTGCCGACAATCAGCAAGAACATCCCGATAAGCACGAGCAGAATAAGGGCTCGCAGTGATCGCATGATCTGGCTCATCGCTGCTGCCAGGTTGCGAATCTCCTCAACCTCATAGTGATCCGGATTATTGAAGGGCATTGGTCTGGCGAGACGCACCAATACCCCTGCAGCAATTACTGACATAGCCACCAGAAGCGCCTGCTTGGACCCGTCCCAGAAGGTAACAGTTACAAACTGAGCCGCGATTGCCGCAGCGATCACCGGGAAGATCAGATTCCGCCAATAGACCATCATGGCGTTCTATATATGTTCACTCCTTGATTCTACCATCGTAGAGAAAGCGGCGGTGAACTTCTTTGATCTGGCGAAGCGCATCGCCTAGATCGAGGAGGCTGCTGTTCGAACGAACCCGCTTGATGTTCATATCAGCGGATAGGCGCGCATCATCGCCCTTGAGTTCCCCGTCTCTTCCTCGCACGCGGATTTCGCCGTCAGGAATGTTCCTGAGTCCAGAGACCAGATTGCCCATGAACTCCTTCTGAAATTTGCGTTTCTTTGCTCGGTACGCAATGTTGACGGTGACCTCCAAAGCCGCTTGAGGCGGCATCGAATCAATAATTTTCTGCGCTTCAACTTCTCCCAAGAGATCAATCAGTATCTTCTTTGCGGCTTGAAACGTTTGAGCCAAGCGCTCACCAATGCTCTCGCGAGCCTCAACATCTACGATCTTCGTAGTAGCGACCGCCTGCCCTGACTCCTCATGAACTGTTTCGGGAACCAGTCCGCCGATTTCGATCGACTTGACGTCGCCGAGATCTTCCCCGATCTGGACGCGGTCGAATTCCGCTTGCAGTTCAACGTAATGGTTTTTCTTTATTACTTTCGTTTGATCACCTAGGAGCCAAGTCAGGTACTCTTCCATTGCCTTTGATTGAAGCGACGCGTGCTGTATTTGATAGAAGTGGTCACCGATGGCGGCCCAATAGGTTATGGCGTGCAGATATTCAGTTCCGTCGGGCGCTCGTTTCTCCGCGATGCTCCAAGCGCTCATGATTTCATCGAGAGGTACGTGATCATCATCCTTGCTCAGCTCGAGCAGAGCTTGCATCTCGCCAGGTGAGAAGAGGCATAAATCGCCGAAAACGATGCCATCTTCGCGATGCATGTCGTTTAGAAGGCGGCGGGCTTCATCTTGCCTAGGCACAAGGGCAACACGATGAGCCACGCGACTTCTGACCCTCGCACCGTCCGCCATCTTACGGTCTAAAGCGGCCGAAATCGCTTCAGCCAATGCTTGTTTCGGAAATTGATCGTTATCCCGCTTGAGACGGCGATAGTGTATCTTACAGCGCTTTGTAGTCATCTCGTTCCCACCCGGTCGCTACCCGCGGGATTTTACATACTTGGGTTGCTTTACCTATGAATTTTCACCAAATCCGTTGCGTTTCCCAAAGTTATCTCTGCCTTCGCCAGCTTCGAGTTCAAGCTCTCCCTGCGGGTTAATGGGCTCGAACTTGGCAGGTGGTGGTTCCGTCTTCTCCTGATAATCAGACACACGTACGTACTCGCCCGGCCGCTTTGGCCACTTGCGGACGTAAGGGAGGACGTAGCGTCCTAGGAGTCGGCCCGTTTTCCTTCGCATAACAATTCTGCCCTCGGAACAGTAATAGGCCGATTCGGGCAACACCGGGACGGCGCCTCTCTTTGCGAGCGGGCGAGGCCCGGCCTCCCTGCGGCCTGAGCTTGGTTATTTGCTGGGAGTCGCCTTCTCAATCGCCTCAAGCAATCGCTTTGTTTTGGTCGAGTACTTTATCGTGAGCCGGAACGCGCGTCCGCGCCCTTGCTTGTTTAGTATCTTCGTTCGCTCAACAAGTTTGCGGTCGGTCAACTTCTGCACGTGCCGAATGATCTGCGCGTCGGCGAGTCCCGTGATGCGCGCAAGCCGCGCCGCCGTCACCGGCTCTTCGTCTCCTTGAAGCATGAAGATCAGCGTGAACAAGCCGACCTGATGCAGCCGGGCGGCCGGCGTCTCGTTGGGAAAAGCGTCGTCGATGATGCGCGCGACCAGCATTCGAATCAGTTCGCGGCTGCGGTCCAGTTGCATCAATCTTAGTCCTAATGTATGTTAGGTTTCAACGCTGATGCCGCTCACGCAATTGTTGCGCCGACGAGATTCGGCGCAGCAACGGTACCATATTGTTCCGTTCAGGAGGCCTCATGTCCAAGCGCCGAGCCGACGCCAATGACGCGATTGTCGGCCACCACATCCGGGCGCATCGGCTGGCGAAGCACATGTCGCAAAGCGCGCTCGCCGACCGGATCGGCGTCACCTTCCAGCAGGTGCAGAAATACGAAAAAGGCTTGAACCGCGTCGGCGCAGGCCGGTTGGTGCGCGTCGCCGCTGCGATCGATGTGCCGGTGATGACGCTGCTTGCGGGGCTCTCCGCGACCGAGCAAAAGCCGGAGCCGACGCCCATTGCGCTCATTGCTCAGGCGCAACCATTGCGACTTGTTAAGGCGTTCGCGAAGATCGACGACAAGGAAGTACGCCGCTCGCTCATGATGCTGGCCGAGGGCATCGCGCGGCTTGCTCAGCGGGGGAGGGCAGGGCGTGGTGACCGTAGGGCGGGCAAAGGCGCATAGCGCCATTCCCGCGTTGATGGCGGGCACGCTTCGCCCCCGCTTTCGCGGGGGCATGCTTTGCCCGCCCTACAACTATCAGCCTGCCCTCACCCCAAACCCTTTCGCCAGCAATTCATACGAATGCTTCCGCGCCATATAAGCCGAACACCATCGTGGCGATCATTGCCTCGTCGGCTTCAGCCATCCCACGCCTGAACGACGGTCTGGCGTGCGATCTTGCCTCCCTTCAGCTTGATCATGGCCGAGCAAAACACCCTGGTGCCATCGGGATAGGCGCAGCTTTGCGTAAAGGCGAGACGATTGCCGGTGGCGACCCCGCTTTCGATTCTGTGCGTCATGTCGCGGCCGCACACGTCGGCGTGGTAGTCGGAAATCGCCTGCTTGCCTTCGAGCTTTCGCGGCGCGCTCGGCGGATTGTCCCGATCGATGACGTGCAGCACGGCATCGTCCGAATACATCGCGGCAAGCGCATCGGCCTTGCGGCCTTCAACCGCGCGTTTGAGCCCGGCGACAGTGACGGGTTTGCGTTTGGGTTTCGACGTCTTCGATTTTGGCTTCGATTTGGTTTTGGCCATGAGTTTCCCCTTCTTCATCGCCCGGTGTGGCGAGAACCGAGGCGCATGATACCCGCAAATCCGGGATCGAACAGGATGGCGCGGGGGCCGCGACGTCACGCCGGCTAGTGGTCCGATTCTAACATTCGCACCCCTGTGCGGCGGGCTCTCTTGCGAATGTTAGAATCAAAGGACCACTAGCAAGTATTACGTCCTAGTGGAGCTTTGGATTTGACATTCGCTTCGCGAGTCCGCGGCCGGGTGGGTAGCGAATGTCAAATCCGCTCCACTAGAGGCCAAACTCCCGCGCCAGCAACTCGTACGAATGCTTGCGCGCCGCGTGGTCGAACACCATGGTGGTGATCATCACCTCGTCGGCCTTGGTCACGTCCACGAGGGCCGCGATGCGCTCGTGCACCTGCGCGGGCGAGCCTGCGATCAGCCGCCTGCGATTGTGTTCGATGCGCTGGCGGTCGATCGGCGTGTACGGATAGGCGGCGGCGACCTCCGGGCTTTCGAGCGGACCGTATTGGCCGACGGCGCGGCGCGCGAAATGCAGGTCCGCGCTGGTCGCCATGCGGTCCGCCTCGGCTTGCGTGTCGGCGCAAATCGCCGCGACGCCGAGAATGGCGTACGGCGTCTGGCGCCACGCGGACGGCTTGAACGCATTGCGATACGCCAGCATCGGGATCCCGGGCGGGAAGTCCGAGAAGTGATACGCGAAGGAAAACCCCACGCCGACCTGGGCTGCAAGCTGCGCCGAATAATCGCTGGAGCCGAGGAGCCAGATCGGCGGCAGCGGCACGCCGGTCGGCATCGCGGCAACCTTCGAGAACGGATGATTTGGCGGAAAACCCTTGGTCTCGAACAGGATCATTTCCTGGAAGCGATCGAGGAAATCGTCCTGCTCGCCGGTCGTTTCCTGGCGGCGGCGCAGCGCGAGCGAGGTGATCTGGTCGGTGCCGGGCGCGCGGCCGAGGCCCAAATCGATGCGGCCGGGAAACAGCGCTTCCAGCACCTTGAAGCGCTCCATCACCATCAGCGGCGCATGGTTCGGCAGCATCACGCCGCCCGAGCCGATGCGCATGTTTTTGGTGATCGCCGCGACCTGCCCGATCATGATGTCGGGCGCCGAGCTTGCGATGGTCGGCAGGTTGTGGTGCTCGGCGAGCCAGTAACGCGTGAAGCCGAGCCCGTCGGCGAAGCGCGCGAGGTCGAGCGTGTTGTTCAAGGCCGCTGTGGGCGGCGTCGCGGTGGTGACGGGGGAAAGGTCGAGGATCGAGAGGGCAGGCATGACACACAGGTAATCACTAGCATCGCGTTCGCCAACCGCCTTCCATTCGCCGTACCGTTCGTGGCATTTTGCCCGGCATGGGACGGGTGCTGGTCTTGGCGGGATTGCTCTTCGCGCTCGCGGGCTGCGCAAGCGGGGAGCGCGACTACTCAGGCCCCGAGACGACGCGCGGCGGCGTGAGCGTGAACGTGTTCCCGGACAACTACCGCGCCGAGATTCTCGCCTATCAGCGCAGCTATCTCAACGATCCGACCGGCATCCGTTCGGCCGCGATTTCGCAGCCGGCGCTGCGCAAGGTCGGCAGCGTGGAGCGCTATGCCGTGTGCGTGCGCTTCAACGCCAAAGCCGCCGGCGGCGCCTATACGGGCGTGCGCGAGCACCTGGCGATCTTCCTTGCCGGCAAGCTCGACCAGATGGCCGTGACGCGCGAGGAATGCAACGGCGCGGCCTATGAGCCGTTCCCCGAGCTGGAGCGGCTGACGCGGTAGGTGTCGTAGCCGTAGGGTGGGTTAGGCGCGAAGCGCCGTAACCCACCATCTCGCCTCAGGCGAGATGCTTTTTGAAGAACGCAATCGTCCGGTCCCAGGCGAGCTTCGCCGACGCCTCGTGATAGCGCGGCGTCGAGTTGTTGTGAAAGCCGTGCTGCGTGCCTGGATAGGTGTGCATCTCGTGCGTCGCGTTGCTCGCCTTCAGCGCCGCCTCGTAGGCCGGCCACATCGCGTTGATGCGCTCGTCGTTCTCGGCGTACTGCACCAGCAGCGCGGCCTTGATGGCGGGCACGGACGCGGTCTCGGCCGCCGCGCCGTAGAACGGCACGCCCGCCTTCATGTCGGGCCCGAGCGCTGCGGCGAGGAAGTTGGTCGTGCCGCCACCCCAGCAGAAGCCCGTGACGCCGAGCTTGCCGGCGGACAATTCGTGGCCCTTGAGATAGCGCGCGCTGTTGATCATGTCGGTGCGCAGCTTGCTCGGGTCGAGGCCCGCCTGAAGCGTGCGGCCGTCGTCGTCATTGCCCGGATAGCCGCCGACCGGCGACAAGCCGTCGGGCGCGAGCGCCAGGAAGCCGTCGGTCGCGGCGCGGCGCGCCACGTCCTCGATGTAGGGATTGAGCCCGCGGTTCTCGTGGATCACCAGCACGGCCGGGTAGGGTCCGGGCGTACTCGGCTGCACGAGGTATCCGCGCATCGTGCCCGACGTGCCGCCGGGCGAGGGGTAGCTCACATAGCGCGCCTTGATCCGCGGATCGGTGAACGAGATCGTCTGCGCCTGCACGTAGCGCGGCAGCAGCGCCTGCGCCATCGCGAGACCGCCGATCGTCACCGCGGCGGCGCGCGCCAGAAACTCGCGGCGGTCGATCGCGCCGTGGCAATACTCGTCGTAAAGATCGAACACGCGCTGATCGATCTCGATCTGCGTCAACGGCGGCGTCTCGCGCTCGATCGTCGAGGCCTCGGCATTCTGTTGAGCGTTCATCGTTTTCCTCCCGCTGACGGCATTCTAGCGCGGACGGGGATCAAAAGAAGCCCAGCGACTCGCAGCCTTTGCCGGCCTGGAAGCTGTGCTTGACGCGCCGCGACGGGATATCGACGACATGCACCGACCCGTCGCCCTGGCAGGCGACGAACAGTTCGTTGCCGCGAAACGCCATGTCCATCGCCTGACTGCCGACCTTGATGGCGGTCTGCTCACGGAACGACGGATCGATCAGGCTCACCGTGCCGGCGCGCACGCTGGTGACGGCGATTACGCTGTTGTCCGGGCTGTAGCGTGCGATCTGCGCCGGCTCCGGTACGCCTTCGAGGCGCACGGTGCGGGTGACTTGCTCGGCTTCAACGTCGATCAGGAACAGCGCCGGTTCCTCGTCGTCGACCGTCACCAGCGTGGACCCGTCCGGCGTGATTGCGATGCCGGCGAGCGCATGCGGCGTTGCGATCTTGCCGATGAGCTTGCGCTTCGGCAGGTCGATCACCGACACGCTCGCGTCCTCCTCGTTCTCGGTGTAGAGCCGCCGGCCGTCCGGCGAGATGATCAGGCGGTGGCCGTTGGTCGAGCCGGAAGAGATCGCATCGACGACCGTGTGCGTCGCCGGATCGATCACCGCCACGACGGCGCTGTTCTCGCAGGTGATGTAGATCATCCCGTCCGGGGCGAGCTTGAGCGTATGCGGCGCGATATAGGGACGCATGTCGATATCGCGGGCGTGCGTGCGCGTCGCAAGATCGAAGATGCAGAGCGTATGGCCGGGGTTCGGATTGCGGCCGTGAATGCCGTCGCCGAAGATCGGCACATAGGCAAAGCCCGTCTCCGGCACGACGAGCAGCTCGTGCACGGTGCGCGCAAAGCCGTCGAGCACGATCTGCGTCTCGAACGTGACCGGATCGAGAAACAGGACTTTGGTGCCCATCTTGTCGACCGCGATCAGGCCGTTTGTGTGGGGCATCGGGTTTCCTTGCAATGATTGCCGGTGGGATTCGGGCCGAAATCAGATCGCCCGCGGCAATTCGGTTGTGTGAAAAGGCTCCAGCGTGTCGATCGCGTCGACACCTTGCGTCTTCCAGTCCCATTTGAACATGCGCAGCGTCATCTTGTCGGGCGTGAAATCCACGATGGTAAAGCCGTGCTGCTCGATCGGCTTCACACGCTCGTCCATGTCGAAATGCGCGGGCGGCATTGCGCCGGTGCCGCGCCGCCCTGACGGCCAGCCCGCCGGGTTCGTCCGGCACCCGATCGGTCCTGACAGCACGGTGGTGATGGGATTGGCCCTGAGATCCAGCGCACCGCTGCGCAGCATGCGCCCGATACCGGTCGCATGCAGGTCGCCGCTGATGATGAGTGGGGACCGTGCCCTCATGGCGGACATCGCTTGCATCAGCCGGTCGTGCTGCTTGAGCCAGCCCGATTGCCAATAGGGCTTGGCCTCGTTCGCCGTCAGCTTGCCGTCACGCCCGAGCACGTCCGGATACCATTCGCCCCACTTGCCGGCGGTCCAGCCGGGCGGATTGATGGCACATGCACCACATGACTGACCTCGGCTGCGGCACAGCGCGCCTTGAGCCATGTCTCGACCTCGGGATCGAGATAGACCGCGCTTGGGCCTGCCAGCGTCTGCGTACGGCGCACGTCGTAGAGCAGAATCTCGGCGAGACGGCCGAAGCGCAGCGTACCGAAGCTCTCCGATATGCCCCACACGCGGTCTCCGGCGGATGACGAGGGCAAGCCGAGCGGACGCGCCACATCCGGCAGGAATTCCGGGTAGTAGATATTCTGCGTCGCGCGCGCGAGCTGAAGCATGAAATGCGAGGGCGGGAACGTGACCGCCTCGTCGGTTGCCTCGTCGTTGTCGAAATAGTCGTGATCGTCCTGCAGGAAAAACACCGGAGTCGACCGGAAATCGGTCCCGTAGACCGGCACGATCTGCGGCCCGGCGGCGCGCTTGAGCACCGCCTCATTGTCGCTGCCGAGCACGACCGCCGAGCGGTCGAATGTGCCGGCAAGCTTGATGGCTTCGGGCGACGCGCCGAGGATGTGCTTGTTCACGGGCGCGAGCAGGTCCCAATAGACGTGATCGCCGTTGGCGATGACTGCCTGCGGCGCGAAACTGAGCGCACGCCGGAGCAGCCGGTTGCGTGTGACCGTCGGCAGGAACGTGTGGATCTCGTGACCGCCCGCGCAGGTGTAGATCAGCAGGCGGAATTTCTCCGGCCGCTCGTCGGGTCCGGGAAATGTCGCAAGCTCCCACGGCTGGCACAGCGGGCGCCCCTTGGGGCCGACGAGCGACAGCCGGTGCGGACGTCCCGGCTTCAAACCCGTGGCGTAGAAATGCCAGTGCTCGCCGCGCGTATCTCCCATCCGTCCACGTACCGAGGTGGCATCGATGCGCAGCGCCGGCGCATCGGCGAGCGGCGCGTTGAATGACGCCTTGATCAGGATGCGGTTGTCGCTGACGGTCGGAAGCAGGTGGCGCAGCGCCCCTGAATCCCACGCGCTTGCGGGCGCCGCCGCTTTCGTTGCTTGCGCCAGCAGATCGGCGGGCGCCGCAACCGTCAGCGCGGCCGCTGCCGTGCCGCGCAGGAAATCGCGACGATCGAATCCAGACATGGGAGCCCGCCCTGCGATCTATGGCGTCAATGAAACGATAGGACTGTTTCGTGGGACGGTCAAAGCTGTCCGCCGTCGCCCCATGTGTCGAGCAGCGCGCGGTACCCGGGATCCTGATAGCGCGAAAGCAGGAACTCCGGCGCGTAATCGGGCAGCGCGCCACGCGTGATGTGGCGCGCGATCAGATCGCCGCTCGCGCACGATGCCATGACGCCGAAGCCCGAGTAGGCGCAAGACACATAGGCACCCTCGACCGGCACCGGTCCGATCAGCGGGCGGTTCTCGCGCGTCTTGATGTAGTAGCCACCGTCGACGTAAGCGCGCGAGGGCTTGCCGCCATAGCCCTGCAGCGCCGGCACCATGGTCGACATGCCGCGCAACGCGATCTCGGCGTAATGCGGCGGCGGCTCGGGTAGCGGAAACTCGGGCTCGACCGCGTCGCCGTGATGGTTGAACAGTACGAGCGTCGCGTGCGCGCCGTCCGGCCGCCCGTGCACGCCCGCGGGAAACTCGTCCAGCAGCCAGCGTGCCTCCTCGTCTTCCGCGAGCGCCGCGCGTTCCTCCGCGCTCCACGGCAGATGCTGCGCGTCGAGCCAGATCATCATCGGCGCGGAACGCGGCACCGCGCTCTGCGTATCCGCGAAGCTGACCTTGTGATGCCGCTCGGCGTAGATCGGCAAATCGACGCCGATGAGTTGGGCCACCTGTTTCTGCATCGGCCCTGCGGCGAGCACCACATGTGTCGCCTCGATCGACCGGCGTTCTCCCGCGTGCTCCACATGCACCGCGCGCACGCGCGCGCCTGCCTCGATGCCGACGACCTTGCCGCGCACGAGTCTCACGCCACGCGCGCGTGCCGCCTCGAGCATTGCCGCGCCGAGCTGCTGCGCGCTCAGCCATCCGGCACGCCGCGCATGCGCAACCGCGATGGTCGCGGGCGAGAGATAAGGAAAATGCCGGCGGATCAGGCTCGTGTCGGTGATGACATCGGCGCCGTTGAGCGCGAGGTCGAAGCCGCGCTCCGGCGAGGGCGTGTAGACGCTCGATGCGGTGTCGTGAAATCGCGCCGTGCCGGCGCCGCGCGTCTCGGCGGTGTGCGCCATCGTGTGGAGGAAATCGATCTTGGCCGAGTCGGCGGTGGCGAACACGTAGCCGCGGCGATTGAGGTTGATGCGGTTGTCGGTCGCGCGCGCGATCGTCTCGATCAGATCGATGCTGCGGTTCATGAAGGCGGTCATCGCCCAGTCCGGGCCGGGCCACCAGTTGCGATAGGCCTCGGTGGACGTGTCGGAGGTGAGCGAGAGCGGGTTTCCCGGCTCGACGATGGTCACCTCGCCGGCGCCGTGCTCGACAAGCGCGTAGGCCGCCGCCACGCCTGCGATGCCGGCGCCGCAGACGACGATCTTGGCGGAATTGGCCATCACGACCTGACGCCTTACCCGGCGTTCATGCCCTTCATGTAGGTCGAGGGCTGCACGCTCTTCACCGATTGCGCGCGCTTGGCGAGCCAGTAGGCCTGCGGCGAGGGAACCGAGGAAAATTCTTTGTCCACGCCCATCTTCTGCGCGGCATCCATCGGCCAGTTCGGATTGTAGAGAAGCTCGCGCGCGAGCGCGATCAGGTCGGCGCGGCCTTCCTGCAAAATCTGCTCGGCCTGATCGCAATGCACGATCAGCCCAACCGCCATGCTCAGGATGTCGGCATCCCGGCGCAGCCGCTCGGCGTACGGCACCTGATAGCCGTAGGTGACCGGGCCGGCGCTCACCACGGGCGAGCCGCGCATGCCGCCGGACGAGCAGTCGATCACATCGACGCCCTTCGGCTTCACGAGCTTGGCGAGCGCGACGCTTTGGTCCGGGCCCCAGCCCGCATCGTCCTGCACTGAGAGGCGCAGGAACAGCGGCTTCGACGCCGGCCAGTGCGCGCGCACGCTGTCGACCACCTCGATGGCGAAGCGCATACGGTTGAGTTCGCTGCCGCCGTACTCGTCGTTGCGCACGTTGGAGAACGGCGAGAGGAACTGATGGATCAGATAGCCGTGCGCCCCATGGATATCGAGCACGTCGAAGCCCGCCTCATGGGCGCGCCGCGCCGCCTGACCCCAGCGCTCGATCACCTGCGGGATTTCGGCGCGCGTCAGCATGCGCGGCGTCGGATCGGTGTCGGGCGAATTGATCGCGCTCGAGGAGACAAGCTCCCAGGCGTCCCAGTCGTCGATCTCAGGCGCAGGCTTGAGCGGCGCGCCGCCCTCCCACGGCCGGAAGCGCCGCGCCTTGCGGCCCGAATGCCCGAGCTGGATGCCCGGCACTGCGTTATGCTGCCGGATGAAATCGACGCAGCGCTTCAGCCCGGGAATGAACGCGTCGTCCCACAGGCCGAGATCGCCGACGGTGCCGCAGCCGCGCCGCTCCACCTTGGTGGATTCCATGAACACGAGGCCCGCGCCGCCCGCCGCGTAGCGCCCGACATTCATCAGGTGCCAGTCGGTCGCGAAACCCTTCACGGCCGAATACTGGTGCATCGGCGCGACCACGACGCGGTTTTTTAAGGTCACGTCGCGGATCGAGATCGGTTCGAACAGCATCGGGCCGGGCATGCAGGTGCTCCTTGGCGGCGGAGCTTATGCACCAAGCCGGCGCGTGTGAAGGCGGGCCCTGTTAGGGCTTCATGGATGCCGCGTATGCCGAGAGCGCAATCATATCCTCGGGTGTGAGGTTCTCGACGACCGCTTTCATGAGCTGTGCTCCGGCGCCCGCGCGCGCGCCGCTCTTGATGTCGTGGAGCTGCCGGAACATGTAGGTCGGCGAGCGGCCGGCAAGCGGCGGCACGTCGCCAATGCCCTTGAGATCCTTCCCATGACAGATAGAGCAGGGCAGGGTCTTGGTGCCGATGCCGTTCGCAAGTACTTCCCCGGCTTTTACGCTTCCTGTTGGAACGTAAGCGACGAAACCCACACGCTGGTCGCGCAACTCGACGCGTTCAAGGTCCTCGGCGGTCTCGATGATGCGCTGCCCTATCGGTTCAGTGCCCCCCTCCTTGAGGGGCGCGAGCATCGAACCGATGATGACCTCGGTCTTTGGCACCACGTCGGCTTCGACAATGCGGATCCATGGCTGGTACTTGAGCTTTGCGTAGTACTCGGCCGCAGCCTTCGTCTCCTCCTCGGTTGCGTGCTTTGCAAGGTGCAGCATCAGGGCCGGTGGACGCATGCGCGGCTCGGAGCTTTTGCGCAAGCCATTCCGGTAATCTGCCATCTGCTGAACGATATAGGGAGCCGTCAGGCCGGCGATGCTCGCGTTCTCCGGTTTGCCCTGTCCGTTGGGGTAATGGCACATGCCGCATGCGTACACGTCCGGCTTTCTCCCGCCGGCCACGATATCCGGCATCGGCGGCCGCTCTTCCGGAAACCAATCCTTGGCGCTGAACAGGTCGCGGATTTGCGTCCATGTATATGACGCCTTGCTGCCGGAGATCTGGTGCGGCTTGCCGTCGTCGGGCGGCGCGACCGTGCCCGGCCGCAACACCGTGTAGGCCCATGGCGGCGTGGTCTGGGGGTCTGATGTGATCGGCGGCGCGCCTGCCTGAGCAAACGCGAGTGTGGGCGCGCCGATGGCCAGCGCAAGCGCGGCCAGCACGCAGTGAATTCGTCCCATGAACGCCCCCATGGGCGACCGGTTCTCGGCCGCACCGCGACAATCTTCCAACACTGGCGCGGCTTGTCGAGTCTTATCGCGCGGGTTGCGTTCTTCGCGAGGCACGCAGGAGGGGCTCCTGGGTGTTGATCGAAGTTGTCCGAGGCCTTCAGAAGTTCGCCTAGGCCACCATCTGTTCTCGAACCGCAACCGCGTCAGCGTCCGTCACTTCATCGGTCCACACGGTGAAGTTCTTCAGCCGATTCCAGCCGAACGTGGTCGAGATCGCGACGTCGGCGGCATCGCGCCCGCGCGCGATCACGATGCGGCCGATGCGCGGCACGTTGTGGCGCGCATCGAACGTGTACCAGCGTCCGCCGAGATAGACCTCGAACCAGGCGCTGTAATCCATCGGGGCGGGATCGGGCGGCACGCCGATGTCGCCGAGATAGCCGGTGCAGTAGCGCGCCGGAATGTTCATGCAATGGCACAGCGTCATCGCCAGATGCGCATAATCGCGGCACACGCCGGCGCGCTCCTCGACCACGTCGGCCGCGCTCTTGGTGACGCGCGCCCGCATGTAGTCGAACTTGATGTGCCGGTGCACGAAATCGCAGATCGCCTGTACGCGCGCCCAGCCCTCCGGGATCTTGCCGAACATCGACCAGGCAAATTCCGACAGGCGGTCGGTCTCGCAGTAGCGGCTGCCCGTCAGGAACTGGAGCGCATCGTGCGGCAGATCGGCGACCGCGTGCTGTTGCGCATCCGGCGCGACTGGATCGGGCAGCCCGGAGTCATGCACCACAGTGTCCGTCACGATGCGCAGTTCGCCCGCGGGCGCCACGACGCGCGCACAGATATTGCCGAACGCGTCGGTGTAGCCCGAGAGCGGGCGCAGCGGCGCGAGGCGGATCAGGTCGGGAGCCAGCAGGTCGGAGGCTCGCGACGGATGCACATTGAGCATCAGCACCATCGGGGTCGGAGCCGCAAACTCATAGGTCAAGTCGCAACCGACTCGGATCTTCATGGGTCGTCTCCGCACGCACGTTGAGCGCAGCCAACGCGATTGTTGCGCGGCTGTTCCCCTCCGCCGCGAAAAAGGGCGGAGGCCGTACCACGGTTCCACGCAGGCAAAAACGCGATAGATTAGGCGCCAGAAAAGCGG
Organism: Hyphomicrobiales bacterium; assembly: GCA_034669145.1. Taxonomy (GTDB): domain Bacteria; phylum Pseudomonadota; class Alphaproteobacteria; order Rhizobiales; family Xanthobacteraceae; genus PALSA-894. The sequence continues at coordinate 136,145 of JAXDNY010000281.1, forward strand.
CGGATCGTTCGTTGCCTAAATTGGCGGCGATGCGGAAACGATCGGGCGACATTATTTATTTCGCGAAGCACGCCGCAAAGAGACGATTCTTGCGGCTCAAATGATCGTCAGGCACCTAGCATGACCACTGGCAACCGGCCGCCGCGGCAAACCGCTGCTCAGCAAATCGTCACAAATCGCGGCGCCCGATAACGGGTCGCTCAGCGCGTCAGCACGATAAAGTCCGTGCCGCGGCCGGTCTCGTGGCTGTATGCAACATCGGAAATGATCAGCGAGGCGCCCGCCGACATCAGTTCGGTGATGCGCACGAGCGCCGCATCCGGGATCGTAATGCGTGCAAGCGCGGCGCTCGGATCGCCCGGCTGCAGCACCTCGTACTCGGGCGCGACAAGTTCCTTGCGCAGCTTTTCGCCACGCGGCGTGACCGTGGAAAGATACTTGCCCGGCTTCACCGTGCGGTCGACCGGCAACGAGGCGACGTTCCAGCGCAGTCCGGTCTCGTCCTTGCCACCGAGCGCGGTGAACACGTGCGTCCCGAGCGGGCGGTCCGGCTCGGCGATCGTGACCGGCGCATCGAACACCTCGTCGAAGCCCTTGCGCACATACAGCCTGCCGGTCTTGCGGCTGACGTAGACCGAGATCGGGCCGGGCCGCAGCAGCGGGTCCTTGGGAGTCGCCGCGGTCTCATTTTTCTCCGGCGCAAGTGTGGTCTTCTCATCGTCGCCGGGATGCGCGTCGGCTTCGGCCATCCCGGTCTGCACCATCCGGTCGATCGCGCTTTCGATCCGCGCCTCGTCGCGCGCGTCGAGCGACCCCTTCAGCGGCACATCGGACACGCTCTCGACCGTCGCAAACCTGATCTTGCCGAGCGGCGCCTCGGCGCTGACGCCTCCGGGCGCAAGCGCGGACAGGCGCGGGCTGGCGATTTCGGCAAGCGCGACGTCATCCTGTGCGATGATCACGCGCGCGCCGACCCGGGTGATGCCCCACAGGCGCTTCGCGAACGCGGCTGGCAAACGGATGCAGCCGTGCGAGGCCGGCCGGCCCGGCACGACACCCTGATGCATCGCGACACCCGACCAGGTGATGCGCTGCATGTAGGGCATCGGTGCGCTGCTGTAGAGATTCGACTCGTGATAGATCTGCTTCTGGATGATGCTGAAGACGCCTTGCGGCGTCGGATGGCCGGGCACGCCGGTCGAGACTTGCGAACGCGCGACCGCTTGTCCGCCGGCATAGAGCGTCAACTGCTGCTTCTTGATCGAGATGACGATCTGCAGCGGCCCCGGCGGCAGCTTCTCGGGGACCTTGACCTGTTCGGCGATGTATTTGCGCGCTTTCGCTTCCTTGCTCAGCCGCTTGACCGGCGCAACGACGGGTTCGGGGCGCTGCTGAATGGCGGGCCCGAACAATCCCCAGCGCTCGTAGGCGGCGGCCGGCGTAGCGGCAGCGGCGAACATCGCCACAACGCTCGCGGCGACCAGCGCGCGCCGGCAACCCGCGCTTGCAACTCCTGTGACGATACGCCGTGGCACCGAATTTCCCCAAGCCCTGCGAGAGACCACTCGCATTCGTATTTGCGCGAGCGTGCACGCGCGATCAAGTCATACGATGGGTACGCGCAGACGTCTTTGGGCGCCGTTGTTTCGCCGCAACATCGCACCCGCGTGAACCGCCTTCCGGGCGCGAATTCCCCTCGATGAACGCCGGATGAACGCCAAGTCCCGGACATTAAAGGCCAAAAATGTCACCGAACGGTGAACCGACTCGTGGGGCCGGGGCGACCAATGGCCGAACGACCGACAATCGCTCACGTAGCGAAACCCCAAAGGAGACAGTCATGTTCAAGATCCGTACCGCCATGCTGGCGCTGGCAGCCGTTGCCTCGCTCGGTATCGCTTCCCTCGCAACCACGACTTCGGCCGATGCGCGCGGCTTCGGCGGCGGTTTCAGCCGCGGTGGCGGCGGCGGCCACGTCGGAATGCGCATGAGCGGCGCGCGTCACATCGGCGGCCTGCGCCACGTCGGTCAGCGTCACATCCGCATCGGTCACCGTCACCCCAACTGGTGCCGCATCCACGGCCGCTGCCACGTTCACGTTCGCTGGCACCGCCCGCTGATCTACGGCACCGGCCTTGTGGCGACTAGCTACGCAGTTGCCCCGGTTGCGGCGGCCCCGCGGCCCTGCACCTGCCTGACCAAGGAATACACGCCGGACAATCTGGTGGTGTTCAAGGACCTGTGCACGAAGGAAGTCGCGTCGGCGCCGGCCGGCAACACGCAAGTGCAGCTGCAGCTTCCGCAGCAGCAGCAGGAGCCGCAGCAGCAGGAGCCGCAGCAGCAGTAGGAACCGCAGCAGCAGTAGGCGAGCGTCGCGCTTGAAGACAGAACCCCGGCTCCGGCCGGGGTTTTGGCTTTTCAGCGCTGAAAGTCGCGGATGGCGTCGGCGGCAGTGATGATTCTGGCCACCGGCCGCAGGCCCTCGATGGCCGCGTCATGCAGCTCGCGCGAGAACGCCGCGCAGCCGTCGGCGATCACGGTGCAATGGAACTCGCGCACGTGTGCATCCCTGACCGTCGAGGCGACGCCGCCGTTGGTGACGATGCCGGTGACATAGAGATGCTCGATGCCGCATTTGCGCAACACCCATTCGAGGCGCGAGGCGTGGAATGCCGAATACGCGATCTTCTCCACGCTGACATCGGCGGGCGCGAGATCGTCGATCACCTGCTGGCCCCAGCTTCCCGGCGCGAAGTCGCCTTGTCTCAGGAACGGCCGCAGCGATTTGAGATGGGCTGAGATGATCGGCTCACCGCCGCGCTCCGGCACCAGCGTGAACAGGGTCGCGACGATGAGGATGTTGTTGTCGCGCGCGGCTTTGACGAGCGGCACGAGACGGCCGGGGAGGGCGGCGATGTCGGCGGCGGATTGTTTCGCGCGGCCATAGGCGCCTTGCGGATGCAGGAAATCGTTCTGCAAGTCGCCGAGGATCAGCGCTGTGGTCTGCTTGCTCATGCGGGCTCCACGATCACATTGCCGAGCGCATCGACGCTGCCCACATGGCCCGGCTCGATCACCGTGGTGGCGTCGGGCTGTTCGAGGATCGCGGGCCCTCCGATCACGGCGCCTGCGGGCAGTGCAAGCCGCGACCAGACCCTGGTGTCGCGGAAGCCGCCGTCGAACCAGACTTTGCGCGATCCGGTCTTCGCGTTGTCGCGCGACGCAGAAGCGTCCGGCGCGAACACCGAGAAATCGAACGCTGGCCGCCGCCCGATCGCCGCGACACGCAGCGACACGATGCGAACGGCAAGGCCGGGCAGCAGGCGGCTGAACGAGGCCGAGTACGATGCCTCGAACGCCTTGCGCACGACGCCTTCGCTGACGCCGCGCCCATCGGCCTCCACGGGGAGCGGCACCGAGACCGTGTGCGTCTGCCCGAGATAGTGCATGTCGAGCTCATAGATCACGTCGATGCGCTCGACCGGAATTCCCGCCTGCTTGATGACCTCGCTCGCTTCGCGCCCGGCCGCGGCCATGCGCATCTCGAGCGCTGTCGGCTGCAAGCCGTCCAGCATCATGTTCAGGGTCTGCACCATGTCGTGGCGCAGATCCGCAAGCACGCAGCCGAGCGCCGAGGTGATGCCGGGAAAGCGCGGCACGATCGCGCATTTGAGGCCGATCTCGCGGATCAGCGCGCCGACATGCAGCGCTCCGCCGCCGCCGAACGACATCGCGACGAATTTTTGCGGATCGTGCCCGCGCTCGATTGAAACAAGGCGGATCGCGCCGGCCATGCGGGCGTCCGCCACACGCACGATGGCTGCCGCCGCATCGTCGACGCCAAGGCCGAGCGGCTTGCTGACATGTTCCTCGATGGCGCGCCGCGCCGCCTCGACATCGAGCGATTTCAACTCGCCGCCGAGCGGACGCTGGGCATTGATGCGCCCGAGCACGACTTGCGCATCGGTCAAGGTCGGACGTGTGTTGCCTTGTCCGTAGCAGGCGGGACCCGGGACCGACCCGGCGCTTTCCGGCCCGACCTGCAGCAGCCCGCCGCGATCGACCCACGCGATCGAGCCCCCGCCCGCGCCGATGGTGGTGATCTCGATCATCGGCGTGCGGATCACGAGGCCGAACTCGATCGTGGTCTGCGCCGCGACCGATGCCTTGCCGTTCGCGATCACCGACACGTCGAACGACGTGCCGCCGAGATCGCAGGTGATCAGATTGTCGAAGCCGGAGGCTTTCGCGAGCGCCGCGCCCGCGACCACGCCCGCGGCGGGTCCTGACAGCGCGGTGCGCACGGGCAGCTTGCGCGCGGTCGCGGTCGACATGATGCCGCCGTTCGACTGCACGATGTGAAGCTTGCTCTGCCCCGCGAGCGCGGCTTCGAGCTTGGCGATGTAGGAGGCGACGACCGGCTGGAGGTAGGCGTTGATCGCAGCCGTCGAGGAGCGCTCGAACTCGCGGATCTCTGACAGCACCTCGTGCGATGCGGTGACGTAATCGTTCGGCCAGATTTCGCGCACGACGCTAAGTGCGCGGCGCTCGTTCTCGGCATTCGCATAGGCGTTGATGAAGATGACCGCGACGGCCTGCGCGCCTTGGCTGACGAGCTGCTGCGCGGCGGCGCGGACGTCGCTCTCGTCGACCGCTGTGCGGATGGTACCGTCCGCCAGCGTGCGCTCTGACACCTCCAGCCGCACGTCGCGGTCGGCGATCGGGACGAAGTCCCCCCACAGGCCCCAGGTGCGGCGCCGGTCGCGCCGGCGCATCTCCACCACGTCGCGGAAGCCGCGCGTCGTAATGACGCCGATCTTCGGCCCGCGCCGCTCCAGCAGCGTGTTGGTGCCGACGGTCGTGCCGTGCACGATGGAGCCTTGGCTCGCGCCGCCGATCGCGCGCAGCCCGTTGAGAAACCCCTGCGCCTCGTCGCCGCGCCGCGACGGCACTTTCGCGGTGGTGAAGGTGCGCGCGGAAGAATCGAAGCGGAACAGGTCGGTGAATGTGCCACCGACATCGATCCCGACGATCACGCTCATGCGTCGGCCTTTCGATGGCCGTGCCGCGTACTCCGTCCACCCTCCCCTGGAGGGGGAGGGTCGCCTGCGGCGCAAAGCGGCGCAGGCGGGGTGGGGTGAACCGCGAAGCGAATAAGCTCACCCCACCCCGGCTCGCGACTGCGTCGCTCCATAGCCGATGCTTCGCATCGGCGTTCTTCGACCAAGAACGGCGGCGAAGCCGCCTGTGCCCTCCCCCTCCAGGGGAGGGTGTCGGAGCAAGCGGCTTGTGTGAAGGCCCTCATGTCCGGCTGCGGGCCTTGTAGTCGCGCCGCGCCGCCTCCGGCGTCACGTAGCCGAGCCGCACGTCGCGGGCGACCTTCGCGGGATCGCGCGCGGGAGGATCGCCGAAGCCGCCGCCGCCGGGTGTTTCGAGCCGTATCTTTTGGCCGCGCCGGATTTTCACGTCGGTGACCTTGGAGACCAGCGGCGGGGTTTTCTCGCCGGCGTCGGTCTCATAGATGAAACGGTTGAGCGCCGCCGGCCCACCGCCATTCGCGCCCGGCGGCGGATATTTGCCGCGCTCGCCGAGCAGAAACACTTCCGCGCCGCCGTCGGCCAGCACCTCGATTTCGTAGATCGCGCCGAGCCCGCCGCGATGCCGGCCCGGCCCGCCCGAATCCGGCCGCAGCGCCCATTGGGTGAACATGATGGGATAAAGAGATTCCAAAATCTCCAGCGGCGGAATGGTCGCGGTCGAGATCGGATTGTTGCCGTGATTGAGCCCGTCGGTTTCCGGATTGCCGCCGAGCCCGCCACCGAAGAAGCAGAACATCACCCACCGCCGCCCGTGCTCGCGCCAGCCCGCCAGCGAAAGCGCGTTGATGGTGGCGAACGGGCTGCCGTTCGCACGCTCCGGCGCGGCTTTGGCGAACGCGCCGAAGATCGTGTCGATCACGCGCAGGATCGTCTCGGTGTAACCGCCGACCGGGCGCGGCGCCGAAACGCCGAGCAATGTCGTGTCCGGGATGAGAAAGTCGATCGGCGCGAGGCAGCCGGCATTCGCGGGAACGTCGGTGAACAGGTGCTTGAGCGCGACGTAACAGCACGCCACCGTGGTGGACCGCGCAATGTTCAAAGGCCCGTCGCACGGCGGCGCCGAGCGTGAGAAATCGAGCGTCATGCGGTCGCCCGCGATGGTCAGATCGAGCGCGATCGCGAGCGGCTTGTCGGTCACGCCATCATTGTCGAGGAAGTCGTCGCAGCGGTAGATGCCGTCCGGCAGCGCCTTGATGTTGGCGCGCATCAGCGCCTCGGCACGCGCTGACAGCGCCGCGAGCGCCGACGTAATCGTCTCGTCGCCATATTCGTCGAGCAGTGTGTGCAGCCGCCGCTCGCCGAGATCGAGCGCGTTGAGCTGGCCGTTGAGGTCGCCCCAGTTCGACTGCGGCACGCGCGAGTTCGCCGCCAGGATGTCGATGATGTCCTGCTGCAGCACGCCGCCGCGGATCAGCTTCACGGGCGGAATGCGAAAGCCTTCCTGAAAGCTTTCCGTCGCCTTGGCGTTGAAATTGCCCGGCACGTTGCCGCCGACATCGAGCCAGTGGCCCACGGAAGCAAGCCACGCGAAGACTTTGCCCTCGCGCATCAGCGGGCGCACCAGCCGCACGTCGTTGAGGTGCGTGCCGCCGTCGTAGGGGTCGTTGAACAGGTAGGTGTCGCCCGGCTCAAGCCCGCCGTCGCGCGCCACCTTGTCGATCACGGCCTTCACGGCGAATGCCATCGCGCCGACGAAGATCGGCAGGCCGGACGTTCCCTGCACCATCGTGGCACCGGTTTCGGCGTGATAAAGCCCGTGGCAGGCGTCGTGCGCCTCCGCGATGATCGGATTAAACGCCGAGCGGAACAGCGTCGCGTCCATTTCGTCGGCGATCTGGACGAGCCGGCCGTTGAGCACCGCGAGCGTGACCGGATCGAGCGCTTTCATTTCGTTTCGTAGCGCTTGCCGAGCGCGATCATCTCGGGCGTGCCGACCACGCGGTTGATCTCCTCGAAGCCGAGCATGCGGTTGCGGTACGGCTCGGTGGTGCCGTTGCTGGCGAGCGAGCCGTAATACTCCGCCGCCATGTGGCCAAGCGCGCGCACGATGCCGCCGGGGAAAATCACCAGCGCGAAGCCGATGCTCTCAAGCTCGGCGGCGGGCAAGATCGGCGTCTTGCCGCCCTCCACCATGTTGGCCATCAGCGCCGCGCCGGGCAGTGCCTTCGTGATGCGCGCGAGATCGTCGCGCGATTTCGGTGCCTCGACGAACAGCACGTCGGCGCCGGCCTCCTTGTAGCGAGACGCACGTTCAATCGCCGGCTCGAAACCCTCAACCGCCACTGCGTCCGTGCGCGCGATGATCAGCGTATCGGCGGACGCGCGCGTATCGAGCGCAGCCTTGAGCTTGCCCACCATCTCATCCGTGGGGATCAGCGCCTTGCCGTCGAGATGCCCGCAGCGCTTGGGGAAGTCCTGGTCTTCCAGTTGAATGGCGCTCGCGCCCGCGCGCTCGAACGCGCGCACGGTGCGCACCACATTGATCGCGTTGCCGTAGCCGGTGTCGGCATCCACGATGAGATGCGCGCCGATCCGGTCGCGGATCAGCGTCACGGTCTCGGCGACCTCGCTCATGCTGACAAGGCCGATGTCGGGCCGCCCGAGCTTGGTGTAGGCGATGGCCGCACCCGAGACATAAAGCGTGTCGAAGCCGGCCTGCGTGGCGACCAGCGCGGTGAACGCATCATAGACGCCGGGCGCGACCACGATCGGCTTCTGGGTCAGGCGAGCGCGCAGCGTTACGTCAACCATGTCACATTCCAAGATACGCGCGCTTCAGGTCCGGATCGTTGCGCACGTCGGCCGCGCTTCCCTGTAGCACAATGGCGCCGTTGTCGAGCACGTAGGCGCGACTCGCCACCTCCAGGCTCTGCACGACGTTCTGCTCGACCAACAGCAGCGCGATACCTTGGCCGTTGATGCTCTTGATCAGTGCGAACAGTTCCTCGACCAGCAGCGGCGAGAGGCCGAGCGAGGGCTCGTCGAGGATCAGCAGCTTCGGCTCGGCCATCAGGCCGCGCCCAACCGCCAGCATCTGCTGCTCGCCACCCGACAGTGTACCGGCGCTCTGCGCCTGCCGCTCGGCAAGGCGTGGAAAGATGCCGAACACGCGCTCGCGGTTTTGCGCGCGCCGCTTGCGTGCGCGGCGATAGCAGCCGAGATCGAGGTTCTCGCTGACGGTCATGTTGGGGAAGATGCGGCGGCCTTCCGGCACATGGATCAGGCCATGCGCGACGATGGCCGACGGCCGCGCGCGCTCGATGGCCGCGCCTTCGAAGCGGATCACGCCGCGCCACGGCCGCAGCACGCCGGAGATCGCGCGGTTGAGCGTGGATTTGCCGGCGCCGTTGGAGCCGAGCACCGCGACGATCTCGCCATCGTTCACCGTGAGGTCGATGCCACGCAGGATCTCGGTCGCGCCGTAGCCGGCGTGCAGGCGGCGAATAGCGAGCAGTTCAGCCATGCGCGGCTCCGCGCATCCGCTCGGCCGCACCGTGACCGAGGTAAGCCTCGATCACGCGCGTGTCGGCGGCGATGGCCTGTGGCGCACCCTCGGCGATGATGCGGCCTTCGGCCAGTACGAACACCTGTTCGGCAAGGCTCATCACGGCCTGCATCACGTGCTCGATCATCACAACGGTGATGCTGCGCGCGCGGATCGCCTGGATCACCGGCACCATGTCGCGGATTTCCGACGGGTTGAGCCCCGCGAGCACCTCGTCGAGCAGCAGTAGTTTCGGTTCGATCGCCAGCGCGCGCGCAAGCTCCAGTCGCTTGCGCCCCGCAACCGTGAGGCTGGCGGCAGGCGTCTCCAACATCGGCGTGAGGCCGACCGCCGTTGCCACATCCTCGGCCGCGGCGAGCGCAGCCGCGCGCGATGGCCGCGAGAGATGCGAGCCGACCGCGATATTTTCGCGCACCGTCAGCCCGGTGAACGGCTGCGCGATCTGGAACGTGCGCGCGATGCCGCGCCGCGCGAGCAGATGCGGGGGCTCGCCGGTGATGTCCGCGCCCTGATAGAACACACGGCCTTCCGTCGGTTTCAGAAATCCCGTGATGATTGAGAACAGCGTGGTCTTGCCGGCTCCGTTCGGGCCGACCAGCGCAACGATTTGCCCCTCGTCCGCCGTGAACGACGCGCGATCGAGCGCGAGCAGCCCGCCGAAGCGGCGCGAGACGTTCTCGACGCGCAGAATCTCGCTCATGTGCGCCGCCTCAACAGTCCCGCGATGCCGCGCGGCGCGTACGCGACCACCAGAATGAGCACGGCGCCGTAGATGACGAGATCGAGCCCCGGCGCGTGGCCAGTCATCAGCTTGGTGATCTCGCCGAGCGATTTGACCACCAGCGCACCGAGCAGCGGGCCGTAGATCGTGCCGATGCCGCCGATGATCGGCGCGAGCAATGCCTCGACCGAGATCCATGGGCCGTAGGCGATGCCGGCATCGAGGAACAGGAAATACTGCGCGTAGAAGCAGCCGCCCGCCGCCGTCATCGCGGCGGACAGGATCATCGCGGTGAGCTTCACGCGCACGACATCAATGCCGACCGCTCTCGCCGCATCCTCGTTCTCGCGCACGGCGACCAGATAGGCTCCGAAGCGGCTGCCCTCGATCAGTTTCACGATGACGAGCGAGACAGCGACGAAGCCCAAGATGATCCAGTAGAACGGCGCGCGGCTCTGGAACTGGAACGCCTCCCAGCGGAGATCCAGCTTCACCAGCGTGCCGACGCCCGCGCCGGTGATCGGCGCGACGCTGGCGACGATGCGCAGCACTTCGGCGAAGGCGAGCGTGACCAGCGCGAAATACGAGCCGCGCAGGCCCGAGCGGAAACTGAGCGCGCCGGTGACCGCGCCGACCAGCGCGCCCGCCGCGATGCCGATGACCAGCCCGAGCCACGCATTGACGCCGTAGCGTACCTGCAGGATCGCCGTGACATAGGCGCCGGTGCCGAAGAACGCCGCGTGGCCGAACGAATATTGCCCGCCATAGCCGCCGAGCACGTTCCAGCCCTGGCCGACCAGCGCGATCAGCAGCGCAACCACCATGAAGTTGAGCACGACGTTGGACGCGGTCAGCAGCGGCACGCACGCTAGCAGCGCGACGACGAGCGCGATGCCGCCGTAGCTTCTCATGCGCGCTCTCCGAACAGGCCGCTCGGGCGGAACAGCAGCACGAGAATAAAGATGACGAAAATGCCGACCTGGCCGAGCGATTCACCGAGGTAGAGGCCGGAGAGGCTTTCGACCACGCCGATGATCAGCCCGCCCACGAGCGCGCCCGCGACCGAGCCCATGCCGCCGAGCACCACGATGGTAAAGGCGATCAGCACGAACGCGTTGCCGGCATGCGGATTGACGTAATAGGTCGGCAGCAGCAGGCACGCCGCGATCGCGAGGCACGCGGTGCCGAGGCCGAAGGTCACAGCGTAGATGTGCGCGACGTCGATGCCGGAGAGCTCGGCGCCGAGTTTTTCCTTCGCGACCGCGCGGATAGCCTTGCCGGTGTCGGTGAAGCGCATCAACAGCCACAGCGCCAGCGCCACCACGATTACGACGCCGGAGCCGATCACGCGCGGCACGCTGAGGAACGCCGGCCCGACTTCGACGACATTGAACCCGTAAGAGAGGTTGATGGTGCGCGTATCGGCGCGGAACGCATAGAGGAGCGCATTCTCGATCACGACCGCGAGGCCGAGAGTCACCAGCAGGATGTTGCGATCCTCGCCATGCGCGGCAGGCCCGATGACGAAACGCTGCAGCGCGTAGCCGAGGCAGAAGAACAGCGGCGTCAACCCGACCGCCGCGAGATACGGATCGAGCCCGAGCATTTTGTGGGCGAAAAACGCCGCGAACATCGCGCAGGTGAGCAGCGCACCGTGCGCGAAGTTGATGATGTGCAGCACGCCATAGATCAGCGTCAGCCCGAGCGCGACCAGCGCGTAGACGGCGCCGGTTAAGAGCCCGTTGAGGACGGCGGGAATGAGGAGGATGGGGGAGAGCATCCTCGGCTGTCATCCCGGAAGCCGCGAAGCGGCTATCCGGGACCCATTTCGCACATTCTCAAATGTCGCCCGGTGGATCCCGGCTCTCGCTGCGCTCGGCCGGGATGACATTTCGAGCTACGCCGGCATCGGGTACACCGCCTTCGCCGAGGCGAATGCCGCCGGGAAGATCACCTGAATGTCGTTGCCGATGACCTGCGTGTTGACGGGCGCTGCGCCCTGGTTCTGCCCGTTGACGAACTTGGTCGGCCCGTAGGGCATCACGTGGCCCGAGAACGTCGAGCTCTCCATCGCGGCGATGATCTTCGCGCGATCCGCGCTCGCGGCGCGTTCCAGCGCATCGGCCAGCAGCAGCACCGCCGAATAGTTCATGTAGACCTCGTAGGTAAAGAACTCGCCCTTTGCCTCGACTTTCTTCTTCAGGTCGAGCGCCTTCGGGTTCTTCGGGTCGAACCAGTGATTGCAGTCCATGATGTACTGCGCGGCTTCGGGGAATTCCTTGACGAACTTGTAGGATGAGGCCGCGCCGCCGAGGATCGAATAGATCGCCTTCGGGCGCACCTTCTGCTGCTGCATGGTGCGCGCGAGCAGGACGTATTCGTTGTAGTAGTTCGCCGGAATGACGAGATCGGGGTTGGACGCGCGGATCTTGGTCACCACGTTGTTGAAGTCGCGCGTCGGCGTCGGATGCGAGATCGTCTCGATCACCTGGAAGCCTTTTTCCGGAAGCTGCTTGTTGAGCAGTCCGGCGAGACCTGAGCCGAAGGCGGAGTCCTCGTGGACGATCATCGCGGTCTTGGCGACCTTGTTGGCGCCGTCGTTGAGCGTGATCAGATTGTCGATCGCCGCCTTGGAGATGACGCCGAAACCCGGGCCAAAGCGGAACGTGTTCTTCAAGCCGCGCGTGACGATCGAGTCGGCGACGCCGACGTCGACGATATAAGGCAGGTCGTAGCGGGCCGCGGTCTGGCTTGCCGCGAGGCAGATGGACGACACATAGCCGCCGACCACCGCCGCGCAGCCGGCGCCGTTCATCTTCTCGACCTCGGCGTTGCCGCCGTCCGGTGTCGATTGCGCGTCGCCGAACACCGGCTCGATCTTGGCGCCGCCGAGCGACTTGATGCCGGTCGCGTTGATCTCCTCCAGCGCGAGTGTCGCGCCGATGCGGCCCTGCTGGCCCGAATACGACATCGCGCCGGAGGTCGGCTGCAGGATTCCCACTTTGACGGGCGCGCCTTGCGCGCGCAGCACGGACGGCGCGGCGAGCGCGGCCGCGCCGAGCGCGGTCGAAGCCAGGAAACGGCGGCGGTTCAGCGATTGCAACGACATTTGTTGTTCTCCCCTGAGATTGGGCAAGCCTAGTGCCAGAGACCGCGGCTGTCATCCCGGCCGAGCGAAGCGAGAGCCGGGATCCATGTACCACGGACCCCTCGATAGGCGGTGTTTCATGGGTCCCGGATCGCGCCTTCGGCGCGTCCGGGATGACATCAGAGTTGCGTCTTGATCTTGCTCAGCTCCGCATCATCCGGCGTGACATCGAGCCGCGCCACGACGCCGGCCAACTCCGCGCTCGCCGGCGGATAGAACTTCATCACCAGCGGATCGTGCCCCGGCACGATGTGCTGCGGCGTCGGCGCGTTCGCGCGCAGCGTGTCGTAGGCCTCCAGCATCAGCCCGATGTGGAACGCGGTGGTGAACGGGCGGCCAGTCATCATGTTCTCGTAGAAATGCGTGGTGTCGGAGGCGACCACGACCCAGCCGCGCCGCGTATGCACGCGTACGAATTGCAGCCCCATCGAGTGCCCGCCGACCGGGTGCAGCGTGATGCCGGGCGCGAGCTCCGCGCCGCCGTTGTAGAAGGTCACGCGGTGCGCGAAATTGAGCCGCACCACGCCGACGATGTCCTCGACCTCGAAGGAATGCGACAGGCGCGGATAGCGCATGTAGCGGCCGGTGGCGTAGTGGATTTCCGGCTCCTGCAGATGGAATTGCGCCTTCGGAAAACGGTTGAATCCGCCGACGTGATCGTAGTGGAGGTGGGTGAGGATCACGTCCCGCACGGTGTCGCTGTCGAGGCCAATCAGCTTGAGCGCTTCGATCGGATCGTGCAGGAACGTGCGCTTGCGTTTGGCGGCGGTTTCCGCGGTGAAGCCGCAGTCGATTACGAACGACCGCTCCGGTCCCTTCGCGACCCAGACGAAATAGTCCATCGGCATCGGGCCGTCATGCGGATCGCCGCCGATGAAATGGTCCGCGCGCCGCGCCTCGCGCGTCGCGTAGCGGATCGCGAAGAGTTCGTATTCGGGGAGCTTGTCAGTCATGACGCCTCACTCTATTCCGCTCATGCCCGCGAACGCGGGCATCCAGTGCTTGCAAAGAACTGGGTCCCCGCTTTCGCGGGGACGAGCGGAGCATACTATCTTCGCCGCGTTTCGCGTTCCCGGATAGCGTCATGGATCGCGAGCGTTTCCTGCGCGCGCAGCACCACCGGAACGTCGATCATCTTGCCGTCGACCGAGATCGAGCCGCGTCCAGCCGCGACCGCCTCATCGTAAGCCGCGACAATCCTGCGTGCCGACGCGACATCGTCCGCGCTCGGCGAAAACTCTTCGTTCAGAATCGGGATTTGCGCCGGATGAATGACCGACGCACCGCGGAAACCGAGCCGGCGCGAGCGCCGCACCGTCTGGCGGAACGCATCCAAATCCTTGTAGTCAGCGACCGTGCCGATGAAGCCGAGCGGCAGGATGCCGGCAGCGCGCGCCGCGATCGCAAGCTGCTGCTTCGGCATCATCAGCGCCTCAGGCGTAGGCAGCATGCCCATCGCCAGCGCGAAATCCTCGCCGCCAAGCGTGAGCGCGACGATGCGCCGGTCGGCCTTCGCGATCTCCGGCATCTGGAACCAGGCGCCCGGCGTCTCGATCATCGCGATGAACTGCGTCGTGCCGACTGCCATGCCGCGCTCGGCTTCGAGCTCGCTCACGACTTCGGCGACGAGCTTGATGTGATCCGCGCTGTCGACCTTGGTGACGGCGAGCGCTTTCACGCGCGGGGAAATCGCGGCTTCGAGATCGAGCATGGTCTGCCGCCACGGGCGGTTGATGCGCACGATGACATCGGCGCCGCCGCGCGAAACGTTCTCGGCTGTCGCCAGCAGGTCGCGCCGCGCGGCGGGGCGCTCGGCGATCGGCACGGAATCCTCGAGATCGACGATGATCGCGTCCGCGCCGCGTTTGTGTGCGCCGTCGATGAATTTCGGCACGTTCGAAGGCACATAGAGTGCCGAGCGCCAAACCGGCAGCGTGCGATCCGTTGCGTCGCTCATATGACCTTCCGTTGGCGCAAATCGTCTAGCGCGGCCGCGTCGAGCCCGAGGCCGCCGAGTATCGCATCATTGTGCTCGCCGAGCGCGGGCGCCGGAAAGCGAATCTCGCCCGGCGTGCCGGAAAGACGCGGCACCACTGCGTGCATCGGCACGCTGCCCATCTCGGGGTCGGGCAAGTCGGTTACGATTTCCCGCGCCCGCACGTGCGGATCGGCGATGAACTGATCGATATCGTAGACCGGCGCGGCGGTGACTTCGGCGGCCTCGAACAGGGCGAGATTTTCCACTAGCGTGCGCGCCTTGATGTAGTCGGCGACCGGCCGGTCCGCCTCGTCGATGTTTCTCACGCGGTCGGTGTTGGTGCGAAAGCGCGGATCGTCGATCATGTCGGCGCGGCCGATCGCCCGGTAGAGCCGCTCCGCCATGCTCTGGATCGAGGCCGAGATCGCGATGAAGCGGCCGTCGCGCGTCTCGTACACATTGCGCGGCGCGGTGTTGTTGGAGCGGCTGCCGACGCGCGGCTCGATCTTCTTTGTAAGCTGGTAGAGCGCCGCCTCCGGTCCGAGGATCGAAAAGATCGGATCGAGCAGCGGCAAGTCGATGACCTGCCCCTGGCCGCTATTCTGCTCGATTTCGCGCAGCGCGATCAGCACGGCATTCGAGCCGTACAGGCCCGCGATCATGTCGGCGAGCGCAAGCGGCGGCAGCACCGGCGGGCGATCCGCAAAGCCGTTCTTCGACGCGAAGCCTGACATGCCTTCGACCAGGCTGCCGAAGCCGGGCTTGAGGCGATAGGGCCCGTCCTGCCCCCAGCCGGAGACACGCACGACGATGAGGTGGGGATTGATCGCCAGCAGCGCCTTCGGCCCGATACCCATGTCCTCAAGCGTGCCGGGGCGGAAGTTCTCGATGAACACCTGGGCGGTTGCGACCAGCTTGCGCAGCAGGTTCAGCCCGTCGGCGTCGCGCAGGTTCAGCGTCACGCTCTTCTTGTTGCGTGCGTAGACCTTCCAGTGAACGCTGATGTTGTCGGTGCGCCAGTCGCGCAACGGATCGCCCTTGCGCGGGTCCTCGATCTTGATCACCTCGGCGCCGAAGTCCGCGAGCTGCAGGCTCAGCATGTTGCCGGCAACGAGGCGCGAGAGATCGAGCACGCGGATGCCGTCGAGCGGACAGGTAGCTTCGGGGCGGAAGGGGCGCATTTACTTACTCGTCATCGCGGGCACCAAGTGCGAAGCACTGTCTTGACGTACAAGACCCGCGCATCCATCGAAAAACAATGAGACGTTTTCAGATGATGGATTGCCGGGTCAAGCCCGGCAATGACGATGGCAGGGATGTGTGCTAGGGCGAACAGGCGGCGCAACCGGCGCAAACTTAGTTTGTGCCACCGCTGTCTGGAACAAGCATTCGGATGGTGCCATCCTGTCTTGACGTGATGAGCAGCTCGCCGTCGCGGGTCTGGCTGATGAAGAGATCGGCGCGGGGGATCTTGGCACCCATCTTGCGATCGATGAGCTCCTGCAGCGATACATCCACCCGCTTGCCGCCGGCGTCCCGCTCGTAGAGTTGCACTTCCTCGATCGGCGCCACATTGCGGGGCGGCCCGCCCTCGGCCTTCTTCAGCGCGGCAAGGTCCGCGACAAAGACGCGGCCGCCATGAATGTCGCCAAAGACATACTTGCCGCGCAGCGCAGCGATCCGGCCGTGATACGCGAACCCGCCGGTGATCGCCCGCCCTTCGTCGTGGTCGTAGAGCGCGACCGGATAGGTGAAGCCGTCCTTCCGGCGTCCGTCCAGGATATCGTCGGGCAGCGGGTAGAGTTCGCTCAGCGCGCCGAGTTCGCCCGGCGTGCCACCGCGCCAGCGGCCGTTTTCCCAGTGTCCTTCACGCGCCATCCAGCCATAGTTACCGCCGTTGCGGATGATATTGATCTCCTCGATGTGGTTCATGCCGATGTCGTTGGCGAACATGGTCCCGTCGGCATCCCATGACAGACGGTGGGCGTTGCGGAATCCGTAGGCGTAGATCTCCCCCAGCGCGGGCGGGCCCATCGCGGCAAACTTGTTCGACATCGGAATCGTGTAATCGCCCAACCCCTTCCGCCCACCCGTCACCGACGGACTGCGCGGATCGATGCGCAGCATGGCAGTGATCACCGAGTCGAGACGCTGAGTCTGCGCGGGATTGCTCGAGTTCGGTCCGCCGCCGTTGCTGAAGCCATGATCACTGCCGCTCGTATAGAGCAGACCATAGTCCTCGCTCCCGGGCCTTGCCGTCGGGTTGAATTCGAGCGCTCCCAGGGGATGAATCAGGTTCGCCACTACGTGCGCGGTGCGCAGGAGCTCGCGCCGGGTGCCCGCAAACACATTGGCGGCTGGATTCGTTGCGCGCCACTCCGTGACGATGTTGTGGTTAGTCACGTCCTTCAACCCGTACCCCGGCGGGATGAAGTCGGGCGTCGCCGGATTGCCGGGCGCGTGCTCGGTATGCGTGGTGTAGAATAGGCCATTCTGCGCGAACTCCGGATGAAAGACAAACGAGACGAATCCCGCGCTTAGCCGGTTATAGACGGCAAGCGGAAAGGTCTCCGCCAGATTCGCGTACACCTGCGACTGACCCTTGGAATCAAGGAAATACAGCAAACCGCGCGAGTCGTTGGCGAAGCGGCGGCCGTCGGGAAGGTCTCGCACGTAGTTGATGCGCGCCCAGCCGGCCGGCCTCACGTCCTGATCGGCGGGCCGCAGCCCGCGGGTATCAGGCAGTCGCGCCAGATCTTTGACCTCGACCGCAATTCCGCGCTTCACGATGGGTTCGGGAATCGGGTTGCTCGTGATCGGCGTATCGGCGGCGTAAATGGTTTGAACCGCAAGAAGCAAGATGATGCCGATTCCCATGAGAGTTCGCACGAGCGCCCTCCGTCGTTTTGATGGAAAGATCAAACCGCCTTGCAACTGCAGTGACAATATCGGCGGGCCGATAGGGGGTCAATCGCGCGGCAGGTCGCCCTTGCGCGGGCCCTCGATCTTGATCACTTCGGCTCGAAGTCGGCGAGTTGCAGGTTCACCAATGTTGCCGGCAACGAGCCGCGACAGATCGAGCACGCGGATGCCGTCGAGCGGGCAGGAGGCTTCGCGGCGGAACGGGCGCATTTACTTACTCGTCATCGCGGGCACCAAGTGCGAAGCACTGTCTTGACGTACAAGACCCGCGCATCCATCGAAAACAGACGAAACGTTTTCAAATGATGGATTGCCGGGTCAAGCCCGGCAATGACGAATGAGAGAATTATCTCAAATGGCACGCCACCAATTGTCCCGGTTTCACCTCGCGCAACTTCGGGTCCTCGACGCGGCACCGATCGAACACATACGGGCAGCGGGTGTGGAAGTGGCAGCCGGGCGGCGGCTTGACCGGGCTTGGCACATCGCCTTGCAGCACGATCTTCCGGCGCTTGATCGAGGGGTCCGGCACCGGCACGGCGGCGAGCAGCGACTCGGTGTAGGGATGCAGCGGTGCTGTGAACAGCGTGCGCTTGTCGGTGTATTCGACGATGCGGCCGAGATACATCACGGCGATGTGGTGGCTGACGTGCTCCACCACGGCGAGGTTGTGCGAGATGAACAGGTAGGTGAGGCCGAACTCGTCCTGCAGGTCCATCACGAGATTGAGGATTTGCGCCTGGATTGAAACATCCAGCGCAGACACCGGCTCATCGCCGATGATCAGGCTCGGCTCGAGCGCGAGCGCGCGCGCGATTCCGATGCGCTGGCGCTGTCCGCCGGAAAACTGATGCGGATAGTTGTCGACATGCTCGGCACGCAAGCCGACGCGCTTGAAGATGTCGGCGACGCGCGCGCGCCGCTCCTTGGCGTTGCCGACGCCGTGCACGCGTAAGGGCTCGCCGACAATGTCGCCCGCCGACATGCGCGGGTCGAGCGAGGAGAACGGGTCCTGGAAGATGATCTGCATCTGGCGGCGGTAGGGGCGCAGCTCCGCCTTGTTCAGAGTCGTGATGTCGGTGCCGTTGACCTTGATGGTTCCGGCGGTCGGCTCGATCAGCCGCAGGATCGCGCGCCCGACCGTAGACTTGCCGCAGCCGGATTCGCCGACCAGCGCGAGCGTCTGGCCAGCGCGGATCGAAAGGCTCACGCCATCGACCGCGTAGACGTAGCCGGACGTGCGGCGGAGCAGGCCTTTCTTGATCGGGAAATGCTTCTTGAGGTTCTCGACCTCCAGAACGGTGCGGGGCTCAGGCATGGCTGGCCCCATAAATCTCATGGGAGCGCCAGCAGGCCGCCCAGTGGCCGGGCTGCTTCTCCTCGTAGGGGGGAAACTCGCGCCGGCATTTGTCGGTCGCGAACGGACAGCGCGGCGCGAACGAACAGCCCGCGGGCAGATTGTTCAGCGCCGGCACGATGCCGGCGATCTCCTGCAGGCGCCGCTTGGTCTCGCCCGTTCCGCCGCGCATCAGCTCAAGCCGGGGGATCGAGGCCATCAGCCCGTGCGTGTAGGGATGCAGCGGCCGGGCGAACAACTCGCCGACCCGCGCTTCCTCCACCTTGCGGCCCGCATACATCACGATCACGCGCTGCGCGGTCTCGGCCACCACGCCTAAGTCATGGGTGATGAGAATGACGGCGGTGCCGAGCTTCTTCTGCAAATCGAGGATGATGTCGAGGATCTGCGCCTGGATGGTCACGTCGAGCGCGGTGGTCGGCTCATCGGCAAGCAGCACTTTCGGATTGCAGGCGAGCGCCATCGCGATCATCACGCGCTGGCGCATGCCGCCGGAGAGCTGATGCGGATATTCCCTGAGCCGCTGCTCGGGCTCGGGGATGCGCACAAGCTTGAGAATATCGACCGCACGGCGCATCGACTCGGCGCGGCTCATGTTCTCGTGCAGCAGCAGCGCTTCGGCGATCTGGCGGCCGACCGTCATCACCGGATTGAGCGACGTCATCGGCTCCTGGAAGATCATCGAAATGTCTTTGCCGCGCACGCGGCGCATCGCGCGTTCGTCGAGCGCCAGCAGGTCGCGGCCGTCGAGCGTCACCGCGCCGCCGACGATTCGGCCCGGCGGATCGGGAATGAGGCGCATCAGCGAGAGCGCCGTCATCGACTTGCCGCAGCCGGACTCGCCGACGATGGCGAGCGTCTCGTGGGCTTTAAGCGCGAAGCTCACGCCGTCGACCGCTTTCAGGATGCCGCCGCGCAGGAAGAAGTAGGTGCGCAGGTCCGCCACATCGAGCAGCACGTCGGTCCGGGCGTCGGCTTGCGTCGGCATGATCAGTCGCGCTGGCGCGGATCGAGGATGTCGCGCAGCGCATCGCCCAACAGGTTGGTGCCGAACACCGCGAGCGAAATCGCGGCACCCGGGAAGATCACCAGCCACGGCGCCACGCGCACATATTCGGCCGCCGATTCCGACAGCATCCGCCCCCACGAGGGATGCGGCTCGGGCACGCCGAGCCCGAGGAACGAGAGCGCCGCCTCGACCAGGATGGTGGAGCCGAGCTGCGCGGTCGCGAGTACGATCAGCGGCGCCAGCGTATTCGGCAGCACATGGCGGACCGCAATCGCGAACTCGTTCATGCCGACGGCGCGCGCCGCCTCCACATATGGCATCTCGCGCAGCATCAGCGTGTTCGAGCGGATCACGCGTGCAACCGTCGGCACCAGCGGGATCGAGATCGCGATGATGGTGTTGCTAAGCGAGGGCCCGAGCGCGGCGGTCATCACCAGCGCCATCACCAGCAGCGGCAGCGATTGCATCACGTCCATGAAGCGCTGCACGATCAGGTCGTACCAACCGCCGAAATAGCCGGAGGTGAGCCCGATGGTGACGCCGAACAGGCAGCCGAGCCCGGTCGAGCCGACGCCGACCGCAAGCGAGATGCGCGCGCCGTAGACGATGCGGCTCCACATGTCGCGGCCCATGAAATCGGCGCCGAGCGGATGCGCGCCGCCGGGCGCTGCGAGCGACACACGCGAATCGGTCAGGGTCGGATCGAACTGCGTGATCCACGGCGCGAAGAGCGCCATCAGCACGAATAGCGTGACGATCACGGCGCCGGCCGCGCCGAGCGGATAGCGCCGCACGTAGAAGCCGAGCGTCGCCAGCCGGCTTTCGCGGCTCGGCGTCTCGATGGTTTCGATCGCGGCCATTTATTTCTCGTACGCGATGCGCGGATCGAGCGCGAGGTAGGCCATGTCGACCAGGAAATTGATCGTCACGACGGTGACGGCGATGAACATCACCAGGTTCTGCACGATCGGATAGTCGCGCTGGCGGATCGCCTCGACGAGAAAGCGCGCGACGCCGGGGATGTTGAACACCGTCTCGGTGACGATCAGCCCGCCGACCAGAAACGCCGCCTCGATGCCCACGATGGTGACGATCGGCAGCACGGCGTTGCGCAGCGCATGCACGAAATTGACCTTGGCGTAGGACGCGCCTTTGGCGCGCGCGGTGCGGATGTAGTCCTGGCGCAGCACTTCGAGCATCGAGGAGCGCGTGAGCCGCATCATCAGCGCGGAGGAGCGGAAGCCGACCGCCGCCGCCGGGATGCTGTAGAGCAGCAACTCATCCCACAGCGTCGTCGGCGGCGTGGTGTAGATCGGGAGCCAGCCGAAGTAGCGCACGCACAGCATCAGGATCAGCAGTCCAAGCCAGAAGGACGGCAGCGACAGGCCGCTGAGGCTGATCACGCGCAGCACGTAATCGAGCGGTGTGTTCTGCCGCACCGCCGAGATGACGCCAAGCGGAATCCCGAACAGGATCGCGAACAGCAGCGCCATGCCGGCGAGCTTCGCGCTGATCGGCAGACGCGGCGCGATCTCAGCCCAGGTCGGCTTCTCGGAAATGTAGGAGTAGCCGAGATCGCCGTGGAACAGCCCGCCGATCCACTGCGCGTATTGAATGACGATCGGCTGGTCGAGACCAAGCTCCTTCTCGATTTGCGCCTTGTCGGCTGGATTGACCATCCCGGCGGAGGAAAACAGGATGTCGGCGATGTTGCCGGGAACGATGCGCAACAGCAGGAAGATCAGCACCGAGATGCCGAACAGCGTGAGCAGCATCAGGAGGAAGCGCCGGATCAGATAGGCGGCCAAGCGACACTCCTATTGGGCTTCCGTCATGGCCGGGCTTGTCCGGCCATCCACGTCTCGCTTGCTGAACCGAAGACGTGGATGCGCGGGTCAAGCCCGCGCATGACGAGCATGTGGCCCGTCCTCCGCCCTACTTATCCATCCACACGTCCTCGTAGCGATGCCCGTTGTAGGACGAGTTCGACATGATCGTGACGTTCTTCACGTAGGGCGCCCAGCACGTCCCCTGCCGCGCGTGATAGAGGATCGGACGTGCCACGTCCTCCTGCAGTTTCTTGTCGATCTCCCAGACGAGCTTCTTGCGCTTGGCGACGTCCTTTTCCTGCGATTGCGCGTCGAACTGCGCCTGCAGCTCCTTGTTGCAGTAGTTGGTGTAATTGCGCTCCGAGCCGCAGCCGAAATTCTCGTAGAAGGTCTGGTCCGGATCGTCGATGCCGGCGCCGGTGAGGTTGAGGCCGACCTGATACTCCTTGCGCGCCACCTTGGCGAACCAGATGCCGCTCTCGATCACGTCCAGTTCGCCGTCGATGTAGATGTCCTTGAGCTGATCGATCAGGATCACCGCCGGATCGCGATAGACCGCGAGATTGCGCGTCGAGACCTTCAGGGCGAGGCGCTTGTTCGGCCCGAAGCCGGCTTTCTCCATCAGCTTGCGCGCCTCGTCGCGGTTCTTCTTCACGTCGTCGCCGTAGCCGATGACAGTTTTCAGTTCCTCGGGCGGCATGCCCCACACGCCGGAGGGCGGCGGCAGCATCGCGCCGCCGAGGTCGGAGTTGCCCTCGAACATGATCTGGACGAACGACTTGCGGTCGAGCGACAGGGCGACCGCGCGGCGCACATCCACATTGTCGAACGGCGCGCTCTCGCGATTGATGATCAGGTTGGTGGCGACGTTGGTCTGTTCGAGCACGCACACCGCGTCGGCTTTCTGGGACTTCACGTCCTTCAACAGCGGGATCGACACCTCGGTCGGGAAGGTGATGTCGAACTTGCCGGCGACGAAACCGAGGATCGCCGTCGAGCGGTTCGGGATGATGGTGTATTCGATGCCGTCGAGATACGGCATGCCCTTCTTCCAGTAATCCGGATTTTTGACGAGCTTGATCGACTCGTTTTGCTTCAGCTCGACGAATTTGAACGGCCCGGTACCGATCGGATTGGTGCGCTGCGCCGCCGCCGTGACGTGGCAGGCATAGATCGGCGTGTAGCCGGAGGCGAGCATCGCCAGCAGCGCCGGCTGCGGGCGCGAGAGATTGAACGTGACCTCGAAGTCGCCCTTGGGCGTCACGTCGGTGACGTTGACGAACCAGTCCTTGCGCGGGTTCTTACGGAACCGGTTTTGCGACGTGCCGGCCAGCATCTCGAAGGTGCACTTCACGTCCGCTGCGGTGAACGGCTTGCCGTCATGCCACTTCACGCCTTCGCGCAGCTTGAAGGTCAACGCCTTGCCGTCCTCGCTCCACTGCCAGCTCGTCGCGAGTTCCGGCATGATCGTTTCGACCGAGTTCTGCGCCTTGTGCTGGTCGTAGATCACGAGGTTGTTGTAGATCGGCATCGACGAGACGTTGACCGAATAGGTCGCTTCCTCGTGGATCGACATGCTGGGCGGATTTTCGCGGTGGTACATTTTCAGTATCCCGCCGGACTTCGGCTGCTGTGCATCGGCAATCGACGGGGCGGCCATCGCAATGGCGACCGCCAAGCAAAAAAGCCTGGTCATTTCGTCCCTCCGGTTTCGCCGGACAGGTCGCCCACTGTCCCGCTCTTGTTCTTGGAAGGGCACGCTAATGGCTGCGATGTGCCGGGGCAACCCTTGGCTTCGGTCAAACGTTGCGGCAAGGTGACCGCGGGCAAGAATGAAGCAGGAAACGCCGTGAGCGAAAGCGGGTCGATTGTCGCCGAAACGGCGGCGCGGATTTTCGCCGATCTGGCCGATCCGCAAGAGGTCAACAGCGCGAAGGATGCGGCCTGGAAAGCGCCGCTGTGGCAGGCGCTGACCGATGCCGGGCTGACGCTGGCGTGGGTGCCGGAGGAGCACGGCGGCGCCGGCGCGGAGCTTGCCGACGGCTTTGCGATCCTCGGCGTGGCAGGGCGCTATGCGGCCACGGTGCCGCTCGCCGAAACATTGCTTGCCGGATGGCTGCTCGCGCGCGCCGGTTTGAACGCGCCCGCGGGTGCGATGTCGGTCGCGCCGGCGCGGCCGAACGACAAGATCGCGCTGAATGCCGACGGCACGTTATCGGGGCAGGCGCGCGGCGTGCCGTTTGCAAGAGACGCGAAGCATCTCGCGGTGCTCGCGGGCGCGTCGGTTGCGCTGGTCGAGACCGCCGGCTGCCGCCTGAACGACGGGACAAATCTCGCGAGCGAGCCCTCGAATACCGTGACGTTCGATCGCGCGAAGCCGTTAGCCTTCGCGCCCGCGCCGCAGGGACTCAATCAGTCCGCCTTGCTGCTGATGGGCTGCGTGGTACGCAGCGCGCAGATCGCGGGCGCGCTGGAGGCGGTGCTGGATTTCACGGTGCGCTATTCCAACGAGCGCGTTGCGTTCGAGAAGCCGATCGGGAAGTTCCAGGCGGTGCAGCACAATCTCGCGCGCCTCGCGGGCGAGGTTTCGGCCGCGATGACGGCGGCTTACTCCGCCGCCGACGCGATCGCGCGCGGCGGTGCATTCGACGACGCCGTCTTCCTCGAAGCGACCGCGGCGAAGATTCGCTCGGCCGAAGCCGCGCAGGAAGGCGCCGCGATCGCGCATCAGGTGCACGGCGCGATCGGCTTTACCAACGAGCACATCCTGCATCGCTATACGCTGCGCATGCTGGCGTGGCGCGATGACTTCGGCAACGAAAGCTATTGGGCGGCAGCGCTCGGCAACCGTATCGCATCGCGCGGCGCGGAAGAGTTCTGGCCGCTCGTTGCCGCCTGCTGATTGGATCAACGCATGAGCACGGCTCTCAATTTCGACCAGATCCGCCTGCCGCCCGAATGCGACGAACTGCGCCAGGAGGTGCGCGCGTTCCTTGCCGATGAAGTTGCGCGCGGCACCTTCGACCCCTCGCGTCCCGGCCACGGCGATTCGCACAGCAAGGAATTTTCCCGCCGCATCGGCGCCAAGGGCTGGATCGGCATGACCTGGCCGAAGAAATACGGCGGGCGCGAGCGCAATTTCCTCGAGCGCTACGTCGTCACCGAGGAATTTCGCGTCGCCAACGCGCCGGTGCGGCTGCACTTCGTCGCGGACCGCCAGAGCGGGCCTATCCTGATGAAGTATGCGCCCGAGCACGTGAAGATGGACGTGCTGCCGCGCATCTGCGCCGGCGAAGTGTGCTTCGCGATCGGCATGAGCGAGCCCGGCTCGGGTTCCGATCTGTTCGCGGCGAAAACGAAGGCGACGAAAACGGACGGCGGCTGGCTGATCAACGGCACTAAAATTTGGACCAGCAATGCGCACATCGCGGACTACATGATCGCGCTGTTCCGCACGTCGCAACCCACCAAGGAAAATCGCCGCCACGGGCTGACGCAGTTCCTCGTCGACATGAAAACCCCCGGCATCAAGGTGAACCCGGTCTATCAGCTCACCGGCGCGCACGACTTCAACGAGGTCGTGTTCGAAGATGCATTCATGCCGGACGATCATGTGCTCGGCGAGATCGACGGCGCATGGAAACAGGCGACCAGCGAGCTCGCGTATGAGCGGTCGGGGCCGGAGCGCTTCCTCGAAACGTTTTACGTGCTGGTCGAACTGGTGCGCGCGCTCGGGGACAAGCCGGACATCCGCAGCGCCGAGGGGCTCGGGCGCCTGGTCGCGCAGCTTCACACGCTGCGGCGCATGTCGGTCTCGGTGAACGGCATGCTGCAGGCCGGCAAGGAGCCGGTGGTCGAGGGTTCGATCGTCAAGGACTTAGGGACAGTGTGGGAACAGAAGCTGCCGCACCGCGTGCGCGAGCTCAGCGCGTTCATCGAGGAAACCGAGGGCAACCGCACCACGCTGGAAGAGCAACTTCGCTTCGCCACCATGATCGCGCCCAAGCTCACCCTCCAGGGCGGAACCACCGAAGTGCTGCGCGGCATCATCGCGCGCGGTCTGGGTCTGCGCTGAATGCCCGACATCCAGAAACTGCTGTGGCCGAGGTCGGTCGCGATCATCGGTGCGTCGTCGGACACGCGGGGCCTGCGCGGCCGCATCGTGGAGATCATGAAGAGCCATCCGTACGAGGGCGCGATCTACCCGGTGAGCCGCAGCGAGACGGAGGTGCAGGGGCTCAAGGCCTACAAGACCGTCGCCGACATTCCCGAGCCGCCCGATCTCGCGGCGCTGATCATTCCGGCGAAATTCGTGCCGCAGGAACTGGAGCGCTGCGGCGCGGCAGGCGTGAAGGCGGCGATCATTCTCTCCTCGGGCTTTGCCGAGGAGAGGGGCGCGGCCGGCCCTGCGCTGCAGAGAGAAGTGCAGGCGATCGCCAGGAAATACGACATGGCGGTGAGCGGGCCGAACGGCGAGGGCTTCGCCAACACGGCGGCTGCGTTGTGCCCGACCTTCAGCCCCGCGATGGACCCGGGCGACGTGCCGCTGCTGCCGCGCGCCGACCGTACGCGCGGGCAGGTCGCGGTCATCTCGCAGAGCGGCGGCATGGGCTTCGCGTTCTTCGATCATGGCCGGCCGAAGGAGCTGTCGTTCCGCTACATCGTGACGACCGGGAACGAGGCGTGCCTGTCGGCGAGCGACTTCGCCGAATTCATCATCGATGAGGGCAAGACCGGCGCGATCCTGATGCTCATTGAGGACATCAAGGACACCGCGATCTTCGCGCGTGCTGCCGAGAAAGCCTTGCGCGCCGGCGTGCCGCTGATCGTGAATCGCTTGGGCGCCTCGGAAGCCGGCGCGCGCGCGATTGCGGCGCACACCGCGGCACGCGGCAACGATGCCGAATACCGCGCGCTGTTTGCGCGCTACGGCGTGATCGAGAGCAACGATCTCGACGAGATGGTCGATATCGCGGCGGCGTTCGTCGCCATGGGCAAGCGGCTTCCCGCGGGCAACCGTGTGGCGATCGCATCGTCGTCGGGCGGTGGCGGCGCCTGGGTGGCGGATGCGTGCGCGCTCGCCGGCCTCGACATGCCGATTCTCGATGACGCGACGCGCGCGAAGATCGACGTGTATCTGCCGCCTTACGGCTGCTCGCAGAACCCGGTCGATGTCACGGCGCAGGCCATTCATGAGCGCGGCTATGCGGAGTTTGCGCGTCTTGCGGCCGAGTCGCCGAATGTCGATGGCGTCATTCTTGTTGTCACCGGCCGCCATCCGCGCTTCCTGCTAGAGGACCGCGACCACCTGATTGCGCTCGGCCGCGACTCGCGGAAGCCCGTGCTGCTGTGGAGTTATACGCGCCCCGCCGCCGTCTGCGTCGATCTGTTGAGCGAGGCGGGTTTGCCGCTGTTCACGAATGTGCACAATTGCGCCCGCGCGATGCGCGTGATGGCCGACTACCGCGCGGCGCGCGGAAAGTTCTTGAAGGGATAACGCAATGGCTGAGTACAAGGATATCGGCGTGGAGCTGTCGGGCCACGTGGCGACGATCGAGATTCAGCGCCCGCCGAACAATTTCTTCGACCTTGTGCTGATCAACTCGATCGCCGATGCGCTCGAAGCGCTCGATGCCGACGCAAAATGCCGGGCCGTCGTGCTCGCCGCGCAGGGAAAATCCTTCTGCGCCGGCGCGAACTTCGGCGACGGCACGACGCTCGACAAATCCGGCCAGCGGCCAGGCGAGGAGACGCAGCCTGTCGGCCACCTTTACATGCAGGCGGTGCGGCTGTTCCGCTCCAAGAAGCCGATCGTCGGCGCGATCCATGGCGCGGCGGTCGGCGGCGGCTTGGGCCTGGCGTTGGTGCCGGACTTCCGCGTGGCGTGCCCGGAAACGCGGTTCGCGGCGAACTTCACGCGGCTCGGTTTTCATCCGGGCTTCGGGCTGACCGAGACGCTGCCCGCCGTGATCGGCAGGCAGAACGCCGCCATGATGTTCTATTCGAGCCGCCGCATCGGCGGCGAGGAAGCGCATCGCATGGGTCTCGCGGACGTGCTGGTGCCGCAGGATCAGGTGCGCGCAGCCGCGCAGAAGCTCGCCGCCGAGATCGCCGAGAACGCGCCGCTCGCGATCCTGGCGACGCGCGCCACGATGCGCGCCGGCCTCGCCGACCGCGTGAAGGCCGCGACCGAACACGAGCTGGAAGAGCAGAAGCGCCTGCGCGCGACCGAGGACTTCAAGGAAGGCGTGAAGGCGATGGCCGAGCGCCGGGTGCCGAACTTCGCCGGGCGGTAACATGCGCATCCTGGTCCTCAACGCCAATACCACCGCATTCGTCACCGAAACGGCTGCCGCCGAGGGCCGCCGGGTCGCTTCGCCCGGCACCGAGATCATCCCGGTGACGGCGGATTTCGGCGCCGCGATCGTGGCGACCCGCACCGAGCACGCCATCGCCGAGCATGCGGCGGTCGAGCTTGCGGCGCGCCACGCGGCGGACTGCGACGCTGTGGTGATCGCGGTGTCGTATGACACCGGCGTGAAGGCGCTGCGCGAGATGCTGCCCATTCCGGTGGTCGGGATGACGGAGGCGGCGCTGCTCACCGCCTGCATGCTGGGCGGGCCGATTGGCCTCATCAGCTTTGGCGCGCGCGTCGCGCCGATCTATCGCGAAATGATCGAAAGCTACGGCCTGGCTGGCCGCGTCGCGGGCTCGCGCGTGCTGGAGAACACGTCGGCTTACAAGCCGGGCGATTATACGGCGCTCGATGCCGAACTGGTCGCGGCCGCGCAGGACCTGATCGCAAAGGACGGCGCCGAGAGCATCATCCTGCTCGGTGCCGTGATGGCGGGTGCCTCGCGCCGCGTCGAGGCGCGCGTGCCGGTGCCGGTGCTCGACGGCATGCGCTGCGCGATCCCGCAGGCCGAAGCGCTCGCACGCATCGGCGCACGCAAACCGACGACGGGCAGCTACGCGCTGCCGGGCGAGCGCGGCGTGTCGAACCTGTCCGATGCGCTGACGCGGTATTTCAAAAAAACCTCAGGATGAGGATTTTGCGAGTTCCTCATACGCCTCATACAGCCGGGTGAAATCTTCCGCGCCCATGCCCTTCTCCATCGCCTTGGCGAGAATTTCCGCGGTCAGCGCCGTGTAGGCATTCGCTTGTCCGAATTCGTCGGCGAAGGCGTCGGCCATCGCGAGATCCTTTGCGAGGTTCGACACGGTCGAGCGGCCGTCGAACTTGCCCGAGAGGATGTGGTTCGGGAAACGCTGTTCGGAAATGTAGCTGCGCGCGTTGCCGGCGTTGAACACTTGAATCGCGGTTTCAAGCGGAATCCCGGCGCGCTCCGCAAGCCGGCCGGCTTCGGCGACCACCAGGAAATTGGTGTGGCAGACCATGTTGTGTAGGAGCTTGATGGCGTGGCCGGTGCTGCTGCCGCCGACATGCGTGACGGTGCCGGCGACGATGTCGAAGATCGGCTTGCACGCCGCCACCGCCGCCACCGCGCCGCCGACCATCAGCGCCATTTTCCCGGAGTCCGCGCCCATCGCGCCGCCCGACATGCCGCAGTCCACGTAGTTGCGGCCGGCGGCGCGGGCTTTCTCGGCGAGGGCCTTGGTCTTCGCCGGATGCGACGTGGTGAGATCGACGAGCGTTTCGCCATCGTGCGGCCGCGCCAGCAGCGCGGGCAGCATCTCCTCGATTTGCGCCGAGCCGGGAACCACGAACAGGATGAAGGCGAGCCGGCCGAACTGGCTTGGCGGCACGAGCGCAACCTCGGGGGACAGCGCAGCGTTCGTCCGCGCTACCTCCGCGACATCCCAGGCGGCGGCGAGCCTGCCGGCACGATCGAGATTGCGCGCAATCCCGCGCCCCATGTTGCCGAGGCCGATGACGGCGGTGTCGCGGGTCATGAGAACAGCCGCGATGACGCGAGCCTTGCGCCCTCGGCCATCGATTTGAACTTCGCCCACACCACATCCTCGGCGACGCGTCCGCGCCCCGCGATCGTCTCGAAGCCGCAATCGCTGCCCGCCATGACGCGATGCGGATCGCCGATCGCCTCTGCAACGTTCGTGAGCCGCTCGGCGATCACCTCGGGGTGCTCGACGAAGTTGGTGGTGGAGTCGATCACGCCCGCGACGATGATCTGGTCCTTGCCGATCAGGTCTTTCAGGTAGCGGTATTCATGTGCGTGGCGCGGGTTGGCGAACGGCAGCACGAAGCCGCCGACCTTGGCGCGCTGCAGGAACGGGATGATCTCCTGTAGCTCTACGTCGAGATCGTGCGGGCCCTCGTAATTGCCCCAGCACACATGCAGGCGCACACGCTCGGGCGGAATGTCATGGATCGCGGCGTTGATCGCATCGATCACGCGGTTGCCGAACGCGATGAAGTCGGCGAGCGGCCGGTCCGCGAAGGTGTTGTGCTTCTCGCGCGCGAGGTCGGGACAGTCGAGTTGCAGCAGGAAGCCCGCGTCCACGATCGCCTTGTATTCGACGCGCAGCGCGTTTCCGAGCGCGCTCAGGAATTCTTCCTCGCTCTTGTAGTGCTCGTTGAGCACGATCGCCGACACCATCCCGGGAGAGGGCGCGGTGAGGAATGGCTCGACGAACGGATTGCCGGTCGTATCGAGCGCGGCGCGGAAATCGCTGCACTCCGCCTTTACGTCGGTCGCGTCCGGGTAGGTAATGTCGCCGACGGCCTTCGGCAGTCCGCGAATGTCGTCGACGGATTCTTTCTTGAGCGAAGCCTCGTAGGATTCCTTCATGAAGATCGGATAGCGCTCGACATCGGCACGCTGGCGCCGTTGCCACGAGCCGCCGAGCCCCGTGAGCCGATCGCGGATGTAAAAGAGGAACGAGTCGCGCTGCTGCTCGCCGTTGTTGCCGATGTCGACGCCGGCCTCGATCTGCTTTGCGACGATCGCCTTCATGGCGGCGCGTCCCGCCGCCTGCAACGCCGCAGTATCGACCGGCTCGCCGCGCGCGCGGCGCGCGTAGAGCCTTGTGAGCTCCAGCGGACGCGGCAGGCTGCCGGTGTGCGTCGTGAGGATCCGCTTCTCGCTCCGGCGCATCAACTCTTTTTCCTTCTTCGAATTTCCTCGATCACTGCCGAGTTGTCGCGCTCGCCTTCCCCAAGCTTCACGCAGGCTTCCAGCACCGCGGCGTTGAGCGCCGCGAGCGGCATCTCCTGTCCGCGGCTCGCTGCCTGCGCGAGGATCAGGTGAAAGTCCTTCAGCGATTGATGGATGAAACCCTGCGGCGAATATTCGCCGCTCACCATCTTCGGCCCCTTGATGTCCATCACTTGGCTATAAGCGGCGGATTGGCGCGCCACGTCGAGGAAGCTCCTTGGATCGAGGCCGAGCCGCTCCGCGAACACCAGTCCCTCGGCGAGCACGAGGCGATTGAGGCCCAGCATGTGGTTGATCGCGAGCTTGGCGCGCCCGCCGTTGCCGGCCGCGCCCATGTTGAACCATTTCGGATAGAGCGCGTCGAGAATGTCGGCGACGCTGTCGATCGTGTCGCGATCGCCGCCGATCAACCCGACGCCGTCGCCGTTGCGCACCTGCGCGCTCGAGCCGGAGACCGGCGCCTCGATCATGCGCAAGCCGCGCGGCGCGACTTGTCCGATCAGCGCGGCGATGCGATCGGGGTCGCAGGTCGAGGCGCAGAGCACGGTCTTCGGCGCACCCGCAAGTGCGGGCAGCAGCGCGTTCGTCACCACGTCCTCGACCTGGTTCGTGTCGAACACCGCGAGCAGCACCACATCGCACCGCGCGACCTCGTCCAGCGTTGCCGCGGTGCCGCCGGCTCCCGCGAACGCGGTGGTCTTCGCGGCATCGATGTCGAAGCCCTTTGGATCGAAGCCCGCGCCGACGAGCCGGTGCGCCAGCGCGCTGCCGAGCAGGCCGAGCCCCGCGATGCCGACCTGGCGCGCCGTCGTCATGCGGCGATCTCTTGCAGGATCGCGAGCAAACCCTCCGGGTTGGTGATGTGCGGATTGTGGCTCGCGTCGACCTCGAAAGTGCGCCAGCCCTCGCGCTTCGCCCGCGCGTAGAACCGCCCGAACGTGTCCCCGATCCCGGCGCGTTTCGCATAAATGTAGTAGCGGGCCGCTGAAGGCTCGGCGGACAGTCGCAGCTTGGTGGCGAAGGCTTGCAGCGGTTGCGGCCGCCGGCGCGGCGTCGCCCATGCCTGATCCTCCGGCGCGGTATCTGACGGCATCGGATTGTCCGGAATGCCGTAGCCGCTCTCGCTCGCCTGCGCGCCCGCGCGCATCTTTGCGGCGATGTCGGGCGGCACGAGGTCAAAAACCGCCTGGCCATCCGTCGGTGCAAACGCGTCGAGATAGACAAGTTTGGCAACGCGCGCACGCGCACGATCCGCCACGCCGGTCGCCACCATGCCGCCGTAGGAATGGCCGATCAGGATCACGTCGGTGAGATCCTCGGTCTCCAGCACCGCCACGATGTCCCGGATGTGCGTGTCGAGGCCGATGTCGGCATGCGCGAGATGCGTGCGCTCGCCGAGGCCCGTGTAAGTCGGCGTCCATAGCTCGTGGCCTGCGGCGCGCATCAGCGGGCGCATCTTCTTCCACGCCCAGCCCGCCGACCAGGCGCCATGCGCCACCACAAAGGTCGCCATCGAGTCCCCCTTTGGGCCACTCCGGGCTCCACCGGACCACGACCTAGCATGCGTCACGATAGACAGTCCGGCGCAAAATTTACACCCGGAGCGCTCGGAACGCTGGCATTTCGCGGCGCCTAGGCGCATATGTGCGCCATGTTGAAGGACTTCGACCCGACCGACTATTCCGTCGTCGTTAAAAGCCGCGCGCCGCTGCCCAAGCCGTGGCGCTGGGAAATCTATTGCGCCGGCAAGCGCCAGCCGATCCAGCGCTCGGACGTGTTTTTCGAGTCGCGCGAGAAGGCAAGCGCCACCGGCAAGGAGGCGCTCGCGAAGCTCTTGGAAAAGCTCAGCACGTGACGCGGCGTCACTAAGCGCCGTCCGCCGGCGCCTGATGCACCTCGATGACGTTGCCGTCGGGGTCGTAGAAGAAAATCTGGTGCCAGCCGGCCATCGCCCAGCCGCCATAATCCGAATAGCGGATTCCCTTTTCGTCGAGCCGCTTCTTGAATGCCGCGATGTCGTCGGTGCGGAACGCGATGTGGCCGTGCTCGACCGGGTTGACCACTTGGCCCGTGCGGAAGCCGATGCCGAGGTCCTTCTCGGCGATGTGGAATTGGGTGGTGCCGTCGGTCACGAACGACACATCGCCCGGATAGCCCTGAGTCGTGATGCGCTGCCGCGCCATCGTGGACTCGATCTTCATGTCGAGAACGTCGCGGTAGAACTCATCCATCGCCGGCACGTTGGTGGTGGCGAGGTTCAGGTGATGCAGCTTGAGTTTCATGGGCACTCTTCCTCTCTTCCTCATCCTGAGGCGGCTGCGAAGCAGCCCTCGAAGGATGGCCAAGAACTCTGCTTACCGCCTCGCGCCATCCTTCGAGACGCGTGCCATAAGCGCGTTTACGCGCGTCTTCGACGCGCTATGGGACGCTCCTCAGGATGAGGTTCATGCGAGGCCCCGCGTCACATCGTCGAACAAATCATCCACCGTGAACGCGCGCGGAATGATCTTCTGCTCGACCGAATACTGCATGATCATGTCGAGCGGCTTGCGCAGCGCGTCCACACCGAATGGATGGAAATCGATGCTATCGGGAGGGGGCGGCATCGCGGCCTTGGTTGCCTTCAGCATGCGGAAGATTTCGGCAATGACGTCCGGCCGCGCGTCGGCCAGGTCCCTGTCGACGCAGAACAGATGATTGACCGGAACGGTGTTGTACTTGCGGTACCAGGCGAGCGCGGCCTCCTTCGGGTTCGCAATGAGGTGCGCGACGCGCGGTTCGTTCGGCACCTCGACGCCGAAGATCGCGCCATCGAGCTCGCCGTCGAGCAGCATCTGGTCGACCTTCTTACTGTCGGGCGGCGTGCGCTCGACACTCGGCGGGTCCTTGAACTCCGCGAGATGGCCGTCGTCGTTGCACACCCACGTCACCTTGTTCAGGTCGACGCCGTACTCGTGCTTGAAAATGCCGCGCACCCAGATGCCGGTCGTCTGCGTGTAGGAGCGGATGCCGATGCGCTTGCCCTCGATGTCGCCGGGGCCAAACGGCGGCTTCGCCGTCGAGCGCAGTGCGGTCTGATGCTGGAAGCGCCCCATCACGACGGCAGGCAGCAGCGTCACCGGCTTGCCGTACGTCTTCGCCTCCAGGAACGTGCCGATCGCCAGTTCGCCCGCGTCGAACTTGCGCTCGCGCACCATCGCCTTGAAGCCCTGGTTCGCGACCTTCGGCCCGCAAAAATCGAAAGTCACCAGATCGGATTTAACGGCGCCGTCCTTCAGCGCCCTGGTCATCGGGTAATCGGCGAGATTGGTCTTCAGCGTGACCGGGCCGGAGGCGGGATATTTGCTCACTTCAGCCCCGCCACAGCGCGCGCCTTGTCGAGGTACCCGTAGCTGCGCGTCGGCGCGCACATCAGGAAGCGATAGCCTTCCTTGAAGATGCGCTCGGCATTGCCGGATTCGACGTGCGGATGGCCGCACACGACGTTGTGCTTGCGGCAGGTCTCGACCACGTGCGCCATGTGACGCAGCAGTTCCGGATGCTCGTACTGGCGCGGGAAACCAAGCTCCTGGCCGAGATCGCCTTCGCCGATCAGCACGGCGCCGATGCCTTTAACCTCTTTGAGCATCGCGTCGAGATTCTCGACGCCGCGCGTGTCCTCGATCTGGATGATGACGAAGATCTCGCCGTTCGGATCGAGCGGCCACACGTCGGCCTTGGCGTAATACTCCTGCTGTGTCAGGCCCCAGTAACGCACCGCGCCGCCCGGGCCGTCGCCGCGGATGCCCGCCGGCTCGTAGTTCTTCCCAGTCTTCATGCGCGGATAGCGGCACGCCGCGACTGCGTTGTAGGCCTCTTCGACGGTCGAGATGTGCGGCCAGACGATCCCATAACAGCCGAGATCGAGCGACTGCTTGGCGTGCCACTGGCCTTTCTCGACGCCGTTCACCGGAATGCGCACCATCGGCGTCACGGCGGGGCTGAGCGAGCCGGCCTTCGCGATCTGCGCGCGGTTGAGCAGGTATTGCAGGCCGTCGCGCAGCGCCTTGCCGTCCCACGGATTGTGTTCCATTTCGAACACGACGCCGTCGAATTTCGAGGTGCTGATCGCGAACGCCGAATCGATTTCGGCGGGCTGGAAACACGTGAACGCCGGCCGTCCGGCTTCGAGCGCGCGGATCACACCATTGAGACGATCGGCCATTTCACTCCCCATGCTTCCGGTTTTGCGCTAAGGATCGTATCAGACCCGCAACGACCCTCACAATCATCGCGACGGACCTCATGATCATCGACTGCCACGGCCATTACACGACCGAGCCCAAGGACCTGCACCGTTTCCGCAAGGACCAGACCGAGGCCGTGAAGAACAAAACAGCGTTGCCGCCGCGCGCCGGCCTGAAAATGTCGGATGATGAGATTCGCGAAAGCCTGGAGGCAAACCAGATCAAGCTGCAGAAGGAGCGCGGCACCGATGTCACGATCTTCTCGCCGCGCGCCTCCGGCATGGGCCATCATGTCGGCGACGAAAGCGTCAGCATGGAGTGGACGCAAATCTGCAACGACCTGATCCACCGCTGCGTCTCGTTGTTCCCGAAAAACTTCATCGGCGTGTGCCAGCTGCCGCAATCGCTGAACGTGGCGCCGGGCAATTCGGCGAAGGAGCTGGAGCGTTGCGTCAACGAACTCGGCTTTGTCGGCTGCAACCTCAATCCCGACCCGTCCGGCGGCTATTTCAATTCCCCGCCGCTGACCGACAAATGGTGGTATCCGCTCTACGAAAAGATGGTCGAGCTCGACGTGCCCGGCATGGTGCACGTGTCCGGCTGCGCCAATCCCGCGATGCACACCACCGGTTCGTATTACCTCAACGCCGACACCATGGCGTTCGTGCAACTCATCCTCTCCGATCTGTTCAAGGACTTTCCGAAGCTGCGCCTCATCATTCCGCATGGCGGCGGCGCTATTCCATTCCATTGGGGCCGCTTCCGCGGCATCGCGCTCAACGCCGGCAGGCCCGAACTCGACCAGATCATGGGCAGCAACATCTTCTTCGACACCTGCGTTTATCACCAGCCCGGCATCGACCTGCTGTTCAAGGTCGTGCCGGTCGACAATATCTTGTTCGCCTCCGAAATGGTCGGCGCGGTGCGCGGCAACGATCCCAGGACCGGTTTCGGCTTCGACGACACCAAGCGCTACGTCGAAGGCACGAGCCTGTCGGCGGCCGACAAGGCGAAGGTGTTCGAGGGCAACGCGCGCAAGATATATCCGCGCATCAACAAGAAGCTGGCCGCATGAAAGCCGGGGTCTCGTCGCCGAATGGGCTGGAACTGCGCGATATTCCGCAGCCGGTGCCGAAGCCGAACGAAGTGCTCACCCGCGTGAAAGCGTGCGGGCTCAATCGCGCGGACCTGTCCGCCGCCAAGGCGTCGCTCGGTCACGGCGTCATGGGTGCGGCGCTGGGCCTCGAATGGGCCGGCGAAGTTGCAGCCGTCGGCAGCGACGTGAAGGAGTTCAAGCCGGGCGACCGCGTGGTTGCGTCCGGCTCGGGCGGCTATGCGGAGTTCGCCGTGTCGGACCACGGCCGCACGATCCCGCTGCCGGCGGGCTTTGGCTTCGAGCAGGCCGCCGTACTCCCCGTGGCGCTGCACACGCTGCACAATGCGCTCGTCACGCAAGGCCGCCTGAAAGCGGGCGAGAGCGTCCTGATCCAGGGTGCGAGTTCCGGCGTCGGGCTGATGGGCCTGCAGATCGCCAAAATGAAGGGCGCGAAGCCCGTGATGGGATCGGCGACCAACGACGCGCGCCGCGCGCGCTTGAAGGAATTCGGCGCCGACCTCGCCATCGATACGCGCGACGACAAGTGGCCCGATCAGGTGCTCGAGGCGACCGGCGGCAAGGGCGTGAACCTGACCATCGACATGGTGTCCGGCCCGGGCGTGAACCAGATCATGCGGGCGACCGCCGTGCTCGGCCGTATCGTGAACGTCGGGCGGCTCGGCGGCCAGAAGGCCGAGTTCGACTTCGACCTGCACGCCATGAAGCGCATCGACTATATCGGCGTCACGTTCCGCACCCGCTCGGTCGAGGAAGTGCGCGAGATCGTGCGCCTGATGCGCGCCGACCTGTGGGATGCGGTGACGGCCGGCAAGCTGCGGCTGCCCATCGACCGCACGTTCCCGCTCGACGAGTGCGTCGCCGCGCAGGCGCACATGCGGGCGAACCAGCATTTCGGAAAGATCGCGCTGGTGATGTGACGGCGTTCCGGCGCGACAATCGGCCCGCAACATTGCGCTTTGGTAATGTGCCCGGCTGCGAAATTGTGTGCTAGGCAAGCGCTAACCAAGAGCCGCCCGCCTGCGAAACGGTGGCCATTGAGGGGAGCAGCGTGACCGCGGAAACCGCCGCATGGGTTGCACCGCGTCAGACTGCCCGGCGTTTCCCGCTCGGCTGGCTGTGGTCGGCCGGCCTGTTGGTGCTGCTCACCTTTCTGGTGATCTATCCGGTCTCGATGCTGGTGCTCGGCGCGCTGACCAACACCAATCCGGTGGTGGACGGTTTCGGCATCTTCGATCTCTCGCTCACAAATTTCATCACCGTTCTCGGCAACCCGAACGTCCATCTCGCGCTCGCCAACTCGCTGATCGCGTGCGGCGGCGGCACGCTGCTTGCCGTCATCATCGGACTGACGTTCTCCTGGGTCGTGGTGCGCACCAATACGCCGTGCAAGCGCTTCATCGCGGCGGCGAGCATGATCCCGCTGTTCGTGCCGCCGCTGGTCGCGGCGGTCGCGTGGTCGATCCTTGCGTCGCCGAAAACCGGCCTGCTCAACACCATCATGAAATGGATCGGCATCGATTTCTTCTTCAATGCCTACTCGATGAGCGGCCTGATCGTCATCTTCGGCATCTACTACGCGCCTTATGTCTACATGTTCACCGCCTCGGCGCTGCGCAACATGGATCCGGCGCTCGAGGAAGCGGCGGAGATTTCCGGCGCCACCCCAATACGCATCCTGTTCACCGTGACGTTTCCACTGATCGCGCCCGCGATCATTTCCGGCATGTTGCTGTCGTTCATCGTGATGCTCGGCATCTACGGCATTCCGGCGGTGCTCGGCGCGCCGGGCGATATCCCCGTACTCACCACCTACATTTTCAAGCTCACCAACTGGTCGCCGCCGCTCTATTCGACCGCTGCCTCGGTCGCGATCATCCTGATGATTGTCACCGGCTTTCTCGTCTACCTGCAGCAGAAAGTGGTGAGCGGGCGCAGCTACATCACGGTCGCCGGCAAGGCGTTCCGCCCCGGCGTGATGAATCTCGGGCCGTGGCGCTGGTTCACGCTCGGCCTCGCGGTCATCTATCTCGTCGTGGTGGTCGTGCTGCCGACGCTCGCGCTGATCGTCGCGGCATTCCGCAAGTTCATGTTCATCCGCAATGTCGAGAGCCTGTTCGACATGCGGCAGTATTCGCTGATCCATTTCGAGCGGCTGTTCGACAATCCGCTTGCGATGCGGTCGATCTGGAACACGATGGAAGTGGGGCTGGTCACCGCGATCTTCGGCGGCATTCTGGCGTTCGCCATCGGCTACACGGTGCATCGCACGCAGGCCCCCGGACGCCGCAGCATCGACGTCATCTCCACCATCCCGGTGGCGATCCCCGGTCTCGTGATCGGCGTTGCGTATCTGTGGGCGTGGATCGGGCTGCCCGGCGGGCTCTACGGCACGATCTGGATTCTGGCGCTCGCCTTCATCGCGCGCTTCATGCCCGACACCATCAAGGCGCTCTCCACCTCGCTGCTGCAAATCCACCGCGAGCTGGAGGAAGCCTCGTGGATCTGCGGCAAGGGGCTGCTCGGCACGATCCGCACCATCGTGCTGCCGCTCGCGCGCCCCGGCGTGATCGCCGCGATGACCCTGCTGTTCATTCTGGCGATCCGCGAGCTCGGCTCGTCGCTCTTCCTCTACACCTCGAACACCATGGTGATGGCGGTGCTGCTGCTCGACTACTACGAGGGCGGCAATGTCGGCATCACGTCGGCCTTCAGCCTGGTGCAGACCTTGCTGCTCGCCGTCCTGATCGGTGTCGCGCATTTCCTGTCACGCGGCGGCGCCGACACCTCGGGCGTCGGACGCGCCGGATAGAAACGAAAACGGAGAAACGCCATGACAGACTTGACCCGCCGCCAATTCGGCACCGCTGCCGCCTCCGGCCTCGCGGCCGCCGCGCTCGACATCAAACCCGCGTCGGCGCAGGCCTACGGCACGCAGGAACTGATCGAGGCGGCGAAGAAAGAAGGCAAGTTCGTCTACTACACGGCCGATTTCACGGAGCCGGAAAGCGAAGTCATCAAGGCGTTCAACAAGCGCTTCCCGTTTGTGAAGGTTGAGATGGTGCGCGCGCCCGGCGGGCAACTGATCACCCGCATCAAGACCGAGGCCGCCGCCGGCAAACTCAACGCCGACGCGGTGAACCATTCGGATCGCGGGCTGATGCAGGGCATCGCCGACCTGTTCCAGGACTACACGCCGCCCAACGCGAAGGACTATCGCGACGACGTGCTGGTGTCGCCCAAGCTGTGGCCGCGCTCCACGCTCGGCTGGTCGATCGCCTACAACACCGAACTGGAAAAGAATCCGCCGAAAAGCTGGATGGATCTGTGCAAGCCCGAATACGGGCCGAAGAAAATCGGGCAGGTGATCGCGCCGTCCGGCGGCACGACCTGGACCCGCATCATGTTCGAGCGTCAGGTGCTCGGCGAGGATTACTGGGAGAAGCAGGCAAAGACGCAGCCGATCCTCTATCCGTCGGGCGCGCCGACCTCCGACGCGATGGTGCGCGGCGAAATCTCGATCGCCGTCGTGCTCTACAACATCGCCTACATCAAGAAGCGCGATGGCGCGCCGGTGGACGCGATCTTCCCGCCAGAAGGCGTGCCGCTGAATTATTACGCGGCGGGCGTGACCAAGACGGCCGCGAATCCGAGCGCCGCCAAGCTGTTCCTCAACTGGTGCATGTCCGAAGAGGGCCAGGCGTTCCAGATCAAGGAACTCGGCTACCTCACGGCGCTGAAGAACCCGCCGCTCAATCCGCCCGGCTACGACCCGAAGGTGGTGAAGCCGTGGGCGCCGAACTTCGAGCAGTACGTCAAGCTGCGCGACCAATGGGTCGAGGAGTGGAACAAGGTGTACGGATATCGGCAGTAGCGCGATGCTCAAATCCATTGTTGCGGCGTTTGCGTTTGCCGCCGCGCTTATAGCGCCGGCGTCGGCGCAATTCGGCCCGCCTGATCTGATTGAGGCGGCGCGCCGCGAAGGCAAGCTCGTCTTCTACAGCGCCAACGTCGCCGAGAGCGAAACGCCGGTGATGAACGCATTCAACAAGCGCTTTCCGTTCATCAAGATCGAATTCCTGCGTGCGCCGGGCAACCAGTTGCTCCAGCGCGTCAAGACCGAAGCCGCGGCCGGTAAGCTGCTCGCCGATGTGATCGATCACTCCGACCGCTCGCTGATGCTTGAAATTGAAGATCTGTTCCAGGATTACGCGCCGCCGAATGCCGCGGACTACATCCCCGAAACGCTGGCTTCGCCCAAGCTGTGGCCGCGTTCCACGGTGGTGTGGTCGATCGCCTACAATTCCGAGCTGGTGAAGAATCCGCCGAAGTCATGGGCCGATCTAACCAAGCCCGAATATGCCAACAAACAGATCGGGCAGGTGATCGCGCCCTCCGGCGGCACGACCTGGACGCGCGCGATGTTCGAGCGTCAGGTGGTCGATCCGGACTATTGGAAGAAGCAGGCCGCGACCACGCCTGTGCTGTTTCCCTCCAACGCGCCGACCTCCGACGCACTGGTGCGCGGCGAAGTCACCATCGCGCCGCTACTCTACAACGCGATTTTTCCAAAGTTGCGCGACGGCGCGCCGGTGAAGGTCTTCTTTGCGCCCGAGGGCGCGCCGATGACGCCGTTCGCCGCCGGCATCCCGAAGACCGCCGCCAATCCGAACGCCGCGCGCTTGTTCCTGAACTGGTGCCTTTCGGAAGAAGGCCAGGCGATGATGATCCGCGAGATCGGCAATCTCACGTCGCTGAAGAAAGCCCCGTTCTATCCCGAAGGCTTCGATCCGAACGTCGTGAAGGTGTGGGTGCCGAACTACGAGCAATTCGTGAAGCTCCAGCGCGAATGGCTTGAGGAGTGGAACAAGATTTACGGCTATCGGCAGTAGCACTCTCATGAGGGAGGGGCGAGTGATCGGAAAAGGACTGACCAGGCGCAGGCTTCTCGCGTCGGCCGCCGGCATCGGCAGCTTCGCGATCGTCGGGCGCCCGCGCGCCGCAACGCCCTACAAGCCGTCCGACAGTCTCCTCGAGGCGGCCCGCCGGGAGGGCAAGTTCCTGCTCTACACCGCGACCTTCACCGAGGTAGAGCAGGAGGTCATCAACGAATTCCGCAAGAAATTTCCGTTCATCCGCGTCGAGATGATCCGCGCGCCGGGCGGGCAACTGATCCAGCGCGTGAAAACCGAAGCATCGGCGGGCAAGCTCGCGGCCGACCTCGTGCTGCACTCCGACCGCGGACTGATGAAGGGGCTCGAGAACCTGTTCGCCGATTACGAGCCGCCGAACGCTAAGGACTATTTGCCGGAAGTACTCGTCTCGCCGAAGCTGTGGCCGAACATTACCGCCGGCTGGTGCATCGCCTACCACACGGAGCTTGTGAAAAATCCACCGAAGACCTGGATGGATCTCACCAAACCGGACTATGCGGGCGGGCAGATCGCGCAGGTGATCGCGCAATCCGGCGGCACCACATGGACCCGCATCATGTTCGAGCGGCAGGTGCTCGGCGAGGATTATTGGGCGAAGCAGGCCGCGACCAAGCCGAAGCTTTACCCGTCCGGTGCGCCGCTCTCGGATTCGCTGGTGCGGGGCGAGGTCTCGATTGCGCCGCTCGTCTACAACATCATTTACCCGAAGGAGCGCGACGGCGCGCCGGTGAAGACCTTCTTCCCGCCCGAAGGTGTGCCGATCGTGCCGTATGGCTCGGGCATCCCGAAGACCGCGCAGAATCCGAATGCGGCGCGGCTGTATCTCGAATGGCAGCTTTCCGAGGAAGGGCAGATCTACGGCATCAAGCAGCACGGCAATCTCACCTCCCTGAAAGTGCCGCCGCTGCTGCCGGCGGGAATGACCAAGGACACGAAAGTGTGGGTGCCAAAGTTCGAGGAATTCGAGGCGCTGTACGGGAAGTGGATCGAAGAATGGAACAAGGTTTACGGCTACAGGCAGTGACGTGTCCCGGGCGCGGCGCAGCATGCAATGATGCGACGCAGACCCGGGATCGCCACAAACGCCGGAGTGTTTGACGATCCCGCATCTGCGATGCATCGCCTAGGCGCTGCATCGCGTGCGGGATACAGGGAGTTTGAATGTCCGCCGAACTGATCGTCTCTCACCTGCGCAAGCAATTTCTGGTCGGCCGCCCGGCGGTTGACGACGTCAGCTTCCGCATCGCGGCGGGCGAGATCGTCGTGCTGCTCGGGCCCTCGGGCTGCGGCAAGACCACCACGTTGCGCTGCATCGCGGGCCTCGAACAGCCGACCGCCGGCATGATCTCCATCGGCGGCGACGAAGTCGCGGCGCCCGAGCGCGGCCTGCACGTGCCGCCGCGCCTGCGCAACATCGGCATGGTGTTCCAGTCCTACGCGGTCTGGCCGCACATGACGGTGCGCCAGAACGTCAATTACCCGCTGCGCCACCGCAAGGTGCCGCGCGATCAGGCTCAACGCAAAGTCGACGAAGTGCTCGGCCTTGTCGGTCTGACCGAATATGCCGAGCGCCCGGTCACGCAGTTGTCCGGCGGGCAGATGCAGCGCGTCGCGCTCGCGCGCGCGCTGGTCTACGAGCCGCGCATCCTGCTGCTCGACGAGCCGCTCTCGAATCTCGACGCCAAGCTGCGGCTGCGGCTGCGCGACGAGCTGCGCCGCATCATCAAGAAGGCCAAGGTCACGGCGCTCTACGTGACCCACGACCAGTCCGAGGCCGTGGTGCTCGGCGACCGCATCGGCGTGATGGAAAACGGCAAGCTGATGCAGATGAGCGCGCCGGTCGAGCTCTACAACAAGCCCGAGAACCTGTTCGTCGCGAACTTCACCGGCGTCTCGAACCTCATCAAGGGCGAGATCGCGCCGGCGCCCGGCGGCGTGAAGCTCGCAACCGGCGAGTTGCTGCGCATCACGGTGCCTTCACGCGGCAAGCCGGGCGATGCCGTCGTGGTGGCGGTGCGGCCGGAGAACATACTGCTGCGCCCCAGTGGCGAGGCGG
Organism: Hyphomicrobiales bacterium; assembly: GCA_034669145.1. GTDB lineage: Bacteria > Pseudomonadota > Alphaproteobacteria > Rhizobiales > Xanthobacteraceae > PALSA-894. The sequence goes on from JAXDNY010000281.1 coordinate 179,180, forward strand.
AGGCGAACAGCTATCCGGCGCGCGTGATCGAGGGTCATTTCCACGGCACGCAGACCACTTACGCGATCGAGACGCTCGGCCACCGGCTGGAAGCGATCGAACTCGGCACCGTGCCGCGCTTTTCCGCGGAGGATCAGATCCGCGTCGTGATCCCGCCGGATCATTCGTGGGTGTTTCCGCACACCGACAGCCAGTATGCCGTCATGACGGCGGTCGGCGCTACTCCGCCTTGATCTTGGCGTCGCGGACGATCTGTCCGTACTTTGCGGATTCATCGTCGATGTATTTCGCGAATTCCGCGGCGGTCGAGCCGATCGCCTCGAAGCCGAGTACGCCGAGCTTCTGCCTGATCTCCGGCTGCGCCAGCGCCTTCGCGGTCTCGGCCTGAAGCTTCGCCGTGATATCCGCCGGAAGACCCTTCGGCCCCCACAGCCCGTACCACGAGGAAAAATCGAATCCCGTCATTCCGGACTCCACGATGGTCGGAATGTCCGGCGCCGCGGCCACGCGCTTGGTGCTGGTCACCGCCAGCGCCTTGATCTTGCCTGAGGCGGCGAGCGGGAGCGAGGACGCCATCGGGTCGGCAATCAGCTGAATCTGCCCGCCCATGAGGTCGTTGAGCATAGGGCCGGCGCCCTTGTAGGCGATCACCAGCGTGTCGACGCCGGCATCGCGCTTGAGCAACTCGACCGCCAGATGCCCGGCGGAGCCATAGCTCGAGGTCGCGAAGGTGTACTTGTCCGGCGCCTTGCGGACGAGGTCGAAGAGCTCCTTCAAATTATTCGCCGGCACGTTCAGCGCGGTCGAGACGATCAGCGGCCCGGACGCCACCAGCGAGACGGGCGCAAAATCCTTCACGGCGTCGTAGGGGATCTTGCTGTTGATGAACGGCGTGATGATGTGGATCGAGGCGGTAAACATCAGCGTGTAGCCGTCGGGCGCGGCCTTCGCGACCGCATTCGCCCCGACCGCGCCTCCGGCACCTCCGGCGCGGTTCTCAACGATGAAGTTCGCGCCCATGCCCTCGTTGAGCTTCTGCACCAGAAGCCGCGCCACCACGTCGACCGAGCCGCCGGCCGGAAACGGCACGATCACACTCACGGTGCGGTTCGGATAGGGCTGCGCGATCGCGGGCGCGGCGAGCATCAGCAGAGCGAGTGCCGTCAGTATGCGCTTCATTGGCTGTTTCTGGTCATTCCGGCCGAGCGAAGCGAGAGCCGGAATCCATAACCACGATCCTATCATCCGATCTCCCATCTGTGGTTATGGATCCCGGCTCGCGCCGCGCTGAGCGCGGCTTGGCCGGGATGACCACCGTTAATAGGTCCCCGGATAGCTGCCGCCATCGATCAGCAGGTTCTGCCCGGTGATAAAGCCGGCCTGCGCCGAACAGAGGAACGCGCAATAGGCGCCGAATTCCTCTGGCCGCCCGTAGCGCTTGGCCGGATTGCCGGCGGCCCGCTCATTCCAGATTTGTTCGAAGGACTTGCCGGTCTCGCGCACCAGCACCTCGATGTGCCGCTTCTGCGCGTCGGTGTCGAAGATGCCGGGCAGGATGTTGTTGATCGTGACGTTGTGCTCGACGACTTGGCGTGACAGCCCGGCGACGAAACCGATCAACCCAGAGCGGGCGCCGTTCGAGAGGCTGTTTTCGTGTTGCGCGATCTTTGCGCTGCGCGAGGAAATGTTGACGATGCGGCCGAACTTGCGCGCCATCATGCCGTCGACGGTCGCCCGCATCATTTCGATCGGTGCGAGCATCATGGCGTCGAGCGCGGCGAGCCAATCGGCACGCGAGTAGTGGCGGAAGTCGCCTGGCAGCGAGCCGTCGGCGCTGTTGATCAGGATGTCGGGCTCCGGACACGCCGTGAGTGCGGCCTTGCGGCCTTCCACGGTGATCACGTCGCCGGTAACCGCCGTGACCTTGACGCCGAGCGCGCGGATGTCGTCGGCGGTCTGATCGAGCGTGGCGCGCGTGCGGGCCAGAATCGTGATGTCCACGCCGTCGCGCGCCAGCGCCAGCGCGCACGCCTTGCCGAGCCCGCGGCTCGCGCCGGAAAGCAGCGCCTTGCGGCCGCGAATGCCAAGCTCCATGGTTCTTCCTATCACGCGCCGTGCCGGCTTGCGAAGTTGGGACGCCGGCCGCGTCCGGCGGCCATTGTTGCCAGCCGCGGCAAAGCGTGGTGCCCTGCGCGCCGACAGAAAAACAGCCGTGGAGGCGCAAATGACCAGAGGTTGCAGGCTCGCCGCGATCGCGCTCGCGTGCGCGCTGCCGCTCGCCGCGCAGGCCGACGAGATCGTGGTGAGCAACTATGGCGTCACCACCAACGGCATGCCGTTCGCGGTCGCGCTTGCCAAGGGCTTCTTCAAGCAGCAGGGCGCCGACGTCACCGGCATCCTGTCGTCGGACGGCGGTGGTACCACGGTGCGCACGCTGCTCGGCGGCAATCTCGCCTACGGCGAGATCAATCCAACCGCAACGGTGATCGCGATCCAGCAGGGCGCCGACCTGAAGATCGTCAGCGACAATGTGCAGACGGTCGCGGAATTCATCTGGGCGGTGAAGCCCGATTCGCCGATCAAGACCGCCGCCGACCTGAAAGGCCGCAAGATCGGCTACACCAATCCGCGCTCGACCAGTCAGGCGCTCGCGATCCTGGTGCTGGAAAAGGCCGGGCTCAAGCCCACCGATGCCGAACTGGTGAAGACCGGCGGCTTCGGCGAAGGCGTCGTGGCGCTCGATCTCGGCGCCGTCGACATCACGCCGATCCCTGAGCCGCTGTGGTCGCTGCATCAGGCGAAATACCGCGCGGTGGTGCGGGCGAGCGAGCTTCTTCCCCCGCTCGACAACGTGGTCGGCGTCACCACCGGCAAGGCCGCCAGGGAACGCGGCGATTTCATCCGCGCCGTGATCCGCGCGCGGCGCCAGGCGGTCGATTTCATGTACGCCAACCCGGACGAGTCCGCCGGCATCATCGCCAAGGTCTACAATCTGACGCCCGAGGTCGCGCTGAGCGCGTTGAAGAACCTGCTCGGCAGCCACGAGAAATCCGGCGTGCGCTACTGGAGCGGCGGCGAGATCAATCTGAAAGCCATGAACGAGATGATGCGCGCGCAGAAGATCGTCGGCGCACTGAAGGACGATCCGGACTGGAGCAAGATCATCGACGAGAGCTTTCTTCCCGATGATCTGAAGAAGAAAACCAACTGACCGTGACGCCCGTTCACGTCGCGCTGCGCGGCGTCACGCGCGTTTTTCCGGCGACAGCCGCGCAACGCGAGGTCAAGGCGCTCGGGCCGATCGATCTCGAACTGCGCACGGCCGAGTTCTTCGTGGTGGTCGGGCCCTCGGGTTGCGGGAAATCCACGTTGCTGGAAATCATCGCCGGCCTGAATACCCCGACGGCGGGAACCGTGATGCTCGAAGGCAAGCCGGTGGCGGGCGAAGTGCCCGAAGGCATCGGCGTCGTGTTCCAGGAGGACGCGAGCTTTCCCTGGCTCAGCGTCATCGACAACATCGCGTTCGGGCTGCGCCAGACCGCACTCGACAAGGCCGAGATCGGACGCCGCGTCGATCACGCGCTGCGCCTGATGGGGCTGACGGAATTTGCCGCCGCCTATCCGGTGCAATTGTCCGGCGGCATGCGCCAGCGCGTCTGCCTCGCACGTACTCTGGTGCAGCGACCGCGTGTGATCCTGCTCGATGAGCCGTTCGGCGCGCTCGATCAGCAGACGCGCTTCCTGATGGGTGACGAACTGCTGCGGTTATGGCGCGAGTCCGGCGCCACCGTGATGCTGATCACGCATTCGCTCGACGAAGCCGCAATGCTCGCCGACCGCATCGGCGTGATGTCGGCGCGGCCTGGCCGCATGCTGGAAATCATCGAGACCGGCTGGGGTGAGGAGCGCGGCAGCCGCGTGGTCGCGACGCCGCGCTTCGGCGAAATCACGGCGCGGCTGTGGGAACTGCTGCGCGACGAATCGCAGCGCGCGATGACGGGCGCGCCGTGACTCCCGGCCGGGTCAGGTTCGCGCTGGCGCTCGCGCTGGTGCTGCTGCTCGAAGGCGTGAGCCGCTTCGGCTTCATCGATCGTTTCGCCATGATCCCGCCGAGCGAGATCCTCTGGCATCTCGGGAAGATCCTCACGACCGGCGAGATGTGGCCCGCGATCGTCAAGACGCTGGGCAATGTCGCCGTCGCCTGCGTAGCCGCCATCATCGCCGGCGTCATCCTCGGCACCCTGATCCACGCCTGCCGTGCGCTACGCGAGACGCTCGATCCGTTGTTTGCCGCCTATTACGCGCTCCCGGTGTACGCCTTCTATCCGCTGTTCATCGTGATCTTCGGGCTTGGCGATTTCCCGCAGGTCCTGATCGGCTTCATGCTTGGGCTGGTCGCCGTCATCGTCAACACGCTCAACGGCCTCGACCGCGTGCCGCGCGTGCTGCTCAAGACCGCGCGCATCCAGCGCCTCGGGCCGCTGGCGACCGCGCTGAAGGTCACATTGCCCTACGCGGTGCCGTACATCTTCACCGGCATCAAGCTTGCGGTCGCGTATTCGTTCATCGGCGTGATCGGCGCGGAGCTGATCATGTCGCGCACCGGGCTCGGCTACGAGATCGGCTACGCCTACAACAATTTCGACAACACCGTGATGTATCCGCTGATCGTGTTCGTGCTGGCGGTCGCGGCAAGCGTCAACACGATGTTCTTCCTGTGGGAGAAGAAGATGCTGGCGAGGCGGCGCAAATGAGAACCCTGCGCGCCGCAATTCTGATCGCATGCGTGCTGGCGGGGTGGCAAGCGCTGTTCTGGTTCGCGGGATCGAGCGCGCTGACCTCGCCGCTCGATACGATGGCCTACCTAGGCGAGCTTCTGTCGTCGCCAAGATTCTATCCGCACCTGATCGAGACGGGACAAGCCTTCGCGGCCGCCCTCGCCATTGCGATCTCGGCCGGCATCCTGATCGGCTTCACGCTCGGCCTTTATCGTTTCGCGGCCGATGTCGGTGAGCCGGTGCTGGTCGCGCTCTACTCGATCCCGAAGCTCACGCTCTATCCGATCGTGCTGCTCGCCTTCGGCATCGGCATGCCGGCCAAGATCGCGTTCGGGGCGATCCACGGCATCATGCCGATCGCGATCTTCGCGCTCGGCGCGGTGCGCAATCTCAATCCGGTCTACCTGAAGGCCGCGCGCGCGATGCGTCTTTCGCCATCGCGCATCGCAGCCCGCGTGCTGCTGCCGGCGGCGATTCCGGAAATTTTCACCGGCATCCGCATCGGCTTTTCGCTCACCCTGATCGGCACGCTACTCGGCGAGATGTTCGCCTCGCAGCGCGGGCTCGGTTACCTGCTGATCCAGGCGATCGGCCTGCACAATGTGCGCATGATCATGGCGCTGACGCTGTTGCTGGTCGTCATTGCTGTGACGGCGAGCGCGCTGCTGCTCGCGGTCGACCGGAGATTGCGGCGAAATATGCTCGGCCCCTCATCCTGAGGAGCCGCCGCAGGCGGCGTCTCGAAGGATGGCCGCGCGCTCCGAGTTTGCCGCCATCCTTCGAGGCTCGCTTCGCTCGCACCTCAGGATGAGGGCGGAGTTACTCCACGTTCTCCCTCACCCGCTCCCGCAGCGCGGCGTTGTCGATCTGGTGCACGCTCCCGGCTCCGGCGAGATCGAGCGCATGCGCCGCGGCCGCGCCCATCGCGATGCACGGACCCATCACGCGCACGCTGGAGAGCGCCGCCACGTCGCCGTCGATGTTGCGTCCCGCCGCGACCATGTTGTCGCATTCCGGCGATACGAGACTCCCCATCGGCACGTAATGCAGATGATCGTCGCCAAATGGCTCCCACACATGGCCCTGCGGCGTGTCGTGCAGCTCGATCGGCCAGCCGGTGCGCGCGACCGCGTCAGGGAAGTTCCGTCCCGCGCGCACGTCCTCGACGGTGAGTTGCTGGCGCCCGACGATCCAGCGGGTCTGGCGGATGCCGAGCGCGCCATAGGTACGGATGCGCGCGTTGCCGAACGCCGCCGGATATTCGCCGCGCAGGAACGCGACCGCGCGGTCCGCCTGATCCTTGCCTTCGAACGATTTCGTCGTCATCGCGACCGGATCGAGCGGCGTCTCGACGTGCGTCATGTTGACCAGCGCGATGCTCTTGCCCGGGAACACGAACGCGAAGCCGCTCTCGCGCGTCAGGCCGTAATCCCTGGCTTTCTGCTTGAGCCGCGCCGCGACCTCCGGGCGCTCCGGCTGATGCGCCTCGTCGATCCCCTCGATGACGACCATCTGGGTGCCGTAGATCGGCCCGTCGGCCGCCTCGCGGCAGGGGAGCCCGGCGTTCCAGGCGAGCGCCGCGTCGCCAGTGGCGTCGACGAACCCCGCCGCCGCAATGCTCACGTCGCCATAACGCGTCGCAAGCTCGATTCGGCTGATGCGCCGCCCGTCGCGCCGCACTTCGCGCATGACCGCGCCGAGCAGCACCGTGATGCCGGCGGCGCGGACATGGCTCTCGATCCAGCGCGCGAGTGCGATCTCGTCGTATTGCACCACGATGGTGTTCGACGGCCCGCCATGGCGGTAATGCAGCGCGCCCTGGCTGCCCAGATCGCGCAGAATTCCGTCGGCGATGCCGTGAACGGTCCGGTAGCCGGAATACCCGTTCGAGAAGAACCCGCAGAATGTCCCGATCACCGCGTTGACCGCCTGCCCACCGAGCGCGTGCAGCCCGTCGACCAGGGCGACCTTGCGGCCGAGTTGCGCGGCCTCGAGCGCGGCCGAGACGCCGGCGATGCCGGCGCCGACCACGCAAATATCGGCGCCGATCTGCCGCGCCGCTGCGCCCTCGCGCCGCACGATGCGGGTCGCGGTCTTGATGGTTGGCCGAGTGGGCATGTTTCCGCCTGTCTTGTCCTCAATCCTGTTCTATAACCTTCTATCAAGCGGCCGGGGAACCGGGGGCGGAATGGGGGGAGTATGGCGGCACGCAGTACCGAGCGTTTTCTCACCACGCATACCGGCAGCCTGCCGCGGCCGGACGACCTCATCCAGATGATGTACGCCAAGGAGAGCGGCGTGCCGGTCGATCCCGAGGCGCTTGGGATGCGCGTGCGCTGGGCGGTTGCCGATGTCGTGAAGAAACAGGCCGATGCCGGCATCGACGTGATCAACGACGGTGAGTTGTCGAAGCCGAGCTATGCGACCTACGTGAAGGACCGGCTCGCGGGCTTTGGCGGCAGCGGCAATACCTTAGTCTATCAGGACCTCGCGGACTTCCCAAGACTGCAGCAGAAGGTATTCGGCGATCCCGGCCGCTCGCGGCGCAAGACCCCGGCCTGCAACGCGCCGATCGCGGTGCGCGATCCGCAGGCCGCCGTGACGGACGCGGAGAACCTCAAGCGTGCACTCGGCGCCGTGCGTGCGAGCGGCGGCTTCATGAGCGCGGCCTCGCCCGGCGTCATCTCGGTGTTCTTCCGCAACGACCACTATCCGAGCGAGGAGGCCTACCTTTACGCCATCGCGGATGCGATGCGTGCCGAGTACGAGGCGGTCGCCGAGGCGGGATTCGTGTTGCAGATCGACTGCCCGGACCTCGCGATGGGCAAGCACATCAAATACTACGACGTCGACCTGAAGACCTTCCGCAAGGCCGCGCAGCTCAACATCGAGGCGCTGAACCACGCGACGGCGAACGTTCCCCCCGAGCAGCTGCGCATGCATGTGTGCTGGGGCAATTACGAAGGCCCGCATCACTACGATGTGCCGCTCGCCGATGTGATCGATCTCGTATTCAGGGCGCGCGCGAGCTACATTTCGTTCGAGGCCGCGAACCCGCGCCACGCGCACGAGTGGACGCTGTTCGAAACCGTGAAGCTGCCGGAGGGCAAGGTGCTGATCCCGGGCGTGATCGAGTCGAAATCGAATTTCATCGAGCATCCCGAGCTGATCGCGCAGCGCATCGGCCGCTACGCGAAGCTCGTTGGGCGCGAGAACGTCATGGCGGGCAGCGATTGCGGCTACGGCACCTGGGTCGGGCAGGCGGCGGTCGATCCCGACGTGGTGTGGGCGAAGCTTGCGGCGCTGGCCGAGGGTGCGCGTATCGCCTCGAAGCAGTTTTGGAAATAGCAATGCAAGTTGGTTTCATCGGTCTCGGCGCCATGGGTGCGCTGATCGTGCCGCGGCTGATGGCGGCGGGGCACAGCGTGACCGGCTGGAACCGTTCGCGCGACAAGGCCGCGACACTGATCGACGCCGGAATGGCGTGGGCGGATTCGCCGCGCGCGGTCGCCACGCAATGCGACATCGTGTTCTCGATCGTGACCGACGGCGCCGCGGTACGCGCGGTCGCGCTCGGGGCCGATGGCGTGCTCGCCGGCCTCAAGCCCGGCGGCATCTATGCCGACATGAGCACGATCTCACCGGATGTCAGCCGCGAGGTCGCGGCCGAGTTCAAGAAGGCCGGCCGCCATATGCTGGATTCGCCGATCTCCGGCAGTCCCGTGACGGTCGTCGCCGGCAATGCCTCGGTGATGGTCGGCGGCGATGCGGCGGCGTTCGAGCGTGCGAAGCCCGTGATGCTCGCGATCGGCCCGAAGGTGACGCATATCGGCGGCAACGGTCTCGCCTGCCAGATGAAGATCGCCGTCAACCTGTTGCTGATGGTCGAGGTAATCTGTTTCGGCGAGGCGGTCGCGCTCGCCGAGAAGGGTGGGGTGCAGCGCGATGTCGCGGTCGATGCGATCCTCAAAAGCGTGGCGGCGTCGCCGGTGCTCGGCTATCGCGGGCCGTTTATTCTGGAGGGCAAGATGCCCGCCGTGCCGCTCGCGGACGTGACGTTGCAGCAGAAGGATATGCTGCTCGCGCTCGATCTCGGCCGCAGGCTCGGCAGTCCCGTGCCGCTTGCGGCCGCCGCGAACGAGATGATGAATGCGTGCCGCGGACTCGGCATCGATCATAAGGATTTCGTCGCCGCGCACGAAGTCTATCGCCGCCTTGGAGGACAATCATGACATCGAAAGCCGAGATGTTCGGCGCCGCTTTGGGCAAGGCGTTCAAGAAGACCGCCGAGAAGATCAAGGAAGGCATGCCGCCCGACAAGATGTACCGCACCAACCTGCGCGACGTGCCGAAGGTCGATGGGCTCAAGCGCGACGACGGCTGGGTCGACATGCAGGTACAGTTCCTGATCGACAAGAAAACGGCCGGCGCCGACCACGTCGTCGGCTGGACCGTGCTCAAGCCCGGCGCGCGCCATGAGAACCATCGCCATCACAATTGCGACGAGTTCTTCATCGTGCTCAAGGGGCAGGGGCACATCTACACCGAGGAAGGGCAGAAGCCATCGATCGAAGGCGATGTGGTGTACTCGCCGCGCGGCTGCTGGCACGGTTTCAACAACACGTCAGATCAGGACGTCGTGCTGGTGTGGGGCTGGATGGGCGCGGGCTCGATCGAAGCTTCGGGATATGAGGTGAGTGCGGACCATAAGCCCTCATCCTGAGGAGCGCCCGAAGGGCGCGTCTCGAAGGATGGCGGCAAACGCCGGCGCCTTTGGCCATCCTTCGAGGCTCGCTTCGCTCGCGCCTCAGGAGAGGAGAGAGATGAAATGAACGCCTGGGACGATCCGCGCATCGCGCGCGGCATGGAGAAGCAGCTCGCAACCCGCCGCGCCCGTATTGCGGCGGGCGAAAAGCCCCTTGGCTGGAAAGTCGGTTTGGGCGCGCCGCCCGCGATGGAGCGGCTCAAGATCAAGGCGCCGCTCGTCGGTTTCATGATGCAGAAATCGCTGATTGCGAATGGGAGCACCACCTCGCTCGCGGGGTGGCACAAGCCGGTCGCCGAACCCGAGATCGCGGTCTACATGGGTCAGGATCTGCCCGGCGGCGCTGACCGTGCGACAACCATCGACGCCATCGCCGGCCTCAGCCCTGCGATCGAACTGGCCGATCTCAATCCACCACCGGATGACGTCGAGGTCACGCTCGCCGCCAATATCTTTCATCGCCACGTCATCCTCGGCCCACCCGATCCCGCGCGCGCGGGCGCGAAGCTCGACGGCCTTGTGGGCCATGTGTTCCGGCGCGGCGCGCTTGCGGCCAAACAGGAAAAAGTCGAGGCCCTGATCGGGGAAATGATCGGCATCGTGCGGCATGTGGCGGGCACGCTTGCGGCCCACGGTGAGCGCCTTCGCGCCGGCGATGTCATCATCACCGGCTCGATCGTCCCACCGCCCTTCATCGAGCCGGACGAGACCGAGTTCGCCTATGCGCTGGAGCCGATCGGAGGGCTGTCGGTGAAGTTCAGCCGTTGACCAGCGAGACTTTCGCCAAATTGACCCTGCCGCTCAGGGTGCTACCGTCTGGCGAATAACAAGACAAACGAACTACTCAGGGAGGATTGGCATGCGACACACACTCGCGGCGAGCGCGCTCGCCGTACTACTCGGCATCGGCGCGGCGAGCGCGCAGGACACGATCAAGATCGGCGTGATCCTGCCCTATTCGGGCCAGTTCGCCGACGGCGCCGCCCAGCTCGACAATGCCATCAAGCTTTATGTGAAGCAGCATGGCGACACGGTCGCCGGCAAGAAACTCGAATTCATCCGCAAGGACACAGGCGGCATCGCGCCGGACGTCGCCAAACGCCTCGCGCAGGAACTGATCGTGCGCGACAAGGTCGATATCCTGGCGGGCTTTCTGCTCACGCCCAATGCGCTCGCGGCCGGCGACGTCTCCGAGCAGGGCAAGAAATTCATGGTGGTCATGAACGCCGCCACTTCGATCATCACCACCAAGTCGCCCTACATGGTGCGCACCTCGCTCACCACGCCGCAGCTCAACGGCTCGCTTGGCACCTGGGCCTACAAGACCGGCATCCGCAAGGTCTACACCATGGTGTCGGACTTCGGTCCCGGCATCGACGCCGAAGGCGCGTTCATCCGCGCATTCAAGGAGGCGGGCGGCGAGATCGTCGGCTCGGTGAAGATGCCGGTGGCGAACCCGGACTTCTCCGCCTTCGTGCAGCGCGCCAAGGATCTGAACCCCGAGTCGATCTACATCTGGGTTCCGGGCGGCGCGCAGCCGCCCGCGCTCGGCAAGGCGATGGCGGAACGCGGCATCGATCCGCAGAAGGTCAAGGTGCTCGGACAGGGCGAGGTGACCGACGACGCCGCGCTGAAGAGCATGGGCGATGCCGCGCTCGGCATCATCACGGCATTCCACTACGACCCGACCCACGATTCGGCGATGAACAAGAGATTCGTCGCGGACTACAACGAAGCCTATGGGCGCAATCCGGACTTCTTCTCGATCGGCGGCTGGGACGGCATGAACGCGATCTACGCCGCACTGAAGAAAACCAATGGCAACGCCGACGCCGAGGCGCTGATCGGCGCCGTGAAGGGCATGGCGTGGGAGAGTCCGCGCGGCCCGATCTCGATCGATCCCGAAACGCGCGACATCATCCAGACGGTCTACATCCGGCGCGTCGAAAAGGTCGGCGGCAAGGTGGTGAACGTCGAGTTCGACAAGGTCGAGAACGTCAAGGACCCCGTGAAGGCGGCGATGAAGAAATAGCCCGCCGGCTGGGGGGAGGCGGCAGCATTCCATGATCGGTCCGGTGATCGGCGTCCTGTTCGACGGCTTTGCTTACGGAATGCTGCTGTTCCTGCTGTCGGTCGGGCTCTCCGTCACGCTGGGGATGATGAATTTCGTCAACCTGGCGCACTGCGCATTCGCGATGCTCGGAGGGTACGTCACCGTCACGTTGATGAACCGCTTCGGCTGGCCGTTTCTTGCGACCTTGCCGTTCGCGTTTCTCGTGACGGCGCTGGTGAGCATCGTGTTCGAGCGCGTGCTCTACCGCCGGCTCTATCGGGCGAGCGATCTCGATCAGGTGCTGCTGACGATCGGGCTCGCCTTCGTCTCGGTGGCGGTCGCGGCCTACGTCTACGGCACCATCCAGCAGCCGGTGCAGATGCCGTCCTATCTGCGCGGTTCGGTGACAATCCTGGGCGTGGGCTTGGGCATTTACCGGCTGTTCCTCGTCGCCGTCGCGCTGGCGATCACGCTGCTGCTGGTCGCCGTGCTCGAATACACCCGCTTCGGCGCGCAGGTGCGTGCCGCGGTCGACAACCAGCGCATGGCGCGCGGCCTCGGCATCAATGTTGACGGCGCCTTCGCCTTCACCTTCGCGCTTGGAAGCGGGCTTGCCGGCCTCGGCGGCGCGCTCGCGATCGAGATCGTCGGACTCGATCCGTCGTTCGCGTTCACCTACCTGATCTATGTGCTGATCGTGGTATCGGTCGGCGGGCTCGGCTCGATCGGCGGATCGTTCGCCGCAGCGACCTTGATCGGCATCAGCGATGTGGCCGGCAAATACTACGTTCCCGAACTCGGCGCGTTCCTGATCTATCTGGTGATGGTCGTGCTGCTGATGTGGCGGCCGGCCGGACTCTTCGGGCGGCGATGATGTCAGTGACGGCCGCTTCGCCGCACGCCTATCTGGAGCGCCAGGCGCGCTGGACCTGGATCGAGGTCGCGTTCTGGGCGGCGGCCTTGCTGCCGTTCTGGCTGACGCCGAACTATCTCGTGCTCGCGAGCCAGATCGCCATCACGGCACTGTTTGCGCTCTCGCTCGACCTGATCCTCGGTTACGCCGGCATCGTGTCGCTCGGCCATGCGGCGTTCTTCGGGCTTGGCGCCTATACGGCGGGGCTCGCCGCCAAGCATGGCTGGGGCGAGCCGATCAGCGGGCTGATGCTCGGGGCGCTCGTCGCCGGCATCGTCGGCTACGCGTCGAGCTTCATCATTTCGCGCTTCCGCCATCTCGCGCTGATCATGATCACGCTCGGCATGGGGCTTCTTCTGAAAGAGGCGGCGAACAGCGCAAGCTGGCTGACCGGCGGCGCCGACGGCCTGCAGGGCGTGAAGATGTGGCCGATCTTCAACACGTTTCGTTTCGATCTCTATGGTTATGTGGCCTACACGTATTCGCTGATCGTGCTGTTTCTCGTTTTCCTCGTTGCGCGGCGCATCATCCACTCGCCGTTCGGCCTTTCGCTGCGCGGCATCCGCGAGAATCCGCTGCGGATGCCGGCGCTCGGCGCATCGAGCCGCGCGCATTTGCGCAAGATCTACACCATCTCCGCCGTGATGGCCGGCATCGCCGGCGCGCTGCTCGCGCAAACCACCGAGACCGTCTCGCTCGCATCGATTGATTTCGAACGTTCGGCCGATGTGCTGGTGATGCTGATTCTCGGCGGCGCGGGGCACCTCTACGGCGGACTCGTCGGCGCGATCATCTTCATGGTGGCGCGCGACCAGTTCTCCGGCAACACGCCGCAGTTCTGGTATTTCTGGATCGGCACGCTGCTGGTCGCGGTGGTGATGTTCCTGCCGAACGGAATCCTGGGCGGCCTCGCAAAGCTTGTATCGACTTGGCGCGGAAGTTTTTGGCGGGGCAAATCGTGAGCGCGCTCTCCACGCGCGGGCTCGACAAGAGCTTCGGCTCGCTGGTCGTCGCCAGCGACATCTCGTTCGACCTGCCGCAAGGCGCGCGCCACGCGCTGATCGGCCCGAACGGCGCAGGCAAGACCACGCTGATCAACCTGATGACCGGGATGCTGCGGCCGGACGCAGGTGAAATCCGGCTCGGCGACGAAGAGATCACCGCGCTCCCGCCCGAAAAGCGCGTCAGTCGCGGGCTGGTGCGCACCTTCCAGATCAACACGCTGTTCCCCAATCTCAACGCGCTCGAAGCCGTCACGCTCGCGGTGTGCGAGCGAGAGGGCGTGGCGCGCGCCTGGTGGCAGCGCGTTTCCGCCTACCCGTCGGCTGTCGATGAAGCGCACGCCATTCTGTCGTCGCTGATGCTCGGCGCCGATTGCTACCGGCCGACGCGCGAACTGCCCTACGGCCGCCAGCGCCTCCTTGAAATCGCGCTCGCGCTCGCCACCCGGCCGAAGGTGCTGCTGCTCGACGAGCCGGCCGCGGGCGTGCCGCGCGACGAGAGCGCCGAGCTGTTCGCCGCGATCTCCAACCTGTCGCGCGACATTACGGTGCTGTTTATCGAGCACGACATGAATTTCGTGTTCCGTTTTGCGAGCCGCATCATCGTGATGGTCGGCGGGCGCATCCTGCTCGAGGGTACGCCCGAGGAAGTCGCCGCCGACCCGCGCGTGCGCGAGGTCTATCTCGGCAAATCGCATCGCGACGGTCTACGTCATGGCTGAACCGCTGCTCGCGCTCAACGAGGTGCGCGCCGGCTACGGCGACGCGGTCGTACTCGACGGCATTTCGCTGGAAGTGCCGGACGGGGGCAGCCTTGCGGTGCTCGGCCGCAACGGCGTCGGCAAGTCGACGTTGCTGCTCACCATCATGGGCTTCACCCATGTGACGCGCGGCACGATTCGCGCCGCGGGCGCGGACCTCACCGCTGTGCCGCCGCATCGGCGCGCGCGCGCTGGACTCGGCTGGGTCGCGCAGGAGCGCGAGATTTTTCCCTCACTGAGTGTCGAGGAAAACCTCACCGTCGCCTCGCGCCCGGGCCGCTGGGACCTGAAAGCAGTCTACGGCCTGTTCCCGCGCCTTGCCGAGCGGTGCACCAACATGGGCAATCAGCTCTCCGGCGGCGAGCAGCAGATGCTGGCGATCGCGCGCGCCTTAATGACCAACCCTGCGCTGCTGCTGCTCGACGAGCCGCTCGAAGGGTTGGCGCCGATCATTGTCGAGGAATTGAGCGCCGCCATCGGCCGCATGATCAAGGACGAGGGCACCGCTGTCATTCTGGTCGAGCAGCACGCCGAAGTGGTGTTGTCGCTGACGCAGGAGGCCGTCGTAATGGAGCGCGGCATCATCGTGCACCGCGCGCCGTCGCGCGAACTGCTCAACGATGCCGCGACGCTCGACCGGCTGATCGGGCTGCGGATCGACTCTCAGACCTCATCCTGAGGAGCCCGGCGAAGCCGGGCGTCTCGAAGGATGGCGGCAAACTCCAGGCCTGCGGCCATCCTTCGAGGCTCGCTGCGCTCGCACCTCAGGATGAGGTGCGGTGTTGGGGCGCTTAATCCGCCAGCGTCACGATCGCGCCCTCGTACGGCTTCACGCCCATGCCGGTGTCGGCGAAGATGCCGTGATCGGCGATCCACTTGCGCGACTCTTCGAACACCTCGCGCGAATAGGTCTCGAAGACCAGCCGCTCGCCCGGTCCCCAGCGTCGCGTGTCCATGCGGGCATGGAATTGCGTCGGGAATTCGCGCTTGTAGTAGTGCGTATAGAGCTCGTGCCGCACGTCGATGTCGCGTTGCGCGCGGCGCAGCGCGCGGAAGAATTTGCGCAGGTCTTCCGGATCGGGATTGCCGGTGATCATCGTGGCGATCATGAAGGTGTTGTCGATGATCTTGCGGAAGCCAAGTTGCTCGGCGAAGTAATACGGCCCCGAGAACAGCGCGCACGCCGGCAGCTTGCCGTCGACCAGGAGTTCCATGCGGCGGAACAGCATGCCGTCGTTGAACGACAGGTTGATCTTGTCGGCCGGCATGAACTGCTCGAGCGCCTGGATGGTCGAATAGTGGCTGCCCGACTGGTAGCCGACCGAGATCGGCACGCCGGCGAGATCCTCCGGCGTGTGGACCGGTGAATCGGCCGGCACGAACACACCCGACGGCGCAACCGAATAGACGTCCGCGTAGAGCTTGCCGTGGCCGCTGGTGGCCGCGACGTTCACGGTCCAGTGGCAGGCGCAGCTGATGTCGGACTTGCGGCCCTCTTCGAACGACTGATAGGCGCCGACCTTGTCGCCCTTGTCGTGAATCTTGCCGCCGGTCGCCTGCACTTCCTCGCGGAACTCGTAATCCAAACCTTCGTCCCGGAAGTAACCCTTCTCCTCGGCGACCCACTCCTGCAGCCGGAAGTGCGGCTGGATGATGAATTTCTGGTTGCGCAGGATGTCCATGGCGTTCTCCCGGAGATTTCCCGGCAGCAAACAGGCTGGACGGGCCAGCGTCAATTCACATTCCGGCTATGGCCTCAGTGGAAATTGCGCCCCTTCGGCATCACTTTGGCGGTCCGTGCCGCCACGTCGCCTGCCCCGGCGGGCAACTCCCTAAACAGGGTCACCAGCGAGTCTCCGCTGCGCGGATGCCGATGCCGCTCGACCGGCGGGCGGCGCGCTTCATCGGCATGGGCCAGAGCGTTGATGAATTCATCGTCCGACAGCCGGCGCAGCAGCGGCGTCAGATCCTCGATGTGCTCCATCACCACATGGATCACCCCCGACGCGCTCTGCAGCGGTCCGGTGACGGCGACGAGGCGCGCGCCGATCACCACCGGGCGGAATTGCTCGAATGCGCGCGCCCACACGATCGTGTTGGCGATGCCCGTTTCGTCCTCCAAGGTCATGAATATAACGCCCTTGGCGGTGCCGGGCCGCTGGCGTACCAGCACGAGTCCCGCGACCGTGACGCGTTCGCCGGAGCGAATGCCCGGCAGCATCTCATGCCGCGTGATGCCGCGCCGATCGAGATCGCCGCGCAGGAACGAGACCGGGTGCGCCTTGAGCGAGAGATGCAGGTGGCGATAGTCCTCGACCACCTGCGCGCCCGGCGGCATCGGCGGCAACGCGACGTCCGGCTCCATCTCGGGCATCGCGACGCGGCGGAACAGCGGCAGGTCGTCCTTGTCGCCCGCGCGTTGCAGGGCGCGCACGGCCCACAAGGCATCGCGCCGCGAAAGCCCGAGCGAGCCGAAAGCGTCGGCATTGGCGAGCCGCTCCAGCACGGACGGCGGCAGCCGCGTGCGCAGCCACAGATCGCGCACCGAGTCGAAGCCGCGTCCGCGCGAGGATTCGATGATCTTGCCATGGTCCTCGGAGAAGCCGCTGATCTGGCGGAAGCCGAGGCGCATTGTGTGCGTGGTGCGGATGTGGGGTTTCATGGAGGCGTGGCGCATTTGCAGCACACCCCGCGGCGCTGGCGTGTCTTCCAGCGTGCAATCCCAGTCGGAAAGATTCACATCCGCCGGGCGCACCTCGACGCCGTGCTCGCGCGCGTCGCGCACGATCTGCGCCGGCGCATAGAAACCCATCGGCTGGCTGTTGAGCAGCGCGGCGGCGAACACGTCGGGGTAGTAGCACTTCATCCAGCACGAGACGTAGACGAGGTTGGCAAAGCTTGCCGCGTGGCTTTCCGGGAAGCCGTATTCGCCAAAGCCGCGGATCTGGTCGAAGCAGCTTTCGACGAATTTCGGATCGTATCCGCGCTCCGTCATCCCCTTGATGAACTTGTCCTTGAAATTTTGGATGGTTCCCATCCGCCGGAAGGTCGCCATCGCGCGGCGCAGTCCATTCGCCTCGTCCGGCATGAACTTCGCCGCCACGATGGCGATGCGCATCGCCTGTTCCTGGAATAACGGAATGCCCAGCGTCTTGTGCAGGATGCTGCGCAATTCGTCTTTTTTGTCAGGATGAAGAGACGGAAACGGATAATCCGGCTCCACCTTCGTCTCGCGAAATTTCTCGCGCCGTTGCAGATAAGGGTGAACCATCTTCCCCTGAATCGGTCCCGGCCGCACGATCGCGACCTCGATGACGAGGTCGTAGAAGTTTTCCGGGCGGAGCCGCGGCAGCATCGACATCTGCGCGCGGCTTTCGATCTGGAACACGCCGATCGTGTCGGCGCGCTGGATCATGCGGTAAACGGGCGTGCGTTCGGCCTCGTCTTCCTGCTCTTTTCCTTTTCTGATGTACTCACGCTGCAAGATTGCCGGAATCGTTTCGGGCAGGCGGTAGTGCTCCCGCAGGAGATCGAAGCTACGCCGCAGGCACGACAGCATCCCGAGCCCCAGCACATCGACCTTCAAAAGCCGCAACGAATCGAGATCGTCCTTGTCCCACTCGATCGCGGTGCGCTCGTCCATCGCGGCGTTCTCGACCGGCACGACCTCGTCGATCCGCGAGCGCGTGATGAGGAATCCGCCGACATGCTGCGAGAGATGCCGCGGCGTATCGATCAGCTCCTCGGCAAGCTCCATCACCCGGTTAAGCCGCGGATCGGAGGGATCGAGACCCGCCTTGCGCGCCTCTTGCTCTTTCACGCCCGATTGCGACCATCCCCACAGCATGCCGGCGAGCGCACCGACAGTGTCGTCCGAGAGCCCGAACGCCTTGCCGACCTCGCGGATCGCGCTGCGGCCGCGATAGCAGATGACGGTCGCGGCAAGGTTCGCGTGATGGCGGCCGTATTTGTTGTAGATGTGCTGGATCACTTCCTCGCGGCGCTCGTGCTCGAAGTCGACGTCGATGTCAGGAGGCTCCTTGCGTTCCTCGGCGACGAAACGCTCGAACAGCAGGTCGACCTTTTCCGGATCGACTTCGGTGAT
Source organism: Hyphomicrobiales bacterium (assembly GCA_034669145.1). GTDB lineage: Bacteria > Pseudomonadota > Alphaproteobacteria > Rhizobiales > Xanthobacteraceae > PALSA-894. Next base: position 197,556 of record JAXDNY010000281.1, read on the forward strand.
CTCCAGGCAGTAGCAGATCACGGAGTTCGCGGCTGAGCCGCGCCCCTGACAGAGGATGCCTTTCGAGCGCGCGAAGCGGACGATGTCGTGGACAGTCAGGAAATACGGCGCGTAATGAAGACCCGACGTGATCCTCAGTTCCTTGTTGAGCGCCGCGCGAACGTCCCCTCTGGCTCCATTGGGATAGCGCTTGCGGTATCCGGCCTCGACCAGCGCCACAAGCGCGTCCTGCGGGTTTGCGAATCCTTCACGGTTCTCGTCGGGGTATTCGGTCTTCTTGAGCTCTTCGAGTGAGAAATTGCAGCGGTCGAGAAAGCGTAGTGTCTGATCGATCGCCTCCGGCGCGCGGCGGAACAGCCGCGCCATTTCCTGCGGTGACTTGAGATGCCGCTCCGCATTCGTTTCAAGCAGGCGTCCGGCTTTGTCGATGGTGATGTGCTCGCGGATGCAGGTCATCACATCCTGCAAGGGACGCCGCTCCGGCGCATGATAGAGCACGTCGTTCACGGCGATCAGTGGGATGAAAGCTCTCTCGGCGATCGCCTTGAGACGCGCGAGGCGGCGGCTATCGTCGCCGCGATAAAGCATACTGGCTGCGAGATGGACGAGTTGCCTGTTGGTGACCTTTAATCGCCTCAGAAGATCGGTGAGCGCATCCGCTTTGATCCGTGCCGGCGGCATCACGATGAGATTGAGGCCCGCGATGTGCTCCAAGAGATCATCGAGAAACAAAACACATTCGGCCTTCTCACCCCGGCTCTTGCCCACAGTAAGCAGGCGTGTGAGGCGGCCCCATGCGGTGCGGTTTTGCGGATAGGCGAGGATGTCCGGTGTACCATCGGCGAAACAAAGCCGCGCACCGACAACGAGTTTCACCGTCGGCAGGTCGTTGCCCTTCTCTTTCTCGCTGAGGACGTGCTCGCTCCATTCGTCCAGCGCACTATAGGCGCGCACCACGCCCGCCACGCTGTTGCGGTCCGCGATTCCGATGCCGGTCAGCCCGAGCGCAAGAGCCTGCAGGATGAACTCCTTCGCGTGCGATGCGCCACGCAGGAAAGAGAAGTTGGTCGTGACGGCGAACTCCGCATAAGCATGCGCCGGGTCGGGAGCAGGAAGTACGAAGGTTCGTTCTGCTTTCTTCTCCTTTTCGGGAAAGCGGACGATATTTCTCATGCGAATACGCCGTGCACGAACCATCGCACTTGCCGTTGCGGGTCGGTTGGCCACTCATGAAAAAGCCAGACACGCACGCCCTCGCGGCTTTCCACGCGGAAATAGTCGCGCGTCAGCGCCGCGCCGGCCGCATTGCGCCACCACTCCATCGCGATGCGCTCGGGGCCTTCGGCGTGCGCCACCACATGGCGCATGCGCCGCCAGGTGAACTGCACCGGCGGCCCGTCCGGCACTTCGGCTACGGCTTCGACGGGTTCGGGGCGTGCAAAGAGACGGATCGGGCGGGTAGGGGCGTTGCTGTCTTGCTCCGTGTGTCCCGGATGCGGTGCACCGTGAAACGGTGCACCGCTGATCCGGGACCCCGGTTGCTTCAGTTCCAAGAAACCGGGGTCCCGGGTCTGCAGCGCATTACTTCGTACTGCGCCGCGCCCGGGACACGTGGCCGCAGCCCCCACCGCCATCATGGCGAACTCCGGAATATGCGTGTCCTGCGCCACAAGCCGCGTGACACGGCGCAGGCCGAAGCGCGCGCCGAGCCGGTCGATCAGGTGCGCCAGCTCTTGCGTGTGGTCGGGCCCGGCGAGGCCGGTCTGCGCCGGCTCGTGACGCTCGGTCATCAGCGCTGCGAGCCGCAGCATGTCGAAGCCGAAGCCCGGATCGAATTCGTCGCCGATCACGCCGAGCCGGTCGGCGAACAGGTGGCGGATGCGGGCCGCCTCGCGTAGCGGCTCGCTGGTGCCCACCTCGATGCGGAAGACTTTTCCGTCGGTGCGGAACAGTGCGGCCTGCAACAGCCGCGCGCCTTCGCCGCGCCGTTCCAGCAGGGCGCCGAGTTTTTCGGCGAGCTTCTCGATCGTGCCGAGCACGTCGCGCTCGAGCGCGATCGGGTCGGCGAAGCGCTGCTCCGCGATGGCCGCGGGGATCGGGAGGCGCGGCGCTATCGGCTCGTCGTCGCGGCCGAGCGCCTGGTCGATGCGGCGCACGAACTCCGCGCCGAACCGCGCCGCAAGCGGCGCACGCGGGCGGTCGAGCACGTCGGCGATGCGTTTCAAACCGACCTGCGAGAGCGCTTCGATGGTTTCGGAAGGGAGGCGCAACGCGGCGAGGGGGAGGGGAGAAAGAACATCACGCTCATCGCCGGATGGAATGACCCCCACCCGATCCGCTTCGCGGATCGACTTTCCCCTTTCAGGGGGAGGTAAAGAAGGAGAGAACCGCGCGACCGCCCACGCACAGCCAACCGTGTCGGCGACCGCGACGCGCGCCTGATAGCCCTGGGCCCCAAGCCGCCGCACGAGATCGGCCGCGAGCGCCGCCTCGCCGCCGAACAGGTGCGCGCAGCCGGTGACGTCGAGCATCAATCCATCGGGCGGATCGAGCCCGGCCAGCGGCGTGTAGCGGTCGCACCAGTCGGCCACCGCTTCGAGCAGCGCGAAATCCGCGCGCTCGTCCGCATCAGCGACCGCGATCTTCGGATACATCGCGCGCGCATCGGCGAGCGCCATGCCGGCGCGCAGGCCGAGCGCGGCCGCGGCGTCGTTCACGGCGGAGAGCCGTAACGCGCCCTTGACCGGGCTGGCTACGACCAGTGCTTCAGGCGGAGAGCGCCTGATCCGGTCGGTCGGCAGCCGCCGCAGCCACACCGACAGATAGCGCCGCAAAGACGCGTTCATGATGATCCCAGGTGAGTGTCCAGGTGCCGCATGGGCCGCGGCGGTTACGCAGGAGAGAAAGCCGGAAGGCGGTGCGGCCGAGCCCGCCGAGCTCGTCCGGCACGCTTGGGCAGGCCGAAATTTCCCAGCGCGTGCGCGCCGCGCTCGGCGCGTCGCTCGGCTTGTGGCGCAGCAGCAGGCCGAGCGCGCCGCCTTCGCGTGCCGCAAGCGAGAGCCGCCGCGTTGCCGTGAGGTCGACCTCGCCATTGATTTCCGCCACGACGGTCGAAAGCGCGCGGCATTTGAGCGCCTCTTCCATGGCGAACAGCGCATCGACCGGCCGCGCGACGTGCGCGACCAGGAGCCGTGTGGTGTCGAGCCCGAGGAGATCGAGGCCGGGGCCATAGAGCGCGCCGATTTCCAGCATGCCGAAATCGGTCGCGATCCACAGGACGTGCTGGGCCTTGGGCGAGCGCGCCGCGAGCGCGAGCGCGAAGCCCGCGGCCGCGCCGAGATGGATGGGCGCCGCGCTCAGTTCATGCAGCGCCGCGCAGGGAAGCCCGCCGCCGAGCGCCGCATCGACATCGGGCACGCCGAGCGGAAGCGAACGCGTTTCGTCTGCGAGTGTTTGCTCGCTTGTCGCAATCGCGCGGCGCAGACGCGAGCGGTGCTGCTCCATCGGCTCGGCAGGGAGCATGGCGAAGGCCTGTTCATGATTTGTTCTATTGATTCCCCGGACGGGATGGCGAGTCAAGCGATCCGATAAGCCATTGAAGGACTTTGGTTTTCAAACGTTAATTTGTCTGGACCGCCGTCACTTCGACCTCGACCTTGAACTCGGGCCGGGTGAAGCCTGAGACAATCACCAAGGTGGACGCGAAGGCATTGCCCGCCACGTAGCGGCTGCGCACCGCGCCGTAGACCGGGAAATAGGCGCGGTCGGTGACGTAGGCGGTGAAGCGCACCACGTCGTCAAAGGTCATGTTGGCCTCGGCCAAAATCACCTTAATGTTCTCAAAGCACAGCACCGCCTGCGCCTCGGCGTCCTCCGGCACGGAATCGTCCGGCGAAACGCCAAGCTGGCCCGAAGCGAACAGCATCCGCCCGGCCGGGACCTCGACGGCGTGGCTGTACCGAGCGAACGGCGCGCGGATCGAGGCGGGGTTGATCGGGCGTTTCATGCGCCCTCATACCATACTCTCGTCACCGGGCCGCCGCGAAGCGGCGAGTCCCGGTGACCCCGATAGAGTTGGCACAATGAGTGCCTTTCTAAGCGGGATGGCCGGGCAAAAGGCGTTCACGCCCGTCTTCGACGTGCTATGCCCGGCCATGACGAAGTAAAGAGGCGGAATGAGCTTTCTCACCATCCCGCAGAGCCTGACCCACTATTGCCTCGCCAACGCGCGCGTGCCCGTATGCCTCGTGGCCGACGCCGCGCAACTGAAAGCCGATGCCGACGGCCTCGCGCCCTGTGACATCGTGATCGAGAAGGAGCGCATCGCCGCCATCGGCCCGGGGGCCGCTGCGAACGACGACCTGCCGCGCTTCGATCTCGATCGCGGCATCGTGCTGCCGCGCCTCGTCGACGTGCACACCCACATCGACAAGGGACACATCTGGGCCCGCGCACAAAATCCTGACGGCACGCACATGGGCGCGCGCACCGCCGTGATGGCGGATCGCGAGGCCAACTGGTCGCGCGACGATGTAGCCCGGCGCATGGACTTCGCGCTGCGCTGCGCCTTCGCGCACGGCACCGGTGCGCTGCGCACCCACATCGACAGCTACCCAAAGCAGACACCGATCTCGTGGCCGCTGTTCGCCGAAATGCGCGAGGAATGGAAAGGCCGCATCGCGTTGCAGGCAGTCTCGCTCTATCCGATCGACATGGCGCTGAACGATGAACCGAACTTCCGTGCCATGGTGGAGACGGTCGCGCAGCATGGCGGTCTGCTCGGCGGCCTCACGTTCCTCGGCGAAGCGCCGAACGCGAAAACCGATGCGGCGCTCGACAGGATCTTCAAAGCCGCGATCGCAAACGGCCTCGATCTCGATTTCCATGTCGACGAAAGCGATTCATCGAAAGCCCGTTCGCTCGGCCAGATCGCGGACGCTGCGCTGCGCCACAAATTCAAGGGCCGCATCGTCGCCGGCCATTGCTGCTCGCTCGCGCTGGCCGACGACAACGAGCGCGCCACCATCATCGCCAAAGTCGCGGAGGCGCGCATCGCGATCGTGTCGCTGCCAATGTGCAACATGTATCTGCAGGACCGGCAATTCGGCCGCACGCCGCGCTGGCGCGGTGTCGCTCCCTTGCATGAGCTCGCCGCAGCCGGCGTCACCGTGATGGTGGCAAGCGACAATACGCGCGATCCGTTCTACGCCTACGGCGATCTCGACATGCTGGAGGTCTATCGCGAGGCAACGCGCATTTTGCATTTCGATCATTCGGACCGGCCGTGGCTGAAAGCGGTCGCAGCGACATCGGGCGAGGTGATGGGCTTAGCCCACGGCCGGATGGCTGTGGGTGCGCCGGCCGGACTGGTGCTCACGCGCGCGCGGACGATGAATGAGCTGTTGTCACGGCCGCAAACCGATCGCGTGGTGCTTTGTGCGGGGAAGCAGATCGACCGCACGCTGCCGGATTATCGGGAGTTGGATTGAGGACGAGCCGCAGGCTCGGTGCCTACCCTCCCCTGGAGGGGGAGGGTCGACGCGAATGAAATGAGCGTCGGGGTGGGGTGAATGTTGTTAGAAGAGTCACCCCACCCCGGCTCGCACCTTCGGTGCTCGCCGACCCTCCCCCTCCAGGGGAGGGTGATCGAGCATGCCGCTCGCGCTCAAGCCAGCCGGCTCAACTCAAACCTTTCCACATCGCGCAGCAACTCGATGAACCGCTCGGCCTGAAACTCCGCCCACTGCTTGCCCTTCTCGGCGGTGCCGAGCGAGGCGTCGCCCGCGGCGCCGGCCGGGTGGATGTCCTGTGCGATCCAGGCGTGCGCGTGCAGGCCGGTCGGGCGCAGAAACTTGAATTCGTTCTCCATCCGCACCGAGGACGGCACGAAGTTCGCCACCTTGTCCTTGCGCACGAGGTCGGGGCGGAAATGCAGCATCAGCGATGTCTCGATGTCGCCCGCGTGAATGCCGTGCAGCGCCTCCGGGTCAGAGAACAGGCCTTTCGGCACGCCGAAGCGCCAGCCGGTGGTGACGCATAGCATCTGGCAGTTGACGCGCAGCTCGCGCGCGACGACCCGCATCGTGTCGACGTTGCCGCCGTGCGAGGTCACGATGACCATCTTTCGCAGGCCCGCGCGCGCGACGCTCTCGCCGATCTCGGTCCACACGCGCTGCGCGGTTTCGGCCGTGTAGGTGATCGTGCCGGGCGAGCGGATGTGTTCGTTCGATTTGCCGACCGCCTGCACGGGCAGGAACAGGACGGACAAGTCCTCCGGCAGCTTCGCGATCACGGTGTCGACCATGCTCTGCCCGATGATGGTGTCGGTCGAGACCACGAGATGCGGCCCGTGCTGTTCGATCGCCGCAATGGGGAGCACGACGACGGTCTTCTCCGGATCGAGCGCCGCGAAATCTTCGGTGGTCAATTGCAGCCAGTGGATTTTGCGCATGGTCAGAACTTTATCATCGCGTCACGCACCTTGGCGATGAACGCCTTTCGCGTCGCCTCGCTGGCGACGTTCATGTGATAGAGCGGATAGTAGTCGACCTTCGCGCCGTTGGTGAAACGCGGCATGTAGCGCGTCATGATCTTCTTCGGCGGATTGCCGACCAGCAGTGCGTTCCACCACGGCCGCCCATACGTGGCGATGGCGGCGATGCGCTTCAAGTTTAGCAGCAGCGGCACCGCCATGTTGGGGTTCGAGAGGTCGAAGGCGACGCCGGGCATCAAAAGCCGGTCCATCCAGCCCTTGAGCATCGCGGGCGGGCCGAACGACCAGACGGGAAACTGGAAAACGAGCGCGTCGGCTTCACGCAGGCGGCGCACGTAGTCCGCAACGCGCGACTGGTTCTTGGCGGTGTCGTGATAGTTACGCCGCTCCTCGGCCGACATCACCGGGTCGAATTGTTCCGCATAGAGATCGCAGAGATCGACCGTGTGGCCGGATTCTTTCAGCCCCGCGAGCGCCTCGGCGCGGATCGCGGCGTGGAAGGATTCGGGGAGGGGGTGGCAGTAGATGTAGTGGATTTTCAAAACTCGGTCCTCATCCTGAGGAGGCGGCGTAGCCGCCGTCTCGAAGGATGGCGGCATATACCGGCGTTTATGGCCATCCTTCGAGACGCCCGCTGCGCGGGCTCCTCAGGATGAGGTTCATTGTTTCGCCGGCACATACGTCCGCATCTTGCCCGGATTAAGCAGCCCGTACGGGTCCGCCTCTGCCTTCATCCCCAGTTGATCCGCGCCGGTGGACTTGTGCCTTGTCCCGTCCTCCAGCGTGTAGACATGCGGGTTGGCGATGAACACGCCGTTCGCCTCATGCAGCGCGATGATCTCGTTCAGCCGTTCCTCGGTGGTGTAGCGCACGATCGGCAGCGCCGAGCACGTGACGCGCCCGGCAAAGCGGATGAACTCGGTGTGTGGCAGCACCTCGTCGGGAAACATCTCGGCCATCTGCCGCACCGAATCGATCACGCGGTCATGGGGGAACAGGCACTGCAGGTAGGTGATGGTGCGGTCCTGCTTCAGCCACTGCAACGTCGTGTGGTTCCAGGTGTATTCGTACAGCGGCTCCTTGCCTGCTGAGTCGTCGTGCGCCTGCTCGTAGGTGATGGTGCCGCGCGTGCCGAGCATCGCCTTGAAGCTTTCCAGCGACGGCTCGGCGATCATGCAGAAGATGACGTGCTTGCCCTCGGGGCAGTGTTTCTTCAGCGCCGGGAAGTGGATCGGAATCGGCCAGATCATCGGCGTGATCAGCTTTTTCACCACGCCGTCGGCCAGCGCAACGTCGTAGCCGAATTGCATGGCCTCGAAGAAATCGTCGAACGTCACGATCACGTCGACCCACGGCCAGGCCGGCGCCAGCGGCATTTCCAGCGCCGTGATGATGCCGGTGGTGCCATAGGCGCGGTTGACCTTTTGCGCCGCATCGGTGCGCAACTCGATCACGCGTGGCGCTTCCTCGAGCGTGACGACCCGCGCCGCCAGAATATTGCCCGGCTCGCGCAGGCCGCCGTAGTTGATCGAGCCGATGCCGCCCGAGCCGCCGCCGACGAAGCCGCCGATCGTCGCCATGCGCTTGGTGGAGGGATGCATGCGCAGCTCAAAACCGTTCGGCCGGGTGGCGGCATCGAGGTCGTTCATCTTGATGCCGGGCTCGCAGCGCACGATGCCGGGCTTCTGCCACTCGATTTTCGTCATGTTGGTGAGATCGAGCAGCACGCCGCCTTCCAACGGCACCGCCTGGCCGTAGTTGCCGGTGGCCGCGCCGCGCGGCGTCAAGGGAATGCGCAGCTTGGCGCAGGCAGCAGCCACGGCGATCACGTCGGCCTCGTCGCGCGGCGTCGCGACCACGTCGGCCGACTTGCCGTGCAGCTGCTTGTTGAGCACGGGCGAGTACCAGAAGTAATCGCGCGAGCGTAAGCGCACCCGCTGCATGTCGGTCATCACCGGCACGTCGCCGATCATGCCGAGGAAGCGGTCGATATCGTAGCGGGCGGTGGTTGCAGCGGCGGTCGCGGGCATCAGGGTCCTCCGGTCAGGCGCAAAACTGGCATCCGGTCCGGCGCAAAGCAATCAGGCGCGGCGGGCCCTCAACCGGCATCCGCGCAACCTGAAAGCGTGGCGTCCCCTGTGGGTTACGGGGCCGGTTTCCGGCCTGCCTCTTACCTGGGCAGGCGGGTGCTGTATCCTTGGGCATGAAAGGCGGGCCGCAGGCGTTTCAACGGCCCGCGGACACGCTAGAACACGGCATATCTGTTGCTAGGAATGCCCTTGGTCTCAGCCGCCCTCTTGGGCGCGTTTGAAGTGAAAGGATCGGCCCATGAAATATCGCATCGACCGCCGCAAAGCCCTCGGCCTGATGGGCGGCGCCGCCCTCGTGGCGGTCCCGGGCGCGCGCGTGTCCGCGCAGACGCTCGACAAGGTGAGCTACCAGACCAATTGGCGCGCGCAGGCCGAGCACGGCGGCTTCTATCTCGCGGCCGTCAACGGCATCTACAAGAAACACGGCATCGAGTGCGACGTCCGCCAGGGCGGGCCGCAGCAGAACCCCTCGCAGCTACTCCTCGGCGGGCGCGTCGACATGATCATGTCGAACTCGTTCGAGGGTATCAATTACGTGAAGGAGAACCTGCCGTTCCTCGTGATCGCCTCGATCTTCCAAAAAGACCCGCAGGTGATCATCTCGCATCCCGGCGTCGGCCATGACAGCTTCGAGCAGCTCAAGGGCAAGCCGATCCTGGTCGGCGCGGGCGGGCGCGTCAGCTATTGGCCATTCCTGAAAGCGCGGTTCGGCTACACCGAGGAGCAGGCACGTCCTTACACCTTCAACATGGCGCCGTTCCTCGCCGACAAGCAGCTCTCGCAGCAGGGCTTCGTGTCGTCCGAGCCTTATGTGATCATGCAGGCCGGCGTGCAGCCGGTGGTGCACCTGATCGCTGACGCAGGCTTCGGCAACTACAACACGACGATCAATATCTCGGCGAAGATGGCGGCCGAGAAGAAGGACGTGGTGCAGCGCTTCGTCACCGCCTCGCTCGAAGGCTGGGCCGAATACATGAAGGGCG
>JAXDNY010000282.1:0-19458 GCA_034669145.1 Hyphomicrobiales bacterium
GCCGATGGCTCCAGCTCTCAAGAGCTGGAGCCATCGGCATTTTAGGGGTGGTTCTGAAGGCCCCGCCCGGACGGGCCGCTCAAGCCGCCCGCATCAGCTTGTCCAGCGTGATCGGCAGATCGCGCACCCGTTTTCCGGTCGCGTGATAGACCGCGTTGGCGATCGCGGCCGCGACGCCGACGATGCCGATCTCGCCCAGGCCCTTGATGCCCATCGGATTGACGATCTCGTCTGGCTCGTCGACGAAAATCACCTCGATGTCGTGAACGTCGGCATTCACCGGTACGTGGTACTCGGCGATGTTCGCGTTCATGATCCGGCCGAATCTATGGTCGTAGGCCGTCCCCTCGTGCAGCGCCATGCCGATACCCCACACCACGCCGCCCATGATCTGGCTGCGCGCGGTGTTGAGATTGAGGATACGGCCGGCCGCGACCGCGTCGACCACGCGCGTGACCCGGATGACGCCGAGCTGCTCGTCCACTTTCACCTCGGCGAAGGCCGCCGAGTGGGTGTTGCGCGCATGCGCCGTGTCGTTCTTGAAGCCGTTGGCTTTCTCTTTCTCGATGCGATCCACCGCGCCATGACGCATCGCGTCGGCGATCGGGACGGCGCGTCCCGCGTCTTTCCTGCTTGCGATCTTGCCGTCCGCGAGCACAACATCCGCCAGCTTCGCGCCGGCGAGCGGTGAATCCGGCATCTTTTTGGCCAGCCGCAGCAACTCCTTGCGGATCTCCTCCGCCACCGTGACGACCGCGTGCGACGCCGAGGCCGCCATCCACGATCCACCCTCCACGGGCGCTTGCGGCAGGGTGGAGTCGCCGAGCTTGACGTCGATGTTGTCGATCGGCAGGCCGAGCGCGTCGGCCGCGACCTGCGCCATGATCGTGTAGGTGCCGGTGCCGATGTCGGAGGCCGCGCAAGATACTTCCGCGTGTCCGTTCGCCGTGAGCACGATGCGAGCCGCCATCGGCATCTGCAATGCTTCCCACACGCCCGTCGCCATACCCCAGCCAACCAGATCGGCGCCGTCGCGCATCGAGCGCGGCTCGGGATTGCGCTTGTCCCAGCCGAAGGCGTCCGCGCCCTGACGGTAGCATTCGCGCAGCTGCTTGCTGGTGTAGGGAACGTCCTCGTTCTGGTCGCGATCCGAATAGCAGCGCAGCCGCAGTTCCACCGGATCGAGCTTCAGCGCGACAGCCAGCTCGTCCATCGCGCATTCGAGCGCATAGACGCCGGTCGCGGCGCCGGGCGCCCGCATATCGGCGGACGTCGGAACATCGAGCCGCGCCAGCTTGTGCACATAGCTCGCGTTGGCGGATTTGTAGAGCAACGCTCCCCAGCCGGTGTCGTTGCGCGCGAACTCCTCGAACTGCGACGTGACGGCGATCGCCTCGTGGCTGAGCGAGTCCAGCGTGCCGGCGGCTTTCGCGCCAAGCTTGAGCGTCTCGATCGTGGCCGGCCGGTAGCCGAGCCCGTACATCTGCTGGCGCGTCAGCACGAGGCGCACCGAGCGCTCGAGCTCCAGCGCTCCGAGCGTCGCCAGCACGACCTGATATTGCGGACGCAGCCCGGCGCCGAACCCGCCGCCCATGAACGGCGACAGCACACGCACGTCGCCGGACTTCTTGTCGAACACGCCGCACAGATAGCGCTGCACGTTCTGCACGCCCTGCGTCTTGTCATAGACGGTGAGCTTGCCGCCGCCGTGCCACTCGACCGTGGAGGCGAACAACTCCATCGGATTGTGGTGCTCGGTCGCAATGAAATACTCCGCCTCGTGGCGCACGTCGGCGGCCGCGTAAGCCTTTGCGGCATCACCGCGCGGCTTCTCGGGCTTCTCGACCACGAAGGCCGCGTCGCGCTGCGCATAAAGATCCGTGACGTGCGGTTCTGCGGCGTATTCGATCCGCACCAGCGAGGCGGCGTAGCGCGCGATCTCCCACTCCTCGGCCAGGACCAGCGCGATCGGCTGGCCGCTGAACATGATCGTGTCGTCGTAGAGCGGACGGAATGGCGAACCCGTCTCCGGCGCAACATCGTCCTTCCAGGCCTTGTCCGTGTCCGCCATGCGCGGGCGGTTGCGGTGGGTCAGCACATCGAGCACGCCCTCGACCCGCAGCGCCTGGCTGGTGTCGATACGGACGATGCGGCCCTTGGGGATGGTGGACTCCACCACTGCGCCGTAGGCGAGATCGCTGACGTTGAATTCGCCGGCGTATTTCGCGGCGCCGGTCACCTTGGCGCGGCCGTCGACGCGGGGTGTGGGCGTGCCGATGTAGGCTGTCATGGCTGCCTCACGCGATTTTCTTGTTGGACTGCGTTTGCGGCGTGCCACGCGCGGCCTGTGTGAGCGTGCGCACGATGGCGCGGCGCGCGAGGTCTATCTTGAAGGCGTTATGCTCGAAGCCCTTGGCGTCGCGCAGCAGGACATCGGCAGCGCGCTTGAAATTCCCTTCGTTGGGGGCCTGGCCCTTGAGAGCTGCCTCCGCCGCGGGATCGCGCCAAGGTCTGTGCGCGACGCCGCCGAGCGCGAGGCGCGCCTCCGTGATGCGGTCGCCATCCAGCTCCAGCGCCGCCGCGACCGACACGAGCGCGAACGCATAGGAGAGGCGGTCACGGATTTTCAGATAGGAATAGTTCGCCGCAAACCCGCGCGCCGGAAGCTCGACCGCGGTGACGATCTCGTTCGGATGCAGATTGGTATCGAGCTGCGGCGTGTTTCCCGGCAGCCGGTGAAAATCCCGGAACGCAATCGCGCGCTCGCCCGCCGGTCCCGCCACATGGACCCTGGCGTCGAGCGCCGCTAGCGCCACGCACATGTCGGAGGGATGTGTCGCGATGCAGGCTTCGCTGGTGCCGAGGATCGCATGCATGCGGTTAAGGCCGTCGATGGCCGAGCAGCCGCTGCCCGGCTCGCGTTTGTTGCAGGGCGTCGCGGTGTCATAGAAATAGGCGCAGCGCGTTCGCTGCAGCAGATTGCCGCCGGTCGACGCCATGTTGCGCAACTGCTGCGAGGCGCCGGCGAGAATCGCGCTGCCGAGCAGCGGATAGCGGCTCTCCACGAGCGGGTGATAGGCGAGGTCGGAATTCGGCACCAGTGCGCCGATGCGCAGGCCGCCCTCCGCGGTCTCCTCGACGGTCTTGAGCGGCAGCCGCGTGATGTCGATCAGCCGCGACGGGCGCTCGACATCCATCTTCATCAGATCGACTAGGTTGGTGCCGCCCGCGATGAACTTGGCGGCGGGATCGGCCGCGATCCGGCGCACCGCATCGGCAAGGTCGTTGGCGCGCGCATACTGGAAATTGATCATGACTTGCCGCCCATCTGGCCCATCGCCTGCTGGATCGCCGCCACAATGTTGGGGTAAGCGCCGCAGCGGCAGATGTTGCCGCTCATCAGTTCGCGGATCTCGTTGGCGCTGTTCGCCTTGCCTTCCGCGATCAGCCCGGCGGCCGAGCAGATCTGCCCGGGCGTGCAGTAGCCGCACTGGAACGCGTCGTGCTCGATGAAGGCTTGCTGCAGCGGATGCAGCGCGCCGTCTTTGACAAGACCCTCGATCGTGGTCACCTGCGCGCCGTCCTTCATGACGGCGAGCGTCAGGCATGAATTGATGCGCCGGCCGTCGACGAGGACCGTGCAGGCCCCGCATTGGCCGTGATCGCAACCCTTCTTGGTCCCGGTCAGATCGAGATGGTCGCGCAGGGCATCGAGCAGGGTGGTCCACGGCGCGACGCTGAGTTTCCGCTCAACACCGTTGACGGTCAGCGTGACGGTCAGTTTGCCGGGTGGCGCGATCGTGTGCGGGGCCTTTCGGGCAACACTTCCCTGCGCCATGGAGAATCTCCCTTGAAAGCGGGCAACACCGGACCGGTCAGGGTCCCGCACATGCGACATGGCACAGGCCCCTGAGACGACCTTGATGGCTATCAATAGGCGCGTCTTCGAGACGTTCCAGCCTGGGCCTGCCGCATTGCAGCAAGATTTCAGAAGCGAGAGCAATTGGTGACTTGCCCACAGGTTAGGCGACTGCGCGCTTCCGCGGCGCGACTCTCTGCTTAAGATTTGATGGAATTGCCGATATCGTGGGCAGAGAGAGCCAAGGAGCGTCCATGAAGCTGGTCACCGCCATCATCAAACCATTCAAGCTGGAAGACGTGCGCGATGCGCTCACCAAGATCGGGGTCGCGGGGTTGACCGTCGCCGAGGTCAAGGGCTTCGGCCGCCAGAAGGGCCATACCGAAATCTATCGCGGCGCCGAATACACGGTGAACTTCCTGCCCAAGATCAAGATCGAGGTCGTGGTCGCGGACGAACGCGCCGAGCGCGTGGTCGAGGCGATCGCCGCGGCCGCCAAAACCGGACAGATCGGCGACGGCAAGATCTTCGTCATCGAGGTCGGGCACGCGCTGCGCATCCGCACCGGCGAGACCGATTCCGACGCGCTGTAGCCAACGGCCGCGTCCGGTGAGGGCCGCGGGCGACAATCAAATTCGGCATCCGGGGGGACCGACCATGAGAACATTCCTGCGCTTCGCGCTGCCGGCGCTGACCGCGCTCCTCGCCACGCCCGCGCTCGCCGAGATGGTGACCGCTTCGGCGCCGGCATCGAAGATCGACGCCGGGGACACCGCCTGGATGATCGCCGCCACCGGCCTCGTGCTGATGATGACGATCCCGGGCCTCGCGCTGTTTTACGCCGGCATGGTGCGCAAGAAGAATGTGCTCGCCACCATGATGCAGAGCCTTGCGGCGGTCGGCATCGTGTCGATCCTGTGGGCGCTGATCGGCTACACGCTCGCCTTCTCGGGCGACGCGCCGGCCCTCGGCAATCTCGAACGCTTGTTCCTGCGCGGTATCGGCATGGAGACCACGCACGCGGCCGCCAAGACGATCCCCGAAATCCTGTTCATGATGTATCAGATGACGTTCGCGATCATCACGGTCGCGCTCGTTGCGGGCGCCGTCGCGGATCGCATGCGCTTCTCGGCCTTCGTGCTGTTCGCCGTGCTGTGGCTGCTGATCGTTTACGTGCCGCTCGCGCACTGGGTCTGGGGCGGCGGCTTCCTGCAGACCTACGGCGTGCTCGATTTCGCCGGCGGCACCGTGGTGCACATCAATGCCGGCGTCGCGGGCCTTGTTGCGGCGATCGTGCTCGGCAAGCGGCGCGGCTACGGCACGGAAAATCTCGCGCCTTACGACCTCTCGATGGCGGTGATCGGCACCGGCCTGCTGTGGGTCGGCTGGTTCGGCTTCAACGGCGGCTCGGCGCTCGGCGCTACTTCGCGTGCCTCGATGGCGATCGTCGCGACGCATCTCGCGGCGAGCGCGGGCGCGCTCACCTGGATGGCGCTCGAATGGGGAAACCGCGGCAAGCCCTCGGTGCTCGGCTTCATCTCGGGCGCGGTCGCGGGGCTGGGCACCATCACGCCGGCCTCCGGCTACGTGCTGCCGTGGCACGGCATCGTGATCGGCATCATGGCCGGCGCGGCGTGCTACTGGGCCTGCACCAAGCTCAAGCTGTGGCTCGGCTATGACGACTCGCTCGACGTATTCGGCGTCCACGGCGTCGGCGGTATTATCGGCGTCACGCTGACGGGCGTCTTTGCGACCGCCGCGATCTCGATCGACGCCGCGACACCCGCGGGACTGCCCGGACTGCTCGACGGCAATCCGGGCCAGGTGCTGATCCAGATCGTCGGTGCCGTGGTGACGATCGCGTGGTCGGGGGCCATGACCTTCGTCATCCTGAAGGTCGTGGGCTTCGTCACCGAGCTGCGCGTCACGCCGGAGGCCGAGCAAATGGGCCTCGACGTCACCCTGCACGGCGAGTCGATCCACTCCTAAATACCACTGACAGGCTCACCCGTAGGCAGTCCGAACGACTGCCTAAGATTCATGCATCTTTGACGCGCGATTGTGCGGCGCATCCGGAGGTGGTTTCCGCCTTTCCCGGTGCGCCGCAAAAGTATCATTTGAATCAACGTTTTATGCCGCCAGCCCGGCTTGGCACGCGGCTTGATTAGTCCCCCCTGCGACCGCGCGGCGAGTTGGCGTCGTGCGGCTTTGTGTTCATCGAGCCCGCCCTTGCTCAAATCAGTCCAGGCGGGCCGCAGGGGATAGAACCCATGAAAATCGTTATGGCGGTGATCAAGCCGTTCAAGCTGGACGAGGTGCGCGACGCGTTGACCGCGGTCGGCGTGCACGGGCTGACGGTCACGGAGGTCAAGGGGTACGGGCGCCAGAAGGGCCACACCGAGATCTACCGGGGCACGGAATACGCGGTGAACTTCTTGCCCAAGGTGAAGATCGAAGTGGCCGTCGATACCGGCCAGGTCGAGAAGGTCGTCGAAGCCATCACCACGGCTGCGAAAACCGGCCAGATCGGCGACGGCAAGATCTTCGTCATCCCGCTCGACCACGCCGTGCGCATCCGCACCGGCGAAGCCGACGTCGCGGCGCTCTAAGCATGTCCCGGAAAAGCATGTCCTCGACCGCGATCGGGGATGGACACCGGTTTTCCGGCCAGGACATGCGCAAAAAAGCCGACGCGCGCCTCAACCGATCACGCACAGGAGTTTCCACCATGACGTTCAAGATGCCATCCCGCCTGGGGCTTGCGGGAATTGCCGCCGGCTTGTTGTTTGCCCTTTGTCTCATCTTCATCGCCTTCGACGTGGCGTTCGCCGAAATGGCGGCACCGGCAGCGCCCGCGGCACCCGCCGCGGCCGCAGCCGCAGAGCCGACCGTGAACAAGGGCGACACCGCCTGGATGCTCTCGGCCACGGTGCTCGTGCTGCTGATGACCATCCCGGGCCTCGCGCTGTTCTACGGCGGCCTCGTGCGCACCAAGAACACCCTCTCGGTGCTGATGTGGGTGTTCTACTCGGTCTGCATCGTGACCATCCTGTGGGCCCTGTTCGGGTATTCGCTGGCCTTCACCGGCGGCTCGACTCCCTTCATCGGCGGCTTGTCGAAGGCCTTCCTCGCGGGCGTCACGCCGGACTCCAAGGCCGCGACCTTCACGGTCGGGGCGAACATCCCGGAGCTCGTCTACGTCTGCTTCCAGATGACCTTCGCGGCGATTACGCCCGCGCTGATCGTCGGCGCACTGGTGGAGCGCATGAAGTTCTCCGCCATGGCGCTGTTCCTGCCGCTGTGGCTGATCATCGTGTACTGCCCGATCGCCCACATGGTCTGGTACTGGGCCGGCCCCGACGCGATCGACGCCGCCGCCAAGGCACTCGCGGCCGCGGCTGACGGCGCCGCCAAGACCGCCGCGCAGGCGAAACTCGACGAGGTCAACGCCGACGCCGGCCTGATCTTCCAGTGGGGCGCGATCGACTTCGCGGGCGGGACCGTGGTGCACATCAACTCCGGCATCGCGGGCTTCGTCGGCGCGCTGCTGCTCGGCAAGCGCATCGGCTTCGGCAAGGAGCTGATGCCTCCCCACTCGCTGGTGCTGAACATGATCGGCGCCTCGCTGCTCTGGGTCGGCTGGTTCGGCTTCAACGCCGGCTCCAACCTGGAAGCCTCCGGCGGCGCCGTGCTCGCCATGACCAACTCGTTCGTCGCGACCGCCGCGGCGGCGCTCGCCTGGATGGTGGTCGAATGGATGGCCAAGGGCAAACCCTCGCTGCTCGGTGCGGTCACCGGCGCGGTCGCGGGGCTCGTCGCCGTCACGCCGGCCTCCGGCTACGCCGGACCGATGGGCGCAATCGTGCTCGGCATCATGGCCGGTGTGATCTGCTACATCTTCTGCTCGGCGGTGAAGAACGCCTTCGGCTACGACGACGCGCTCGACGTGTTCGGCGTGCACTGCATCGGCGGCATCATCGGCGCGATCATGACCGGCATTCTGGTCAATCCCGCGCTCGGCGGCACCGGCATCATGGACTACGCGACCGGCAAGATCGCCGACTACGACCTGGTCACGCAGGTCATCGCGCAGGGCAAGGCGGTCGGCATGACGCTGGTGTGGTCCGGCATCGGCACGCTGATCATCCTCAAGGTGATCGACGTGATCGTCGGCCTGCGCGCCACCACCGACAGCGAGCGCGAAGGCCTCGATCTCACCGATCACGGCGAGCGCGCCTACAACATGTGAGGCCTTGGTTTCCCTCCCCCGCTTGCGGGGGAGGGTGCCCGCCGAAGCTTCTTTGCGAAGGCGGGAGAGGCTCTTCCTCTCTGACAATACGGAACACGGTTGGGGTGGAGACCCGGCACCGCCCCCTCCGTCGAGAGGCCTCGGCTCACCCCGAGGCCTCTCACTTTTTTGGACTGGCGTGCTAGAGTTCGGCGCATGACCAAATTGCTCGAACAAGCCATCGCCGAAGCGCTTGCGTTGCCCGACGAAGAACAGGATGCGCTCGCGATTGCCATGCTTTCGATAAGCGAGCGGTATATGAGGGTTCGCTACACGAAGCGCGCTTTCGCCGAGCTTGGTTTGGAAACTCATACGGCAGAGTCGAATCCCTTGTTAGACTAACAGCTTAGCAAGTACTTGATTCTTAACGATGAATCTCGTATATTGATGTCGGTGGTCATGCGCCGGAGCTTCCAGAGCAGTCGCGAGATTGCAGGCGGCTTATAACCGCAATCATGGACCGGGGGGCCACCACCCTCACCCCTTGAACAATTCGAACAGCTTTTTCTGCTCGTCGTTTAGACCGCATTCCTCGGGCTTCGGAACGCACTTCACGCCGTAGCTGAGGTAGTTGCCTTTGCGATGATAGGTAATTGGTTTGAGAATTTCCGCATAACGCAGCTCACAATTTCCGTACGAGGTTGGTTCGACGGCAGCGGCGAATGACGATGTGATCGCATCGACCAGCTGCAAACTGGCACTACTCGAATGATCCTTTGCTGTAACGCTATCAATGTCTATCACCGGCCAGTGAATTTTGACCTCTTGATCCTGTGTGGTCTTTAGGCGCCGCAGATAGTCCTGAAAATTGTCGTACGACATTCCGCCACGACGCGAGAAAAGTTATTGCAACTCGACCATCACCTTCCGGCACCTTCGGTCGAAGGTCGCGGCACAGCCACGACAGGCGCTCAATTAGGTAGCGCGTCATGTAGAAATAAAGCTGATTCTTTTCTTCGTAGATACCGGCAGGTATCGGCTTCTTCGCGGCAAGAATGCTCATCGCCCGAAGCGGCTTTGTTGCAATCGTCTGCGCGGCAACGATTCTTTGGTTGTGGTTCAAATCTGCAAAATGCAGTGTTCGCTTTTTCTTTTCTGGAATCTTGTTTGTGATTTCGTCGCGCCAAGAAACGGCATCGAGGCTGTAGACCTGCCGAAACAGACAGGCCGAAATAACCAACCAAGTTGACGCACCGCCATGCCCTCCAGGAACGCGAAACTTAGCTAGTCCGTCGTCACCTGACTCATCGATGTAGGCAACATAGCTATGCGGCATGAGTCTAAGGTTGCATGGCTGCGCATCAATAATCCAGCGGCAATGAAAGCTGCGCTGGAGGCGAAAGGATTGGTTTCGCGTTGGCGAGAAGGGGGCGCCATCGGGATAACGTTCGCCAAGCTCGAAAGGCTGCGATCTAGACGTGATTCAGCAGTTTGTTATGCAAAGCCGCGCCGGACGTTCCGGCGCGGCAATCGGGCCAAGGTTCGCGTGAGCGAGGGCCTCAGCCCTCAATCCTAGGGCCTAATGGCTTGCCACATGGGATACTCCTAGCTCTCCCCCGTGGGGGTTTGGAGTTGCGCTTGCTTCGGGGCTGCTTTCGACGGCCAGAACCCCTTGGCAGTGATCTTAGGAAGCGGCGGCTGCCTTCTTGGTAGTCGCCGCTTTCATTTCGTCGGGGACAATAATGATTTCTTCGTCGTCCGATTCCGGCTTTGGCTTCTTGGCGTCGGGATACCATGCGGTCAGGCCATAGGTGCCGTTCGGCAGCTTATGGAAGAAAGCGGTCCGCTTTCGCAGCAACTGGCGCAGGCTAACCAGCGCGGTTGCCTCTTCCTTGACATCGAATGTGTAGCCGCCGGTCGTGATCGCGTCGTAGATTTGGCGCGGGGTTGCGGGGTCGGTTCCGCGTGCTGCGGCGAACCGCATTTCGAGATATTCCCGCACAGCGGTTTGGAGCTTCTTTCCGTAGAAGGTATCCGGCTTGATCGAGGTCAGGGTCGCGCCCTTCGCGCCGGAACTGTCGCTGCCGCCGCCAAATGGGCCGCGCGGCGGGAGGCCATCTTCCTCCCGTAAATCGTTGATGACCTCGATTAGCGCGTTCCCCTTGCGTTCAAAGTCAGCAAGGCGGCGCTCTAAGGCTTCAATAGCCGCGGTATTCTTCATGTCGGGCCTCCATCGCCAAGATCGCGATGGTGGGTGGTTGCTGGCATCAAAAGCCCCGGCGGTGAGGCTGGGGCTTGCTTACTGTCGCGCGGGAGGCAGGAACGACGAGATCGTCATCGTCCATATTCGCGGCGCGCGGAAGCCATGGACCAATGATTGATCTTCGGTAGGCACCGATGGTTAATCGCGTCTTAACCTAGCCCCTTCTATGGTGTCAGAACCCTAGTCCGGCGGGGCGTTCCCGCCATGTATCGGCCCATGAACGTCACCGAACGCGCGCCATCATCCGCTCGGGTCCCCGACGCACGCTCGCCGTTCGTCCGGCTCACCGAATTGCTGGGCGACACGGCGCCCGGCATGCCCGTGATCAACATCTCGGTCGGCGAGCCGCAGCACCCGGTGCCGCCGTTCGTCGCGCCAGTGCTGGCGAAGCAGACGGCCGCCTTCGGCCGCTATCCGGGCAATGCCGGCACCGACGGTTTTCGCCAGGCGGTCGCCGGATGGCTCGGCCGCCGCTACCGCCTTGCGCGCCCGATCGACCCGATGAGCGAAATCCTGGTTCTCGCGGGCTCGCGCGAAGGACTATTCCTCTCGGCGATTGCGGCGAAGCGATTTATCGGCGCGAAGCCGGACAAGCCGGCCATTCTGGTGCCGAACCCTTTCTATGCGCCCTACTCGGCCGGCGCGATCGCGGCCGATTGCGAGCCGGTCTATCTCGACGCGACGGCTAAGACCGGCTTCCTGCCGGATCTCGACGCGCTCTCGCCCGAACTGCTTGGGCGCGCGGTCGCGTTCTATCTCGCCTCGCCCGCCAATCCGCAGGGCTCGGTGGCGAGCCGCGACTATCTCGCGCGCGTTGCCGCGCTCGCGCAGAAGCACAATTTCATGCTGTTCGTGGACGAGTGCTATTCGGAAATCTTCTGGAAGGATAAGCCGACCGGCGGGCTCGAAGTCGCCGGTCAGGATTTCGCCAACGTGGTGACGTTCAACTCGCTCTCGAAGCGCTCGTCACTGCCGGGCCTGCGTGTCGGATTCGTCGCAGGCGACAAACAGTTTCTTGCCGCACTCCTCAATCTGCGCACGGTGTCCGCCCCGCAGGTACCGGTCCCGGCGCAGGAGGTCGCGATCGCGGCCTATAACGACGAGACGCACGTGGAAGAAAACCGCGCGCTCTATCGCGCGAAGTTCGACCTCGCCGATCAGATCATCGGCAACCGCTATGGCTACAAGCGCCCCGCGGGCGGCTTCTTCCTCTGGCTCGACGTGTCGCAGCATGGCGGCAGCGAAGGCGCGGCCGTGAAGCTGTGGAAGGAAGCAGGCCTGCGCGTGGTGCCCGGCAGTTACGCGGCGCGGCCGCAGGCTGACGGCTTCAATGCCGGCGAAGGCTACATCCGCGTCGCCATGGTGCAGGACCGCGAAACCACCGCCGAAGCATTGCATCGTTTGGTCAAAGTGTTGGGCTGATCATGCCAGCGATCCGCTATACCTTCTCGGCCGCCGACATCGTCTCGGACGAACTGCGCGCCGCGCTGCGCCGCCGCATGCACGAGATCGTCGGCGCGGCGCTGCTCGGCGGCACCGGCATTGCGGCGATCGCGCTCGCAACCTGGTCGGTGCAGGACCCCTCGCTGAGCCACGCCACCAACGCGCCCGTGCGCAACATGCTGGGGCTGCCGGGCGCGATCAGCGCCGACCTGTTGATGCAGTTGTTCGGCATCGCGACGATTGCGTTGCTGTTTCCCGTCGCCGCGTGGGGCTGGCGCTTGCTCACCCACCGCCCGCTCGACCGCGAACGCGTGCGCGGGCTGTTGTGGATCGCGGGCGCGTTCGCGGCCGCGGGTTTTGCCTCGTGCCTGCCACCCAGCAAGGCGTGGCCGTTGCCGACCGGCCTTGGCGGCGTGGTCGGCGATGCGCTGCTGCGCGTTCCGGCCTGGATCTTCGGTGCACCGTTGTCCGGCGCACCGCGCTTCGCCATCGCCATCGCGATCGGCCTCGTGGCGTTTGCGACGCTCGCGCTTGGCGCCGGCTTCGGCTGGCGCCGGCGCGCCGAGGATGACGAAGAGGTCGCGGAAAAACCCGCGAAGGCCAGGAAAACCAAGGCGCAACCTGTTGAGGCTGACCTCGACGCGGAGGCGGACGAACCCGCGGAGCGCCGCAGCTTCGTGTCGCTCGGCTGGCTCTACCATTTCCTCTACAGCCTGAAGGCGCGCCTCGCGCTGCTGCCGCCGCTGCTGCTGGAGCTGCTGCGGTCGATGCTTCCCTGGCGCCGCCGTCATCGCGTCGTCCCGCTGCGGCATGATCCTTCCGCCGTCACGCTGGTCGAGCCGCATGCCGAGGTTTATTCCAACCCGGCCGACGATCAGGCCCAAGAAATCGAAGGTGAGACCGAAGACGAAGAAGCCGAAGTCGAAGTCGCGCCGCGCAAGCGCATCAAGCCCGCCGCGCGCCCGGCCGCGAAGCGCCGCGACGGCTACGAGTTCCCCTCGCTCGCGCTGCTCGCGGCGCCGCGCGCCATCGACCGCGCAACGCTCTCCACCGAGGCGATCCAGGAAAACGCCCGCGCGCTCGAAAGCGTGCTCGGCGACTTCGGCGTGCGCGGCGAGATCATCAACGCGCATCCCGGCCCCGTGGTCACGCTCTACGAACTCGAACCTGCGCCCGGCATCAAGTCCTCGCGCGTCATCGGATTATCCGACGACATCGCGCGTTCGATGAGCAAGGTCTCGGCGCGTGTTGCCGTGGTCCAAGGGCGCAACGCGATCGGCATCGAATTGCCCAATCCAAAACGCGAGAAGGTGTTGCTGCGCGAGCTGTTGGCCGCGAGCGAATACACCGACACGCAGGCGCGGCTGCCGCTGTGTCTCGGCAAGACCATCGGCGGCGATCCCGTCATCGTCGATCTCGCGCGCATGCCGCATCTCCTGATCGCCGGCACCACCGGCTCGGGCAAGTCGGTCGCCATCAACACCATGATTCTCAGCCTGATGTACCGGCTGCGTCCCGACGACTGCCGCGTCATCATGATCGATCCCAAGATGCTCGAACTCTCCGTCTATGACGGCATCCCGCATCTGCTCACCCCCGTGGTCACCGACCCGAAGAAGGCCGTGGTGGCGCTGAAGTGGGCGGTGCGCGAGATGGAAGAGCGCTATCGCCGGATGTCCAAGCTCGGTGTGCGCAACATCGACGGCTTCAATGCGCGCGTCGCCGAAGCAAGACAGAAGGGCGAGACGCTCAGCCGCACGGTGCACACCGGCTACGACAAGGAGTCGGGCGAGGCGATCTACGAGAAGGAGGATCTCGAGCTCGATCACATCCCCTACATCGTGGTGATCGTCGACGAAATGGCCGACCTGATGATGGTCGCCGGCAAGGACATCGAGGGCGCGATCCAGCGCCTCGCCCAGATGGCGCGCGCCGCCGGCATCCACGTGATTCTGGCGACGCAGCGGCCTTCGGTCGACGTCATCACCGGCACCATCAAGGCGAATTTCCCGACCCGCATCTCATTCCAGGTGACCTCGAAGATCGACAGCCGCACGATCTTGGGCGAGCAGGGCGCCGAGCAGCTCTTGGGCCAGGGCGACATGCTCTACATGGCGGGCGGCGGGCGCATCAGCCGCGTGCACGGGCCGTTCTGCTCGGACGAGGAAGTCGAGAAGATCGTCCGCCACCTCAAGACGCAGGGCACGCCGCAGTACCTCGAAGCCGTCACGGCGCACGACGAGCTGGAGGAAGAGGGCGAGGACGGCGCGGTGTTCGACAATTCCGCGATGGGCCAGACCAACGACCTTTATTCCCAGGCCGTCGCCATCGTGATGCGCGACCGCAAGGCCTCGACCAGCTACATCCAGCGCCGGCTGCAGATCGGCTACAACCGCGCCGCCTCGTTAATGGAAAAGATGGAACTGGAAGGCATCGTCGGCGCCGCCAACCATGCCGGCAAGCGCGAGATTCTCGTAGGCGAACCCGAACACGCGCAGTATTAGGTTTAGGAACCGGAAGGGCCGCGAAATCGCCACAGGCGGGCGATTAGTAGATGGTCGGCCCCTGGAGGACTGAATGCGGACATCGAGCCCGGCCACGCTGATCGGCGCCTGCCTGCTTGGGCTCGCCGTGACGGCCGCGTCCGCCCAGCCGATCCCGCTCCCGATGCCCGCGCCCATGCCGAAATCCGGCATTTCGCCGCCGGCCGCAATCCCGGAAGGGAAGCCCGAGGCGCAGGCGCAGCTCGTCCCGGCGCAGGGCAGCGGTTTGTTCCCGTTCAAGATTCCGGGTTTCTCGCAGCCCGGCACCACGACCGCCTTCGACGCCAAGCAACGCGCGCTGATCGACCGCGTCAACGTCTACCTGATGAGCGTGCAGACGCTGGTCGGCGATTTCGTGCAGATCGCGCCCGACGGCCGCCGCTCCGACGGCAAGATCTATCTGCAGAAGCCGGGCCGCGTGCGCTTTGAATACAATCCGCCGAGCCCGATCGAGCTCGTCTCCGACGGCAACTCGCTGGTGGTGCGCGACCGCAAGCTCGAGACGCAGGACCTTTACCCGCTGTCGCAGACGCCGCTGCGCTTCCTGCTGGCCGACCGCATCGACCTGTTGAAGGAAACCAACGTGGTTTCCGTCTCGTCCGACGACACCTTCGTCAGCCTGCAGATCGAGGAGAAGCAGACGCTCGGCGGCAGCCACAAGGTGCTGCTGATGTTCTCCGTGAAGGACATGACGCTCAAGCAGTGGACCATCACGGACCCGCAAGGTTTCGACACCACGGTGGCGCTCGCCAATCTCGATGCGTCGAAGAAGCTCGATCCGGCCATGTTCCGGATCGATTACGCGCGCAAAGAGATCATTCAGTAGCTGTCATCCCGGGGCGCGACGAAGTCGCGAGCCCGGGATCCATAACCACGAAACTATCCGTATCGAGAGGTTCGGGGTTATGGAGTCCGGGCTCCTCGCTTTGCTCGGCCCCGGAAGACAGCCCGCTTGCGATGACGGCGCCGAAACCATAAAGCTCCTTCCAAGCGCGGCCATTCGTGCCCGCATCAGGGAGCGACATCATGAAATCCGCAATGCGTGTGCTCGCCGCAATCGGCATCGCGTTGGCGATGTCAGGGAGCGCCACGGCGCAGAACTGGCCGAACAAGCCGATCCGCTGGATCGTTCCCTACACGCCGGGCGGCTACACCGACCTGATGTCGCGCCTCGTCGGCCAGAAGGTCGCCGACGCGCTTGGCGTCACCGTCGTTTTCGAGAACAAGCCCGGCGCAAACGCCATCATCGGCACCGACGCTGTCGCGAAGGCGGCGCCCGACGGCTACACCTTCGGCACCGTGATCGCCGCGCACGCCGTGAACGCGACGCTCAATCCCAAGCTCCCCTACGACACGCTGAAGGATCTCACCTACGTGTCGCTGATGAGCTCGGCACCGCTGATCATCATCGCGAACAAGGACGTACCGGCGAACAGCATCCCGGAGCTGGTCGCACTGGCGAAGTCGAAGCCAGGCTCGTTGAGCTTCGCCTCCTCGGGCGTCGGCGCTGCCGCACACCTCACGATGGAGATGTTCAAGTCGCGTATGGGAATCGACATGGTGCATGTCCCCTACAAGGGGACCGCCGGCGCGCTGCAGGACACCGTCGCGGGCAACATTCACGTCATGTTCGACATCGTCGGGCCGCTGATGCCGCAGGTGACAGCCGGCAACGTCAAGGCACTCGGTCTATCCGCGAAGGAGCAGATCCCGGCGGCACCGGGCGTGAAGACGATTATCGAGCAGGGTGTGCCGGACTTCGTGTCTGGCACCTGGGCGGGCATCATCGCGCCGTCTGGTACGCCGAAGGAGATCGTCGATCGCGTCTCCGCCGAGGCCAAGAAAGCGCTGGCCGACCCCGCGATGAAGCAGAAGCTCGCCGAGCAGGGCATCGTGGCGATCGGCAGCACGCCGGACGAGTACCGCGCATTCGTGTCCGACGAGATCGCCAAATGGGCCAAGGTGATCAAGGACGCGAACATCAAGATGGTGGAGTAGCGCCGGGTCCTCATCCTGAGGGCGTCCGAAGGACGCGTCTCGAAGGATGGCCCAAAACTCCGGCAATGGCCTCGGGCCATCCTTCGAGGCTCGCGGAGCCTGTCATCGGGCCGGCCCAAGCGGGCCGGACCCGTTGGCTCGCGCCTCAGGATGAGGTCTGAGCGTTGGGGATTCCGCTTCCACCGCCCTTGTCCCTGCTCTCACTATCTTTATTTATTCACGATATGCCCCTCACGCTCACCACTTGGAACATCAACTCCGTTCGCCTGCGCATCAATCTGGTCGCGCGCCACATCAAGGCGGTGCGGCCGGACGTCATCTGCCTGCAGGAGACCAAGTGCCCGGACGATGCGTTTCCGCTCAAGCGCTTCCACCGCCTCGGCTACACGCACTCGGCGCTCAACGGGCAGAAGGGCTATCACGGCGTCGCGGTGCTCTCGCGGCTGCCGTTCGAGAGCGTCACCATCGACAATTACTGCGGCAAAGAAGATTGCCGCCACATCGCGGTGACGCTCGGCGAGCGCGCCGGCCTGCGCGATCCCGTCACCGTGCATAATTTCTACGTGCCGGCCGGCGGCGACGAGCCGGACCCCGCGATCAATCCGAAATTCGCCCACAAGCTCTCGTTCCTCGATGAGCTGCACGGCATGGAGAAGCTGCGCCCGCAGAACGGCGAGCGCGCGATCCTGGTCGGCGACCTCAACGTTGCGCCGCTCGAGCACGACGTGTGGAGCCACAAGCAGATGCTCAAGGTGGTCTCGCACACGCCGATC
Source organism: Hyphomicrobiales bacterium (assembly GCA_034669145.1). Classification (GTDB taxonomy): domain Bacteria; phylum Pseudomonadota; class Alphaproteobacteria; order Rhizobiales; family Xanthobacteraceae; genus PALSA-894. The sequence continues at coordinate 17,108 of JAXDNY010000282.1, forward strand.
GAATGCGAGAAGCTCAACCGCTTTCAGAGGGCGGGCAACTGGGTGGACTCGATGCGCCGGCTGACCCCCGAACCCGAGAAGCTCTACACATGGTGGAGCTATCGCGCGATGGACAACTGGAAAGCCGCCGACCGCGGGCGCCGTCTCGATCATGTCTGGGTCTCGCCGCAGCTCGGCGACCGCGTGTCGCGCATAGACATCGCCAAGCACGCGCGCGGCTGGGAACGCCCCTCGGACCATGTGCCCGTGACGGCGACGGTCGAGGTGTCGTAGTCTCGTAGCCCGGATTGAGCGGAGCGAAATCCGGGGCCGATGCCATCCGCGAGAACATCCCGGCTTTCGCTCTGCTCAAGCCGGGCTACGGCATGCGAAGGGGCCGGCGATGAACCAGAAGATCAATCTCGCCGAAAAGCTCGCGACTTTCTCCGACATCTTCTCGCCGCGTACGGTCACGACCTACAACGGTCACGACGTGATGGTGGCGAAGCTCAAAGGCGAGTTCATCTGGCACAAGCACGACGAGACCGACGATTTCTTCCTGGTCCTTAAAGGTGTGCTCGATATCGAGCTGCGCGACCGCACCGTGACGCTCGGCCCCGGCGAACTGTTCATCGTGCCGAAGGGCGTCGAGCATCGCCCGGTCGCGTGCGAGGAAGTGCATCTGTTGCTGATCGAGCCGACCGGCACGCCGAACACCGGCGATGCAAAAACTGCGGCGGTGCGGAAGGTCATCTAATCCTGTAGGGCGGGCAAAACGCACTCGGATCGGCGCTTCGCGCCGTCCGAGTACAGGCTCCGCGCGTGCCCCGCGACTTTGCAAATGGCGGGCACGCTTCGCCCCCGCCTTCGCAGGGGCAGGCTTTTGCCCGCCCTACGGCGCCGGCTTGAAATTCTTCACCGCTTTCCAGATCAGCCAGATGAAGATCGCCAGCACGATGACCTGCGCGATCGCGAACGGCGGCTCCGGATTGTCCGGCGCGTTCGGCGCGAGCGCGTGGATCGCCGGGACTTTCAGGAACAGCTGCGTCACCAGCACGAAGAACAGGAAATAGACGTTCACCGCCATCGAGATCACGTAGATCCAGCGCCAAGGGCCGGCGAAATTGTACTTGTACTGCGCCAGCAGGGCCGGCACGAACAGCACAAGGCAGATGACGCCCACGCCGTGCGAGGGGAGAAATTTCGTGAACGGAAAGAAGAAGCCGGTGATGCTGGTGGCGATCGCCGTGATGAGAAACACCAGCGTGCCCGCGTTGGGCTTCCGGTTGTTGATCAGCATCGCCATGACGCCGATGCCGGCGACGATCGCCACGAGACTGAGGATGGTGTGAATCGACGTGAATGGTGTTGCGAACATCGAAGCCCCCGTTGGCGGATGCGATCGCCGTTGATCGCCGGGCGATTATAGCGCCTGCATCGTAGGGCGGGCAAAGCGCGAAGCGCGTGCCCGCGAGCTTTGCAGATGGCGGGCACGCTTGGCCCCCGCCTTCGCAGGGGCAGGCTTTTGCCCGCCCTACACCTCCTCGCCGAGTTTCCGCCGCACACCCCAGCCCTTGAGCACCGCCGCCATCTCGTCCGCCACGAAATGGCGTGCGCTCTCACGATCATAACCCTGTGCCAGCAGCGCGTCGTAGTCGGTGAACGCGTGCCGCACGTAGGCGACCAGCGCGAGCCAGGCGGCGGTGCCGGGCGCGGCGGTCCTCAGTCCCTCGCTGTCGAGCGCATGATCGACCACCGCGCCAAACTCGTGGGCCGGGATTTTCGGCGCGAGATGGCGCAGGACCGACTCAATTTCCGGGCGCTGGGACAAGAGACGGTGTCACTTCCGTCCCGGCCCGCGGACGAGTGCTGCGCGCACGCGGGTGAATTCGCCCGCGGTCTGATTGACGCGCGCGGCGATCGCGTCGCGCATGCGGCGCGCCGCGTCCGGATAGCCATCGAGCATCTTGAGGAACAGCTGGCGCGAAATGCGCACCACGCTTGAGGGCTCGCGCGCGACCGCGCCGACCGGGCGCTTGGTTTCGGTCAGCAGCGCAAGCTCGCCGATCAGCGTACCCGGGCCGGCGACGCTCGCGGCGATCGCGTTCTTCTCCGAGACGAGATCGAACGAGCCTTCCTGCACCACATAGGCGCTGTCGGCATCCTCACCCTCGCCGAACAGCGTCATGCCTTCGTGCACGTAGCGGCTCTCCGAGCCGATCGCCAGAATGCGCAGCGCGTCGCGGCCGAGCAGCCGGAGCGCGGGTACGCGCTCCAGGAAGGCGATGTCGTCCTCGATGCTCATGTCCGAATTGGTATCACATTTGCGCCGAACGCCGGTGTGCCCCCTCCCCCGCTTGCGGGGGAGGGTT
>JAXDNY010000283.1:0-13097 GCA_034669145.1 Hyphomicrobiales bacterium
TGGACGTGCGCGCCGTGCAGGCCGTCGGCGAGAAGGCGGTGCAATGGTGCCGCGACGGCAAGGGCCCCTACATTCTCGAAATGCTCACCTACCGCTATCGCGGCCACTCGATGTCGGACCCCGCGAAATACCGCACGCGCGAGGAGGTGCAGAAGATGCGCACCGAGCACGATCCGATCGAGCAGGTACGCGTGCGCATCCTCGAGAAAAAGCTCGGCAGCGAGGACGATCTCAAGAAGATCGACTCAGCTGTGCGCGATCTCGTCAACGAGGCGGCCGAATTCGCCACCAACGATCCGGAGCCGGATGTCGCCGAGCTCTGGACCGACGTGTACCGCTAGAAGGTCGGCAGGGGAGTCAGATGCACTTCCAAGATCTTCCGACTTCCGACGATGGCGTTAGCGCTTTCATGGATGCGTGGTGCCGAGCGTTTGCAAATAGAACTTTTCAGCGAAATTTCGAGGAACTGACACCGAAACAGGTGCACGAGCTGTACGGGCAGCTGTACGACCAGCTGTACAAGAATTTGGATAGTCTCGACACAAAAGCCTCCGCCCTTCTTAATGCGTGTGCCATCGTTGCCTCGATCAACATATTTCTGACGCAGTATTTTTTGCAAACCAGTCGTGGGGTACCGATACTGATTGTTGGTGCCGGCATCTTGGCCATTCTTGCCTTCTTGGTTTGTACCTACGTGGTTAGAGTGCAGTGGACCGCAGTGTCAAAGTTACAAAGGCAGAGTTTTCCTGAAGCACTTCGAGAGTTTGTCAAAACCAGGAACAAGAGAACTTGGGCATACATTGCATCGTGGTGGGGCGTGTTCGTGGCGGTTTTGATGATGCTGATCCATTTGTCGCGCTATCTGTTCGCTGCGCAGCTTACAACGATCTGAGCCATGACCGAACATCAGAACTTCCTGAGTATCGCGTACGAGTGTGCGCTCGAAAGCTACAAAGAAGGCGGACTTCCCATTGGTGCGGTACTAGTACGCAACAACACTGTGATTGCGCGAGGTCACAATCAGCGAGTTCAGAAATCCGACCCAATCGCTCACGGCGAGATGGATTGTCTACGGGTCGCTGGGCGCCAGCGCAGTTATCGAGATACTGTCCTCTATACGACCTTGGCACCTTGCATGATGTGTACCGGCACGATCATTCAGTTCAAGATTCCAAAGGTCGTTATAGGAGAGTCCGTGAACTTCCCTGGAAACAAGGCCTTGTTGATCGAGCGCGGTGTGGAAGTCGTCGATCTCAACGATGCTCGTTGCATCGCGCTGATGGAGAAATTTATTCGTGAGAAGCCGGAATTGTGGAACGAAGACATCGCGGACGATTGAGATGTGTGCATCAGGACAGGTCACCAGATAAATATGCAGAACATTTCCACCATCCTCGCCTACCTGGCGTTCGCCGGTGCGGCCGCGAGCTGGATTGCGGGCGCGGTCGTTTGCGCGCGCGCCGGTGCAGGCGCGCTCGCCATCGCGTGGCCGTTCGCCATCGGGCGCATTCGCGCCGCGGGCGGCGAGCCGGCGAGCCAAGTCAACAAGGCGCTGGTCGCGTTCATTGCCTGCATGCTGGTCGGCATCGCGGCGTTCTCGGCTTCGGCCAATCTCCACCGTTTCGCGAAGTAGAGTTAAGCCCATGCCCACGCAAATCCTGATGCCCGCGCTCTCTCCCACGATGGAGAAGGGCAATCTTTCCAAGTGGGTGAAGAGCGAAGGCGACAAGGTGAAGGCCGGCGACGTCATCGCCGAGATCGAGACCGACAAGGCAACCATGGAAGTCGAAGCGGTCGACGAGGGCACGCTCGGCAAGATCCTGGTCGCCGAAGGCACTCAGGATGTCGCGGTGAACACCCCGATCGCCGTGATCCTCGGCGAAGGTGAGAGCGCCTCCGACATCAAGGCGGGTGCTGCTCCGGCGAAGACGGAATCCGCTCCAGCCGAGAAAGCGCCTGAGGCAGCGGAATCAAAATCCGCGAGCGAGCCCGAGATCGCGCACAAATCCGCCGCCGCGCCGGTCGTCGAGGCGCAACCCGAGCCCGATGTGCCCGAAGGCACCGAGATGGTGACCATCACGATGCGCGAAGCGCTGCGCGACGCCATGGCCGAGGAGATGCGGCGCGATCCGGACGTGTTCGTGATGGGCGAGGAGGTCGCCGAGTATCAGGGTGCCTACAAGGTCACGCAGGGGCTGCTGCAGGAATTCGGCGCCGACCGCGTGATCGATACGCCGATCACCGAGCATGGCTTCGGCGGGCTGGGCGTCGGCGCGGCGCTCGCGGGTCTGAAGCCGATCGTCGAGTTCATGACCTTCAACTTCGCCATGCAGGCGATCGACCACATCATCAATTCGGCGGCCAAGACGCTCTATATGTCGGGCGGGCAGATGGGCTGCTCGATCGTGTTCCGCGGACCGAACGGCGCAGCCGCGCGCGTCGGCGCACAGCACAGCCAGGATTACTCGGCCTGGTATTCGGCCGTCCCGGGACTGAAGGTTGTCGCGCCCTATTCGGCCGCCGACGCCAAGGGCCTGCTCAAGTCGGCGATCCGCGACCCCAATCCGGTGATCTTCCTGGAAAACGAAATCCTCTACGGGCAGTCCGGCCCGGTGCCGAAGCTCGACGATTTCGTGGTGCCGATCGGCAAGGCCAAGATCGTGCGGCCGGGCGACAACGTCACCATCGTGGCGTGGTCGATCGGCATGTCCTATGCGCTCAAAGCCGCCGAGGAACTCGCCAAGAAGCACATCCATGCCGAGGTCATCGATCTGCGCACGCTGCGCCCGATGGACATCGAGACGGTGCTGACATCGGTGAAGAAAACCGGCCGCTGCGTCGTCGTCGAGGAAGGCTGGCAGCAGTCGGGCGTCGGCGCCGAAGTGGCGGCGCGCATCATGGAGAAGGCGTTCGACTATCTCGATGCGCCGGTCGCGCGGGTGTCCGGCAAGGATGTGCCGATGCCGTATGCGGCGAACCTGGAGAAGCTCGCGCTTCCCTCGGTCGCCGAGGTGGTCGATGCCGCGAAAGCCGTGAGTTATCGCTAGGGAGTTTCTTGTGTCCTACAACGCGCTCAATCCGCCGCCGCTGGTGCGGGACAAGCCTGCCAACGAGGTGATGCGGGCCGCCGTGCATAACGGCGAACTGCATTTCGCGCTGCGCCGCGGGTTCGACGACGCGGGCGCATGGGGCGTGCTGCTCGCGGACGCGGCGCGGCATGTGTCACGCGCCTACGCGTACGAGAAAATGCTCACCGAGGAGGACGCGCTGGAGCGCATCCGGCTCGGCTTCGAGGCTGCGATCCGCGAGCCGCCCGAGGGCGCGAGCGAGACCACCGAGATCAAGGATACGCCGTAGCGATGGCGGACATGAAAGAACCAGCTCCGGTGTTCGACGCGCTGCACGTGCCGCCGGCCGCTTTCGAGCAGGGCGGCGTCGAGGTATTGCGCGCCGCGGTCGTGGACGGCGCACTGCACGTTTCGCTGCGCCGCGCGTTCGACGATCCGGAGGCCTTCGGCATGATGATCGCGGATATCACGCGCCATGTCGGGCGCATCTATGCGGACAAATTTCCCGAAGAGCAGACGGTCGAGCGCATCCGCGCGATTTTCGATGCCGAGATGGATGCACCGACCGATCCAGGCTCCACCAGCGCGCTGAGTTGACATCATGCCGATCAACATCACGATGCCCGCGCTGTCTCCCACGATGGAGAAGGGCAATCTTGCCAAGTGGCTCAAGAAGGAAGGCGACAAGGTCAAGGCCGGCGACATCATCGCCGAGATCGAGACCGACAAGGCGACGATGGAGGTCGAGGCGGTCGACGAGGGCACGCTCGCCAAGATCGTCGTGCCGGAAGGCACCGCGGACGTGCCGGTCAATCAGGTGATCGCGGTGCTGGCGGGCGAGGGCGAGGATGCCGGCGCCGCAGCATCCGCGGCCGGCAGCGCGCCGGCGCCGAAGCCGGCCGAAGCGCCAAAGGCCGCCGCACCGCAGCCTGCCGCGCCCGCACCGGCGAAAACCGAAGCGCCGGCAGCGAAGCCCGCGGCCGCAGCACCGGCCCCGGCTGCCGCGCGTGCCACCAACGGCCACGCGCGCATTTTCTCGTCGCCGCTCGCGCGCAGGCTCGCCAAGGAAGCCGGCATCGATCTCGCCCGCATCGCCGGCACCGGCCCGCACGGGCGCGTGGTCGCGCGCGATATCGCGGCCGCGAAAGAAGGCAAGGGACTGAAGGCGCCCGGCGCCGCGCCGGCGGCTGGCGCCCCCGCGCCGTCCGGGGTGACGTTCCAGCTTCCGTCCGACGACAAGGTGCTCGCGCTGTACGAAGCAGGCTCGTACGAGGTCATCCCGCACGACAACATGCGCCGCATCATCGCGCAGCGGCTCACCGCCTCGACGCAGAACATTCCGCACTTCTACCTGACGGTCGATTGCGTGATCGACAAGCTCATGGCGGCGCGCGAGGAGATCAACGCCACGGCGCCGAAGAACAAGGAAGGCAAGCCCGCCTACAAGCTCTCGGTCAACGACTTCGTCGTGAAGGCGCTCGCGCTCGCGCTGCAGAAAATCCCGAACGCGAATGTGAGCTGGACCGAAAGCGGCATGCTCAAGCATAAGCATTCCGATATCGGCGTCGCCGTCGCGCTACCGGGCGGGCTGATTACGCCGATCGTGCGCAATGCCGAGAGCAAGTCGCTGTCGGCGATCTCGAACGAGCTGAAAGACATGGTCGCGCGCGCGCGGGCGAAGAAACTCAAACCGAACGAGTATCAGGGCGGCACCTCATCGGTGTCGAACCTCGGCATGTACGGCATCAAGGACTTCACCGCCGTCATCAACCCGCCGCACGCGACGATCCTCGCGGCCGGTGCGGGCGAGGAGCGCCCCATCGTGCGCAAGGGCCAGATCGTCGCCGCGACCGTGATGAGCGTGACGCTCTCCTGCGACCACCGCGCGGTCGACGGCGCGCTCGGCGCCGAACTGATCGGCGCGTTCAAGGCGCTGATCGAGAACCCGGTGATGATGGTGGTGTGAGCGACGGGCCGTGCTCGTCCTCTTGGCGCTGATCCATCTGCTCGTCTACGGCGCGCTCGTCGCGGACCTGACGCATCCCGGCGGCCGTTTTTTCCTGTTCATCGTCGCGGTTCCGGTCCTGGCTCTGCATTTGGCAGTATGGGCATCGGCGCGTTTCCTCGCGCTCGGTTGGGCCCTGGTCGCGGCGTTCATCCTCAATGTCGCGTGGACCGGTGGGGGCTGGCTGTTCTGGACACTCGGGCCGGGCGCGGCCGCAATGATGTTGGAACAGGCCGCGACCCGCGCGATGCTATTCTTCGCGATCGGCCTTGCGGCATCGGCGCTGCTGATCGCGTGGGTGCGCTTCGTATCGCGGCGGAAAAGCGCGTCGGCTTGAGAGTGGGCGCGCCAGCGATGATGGTGGTGTAGACGGAGTCACGACCCCTTCGCCGACGGCGGAGGCGGCTCCATGCCCTTTGCCCTGACGGTTGCGACTGCTTCCGGCGTCTGCAGGAATTTCAGGAACGCTCCTGCGGCGTCCGGCTCCTTTGCGCCGGTGACCACGCCGCCTGCGAACGTCGTGATGTTCTGCAGGTCGCCCGGCAACGGCCCGACGAGGTCGGTTCCCTGCACCTCGAGCAATTCCGGGACCTGCGCGATCGCCAGATCGGCCGAGCCGTCGAGCAAGAATTTTCCCGGAAGACCTGCGGCCTCCGGGTGCTTCGCCTTCGCCTTGACCTGATCACCGATCCCCAAGCGCTCGGCCACCTTGGCGAAGTGAACTCCGCTTGCGCCGCCCTTCGCCGGATCGCTATAGGCGATGGCCTTCGCGGCGATCAGGGCTTCCTTGAGCTTTTCAGGCGTGGAGATGTCGGGCTTCGGGGCTCCGGTGCGCACCGATACGCCGACGCCGGACAGCGCCAAGGTCGCGGCCGAAGGCGCCGCGATCCTGCCGCCCGTCACGAGACCGTCGACACCGCCCCGGATGGCGACGAGCGCATCCGGGGTTTCGCCGTCCGCAACACGTTTCGCGAGCGCCCCAGCGAGCCCCCAGGTGATGTCGAGCTTGTGACCGCTGGCCTGCTCGAACTTTGGCTGCAGTTCCTTGAGCACGGCCCCCATTCCGATCGTGGCGTACACCTTGATCTCGGCTGCATCCGCGATTGCCCCTTGCGTGAGCACAAACAGTCCGATTGCCGCCGCGCGTCCGAGCCGGTGCATGTGTCGCCTCCCTTTGTGGTTGGCGCGATTACACGCGCAATTCGGACAATGTTCAACGCCTCCGCGGACCGATTGCCGCAATTGACCTCGGCACGCGTGTTTGGTCAGCTTGCGGCCAGCGGCGAAGAAAAATCCGAGCGGGAGGAGACATGAGCGAGATGAAACACACGCGCCGCGGCGCATTGGCGGGAGGGGCGGCGGCGCTGTTCGCGCCGGCCCTCGTTCGCGCGCAGGAGAAATTCCCGTCGCGGCCGATGACCTGGGTGGTGCCGTTTCCGGCCGGGGGCACCACGGACCTGCTGGCACGCATCTTCGCCCAGAAGCTCACCGAGGCGTTCGGCCAGTCGGTCGTGGTGGAAAACACCGGCGGCGGTGGCGGATCGATCGGCGCCGACAAGGTCGCGAAGGCCGCGCCCGACGGTTACACGCTGCTGCTGCACAACGTGACGTTCTCGACCACCACCACGTCGCTGATGGCAACGGGGCGCGCCAAGCACACCTTCGACGACTTCACGCCGGTGTCGCTCGCCGCCAATGTGCCGCTGATCGTGATGTGCCACCCGTCCGTGCCGGCGAAGGACCTCAAGGAGTTCGTCGAATTCACCAAGGAGCAGAACAAGTCGGACAAGGGCGTGTTCTACGGCACCACCGGCCCCGGCAGCGTGATGCATCTCTCTGCCGAGACGCTCAAGCGCGATACCGGCATCAAGATGGATCATGTGCCGTTCCGCGGCGCCGCGCCGCTGGTGCAGGAACTGCTCTCGGGGCGCATCCAGCTCGGTGGCGATCAGATCTCGACCTCGCTCGCGCATGTGCGCTCCGGAAATCTGCGCGGGCTTGCCACATTGTCCCCGGCGCGCACCGTGATCGAAGGCATGCCGACCGTGCGCGAGCAGGGCTTTCCCAACATGGAGCTGTTCGGCTGGAACGGCTTCTTCGCCCCCGCCAGGACGCCGCCGGCGGTGGTCGCCACCATCCAGGCCGAGATGGCCAAGGCCGCGCGCGACGGCGACGTGAAGCGCCGCCTCGCCGAGGTCGGCGCCGAGGTGATGGGCTCGACGCCGGAGGAGCTTGCCGCGGTGCTGCGCACGCAGGTCGCGGTCGTGCGTCCGCTGGTGGAGGAATTGAAGCTGGTGGTGCAGTGACGGGCCGATGGTTAAGTTAGGCGTTCCAACAGAGTGCCCGTAATGCCCGACACCTCCTTCGACATCATCGTTATCGGCGCCGGTCCCGGCGGTTACGTGACCGCGATCCGCGCCGCGCAGCTTGGCTTCAAGACCGCCATCATCGAGCGCGACTTCCTCGGCGGCATCTGTTCGAACTGGGGCTGCATCCCGACCAAGGCGCTCTTACGCTCGGCGGAGATCTTCCATTACATGCAGCACGCCAAGGACTACGGGCTCTCCGCCGAGAATGTGTCGTTTGATGCGGCCGCCGTCATCAAGCGCTCGCGCGGCGTCGCCGGCCGGATGAACAACGGCGTCGGCTTCCTGATGAAGAAGAACAAGGTGCCGGTGATCTGGGGCGAAGCTTTCATCGATGCGCCCGGCAAGATCACCGTGAAGGCGTCCAAAACCGAAGCGCCGAAAGGCGCGCTCGGGCCCGGCGCCTACACGGCCAAGCACATCATCGTGGCGACCGGCGCGCGTCCGCGCGTTTTTCCCGGCATCGAGCCGGACAAGAAGCTGGTGTGGACCTATTTCGAGGCGATGAACCCGGACAAGATGCCGAAGTCGCTGCTGGTGATCGGCTCGGGCGCGATCGGTGTGGAGTTTGCTTCGTTCTACCGCACCATGGGTGCCGAGGTGACCATCGTCGAGGTGTTGCCGCAGATCTTGCCGGTCGAGGACGCCGAGATCGCCACGTTTGCGCGCAAGCAGTTCGAGAAGCAGGGCATCAAGATCGTCACCGGCGCCAAGGTGACCAAGCTCGACAAGAAATCCGACAGCGTCACCGCGACCATCGATGACGGGAAGGGCGGCACGCAACAGCTCACCGTCGACCGCGTGATCTCGGCGGTCGGCGTGGTCGGCAACGTCGAGAACCTCGGGCTGGAGAAGCTCGGCGTGAAGATCGACCGAGGCACCATCGCGATCGACGGCTTCTGCAAGACCAACGTACCGGGCATCTACGCGATCGGCGACGTCGCCGGTCCCCCCATGCTCGCCCACAAGGCCGAGCATGAGGGCGTGATCTGCGTTGAGGCGATCAAGGGCATGCACCCGCACCCGATGGACAAGAACCTGATCCCGGGCTGCACCTACTGCCATCCACAGGTCGCCTCCGTCGGCCTGACCGAAGCCAAGGCCAAGGAGATGAAGCTCGAGGTCCGCGTCGGCAAATTCCCGTTCGTCGGCAACGGCAAGGCCATTGCGTTGGGCGAGGATCAAGGCATGGTGAAGGTGATCTTCGACAAGAAGACCGGCGCGCTCATCGGCGCGCACATGGTCGGCGCGGAGGTCACCGAGCTGATCCAGGGCTACGTGATCGCGATGAACCTCGAGACCACCGAGGAAGAGCTGATGCACACCATCTTCCCGCATCCGACCATCTCGGAGACAATGAAGGAGGCGGTGCTGGACGCCTACGGGCGCGTGCTGAACATGTAAGACGCCCGGCGAAGTCAGCCGTTCCTACGGTCTCAATAGATTGGGGTCGAGGCCAGGGGGCGGGCCAATAACCTTCGGCGGTTCGAGAGCGTACAATTCTGCGAAGTCCTCGATAGCTAAACGTGCTGCCTTCTCGAACTCGCGCGTTTTTGCAGTGATCTGATCCAGCAGAGCTGGTTTCTCGGCCGGTTGAGCATTTGCCTCTTTGCTTTTCAGATCATTGATCTGGTCTTCGTTGTCTTTCATCTTCTTGACCGCCTCTTCCAGCCGCGTCTTGTGGTCTGTAATCGCTTTGCCCGCGATGTACACGCCTTGGCTGATGCCGATCAGATAAAGGATCGTTTCTGGTATCTTGACGCCCCCTAAATCGTTTTCACCCGAGGTGACAACATAGGCCGCGACCACGATTGTGAATATGGCCACTTGGAGTTTGTAGACATCGAGCCGACCGCCGATCAGCAGGAGCTGTCCGATCTTCGCTTGGCCCGGCCCGCTGATTTTTGCCCATGCGTACCAGCCTCTGCCGATAATGTATCGATGGACCGCAGGATCGAGATCCGCCTTTAATACTGCGGTAAATTTTGCTCCCGCGGCGCCCACAGCGCTGATGCCCAACAGGCTAAGCAGGTCGGTAGAAATATTGCCGAGCAGCCCCGCGCGTAGCCAAACATAGAAAAGCAGTCCAGCCACGATGAAGGTGAAGAGGAAGACTTGAAGCTGGGAGATGCTTGCCTCACCGAAGATGCCCGCGGTGATGCGGATCGGACTGAAGAAAAATGCGATCCAGTTGACGTGTTTCAAGTCTTTGAAATCCGCCGCGTTGCGTGTCGCTATGGCGAGCGCGAAGTAAACGATGACGACGAACAGAACTGCTGCGATCTTCGACCACTCGGGGTTGCTCACCGGTACTTTTGGCATTGCGTAGCTAAATTGAGTTGCGGGTGTCCCAGCGGCGCCGCTTTCAAGCCTGCCTACAAAAACAAAATCGACCTCATCCTCGAACCAGCCGCGATCAAGCTTTTGCTTTTTCGTCACCGGGTCGACGGTGAAGACGGCCTTGAGTTGGCCGGGATTAGACTTATCGACCAGAGTCAATTCGCGGATGGTCAGATCGTTGAAGCCAGGTTTCGTCCCCTCAATAACTGCACGCCAATAGCCCCGGAGGCACAGTTTGTTTATGTCCGCGTTCGTGAGTGATTTCTCGGTAAAGGTGATCCATCCAGCTCCACCGCCTGGTAGTCTTTGGCTGCTGACTTTGACTTCGAATGGCGACGGTCGCGCCAGCAGGTCGTTGAGGGCGTAGTCGCGCATGGTGCGTTCACCGGTTGGCAAAGCTTTCTTATTCACGGTGGCCGCTGCGGCATCGTCTTTGTACGATTGGGCGTTCGGACCCGAGGCGACCAAGGCCTTGTCAATCTCTACGCACACCGCCGTCGAATCTGCTGACGCTGGAAATGATCCCAACAACACTATTCCAATCAGGCTCAATGCCAGCCGGCGGCTTGTTCGCTGCGTACCCGACCGTTCTGATTTGAGGACCTTTGAAGCGGCCCTTCGCGTTCCGAGTTGCTGAATCATCCTGCGCCCTCCCAGATGTCATTGCACTTTCAATAAAATCATCGCGTGCAAAAAGCTGGACTTCAATCAAAGACTTCTTCCGGTAGGGCTGGTGGAAAAATAATCCACATGATTTCTCGCATCTCAGGAGGCGGTGTTGGATGCGTACGGGCGCGTGCTCAACATGTGAGCGCCTGCGCCGGGCGCATGGCTGATCTTTCCCGCCGCGCGAGTCGCGCGAATTTCCGCAACAAGTTGAATACCTTGGTGCGTCACGCGTCAGGTTGTCACAGGTTGTTGGAGGGCACGTGATCGGGCGGCGCTCTACAGCCCGCGTGGGGCGCGACGAGAACTCTGCGAGGGACGACCCATGCGTTCGCTACGGCCGCTACACCTCGTGCGAGCAGGGCGGGTAGAGCGCGACACAACGATTGTTTGGGGGGCGGGCCGAAAGACCCGCCCCCTTTTCGTTGGAGGCGGAGCCGCGCAGATGATGTAGCGCACACACATGGTCTGTGGCGGGATTGCAACAGATTAACATGAATTCGAGAGAGTCGGGCCCGGCCGCCGCGTTGCGCCGCGATTTAGCCATAGAACTCCACGAGACCAAACGTAACGCCACGCCGCCAAGCGCCCGCAGGTTCAAAGCTGCGTTGCGCGTCAGCAACGGGCGCGCTGCCAAGTGTTTATCTGCGTAGGGCCGGGGGGCCCCAAGGGTCGATGGACGCCAAGACCAGCATCAAGGCTCGGCTGCCGAGCCGGCATGTGACGGAAGGCCCTGCGCGGGCTCCGCACCGCTCGTATTATTACGCGATGGGTCTGACCACCGAGCAGATCCATCAGCCGTTCGTCGGCGTCGCGTCGTGCTGGAACGAAGCCGCGCCCTGCAACATCTCGCTGATGCGCCAGGCGCAGGCGGTGAAGAAGGGCGTCGCGTCCGCGCAAGGCACCCCGCGCGAGTTCTGCACCATCACGGTCACCGACGGCATCGCGATGGGCCATGCCGGCATGAAGGCTTCGCTGCCCTCGCGCGAGGCGATCGCCGACACCGTCGAACTCACCATGCGCGGACACGGCTATGACGGCCTCGTCGGGCTCGCCGGCTGCGACAAGTCTCTGCCCGGCATGATGATGGCGATGGTGCGCCTCAACGTGCCGTCGATCTTCATCTACGGCGGCTCGATCCTGCCCGGCAATTTCCGCGGCCAGATCGTGACTGTACAGGACATGTTCGAGGCGGTCGGCAAGCACTCGGTCGGCGATATGTCGGACGAGGATTTGGACGAGATGGAGCAGGTGGCGTGCCCGTCGGCGGGTGCCTGCGGCGCGCAGTTCACCGCGAACACCATGGCGACCGTGTCCGAGGCGATCGGCCTCGCGCTGCCCTATTCGGCCGGCGCGCCCGCTCCTTACGAGATTCGCGACCGGTTTTGCATGGCGGCCGGCGAACAGATCATGGATCTGATCAAGCTGAACCTGCGCCCGCGCGACATCGTCACCCGCAAAGCCCTTGAAAACGCTGCCGCCACGGTCGCGGCCTCGGGCGGCTCGACCAATGCGGCGCTGCACCTTCCGGCCATCGCGCACGAGTGCGGGATCGACTTCACGCTGTTCGATGTGGCCGAGGTCTTTAAAAAGACACCGTATATCGCGGATTTGAAGCCGGGCGGCCGTTATGTCGCCAAAGACATGTTCGAAGTAGGCGGCATACCGCTCCTGATGAAGACGCTGCTCGACCACGGCTTCCTGCATGGCGACTGCATCACCGTCACGGGGCGAACCATCGCCGAGAACCTGAAGTCCGTGAAGTGGAATCCCAACCAGGACGTGGTGCGTCCGGCCAACGATCCGATCACCGTCACCGGTGGCGTCGTGGGCCTCAAGGGGAATCTGGCACCGGAAGGCGCGATCGTGAAGGTCGCCGGGCTGAAGACGCTCAAGTTCACCGGCCCGGCGCGCTGCTTCGACGGCGAGGAAGCCTGTTTTGAGGCGGTCAAGACGCGCGCCTACAAAGAAGGCGACGTGTTCGTCATCCGCTATGAGGGCCCGCGCGGCGGCCCCGGCATGCGCGAGATGCTGTCCACCACGGCGGCGCTGACCGGCCAAGGCACCGGCGGCAAGGTCGCACTGATCACCGACGGGCGCTTCTCCGGTGCGACGCGCGGCTTCTGCATCGGCCATGTCGGCCCGGAAGCGGCGCTCGGCGGACCGATCGCGCATCTGCGCGATGGCGACATGATCACGATCGACGCCGTCAACGGCACGATCGACGTCGATCTCACGGCGGAGCAATTCGCCGAGCGCGCCAAGGAATGGAAGCCGCGCGAAACCGACTTCACCTCGGGCTATCTGTGGAAGTACGCCGAGCAGGTCGGGCCCGCGGTTTATGGCGCCGTGACCCATCCGGGCGGCAAGGCCGAGAAGGTGAGTTATGCGGACGCGTGACCGCATCCTCATGATGACTGCGCTCGGGCTCTTGTCCGGGCCGACTTCCGGATTCGCCTTCGAAGGCAAGGCGCAGCCGCCGGCCGAAGTGACGGCTCCGGCCGTCGCGCCCGCGCAGCCGACGCAGGGCATCAGCCGCGCCGTGCAGGTCGATGTCCCGCGTCCGCCGGGGTCGATCCCGCGCGCCGGCGGCTATACGCCGGCCGCGATGCCGAATGCCGCGCTGCCGCGCCCGACCGCGCCGGTCCCGGC
>JAXDNY010000284.1:0-2700 GCA_034669145.1 Hyphomicrobiales bacterium
CTGCGGCACTTTCTTCTCGTCCGCCTCGCACACCACGACCGCAGCGTCGACCGCCGGCAGCGCCGCGCGCATGTCGTGGATGAATTCGACCGAGCCGGGGCAATCGATGAACGTGTAGGTATCGCCGAGGAAGTTCGTGGTGGCGACCGAGAGCTCGACGCTCATCTTGTGATGACGGGCTTCGGCCGACCCATCGCCGACCGTCGAACCGGCTTCCACGGTTCCCTGGCGCGGAATCGCGCCGGTGCGCGCGAGGATCGCCTCAAGCAGCGTGGTCTTGCCGCTCTGGAAGGGGCCCACCAATGCGATGCATCGGGGACCCTTCGGACTCGTGCCGCCGTTTTCTGCCATTGTCCGCCTCCCTCCCGGCCGGCTCCGGTCGACGGCCGTGTGTTGGTTTGGTGACAATATCGTTTCAGGACGCGGCGCGACTGGCAAGAGGACGCGACGGCGCAAAACGCGGCAGGAGAGATTGAGTCAGCAGCAGGATGGCATGGCGGCGCGGCGAAGGATGCCGCCGCGCGGCTCAACTCCCCGCTAGCAGGCGGTCACTGCACGAATTGCAGCGAAATTTCCGCGATGCCGGCCGCGACGTTCAAGCCGACCTGGCCCTGGACCGAGAGCGGCTGCAGCGCGACCGAACGGTCATTGCCGCCGACCAGCAAGTTGGCGCCAAGCCCCGCACCGACGGTCGCTTCCGCCGACGCACCCGCGTAGGAGCCCGCCAGCACGCCGCGGCGGCGCGTCGTCGACTGCAGCACCTGCCAAGTGAGTTGTCCCCCGCTGGTGAAGCCGACATCGAGGCCGACCTTGGTGATGGTGCCGACATATTGCTCCGGCGGCGCCGGATAGCTCGGCGTGAACAGGCAATTCACCTGCCGCTGCGAACCGACCACGAAGCCGATGCCGCCCGACACGTCGCAATTCAGCGTGCCGCTCTGCTCCCACACCGGCCGTTGCGCCTGCACGGGCGCGCAGACCGCCAGCCCCACCAGCGCCGCACCCGCCAGCCCCAAAACGCGTCTCATCGAAAATCTCCCCTCGTGAACGCGCGCGCCAGCCTGTGCGGCGCGCTCCGGCACGGCCGGGCTCCAGCCAATGATGAATGTCCCGACAGCCAACCTGAGCTTAGGGCCATTTGGCGGCTGAATCGAGGCGTTTAGAGCCCCTTACGTCAAATTCCCGCAAAATCTCTGGATGCGCCGGCAGGCCTCTTCGAGGTCTTCGGTTTTGGTCGCATAGGAAATGCGGAACGCCGGGCCGACGCCGAACGCCGAGCCCTGCACCACCGCGACGCCTTCGGCCTCAAGTAGCTCGGTGACGAAGTCCTCGTCATTGGCGAGCGTCTTGCCGGTCGGCGCGGTCCTGCCGATCGCGCCGTCGCACGACGGATAGACATAGAACGCGCCTTCCGGGCGCGGGCACTGGATGCCCTTCGCCTGGTTGAGCATCGAGACGCAGAGGTCGCGGCGCTCCTTGAAGATCTTGTTGTGCTTCGGGATGAAATCCTGCGGCCCGTCGAGCGCCTCGACGGCGGCCCACTGTGACGCCGCGGTCGGGTTCGAGGTCGATTGCGATTGCAGCATCGCCATTGCCTTGATCAGCTTCTCGTCGCCGCCCGCATAACCGATGCGCCAGCCGGTCATGCAGTACGCCTTCGACGTGCCGTTGATCGTCAGGGTACGGTCGTACAGCGCGGGCTCGACCTCGGCCGGCGAGAAGAACTTGAAGTCGTCGTAGACGAGATGCTCGTACATGTCGTCGGTCATGACGTGCACTTGGCGGTGCCGCAGCAGCACGTCGGTGACGGCCTTGAGCTCTGCCTTGGTGTAGGCGGCGCCGGTCGGGTTCGACGGCGAGTTGAAGATGATCCACTTGGTGCGCGGCGTGATCGCCTTCTCAAGCGCCGCCGGCTGCATCTTGTAGCCGTTCGCCATCGTGGTCATCACCTCGACCGGCGTTCCGCCGGCGAGCAGCACCATGTCGGGATAGCTCACCCAGTACGGCGCCGGGATGATCACCTCGTCGCCCGGGTTCAGCGTCGCCATCAGGGCGTTGTAGAGCACCTGCTTGCCGCCGGTGCCGATGATGATCTGGCTCGGCTTGTAGTCGAGATTGTTCTCGCGCTTGAACTTGCGCGACACGGCGGCCTTGAGTTCCGGAATGCCGTCGACGGCGGTGTACTTCGAGGCGCGCCCGCTCTCGATCGCCTTGATCGCCGCCTGCTTGATGTTGTCCGGCGTGTCGAAATCCGGCTCGCCTGCGCCGAGCCCGATCACGTCGCGGCCGGCCTGTTTGAGCGCACGCGCCTTGTCGGTCACCGCGATGGTGGGCGACGGCTTGATGCGCTTCATGGTCTCGGACAGGAAGGCCATAAGAATCTCCGGTTTTTGCGGGCTTTAGGTACCGTTCGGGGCCGCGAACGGCAAGCCGGAAGACCCGATTCAATCAATGAAACATGCTGATAGCTGCCATCTGCGGACGGATACCGTCCGTTAGCCCTTTCGGCCGCATTCTGCCGCCGGATTCGGTGGCGGACATGGCCGGCTTTCTCGACACCCTGCGCAGCGGCGACTGGCTCACCCTCGGCCGGATGCGCCTGTGGGCGCTCGCGGTGCTCGCGGCCTCCGCCGGCGGGCTTATCTATCTCGTCGCCACCTCAGACGGGTTGATCGACTATCAGGGCCGCCCGCTCGGCAC
>JAXDNY010000285.1:0-14681 GCA_034669145.1 Hyphomicrobiales bacterium
GCATCACCGGCCGCAAGTTCGGCGACGCCAACGATCCGCTGCTCGTCTCGGTGCGCTCCGGCGCGCGCGCCTCGATGCCCGGCATGATGGATACGGTGCTCAACCTCGGCCTCAACGACGTGACCGTAGAGGCACTGGCGAAATCCTCCGGTGACCGCCGCTTTGCCTACGACAGCTATCGCCGCTTCATCACGATGTATTCCGACGTGGTGCTCGGGGTCGGCCACGATCACTTCGAGGAGATCCTCGAAAGTCACAAGGATCAGAAAGGCTACACGCTCGACACCGAACTGACCGCCGACGACTGGGCCGAACTCATCAAGCGCTACAAGGCGCGCGTGAAGGAGGAGATCGGCGAGGATTTCCCGCAGGATCCGCAGAAGCAGTTGTGGGGCGCGATCGGCGCGGTGTTCGGCTCGTGGATGAACGCGCGCGCCAACACCTATCGGCGCCTGCACAACATCCCGGAAAGCTGGGGCACGGCGGTCAACGTGCAGGCGATGGTGTTCGGCAATATGGGCGACACCTCGGCGACCGGCGTCGCGTTCACGCGCAATCCTTCCACCGGCGAAAAGCTGCTGTACGGCGAATTCCTCATCAACGCGCAGGGCGAAGATGTTGTCGCCGGCATCCGCACGCCTCAGGAGATCACCGAACAAGCGCGCATAGCCGCCAATTCCGACAAGCCCTCGATGGAAGTGGCGATGCCGGAGGCTTACGCCGAGCTGACCCGCATCTACCGCTCGCTCGAAAAGCACTACCGCGACATGCAGGATCTCGAATTCACCGTCGAGAAGGGCAAGCTGTGGATGCTGCAGACGCGCTCGGGCAAGCGCACCGCCAAGGCGGCGCTGCGCATCGCGGTCGAGCTGGCCAACGAGGGCGTCGTCACCAGGGAAGAAGCCGTCACGCGCATCGACCCCGGCTCGCTCGATCAGCTTTTGCACCCGACCATCGATCCGAAGGCGGAGCGCAAGGTGATCGCGAGCGGTCTGCCGGCCTCGCCGGGTGCCGCATCCGGCGAGATCGTATTTTCGTCGAACGAAGCCGAGACGCTGAAGGCTCAAGGCAAGAAAGTCATCCTGGTGCGCGTCGAGACGTCGCCCGAAGACATTCACGGCATGCACGCCGCCGAGGGCATCCTGACCACGCGCGGCGGCATGACCTCGCATGCGGCGGTCGTTGCACGCGGCATGGGCAAGCCATGTGTTTCCGGCGCGGGCCAGTTGCGCGTCGATTACGCCTCGCAGACGATGTCGTCCGCCGGCCAGAGCTTCAAGAAGGGCGACGTGATCACCATCGACGGCTCGACCGGACAGGTGCTCGCGGGCCGCGTCGCCATGCTTGAGCCGGCGTTGTCCGACGAGTTTGCGACCCTGATGGGCTGGGCCGACAAGGTGCGCAAACTGAAGGTGCGCGCCAACGCCGACACGCCGAACGACGCGCGCGTCGCGCTCAAGTTCGGCACCGAGGGCATCGGGCTCTGCCGCACCGAGCACATGTTCTTCGACGCCGACCGCATCCTTGCGGTGCGCGAGATGATTTTGGCCGACGACGAGAAAGGGCGCCGGGCCGCGCTCGCCAAGCTGCTGCCGATGCAGCGCGGCGATTTCACCGAACTGTTCGAGATCATGAAGGGCCTGCCGGTCACGATCCGGTTGCTCGATCCGCCGCTGCACGAATTTTTGCCGCACACCGAGGAGGAAATCCGCGAGGTCGCGGAAGTGATGAACACCGAGCCGCGCAAGCTCAAGGAACGCGCCGCCGAGCTCGCCGAGTTCAACCCGATGCTCGGCTTCCGCGGCTGCCGCCTCGCGATCGCCTATCCGGAGATCGCCGAGATGCAGGCGCGCGCGATCTTCGAGGCCGCGGTCGAGGCCGGCAAGCGCACGGCCAAGCCGGTGGTGCCCGAGGTCATGGTGCCGCTGATCGCCAGCAAAATGGAGTTCGACCTGGTCAAGGCGCGCATCGACGCGATGGCCGCCGCGGTCGAGCAGGAAACCGGCACCAAGGTCGATTACCAGGTCGGCACCATGATCGAGCTGCCGCGTGCCTGCCTCAAGGCGGACGAGATCGCCGAGACCGCGGAGTTCTTTTCGTTCGGCACCAACGACCTGACGCAGACCACCTTCGGCATCTCGCGCGACGACGCGGCGAGCTTCCTCGGCACCTATCAGGCGAAGGGCATCCTGGCGATCGACCCGTTCATCTCGATCGACCGCGAGGGCGTCGGCGAACTCATTCGCATTGCGACCGAGCGCGGACGCAAGGTGCGCAACGGCCTCAAGCTCGGCATTTGCGGCGAGCATGGCGGCGATCCCGCGTCCGTGGCGTTCTGCCATGACGTCGGGCTCGACTACGTATCCTGCTCGCCGTTCCGCGTGCCGATCGCGCGCCTCGCTGCCGCGCAGGCGGCGCTCGGCAAGGGCACATCGGGCACCGCCTGAGCCACGCCATTACCTCCTGTCCGGTTGCTTTGCCGCCCTTGCCATGTTTCTTGGGTCGCATGACGATCGATCGCATCTTTCTCGCCTTCATGATCGCGGCTGGCGCCGCGGTCGGCGTGCTGCTGGTCGTCATGCCGCAGGCACGCGATTTCCGCGTGCCGCCGTATTTCTGGGTCCTGCTTGCGATGGCGGTGTTCGAGCTTGCCGCCTATGCGCGCGGGCGTGGCGCACCCGGCACGATGGTCGCAATGGAAATGCGCCTGCTCGGTTTCGTGCTCGCCATCGTGCTGATGGTTGTCATTCCGATCCTCGCCGGTTCGCCAGGCCGCCTGTTCTAGAACTGCGCCGCGCGGCGACCATCGCACATGGTTAACAGATGACGAACGCCGCGCCCCTCCGCCGCGCGCGGGAACTTTCTGAATTGAGTATGCGGTTGCGCGCACTGTTTGAATGCGGTGCGTGCCGGAACTTACCGAAAAATTTCTCATCCGTCGTTCGACGCTCGCGCGATTAACGCGATCTCAAGGTTAATGCCTCAGAAGGGTTAATCATCGGCGACCGCCGATGAGTCAATCTTAAGCAAGTCGGCGTCATCATCGATCTCCCAGTGGATATGCGTAGCGTTGCGTGAGTAGTGTATGGTCCCGTCGCGTAACGGACCGAAGGGGGCGGAAATTGCCTCCTTCGGTCTCGCCATCTTCGTCTATGTCCTGACGCCGACGCAGGTCGGCCATCAGGACCTCGCCGCGCCCGCGGCGCAGCGGCCGGCAGTTGCCGCGCGCTGGCGCGAGCACCTCATCGCCTCTCCGTTCGGCACGATCCATGCCGCGACCTTCAGCATGCCGCGTCCGATCGGGACCGCAATCCCCGAAATACCGCTCGTGCGTCTTGCAAGTCTCGCGGTGACGAGCGACGTGGTCGGATCGATCGGCGTCAACCCGTATGCGGCGCGGCGCGACGAACAGATCGTCTTCCCGACGATCAATCGGGCCGGCAAGGGCGACCGGCTGGTGCCCGGCACGCCGGAGCCGGCAGCGCACGAAGAACCTGCACATTCGGTCGAGGAGCGGCCCGGGCAGACAATCATGCCGGGGCGCGCCAGGACCGGCGAGCTTGAACTCAACGATCATACCGAGAATGAACTGCCGGACGCGCAGATCGTGGTGCTCGCCGACATCGCGCGCGACGCGCTGCGGCGCAATGCGCCGGACGCGAAGCCTGACGAGATCGCGGCCGCGATGCATTCCGAGCCATTTCCCGAATACGACATTTCGCTGTCGCTTGAGCTCAATCCGAAGATCTCGATGGAGGATCCGGCCGATCTCGCCGATCTCGATCCGACCGAATTCACGCCGAATGCGCCGCCCAGCCTCGAAGGCCTCAATGCCGAGGTGAAGGAGACGCGGCTTTACTTCGGCAACGACCTGTTCGGCACGACGCTCGGCGACATGAAGCCGTGGGCGATCGGCGAGGAGCCGGTGCTGATGACCCCGCGCGCGCCCGCCGATCCCGACATGAAGCAGACCGCCCCGGCTCCGGCGACGGCCGTGCCCGGCGTGACGGTTGCCGGCAAGGGCGAAGTGACAGGCGAGGGCCGCCGCCCGAAGACGCCGGCTGAGCACTTAGGCCTTCTCGGCCCGAAGCGCGCCAAGGCCGAGAAGTGTCTCGCCAATGCGGTCTACTTCGAAGCGCGCAGCGAACCGGTGCGCGGGCAGATCGCGGTCGCGCAAGTCGTGATGAACCGGGCATTCTCGGGCTTCTACCCCAACGACGTATGCGGCGTCGTTTATCAGAACGCGCACCGCCATCTCGCATGCCAGTTCACCTTCGCGTGCGACGGTATTCCGGATGTCGTCACGGATGCGGACTCATGGTCGCGCGCGCAGCGCATCGCGCGCGAGACGCTCGACGGCAAGCTGTGGCTGCCCGAGATCGCGAAATCGACGCACTATCATGCGTCCTACGTGCATCCTTACTGGGTGCGCGCGATGAGGAAGAACTCGAAGATCGGGCTGCATCACTTCTACCGCCCGCGCAAATGGGGCGATGGCGATGAGGCCCCGTCATGGGGCAGCGCGACCTATACGGCCGACGCCGCCGCCAAGATGTAGTTCAGTGCTTGCGCGACATCTTCCGCCGAACTTCCGTTGCGGAAATATCCTGCACCGACGTGTCGAGATCGATGCGCTCGATCGTGTAGCCGACGTCGCGGCCATAGAAGATCGAGGTGATGTTCGGGAGCGGCATCACGACGAACCGGCCCTCGTACTGCCGCAGGCCGTGCTCGATCCGCGCGCGCACATATTCGAACTCGAACGGATTCTTCTCGTCGGTGCCTTGCGTATTGCGGACCGCGATGCAGGCTTGCCCGACGCGCTTGATGCCTTCGGCGATCAGCGCCTTGTGGCCGTCATGGAACGGCTGGTAGCGCCCGAGGAACAGCGCGGTCGGTTTCTTCGGATCGAACACCGGGCGCAAGTTTATCATCGCCTGTTCGGCCCAGTATTCGGGCGTGCCCTCCGGCTCCACCCGCAGATCGACATGCTCCGGCGGAACGAACATGCGATTCGTGTCCTCGAACGGGCTCTGCTTGATGCGGTCGAGCCAGATCACGAAGGCGTCGCCGCCGGCAAAGAACGCCGCGCGGGTTTCAGGTGTCGGGCAAATGAAGTCCGCGATCGCGTAGCCGCCGACCTCGACCACCCGGTCGCACAGCCAGCCCATGCGCCGGGCATGCTCGACGCGATCTTCCTCCGCGAATCCGAGATCCTTGTTGATGTTGGCGCGCACCTCGTCGGCGTTGAAGTGCACCGCATTGAGCCGCGGCGCGAGCACTTTGGACAGCGTGGTCTTGCCCGCGCTCGCCAGGCCCATCACCAGAATTTTTCGCTTCACGTCGAAACCGCCATGTCGAGAATTGCCCGAAGCCCGCGTGTTACATACGAATCCCGTACAATGAATGCTTGGTAATGTGCGGCCGCGCAAGTGACTAATTAGTCGAGTGTCAATTCGAACACGCGCGGTGGTCGAATCGGCAGTCACATCTCGATGTCGAGCGCGACATCCAGATTGGGCGCCGAATGGGTGATGGCGCCGGACGAGAGATAATCCACGCCGGTTTCGGCGGCGGCCGCGGCCGTTTCGTGCGTGATGCCGCCGGAAGCTTCGAGAACGAGGCGCCCTGCGACCATTGCGACAGCCTGACGCAGCGTCGCTGGATTCATGTTGTCCAGCAGCGCGACATCCGCGCCGCCGACGGCGAGCACCTCGCGCAGCTGGTCGAGCGTGTCGACCTCGATCTCGATCTTCACCAGATGCCCCGCGACCGCCTTGGCGCGCCTCAGCACCGCCGAAATACCACCCGCGATGGCGATGTGGTTGTCCTTGATCAGGATCGCATCATCGAGCCCAAAGCGGTGATTGAAGCCACCGCCGCAGCGCACCGCGTATTTTTGCAAGGATCGCAGCCCCGGCGTCGTTTTCCGCGTGCAGCAGACGCGCGCGTGCGTGTGCGCGATGAGCTTTGCGAACGACGCAGTGGCCGTCCCAATGCCGGAGAGATGACCGAGGAAATTCAGTGCGGCGCGTTCCGCCCCGAGCAAGGCGCGCGCGTCGCCTTCGATCGTGAGCAGCGGGGTCTTCGCCGCAACCGCGTCGCCGTCGCGCGTGTGCGCGGTGATCGCGATCGCCGGATCGAGTTTGCGCATGGTCGCCGCGACCAGCGGCAAGCCCGAAATTGTTCCGGCCTGGCGCGCGACCGCGATGGCACGCCCGCGCGTGCCCTCCGGCACGGTCGCGGTCGAAGTCACATCGCCGGCACGGCCGAGATCCTCGGCGAGCGCGCGCAGCACAGCGGCGTCGATTTCGAGCGGCGAGAGAAACGCGTCGGGGCAGAGCAGGG
The DNA here is from genome assembly GCA_034669145.1 of Hyphomicrobiales bacterium. Taxonomy (GTDB): domain Bacteria; phylum Pseudomonadota; class Alphaproteobacteria; order Rhizobiales; family Xanthobacteraceae; genus PALSA-894. The sequence goes on from JAXDNY010000285.1 coordinate 6,349, forward strand.
AGGTCATGCGACCGCCCGCCGGGCAGGCGTGACGGACGCAGCAATCGCCCGCGCATCGTCAAGCGTCAGGAACGTGCGCTTCTGCTGCGCAGGATCGGTGTTCGGGTAGTCCGAGCGATAGTGGCCGCCACGGCTTTCCTCGCGCTGCAAGGCGCCCGCGGTAATCAACAGCGCCGTCGTCGCCATGTTGCGCAATTGCGGGATGCGCGACCACGTGCGCTCGATGCCGGCGATTTCAGTAAGCGCACGTCTCATGCCATTGCGATCCCGGATCACGCCGACACAAGACGACATGAGCCGGCGCAGGGCTTGTTCGCGAGCGGGATCGCTTGTTGCGACCGGGGTCGCCCCGAGCCGCGCTTCGACGAAGCGCACGGACGTCGGCGACGGCAATTGACCGATGTCCTCGGCGATGCGGGCCGCGTAGACCACGGCTTCGAGCAGCGAATTGGACGCAAGGCGATTGGCGCCATGCGCGCCTGTCGAGGCGACTTCGCCTGCCGCCCACAATCCGTCGAGTGAGGTGCGTCCGCTCGCGTCGGTCGCAACCCCGCCCATGTGATAATGCGCAGCCGGCGCGACCGGGATCAGGTCGCTCGCCGGATCGATGCCGGCACTGCGGCAGCTTGCGGTCACGCCCGGGAAGCGCTGCGCGAAGTTCGGGATCGCGCTTCGGGCATCGAGGTACGCACCGCGCCCGGCCGCAAGCTCGGCGAACACGCCGCGTGCCACGATATCGCGCGGCGCCAACTCGGCGTCGGGATGGATTTTCAGCATGAAGCGCTCGCCCGCTCGGTTCACAAGCGTCGCGCTCTCGCCGCGGATCGCCTCGGTCGCGAGCGGCGCCGGATCACGTCCGATATCGATCGCGGTCGGGTGGAATTGCACGAATTCCGGATCGGCGATCACCGCACCCGCGCGTGCCGCGATGGCAAGCCCGTGGCCGCGCGCTTCGGTCGGGTTGGTCGTCACCGCATACAGATGACCAAGGCCGCCTGAAGCGAGCACCACGGCACGCGCCGGAATATTCATCAAGAGGCCATCGGCTCCACGAACCTGCACACCGACCACCCGGTGGCCATCGGTCAGCAGGTCCTCGGCCACGTGGCCTTCGAGTACGCGGATACTTGGGCAACCGCGCACGGCCGCGACCAGCGCCGCCATGATGGCGGCTCCGGCCTGATCGCCGCGCACATGCACGATGCGGCGCGCCGAATGCGCGGCCTCGCGTCCGACGGTGAGGCGGCCCTCCAGGTCCTTGTCGAACGGGACGCCGTAGGCGAGCAGGTCACGGATGCGGTCCGGCGCCTCGCGCGCCATCGCGAGCGCGACCACCTCGTCAACGAGACCAGCGCCGGCGAGAATCGTGTCGCGCGCATGCGCCTCCGGCGTATCGCCTTCGGCGACCGCTGCGGCGATGCCCCCCTGCGCCCAGGCGGTCGAGGCGCCTTCGCCGATCGGCGCGGCCGTGATGACTGTCACCGGACGCGGGGCAAGCTTCAGCGCGCAGAACAGCCCTGCGAGCCCGCCGCCGACGATGACCACATCGGCATTGAATTGCGTGGTGCGCATGTCATTAATTCTTGAGTTGGATCATCCGTTCGACCGAACGCCGCGCCTTCGCGGCGATCATCGGATCGATCGTGACTTCCTCTTTCAGGTACACGAGGCTGTCGAGGATCTTCGGCAGCGTGATGCGTTTCATGTGCGGGCAGAGATTGCACGGCTTGACGAACTCGACGTCGGGCAGCTCCGCCTTCACGTTGTCGGCCATCGAGCATTCGGTGACCATCACGACGCGCTTCGGCTTGTTCTTGCGCACCCAGTCGATCATGCCTTTGGTCGAGCCGGTGTAGTCGGCCGCGTCCAGCACGTCGGGCGGGCATTCGGGATGTGCGATGATCTGCACGGAAGGGTCGGCCGCGCGATATTTCTCAAGCTCATCGGCGGTGAAGCGCTCGTGCACCTCGCACGCGCCTTTCCAGGCGATGATCTTCACCTTGGTCTGCGAGGCGACGTAGCTCGCCAGATACTGATCGGGGAGGAAGATCACGGTGTCGGCGTTGAGGCTTTCCACCACCTGCACGGCATTCGCCGAGGTGCAGCAGATATCGACCTCGGCCTTTACGTCGGCCGATGTGTTCACATAGGCGACGATCGGCACGCCCGGGTAGGCGTCGCGCAACAGCCGCACGTCCTCGCCGGTGATCGACGACGCGAGCGAACAGCCCGCGCGCATGTCCGGGATCAGCACGGTCTTGTCCGGGTTCAAAATCTTCGAGGTCTCGGCCATGAAGTGCACGCCGGCCTGCACGATGATCGGCGCCTTCGTCTTGGTCGCCTCGATTGCGAGTTGCAGCGAGTCGCCGACGAAATCGGCGACGCAGTTGTAGATTTCCGGCGTTTGATAGTTGTGCGCCAGGATGACGGCGCCGCGCTCGCGCTTCAGGTCGTTGATTGCCTTGACGTAGGGCGCAAAGAACGGCCACTCGACCGGCGGCACCACGGCCCGCACGCGGTCGTAAAGATGCGCGGTCTCGCGCTCCACCTGTGCGTTCCATTCAAGCGGCGGCAGCGGCAGGACGCCGTATTTGCGCGCCGCAGCCGACAGTTCACCGGCCCCAGACGGAGCGGGCATGAACGGGTGGCTGCGCGTGGGTCCGAGTGACGCAAGTACCGGCATTGCCGCCTCCATTGAGCATATGCTCAAGATGAGCATATAGGGGGACGAAAACAACCGGCTTACCGCCGGCATCGTTCGCACCGCTCTCCCGGAAACCTTATTCTCATTCCGAGCAAATCATATATAGCATGGCTTCCGGTGAATTGCGAGTCCCCCTGCGGTCTGAAACAGCCATGCAAGAATGAGATCGATCCGATCACAATATTTCGTTGGGTCGATCGGCAGCGGAGCCCTACTTGAAGAGTCTCTCGCTCCGGCACGGAATTATCTCATGACGCAAGTAGCCCAAGTCACGCGCGCTATCGGATGGCGCACGCCTGCGGTCATTATCGTCTGCGGCTGCCTGATCTCCCTGCTGGGCTTTGGCCCGCGCTCGGCATTCGGCTTCTTCCTCACGCCGATGACGCAGGCGAATGGTTGGGGCCGCGACGTGTTTGCCCTCGCCTTCGCGCTGCAGAACCTGCTCTGGGGCATTGGCCAGCCGTTCGCCGGGGCGGTCGCGGACCGCTTCGGCATGGTTCGGGTGATGAGCATCGGCGCGCTCATGTATGCGGCGGGTCTGGCGCTGATGGCGTACACGACCTCGCCGCTGACGCTTCAAGTCACCGCAGGCGTGCTGGTTGGCTTCGGCCTCTCCGGCTGCTCGTTCAACCTCGTGATCGCGGCCTTCGGCAAGCTGCTCGATGAGCGCTACCGCATGCTGGCCATCGGCGCCGGCACGGCGGCCGGCTCGTTCGGCCAATTCCTGTTCGCGCCGTTCGGCGTTGCGCTCATCGACGGCGTCGGTTGGCAGCACGCGCTGCTGGTGTTCGGCGGCCTGCTGGTGCTGATCGTTCCCATGGCGCTCGCGCTCGCGACCCCGCCGAATACGGCGACCAAAGCGGGCGCCGCGCCAACCCAATCCCTCACCGGCGCGCTCAGCGAGGCGTTCGGACATCGCTCCTACGTGCTGCTTGTCTTCGGCTTCTTCACCTGCGGCTTCCAGCTTGCGTTCATCACGCTGCATCTGCCGGCGTATCTGATCGATCGCGGCTTGAGCGCTCAGGTCGGCGGTTGGGCGCTCGCGACCATCGGCTTGTTTAACATCATCGGGTCGATCTCGGTCGGTTGGCTTTCGACCAAGTATCCGCGGCGCTATCTGCTCGCGCTCAATTATTTCCTGCGTGCCGTTTTCATCGCAGCCTTCGTGCTCCTGCCGGCAAGCCCGGTCACGACGCTGCTGTTCGCTGCCGGAATGGGCCTGATGTGGCTGTCCACCGTCCCGCCGACGTCGGGGCTCGTTTCGCTGATGTTCGGGACCCGCTGGCTCGCGACCCTCTACGGCTTTGCATTCTTCAGCCATCAGGTCGGCGGCTTCCTCGGCGCGTGGATGGGCGGCCTGCTGTACGAGCGTACCGGCTCCTACGATATTGTGTGGTGGCTCGCGGTTGCCTTCGGCATATTGTCGGCCGTCATCAACCTGCCGATCGAGGAGAAGCCCGTGTTGCGGGCAGCCCCTGCCTGATCTGCGGTTGCCGCAAGCGGAGCATGTCTTGGAAAGCGAAGAGAACGCCGTCTATCTGGCGCCTGCCGAATACGTCGACAGCGATCATCCGGCGATTGCTGCGTTCGCTGCCCGGACGGTGACGGCGGATATGCCTGCCGCCGAGAAGGTGCAGCGCTTTTATCTCGCGGCGCGCGAGATCCGGTATGACCCCGATCTCGATTATTCCGATCCCGAAGTCTACCGCGCATCGAGTGTCCTGAATGCGGGCGCCGGCTACTGCGTCGGCAAGGCCGCGCTGTTTGCCGCGCTGTGCCGCGCGTCCGCCGTTCCGGCGCGCGTCGCCTTCGCCGACGTGACCAATCATCTCTCAAGCGAAAAACTGCGCGAGAAGATGGGCACCAACTACTTCGCGTGGCACGGCTTTACCGAGGTGTTCCTCGACGGCCGCTGGGTCAAGGCGAGCCCGACCTTCAATTCGACCCTGTGCGCGCGCTTCGGCGTCGCGCCGCTCGACTTCGACGGCGGCTCGGACGCGCTGCTGCAAGCCTACGACGGCGAAGGCCGCACCTTCATGAAGTACGAAGTGCTGCACGGCGCCTTCCACGACGTGCCGGCCAAGTTCCTGATTGCCGAAATGGCACGGCTCTATCCGAGCCTGAAGGGACGTGCCCGCTCGGCCGTCGGCATGGAGAACGAGGTTCCGCTCGCACGCGCTTGATCTCACTTGCTTTGTCGTCCACTAATCCACGGCACTGGGCCGGGAGCTTTCGCGTGGGGACATTCAGAGCAGTACGCATCGACAAGACCGAAACCGGTCAGACCGCGAAGCTCGTTGATTTCGACGAAAGTGAACTGATGGACGGCGACGTGACCGTCCGCGTCGAGTGGTCCACGGTCAATTACAAGGACGGCCTTGCGGTCAGCGGCAAGGCGCCGGTGGTGCGCCGGTTCCCGATGATCCCCGGCATCGACTTCGTCGGCATGGTCGAGAGCTCGACCCATCCCGAATGGAAGCCGGGCGACCGCGTTATTCTCAACGGCTGGGGCGTCGGCGAGAACCATCTCGGCGCCTACGGCGAAAAAGCGCGCGTAAACGGCAACTGGCTCGTCCCGGTGCCGCCCGGCATGACCGGGCGCGAGGCGATGGCGATCGGCACCGCGGGCTACACCGCGATGCTCGCCGTCATGGCGCTGGAGCGCCACGGCGTTACGCCCGACCGCGGCCCGATCGTCGTCACGGGCGCTGCCGGTGGCGTCGGTTCGGTGGCGATTGCGCTTCTGTCCAAACGCGGCTTCAAGGTGATCGCCGCCACCGGCCGTCTGCAGGAGGAGCCGTATTTGCGCGGGCTTGGCGCGTCCGAAATCCTCGACCGCAAGGAACTCTCCGCGCCGGGCAAGCCGTTGGCCAAGGAACGCTGGGCCGGCGGCATCGACTCGGTCGGCTCGACCACGCTTGCCAATGTGCTCGCCGGAACCCGCTACGGCGGCGCGGTCGCCGCCTGCGGCCTTGCGGGCGGCATGGACCTGCCGACCACCGTCGCGCCGTTCAGTTTGCGCGCGGTGTCGCTTTTGGGCATCGACTCGGTGATGTGCCCGCAATCGGTGCGGCGGGAGGCCTGGAATCGCCTCGCAACCGACCTCGATCGCGGCAAGTTGCAGACGATGACCAACGAAATTCAGCTTCCCGGCGTGCTGGTAGCGGCGCCTGCGATCCTGGATGGCCGCATTAGGGGCCGAATCGTGGTCAAAATCTCGTAAACGCGTTCAGGATTTGGCGACATTCGTCGGGCAATATGCCTCCGGCCCGGATGGTTAACAGGGAGTAACTCATGGTCGTGCGTGCTGCTGTCGTGCTGGGGAGCCTGTTGGCCGTCACGCCCGTCCTCGCCGAAACCTTGAATGCCGATGCGGCGCGCCGCTTCGTCGCCGGCAAGCTGTTCTCGTTCACCTGTTTCGAGGGCTCGACCGGAACGGGGCGCATCTTCAACGACGGCTCGGTCGCGGGCGTCGTGCGCATGCGCGGCACCGGCAACACGCGCTTCATGCATCTGCCGCCCGGTACGCTGTATCCAAAGGGCGAGGCGATCTGCTCGAACGTGAAGGGTGCGTTCTTCAATCCGTGCTTCGATCTCGTCAAGACCGGCGGCAACAGCTTCCGCGGCGCGATCTCCGGCTTCGGCTTTGCCTATTGCGAATTCGTGCGGCGCGGCGGCGGCCGCGGCGAAACCGTGCAGGCCTCGATTACGCCCGCACCGGAGGCGGCGCCTGCGCTTACGCGCGTGTCGATCCGGCGCGGTCACAAGCCGCAGCACGAAAAGCCAGCCGCGGCGCCGGTGCAGCCGGTATCCTCGGCGCCCTTGCCGTCGGTCGAGCAGGCCGGCATCCGCTCCTCCATCTCGCCGTAACGCGCGCGCTATTTTTTAGCCGGGAAAATCAGGCACGTCGTGGTGCCGTGCGCGAGCAGGTTGCCCGCGGCGTCGCGCACGTCGCCTTCCGACGTACCGGTGGTGCGGCCGCGATGGATCAGCCGGCCCGTCGCGCGGATCAGCCCCGTGTCCTTGGTGATCGCGCGCACGAGATTCACCTTCACCTCGAGCGTCGTATAGATCTCGCCCTTGGCCAGCGTGGTCTGGATCGCGCAGGCCATGCACGAATCCATCAGCGTCATGGTGAAGCCGCCATGCACGACGCCGATCGGATTGTAGTGCTTGAAGGTGGGCAGTCCCTCGAACACCGCCTTGCCCTTTTCGACATGCACGAGATCGAAGCCGAGCGTCTGGGCAATCGGCGGGGCAGGCAGCTTCCCGTCCACCAGCGCCTGCAGGAAGCCCAGTCCGTCATACGTCAGAATCTCTTCGGTCGGCGTGACGCCGTAGCTTCGTTCGTTCACGTCACGCTCCTGCGTCTCGAAAATGGGAAAACAAAAAAAGCACGATCGTTCGTTTTTATCAAGGCTCTCGCAACCCCTCACCCCGTTCCCTCCAATTGCTTCCGCCGCTTGGCAATCTCGTTGCCGGCGAAATCCATGAAGGCGCGCACGCGCGCGGTCGCCCGCAGGTCCGCATGCGTGAGCAGCCACAGCGCGTCCGCCGCCTCGTCGATGGGCGCGGTGAGGCGGGTGAGCCCCGGCGTCGAACCGCCGATGAAGCACGGCAGAATGCCATAGCCGATGCCGGCGGCGGTCGCCTCGGCGAGACCCAGCACGGTGTTGATGCGGTACACGATGCGGCCGGGCGCGGCGTGCTCCTTCAGCCATTTCGCGGCCTTGAGGTTGGCGAGGTTGTCGCCGAAGCCGATCCAGTCCACCGCGCGCCCGTCATTGTCCGGATCGAAATGTTCCGGCGCCTTCTCGGATGCCGCGAACACCGCCCACGCGAGGCCCGCGACGCGCCGTCCGATCAGCGTTTCGGGCGGACGATCGGTTGCGCGGATCGCGACGTCGGCGTCGCGCTTGGAGAGATTCAGCGCCTGGTTCGCCACCACGACATCGAGCGAAATTTCCGGATACGCGCGGCGGAAATCCGCGAACACGTCGGTCATCAGATGCACCAGCGCGGTGTCGTTGGTGGTGACGCGCAATTCGCCCGACGGGCGCAGGTCGTGCCCGGTCACCTGGCGCTCGAACGTCACGATGTCTTCGCCCATGCGCTCGGCGAGCCGCACCATCTCCTCGCCGCACGGGGTCAGCGCATAGCCGCCGCGGCTGCGCTCGAACAGGCGCGAGCCAAGCTGACCCTCGATCTGCGCGAGGCGGCTAAACACCGTCGTGTGGTTGACCGAAAGCTCGGTCGCCGCGCCGCCGAGCGAGCGAGTGTCGGCGATGGCCTTCACGTAGCGAAAGTCGTCCCAAGAGAGCATTTTGGAAACGTGAGCCTCGGTTTGCATCCATGCATATCAAGGTTACACGATTTGTTGAATTCGTTGCAGAAGGAATAGGCGCGCAACCGCTCTCGTTCTCGCGGCGCGTTTTTGCACCCGAGTTTTGCGATAGCTGCGCCGCCGAAAAAGTGAGGGCGGCGCGGGACGCCGGGTCCTCAACGGACCCGCGGGCCTGATCGCCTCGCGGCGCTCAGGCGCAGTCGGTAACTCCGCAAGTCCGCCATTTCTCCGGCGTCCCGCGCGCGGTGTTTGAAGCCTGCTCCGCACGACCCCCGGTGGACTGTC
>JAXDNY010000286.1:0-5754 GCA_034669145.1 Hyphomicrobiales bacterium
GCGGAAGAGTCGGTCTCGAACACGCCGGAGCCGCACTTCCTGGAGATCGTCGAGCGCGCGAAGGAATATATACGCGCAGGCGATATTTTTCAGGTCGTGCTTTCGCAGCGCTTCACCTCGGCTTTTGCCCTGCCGGCTTTCGCACTTTATCGCGCGCTGCGGCGTGTCAATCCCGCGCCGTTCTTATGTCATCTCGATTTCGGCACGTTTCAGATCGTTTGTTCCAGCCCCGAGATTTTGGTTCGCGTACGCGACGGCAAGGTGACCATTCGGCCGATCGCCGGGACGCGCTGGCGCGGCGCGACGCCGGCCGAAGACGAGCGGCTTGCCGCCGATCTTCTCGCCGACGAGAAGGAATGCGCCGAACATCTGATGCTGCTAGATCTCGGGCGTAACGACGTTGGCCGCGTGGCCGAGATCGGTACAGTCAATGTCACCGAGCAGTTCGCGGTCGAGCGTTATAGCCACGTGATGCACATCGTCTCCAACGTCGAAGGACGACTCGACCCGCGCTTCGATGTGATCGATGCGCTGGCCGCCGGTTTCCCCGCGGGCACCGTCTCCGGCGCGCCGAAAGTGCGCGCGATGGAGATCGTCGACGAGCTCGAGATCGACAAGCGCGGCCCCTACGGCGGCTGCATCGGTTATTTCGGTGCCTCCGGCGAGATGGACACCTGCATCGTGCTGCGCACGTCCGTCGTCAAAGACGGCAAGATGCACGTGCAGGCCGGCGCCGGCATTGTCTATGATTCCGATCCAGCCTACGAGCACCGCGAATGCGTGAACAAAGCCAAAGCTTTGTTCCGCGCCGCGGAAGAGGCCGTGCGCTTCGCCACACGCGCCAAGCGCGGGCAGTAGTTACAGCTTTTCGATCGGCGCCGCGTCGAAGATTCCGATCGGGCTCACTTCGATCGCGAGCGTCCGGGCGGATTTCACAAAGCTGCGTGACTCGGGCACGGCGAAATGCGCGAGCAGCGCCTCCCTGCTCTCCCACTCTTCGACAAAGACGAGGCGCAGCGGGTTTTCGCAATCGACATGCACCGCATGCGAAAGGCAGCCAGGCTCGCCTCGCGAGCGGCGGACATGCTCAAGCGCCCGGACGCGCAATTCCTCAAAACTATCCCGGCGAGCGACGAGACTTCCTGTTACGATCAGCATCGCATTAATCCCTCAGTCCCGTTCTGGCCGAGACTTCCTGAAGGAAACATTATGAGACTGATCGCGCAAATCCTTGTCGGGCTGGTCGCGCTCGCGCATCTCTGGTTCCTCGCCCTGGAGATGTTTTTGTGGACGAAGCCGCTCGGGCTTCGCACGTTCGGCCAAACTTTGGAAAAGGCGCAGGATTCAGCCGTTCTCGCCGCCAATCAGGGGCTCTACAACGGATTTCTTGCAGCAGGCCTGATCTTCGGGCTGCTCTATCCCGAGCCGCGCGCCGGATTCCATATCCAGATTTTCTTCCTACTCTGCGTCGTCGCCGCGGGAGCCTATGGCGGCTATTCCGTCAGCCCCAAAATCTTCCTTGTGCAGGCAGGCCCAGCCTTGCTGGCGCTTGTTCTGCTCTGGCTCTCGTAACCGAACTACACCGCGACGCCTTCCCGCAGTCTTTCGTGTGCGGCCGCGACCGCCTCCTCCAGGCCCGGCATGAAGCGCGCGACGGGACGGCGAACCCCGTGTTGAAGTAAGGCGTGCCGCACCGGCCTGCTCGCGCCGCTGATCAGAACCTCTGTTCCGCCGCGATTGGCCTTTTCGACAAACGCGGCAATCGTCGTAGCGGCCGTGCTGTCGAGCAGCGGCACGGCGGAGAAATCGAGGACGTAGAATTTCGGATGCTCGGCAAGGCGGTCGAGCGTGGCCCCGACGCTCGCCGCCGCACCGAAGAAGAACGCGCCCGATATGCGCAACACGATCACGTCGCGATCGGTTGCCAGGGCCGAATCGTAAGCCGTGCGCCCTGCTTCACTATCGCGGCGATCTTCCTGCACGAGGGGTAGCCCTGTCTCGATATCCACGGCCTGCGCCATGCGATGCAGGAACAGAAGCGCGCCGATCCCGAAGCCGACCAGTATACCTTCAGTTAAATCGCGAAACACGACGAGAAGAAAAGTCGCAAGCAGCACAACCGCGTCGCCGCGCGAGGCTCGGATCAGCGTCGCGAAAGCATGCTTCTCGACCATGTTCCAGGCGACCGTCACGAGAACGCCGGCGAGGGCGGCGAGCGGGATGAAGCTCGCCAGCGGCGCGGCGACAAGCATAAAGAGAAGCAGGAAAACCGAATGCAGCATGCCGGCGACCGGACTGCGCGCGCCGGCACGCACGTTCGTTGCGGTGCGCGCGATCGTGCCGGTCACGCAGATGCCGCCGAAGAGGGACGAGGCCATATTGGCGACGCCCTGCGCCGCGAGTTCGCAATTCGAGCGGTGCCGCCGCCCGCTCATCGAATCCGCGACAACAGCAGATAACAGGCTCTCAATGCCACCAAGCAGCGCGAAAGAGAGCGCTGCAGGCAGTACCTCTCCGATTTTATCCATCGAGAATGCCGGCAATTGCGGAGCCGGCAGTGCATGCGGAATGCCGCCAAAACGCGTGCCGATCGTTTCCACGGGCAAGCTCAGTAGCCAACCCGCAAGCGAGGCAAAAGCGACCGCAATCAGGAGGCCCGGCCAGTGCGGACGCAGCCGGCGGAGCGCGAATATGATCGCCAGGGTCGCAACAGCGAGCACGATGGCAGCGGCGTTCGTGGTCGGGAGCGCCTGTGCAAGCACGACGAGCTTCGCAATGATGGCGCCGGGCTCCTGGCCCGCAAGCGTCAGGCCGAGCAGATCCTTTATTTGGCTGGCCAGGATGATGATCGCGATGCCGGCGGTAAAGCCGACGGTCACCGGATAGGGAATGTATTTGATGAAGGTGCCGAGCCGCAGAAGCCCTATCGCGAAAAGGATGAGCCCAGAGATGAAGGTTGCGAGAAGAAGGCCGTCCAAACCGTGCTGCTGCACGGTTGCGGCAACGAGGACGATGAAGGCGCCCGCCGGACCGCCAATCTGAAAACGGCTGCCGCCGAGCGCCGATACGCAGAAGCCACCGACGATCGCCGTATAGAGACCGCGATCGGGCGTAACGCCGCACGCGATCGCGATCGCCATCGACAGCGGCAGCGCGACGATCGCTACGGTCAGGCCGGCGAGAACATCAGCCCTGAAGTCGCGCAACCGGTAGTGCTCGCGCAGGATCGTGACAAGCTTCGGCGTGAAGAGTTCCAGAAAGGACGGCTCGGCCGGCCGCGCGGTCGCGCCGCTCATCGCGCGTCCACTGCTTTCGCCGCCTTAAGCCGCACGCCCCGGCCGCGGCCGTTGCTCGCAGCGTTTTCGCGGATGAGTTCGATGCCCGCCCGGTCGAGCGCTTCGACCACTCTGGTCAGGCTCTCGACAACGCCGCGGACATTGCCCTCGCTCGCCTCCATCCGCTGGATGGTGGGAAGCGACACGCCCGACAATTTCGCGAGCGCCGCCTGATCAAGTCCAACAAGCGCGCGGGCGGCGCGCATCTGCGCGGCGGTGATCAAAGCGAACCTCCTGCAGGCCAGAGGGCCATGCAGGAATATGCAATACTGATGTATAAAGCGTCAACTCAGATGGTCAGGCCGGCAGAAGGTCGGTCTAGTCCCCAAGCGGCTCCTCGTCCTCGGGAGCCCGATCTGAAGGGCCCTGCGCCTCGGGCTCCGCTAACTCGAGCTCCTCCGCGTCCGCCTCGAGCGGGTCCTCGTCCTCGCGCAATTCGAGCGCGTCGCTCGGCTGCGGCACGCCAAAGCCCTGTGGCAGCCGGCCATCAAAAAGGCCGGCGCCTTTCAGCTCCTCCAGGCCAGGCAGATCCCCAATCTGCTCCAGCCCGAAATGCAGCAGGAACTGTTCGGTCGTCCCATAGGTGATCGGCCGGCCGGGCGCGCGACGGCGCCCGCGTAGCCGCACCCAACCCGTCTCGAGCAGGACATCGAGCGTGCCTTTGGAAATCGCCACGCCGCGTATGTCTTCGATCTCGTGGCGCGTCACGGGTTGATGATAGGCGACGATCGCCAGCGTCTCCAACGCGGCGCGCGAGAGCTTCTTCTCCTCGAGTTTCTCGCGGGAGAGAATCCAGCCCAGATCGGAGGCAGTGCGGAACAGCCATTTGCGGCCGACGCGCACGAGATTGATGCCACGCTGGGCGTAGTCTTCGCGCAGCCGCGCCATCACCGCGCTAAGATCGCTGCCGTCCGGAAGGCGGCGGGCGATCTCGCCTTCGTCCATCGGCTCGCTCGCGGCAAAGAGCAGCGCCTCGGCGATTCGCGCGGCTTCACGCAACTTTTCCTCCGCTCCGGTGCGCGCGGCCTCGTCGCGCTCCTCCTCGAAGCTGAACATGCGGATGACGTCTGCCAAAGATTGCTCCTAAACCACGACGGAAAGCGCCGGCCGCTCGGCCGGACGCCGCCTGCGTATCCAGAGCGGCGCGAAGGGCCGCTCCTGGCGCACATCGAGTTCGCCCTCGCGCACCATTTCCAGCGATGCCGAAAAAGCGGAGGCCCGAACGGTGCGCGCCATTTCCGGGCTCACGCAGTACTCGAAGAGGTAGTCGTCAAGCACGGTCCAATCGAGCGCTCGGCCGACGATGCGCTCCAGCGCTTCGCGCGCCTCGCCGAGGGACCAGACGACCCGCTGGCGCACTGTCACATGCGACAGCGCGCGTTTCTGACGCTGGCTGGCATAAGCGGAGAGCAGGTCGTAGAGGCTCGCCTGCCATTGGGTCGAGGCAATTGTCTCTATGCCTTCCGGCTGGCCGCGGGCAAACATATCGCGGCCGAGCCGCGGCCGGCTGACGAGCTGCCCCGCGGCAGCGCGGATCGCCTCCAGCCGGCGCAGCCTGAGCGCCAGGGCATTGGCTAGGTCGGCGGCATCCGCCTCCTCGCCCTTGGGCGGCTCCGGCAGGAGCAGCCGCGATTTGAGGTAGGCGAGCCAAGCCGCCATGACGAGATAATCGGCCGCCAACTCCAGCCGCACCCGGCGCACTGCCTCTATGAATTCGAGATATTGCTCGGCGAGCGCGAGCACCGAAATTCGATGGAGATCGACCTTTTGGCGCCGCGCCAGTTCCAGGAGCAGGTCGAGCGGCCCCTCGAAACCGTCGAGGTCGACGAGAAAGGCGGGCTCGCTTTCGGCCCGTTCAACTCTCTCGCCTTCGAAGGGTAGTTCCTCCGCCATCCTCTCCGCCCGAATCACTCACTTGCCGAATCGCTTGCGGCATTGTGAGCCTTCAGAGCGGCGAAAAGTGGTCTTTTCAGACCGCCATCGCAAGGGCGGAGTTGAGACGGGCTCGGGCGTCCACAGGATCGAAATCGGCCGCTGGCCGGCGCAGCCGGGCAAGTGCGGCCTCGGCGCGCTGCAGCGTACGGCCGGCGAGCGGCGGGGTGACGCCTGCCACCTCCTGCATCTCCTCCGGTTCCGCATTGCAGTGCAGGACTGCATCGATCCCGGCGCCCAGTGCTGCCTCGGTCCTTTCGCGGAGCGTGCCGGATAGCGCTTGCATCGAAAGATCGTCGCTGATCAGCAGGCCATCGAAGCCGATTTTTTCGCGAATGATCGCCTGGATGACGATCGGCGAGATCGTTGCCGGCCGCTCCGGGTCCAAAGCGCAATAGACGACATGGGCGCTCATGCCGATCGGCAGATCCACGTTCGCGACGAAGGGCGCGAAGTCGAAAGCTTCCAACTCCGCGAGCGGGGCATC